>CAJTMJ010000004.1 GCA_910577335.1 uncultured Duncaniella sp. | reverse complement strand
ATCCACAGGGGCTTATGGAATATCGTGAGCAGGTCGTGGTTTTCCGTAAAGACGGTATAAACCACATAGCCAGAATAATAACATACGTCGATATCAAGAAAGGCAAGAAGCCAAAACTCATATCGCTTCTGACCAATGATTTCGACATGCCGCTGGAGACAATCGTGGCGATATACCGCCGCCGCTGGCAGATAGAGTCTCTTTTCAAGCAGATCAAGCAGAACTTCCCTCTGAGATATTTCTACGGAGAAAGTGCCAACGCCATCAAAATCCAGATATGGGTCACGCTCATCGCCAATCTGTTACTCTCGGTCTTGCAAAGCACCTTGAACAGGCATTGGAGCTTCTCGGGACTGGCTACAATCGTAAGAATCGTTCTGATGTATTACCTTAATCTCGAAAAGTTCCTCAATCAGCCCGATGCAGACCTGAAAATCATGCTCGCCGAAGCTTCGGAATCGCCCCCCGAAGTCCTTGAAAACTACTGAGGGGGCTTATCATATACAAAAAGTAAGCCCAACTTCTGCCGTTCAAGAAGTTGGACTCACTATTTTATGGTTTAGCGGACAGTAATAAAAAAGTATGAGAGCCGACATTGGGATTCCCTGTTCCCATTGAAGACTTCACCCCTAATAAAACTGGACAGGGCACTTAAATACAGGGTATCCAACTGGCTGGGAAAAATCGGAGAGATGGTGGGTCTCAGGTCGCTGTCATTCAATATGAACATTTCCTCATGTAACCATCTGCTGGCCCGGGCTGATCTTCCGGGAGTTCTGCTCGGGCTGTAATAGCCGGGATTGTCTATCCATAATCCTGACACCAAAGCGATACAATTCTTTTTATATATCTGAGAGGGGCGGGCTGAGAAGTCTGCCCCTCTTGCATAATTTTTATGGACTCTAAGCGTTAAGTTTTTATGGACAAACTGATTATTACCGACAATCCGCAACAGACAACCGGAATAGAGTTGTTTCAGATTTATGTGGCGATGACAAAGGAGCAACTTCTGAAGATAGCGAAGAAACTTGATCTGTGGGTCAGTCCGAACTACACGAAACAGAAGACGGCTGAAAGGCTTTCGGATGAAGTTCTGGAGAACCCGATGGAGGTTGTCACGAGGCTGGCGAAGGCGGAGCTTCAGCTGTTGGACGAGATTGTGCAGGCGGGACCTGACAAAGGTGTGACCCGCAAGTCCCGCAAAAGTTACTATATGCTCCAGAAGCTCGGGCTGGTGGTGACATACGATGATGTTCCCGCCGGGACATGGACCATGTTCATGCCGGACGAGGTGAGAAAGTCGCTTGCCCCGTTATACAAGCCATTCCTCGACATGGCGTTACAGGGTGTTAAACGCCCCTCGGCAAAGGACATACGTTTCATGGGATTTATGAACAATCTTTTTGGTTCCCAAGAATAACAGGGGAATTTGGGTGTCAAAGATGACAATAACCCGGAAGATGGATTATTTGATTTTGTATCTGAGAAGTTTGCCGCAGTTGTCGGCCACCTCTTCTATTATCCTGCGGCATACCGTTTCCGGCAGTTTTATCTTGGTGCCGACGGTTATGAAATCCGAGATTGTCGGATGCCCTGTTCCGTTGACCGATGTGGCGTGTTCGCCGTTGTAACCTTCGGTGCATAGAGTAAGGTCGTATGCCGGGGCTATGTGCCATCGCCATTTACCCGAAGAGTCACAGCGCACAATGAAACTGAAATTCTTGCAGTGGTCATCCTTGTTGTCGGTAAGATAGTTGAACACCATGCGCCGGAACATCTCCTCGACATCCTTCGGGTTCTGTGTCAGAAAACCTGTCAGTGCAAGCAGATTGCTGTAGTCAAGAATCGGATTGCCAAGGGATATGCAAAGTAGTCCTCCGGCTGTGGCGGTATGCAGTCTTTCTCCGGATTGCGTCAGGTCAAAACGGCGTGAGGCAAAATATTTGCCATTGACCAGTTTGAAATCCGGAACCGTTATCCCGCACTTTCGCGCTGTCTCGTTGTAGATATATTCCTGCTCACCCATATTCTTGGGGTCATACGTGTGCCGGAACTTCACAAGCCAGTGGCCGTCACTGTCCGAGAACACCGCTTTCGGTCTTGCCCCGCCACTGTTGCCGCTGTTGAAAAGCAGAAGTTCGGCATCATCATCCTGTCGTTCCCGAAGCACCTCCAATGCCTTTTGCTGGAGCATGTCGAAATCGTCGGTCTCTTCGCCTGTAACGATATTCGAGACGGGCGCATACGTCAGCGCGCCCATGCCACCACTGCCGACAATGCTAAGTCTGTCGAGTGCCGATAAATCGGAGTCATTTATACCTTCGCGAAGCAGAGCCTTGTGAAGCAGATAACGTCCGTAACCATCCGGAAGGCTGTCCTCAAAAATACCGAAATCACCGTTGAACGGTGTCGGTTTGGCTATGAACATGCCCGGTTTCAACGGCAACTCCAGCGGAGAGATACTGAAGCCGTCTACAAGCCATTCCCTGTCGTATTCAAATACGCACAGGCGGTCGTCGGGTGTCAGCGACATCGTGCCGACATTGCGGTCGTGATATTTCACGGAAAGACGGTCAATCTTCTTCATCGGTGCGGGTTTTACGGCTATATGCTTTCTTTTTGCCGGTATTCTTACGTATCTGAGTGAGTTCTTCCATTGTGGAATACTTTGGAGCGGCGAAAATGTCGCGCACTTCTTGCAGATAATCCATCGAGATTGCAAGGAGTATCAGATTCTTCAGTGATATAAGTCCTTTCTGCTCGAAGCGTGTTATGTTGGCAAGAGCCACACCTGATTTCTCAGCCACGGTCTCCCGTGTCAAGCCACGCTCCACACGCCTCTTGCGGAAGTCATCCGCCATCTTGCGGGCCACATCGTCCGCATCAGGCAGCGTAAAACCGTCTAATACTGATAACATATTATCTGAATTATCCATATCTATGCAAATACTGATTAAATATCATCAATTACAAAGTTAGTGATTATTCCTGATATTGACAAATCCGCATGAGAATATTTCAGTTGCCGGACATACAAAACCGAGGATAAATCGTTAATTTTGTGTATGGCAAAGAAGAAACGACAAGGACATTACTGCCGGATATGCGGAGAGTATAAAGCCAATGAGAAATTCAGTGGCAAGGGTCACGCACAGCATATCTGCAAGGCGTGTATGTCAAAGAAAAAGAAAGGGGTCGAAATCGACCCTGATATTCCGGTTGTTGACGAATATTATGATGATGAACTGTTCGGTGACATGGGATATGATATGTTCAATCCCGACATCGACATAATACCGCGTATAGAGCCGGAACATAAGAAATACAAGAAACTCTGCAAGGAAGAGAAAGCCGCCTTGAAAGTATTGTGGGGCGATATTGTCACAGAGTACTGGCAGGAAGTGCGTCAGATTCCTTTCGGGGAGTCCTTCAACATACTCAGGAAACGGTTGATCGGGATTTTCACCGAGCAGGGGGAACTCGACATCACTGATGACCACGACCTTAAAGTGGTTCTCAACGATTGCATGGTCTCCACCATAAACAAGCTGCTGAGAAGCGAGAAAGACCGTAAGTAAAGAATAGCGCCGCCTGGGGCGGTAGTTTCAGAGGTTTGCCTCGCAAAGAGATTTTTGGCAAAATGAGGATAACGGAGGTCTCTTTGCGGAACACATCTTGTAGCGCCCAAAGGAGAAGTCTGTGGCGTGTAGAAAAACGGAACGCCACTGTCTTCGTGACAATGGCGCGGAATCAAACGATGGGTGGAGTGACGGCGGTGAAAATAACTTGCGGAGGCATCAAGGCACGGCATGAGACATAAGCGTGACCGGAGTCACCACCCGTAAGGGTATGGTGGCATAGGTTTCGTGTTGGATCTTGCGGTGTCGCCCTCCGCCGTTGTCGGAATGGCGGTCAAGGATGTCAGGGCTTGCCCCTGACATTATTGACGGCTATGCCGACATGACAAATGCACCGCCGCCACTCGTCCCATCGCTTTACCTATGTTCCAAACTCATTTTTTTGTAAAAATTACGGTTATAATCGCAAAAATTTGTACCTCCAACGGTGCTTAATCGCAATATTTTGTATGGGAATAACCGGGAATTACGTTATGGTATTTTGTGATTCGCCTTATGGATTAAGAAACGCGAATAACTTATGAAGGTTGGAATATGATTCTCCTTCGTCTCCAATCGCAATGGCATTGGAGATGGCTGTTGAAAGTTTGTTGTCGGCCAATAGTGTGGCTACCCAATTGTCGCGGGACAGGAATGACTGCTGTTTGCTGAAATTAGGCATGAATCTGTGGAGCAGGGCAATCACATCATCAGATGAAGCGAAATAGCGATTGGTATTGAGATAGTGGAGAAGAAACCAGAACTCAATCGACGGCATACTCTCACAGATGATTACAGACGGATTACCGGCATAACGCCGACGCATGGCGTCGAATTTGACCTTGTCAGCCGGATGTATGCGGGTTACATCCACATCGAATACACATACGGCTATCCCGTCATCAGCGAGTACCCGTTCCACCTGCCGTTGAATGTCATCTATGTTCTGCTCGGCAAAGTTGCGGGGCTTGCAGACGTAGTTATAGCCGTTGAGGAGTTTCAGGTGTGTGAAGTAGTAGCGCTCGGTAGCACCCTCGCCGATGATTGTAATCGCCGGATTTTTGAGTTTACGCTCTTTGATTCTTCTTGCCATGATTACAATACGTTGGGAAGTGCGCCGAAACGACCGTTCATATAAGCGCGGTGGATAGATGAGAGTTTGTTTAGACCATTGAAATCAACCAGCGAAAACAACTGCGAGTTGCCGTCCTTCCCTTTTTCTGTAAACCATACGGAGTCTTTGCCGAAAATGTCGTCGATGTCTTTAAGAATCGGATCATAATGTGTCGAGACAAGAAGCTGAGACTGATTGTCCGGAGTATTGACAAACTTTGACAGGATATACTCCATCAGGTTGGGGTGCATCGAGGCTTCAATCTCGTCAATGCAAAGGAAAGCCTGACGGTTGAGCTGTTCGTAGATCAGAGACTCCAGTTCCACCATCCGCTTTGTGCCCGTGCTCTGGCAAGCCTCAGGGAGTATATAATCCTGCGAACCGCCGGCATTCTCGACCTTATGGCCGAACAGAGCCGCCATCTTCTGAATCCTGATATCCGAGATATTGAAGTCTGCCTCCTTTGCGAATTGCAGAAGATATTCGCGGAAATCCTCACTGTCCGCTATATGCTTTTTCGCATCATTTGAAAGAGAGGAAAGCGAACCGCTCTGCAATGGAAGAATACGGCTGTCAATCCATCGGCGCATATTGTCAAGATATGCGACCGAGACATTCACCTTCTTCATGGTAGCCAGCAGCGACATATTGCGGAGACAGTTCATCGTCATGACGTCCACCTCCGCCTGAGAGAGTCTGACGACAGCCGGATTGAAATTCAACCTGGATATACCACCGACATCCTCGCGACAGAACACCTTTGTCGGGCGGTTGGTGAGATAGACGAAGAGCGACTCATGGCAGACCTTTTCAGGATTTACCTTGAGTTTGTACCAATAGCGCAGACCGTCAGCATAGAATTTCAGTTCAAATTCCGTGTCGAAAGACAGCGCATCTTCGCGTAACAGGAATGGCTGCACATCCGTACCGTCATCGTTGGTGGATGGAAGTGTGTTCCAGAAACCTCGCAGGAACTCAATCGCTTCAAGCAGATTTGATTTGCCGCTGGCGTTTGCGCCGAGCACCACTGCAAAGCGCAACAGCTTCACGCCGTCAGGCATCGTGACCACACTGTTGTAACGGTCGTCTGTCGACGGCTCAAAACTCAATTCCACTTCATCGCGAAACGACTTGAAATTACGTATTTTCAGCTCTTGTATCATATCCGATGCATTTTAATGGCGCAAATATAGTGAAAATCCGTCGCATCACAAAATCAAAATTGAGATTATAGCGGTTTTAATTCTCGTTTTAGGGCATTTTCCTCCAAATCTAAAATCAAATTGCGCCATATAAGACCGCATAATTGAAATAATCGAATCAAAAATCACGATTTTTAACATCGAAAATGGTGTCCGAACCAATAAAAACGGCTATCTTTGCGGTGTGAAAGAGGACATTCAATCACCTTCCGGGACAGAGGTCCCGGTCGCATCCACATGGCAAATCATGGAAAACCGATGAATTCATGCCGTGTGCAATTCGTGGTCAGGAATATGGACACGAAAGATAAAACGCTACAAATCAACTCAGTTGAGTGTAAAATATCCGACACCAGGCGGATCACAAGGAAGTCCGAATTTCCACCGCAAAACGCTGAAAATCACTTGATTTCCAGCGTTTTTCTTTTTGCTCTATCTGGCAGAATACGGCGGTTTTCGGAGCATAAGCGTGAGTAATGCGTGAGTCACCCCAATCGTGAGGCAAATGACTCACGATTGAAAAATCAGTGAGTGAGCCGTCTGCCGTTCAGCGTTTTACAGCGTTATGCCGTCAAACTCGCAGAAACTCAGGGTTCATGGCTATACTTTTTGATCAGCGAATTTTTCCAGCGAGTATAATATGAGTGTGGATACGCTGACAAAAGGCTAAAGGCTGTGTTTATTTGGCTTTTTGCAAATCTGCGATGAATAGGTCTATCATTTCACGTGTGACATGCTGCATTACAACAACATGCGACAGATTGCCGCCAAAACGCTCGTCAAAACTGTTGGCAAGGTTGTATTTAGTTATAAGTTCGTCGCTCGGACGACGGAAAAACACTGTATTGCTGTAAGTGTTATTCCAGCAGGGCCAGTCAATACGTTGCAGTTCCGACACCAGATACTTTGTATTGTCCATCATTTTCTCAGCCTGTGCCGTCCATCCGTCAATGCCTATGGTTTTCATTAGCCACCAGAATTTAAGCGGGTCGGTGCCTGAACGTGAGCAGCTTATCATGCGCATATTGGCATTAAGGTATGGCACATCAAAAGAATTCTGATTATCATAGATATTTTTGGTTGTTATAAACAGACCACAAGGACTGTCTATGCCGAAAAACTTATGTCCGCTGATAGAGATTGATTCGAAATGCATCTGTTTGCGGCTTACCAAATCGCGATAATCGGTGAATGGTAGGTATCCGCCGAAAAGAGCAGCATCGACATGACGATATACCATTATTTCCGGATGACGGTCGAAAACCTCCTGAAGCACCTTCTGATCATCAATTGCTCCTTTGAATGTAGACCCCATCGCATATATAATCAGTGCCGGTCGTGTGAGGTCGAGCGAGTTTTCAAGTTCTTCAGGTATCATTTGTCCCATGTCGTTACTCTTCACAAGTCTCACATCAAGATGTTGAACGTCGCAAAGGCGGTAATTGCTATAATGTGCTTCGTCAGAGACATAAACAACCGGCATTTTCCCCGTCTTGTTCTTGAGATAGTTCACGCCGTAATATATGCCGTGGTTGTTACCGTCAGTTCCGCTCATAGTCACGATTCCCCATAGATCGCTCAGGTCGAAGCCATATAGAGGGGCAAAAAATTCTATGACATCACGTTCAAATTTTGCGGATGACAGCGCACCGCTATTATCAAATGGATTTCCGGCGTTGTTTATCAACACATTTCCCAATTTATTGGCAGTATACCATTGATAAAATCCATCAAGTTTTCCGTCATAATTGCCGGGATAGCCTAAAGCAAAAGGACGGTCGGTCAGACATTGATTCGCCCATTCATCAAGCTCCTGAAAACCGGAAGAAACATTAGTCTGTGCGATTGACAGCGACCAGCACAACATAGCTGATAGGGAGAGGATTATCTTTTTCATAATTGTCAAGAGTTATGTTCGAGTTAAGTAATTATTAATAATGAATGGGTTGCTAAAAATAATTGATAAGGCAAAGTTACAATAAAATCTGAATTTTTTGGTAAAATCAAGGTGGCAACTTCATCCAATGGTCGCTCTCCTTAACTCTTCTTTTTGTATTTTTTGAAATTGCTACTTATAAACGATGGGTAAATTCGGCATGAATGTATGTCAAATGCTATATTTATGTTAAAAAACATTACATCACATTTTCCACATATACCATAAAATACGTATTTTTGTGTATCACTAACTTTAAATACAAACTATTATGAAGCGGATAATAGCAATTATGTCTGTTTTGCTGTCGATAGTTTCTGTATCGGCTCAAAAAGCTGTGGATAGGAGAGATTTGTTAACCATTGTTGACGGGAACAATTGCACTGTCTATTATGATCGAGAATCCAGGAAACCGTTAAAAGGTGACTATCGAATAAAACGTGGTCACAACGTGGAAATGGTGACATTAAAAAATGGCATTATCGATGGCGATTACAATCGTTACCGCAACGGGGAGCTACGAGAAAGCGGTAAGTATGTCAAAGGGAAACGCGAAGGGATGTTTACCGAATATTATGGCGGAGGAGTAGTCAAAAAGAAAACGCCAATGGCAAACGGTAAAATAGACGGCACTGTAATAGGTTATTTTAGGGACGGAAATATAGCCTCAAAAAAAGAATACCGTATGGGTGTGGAGCATGGAGTGGAACAGCATTATGACAACACTACCAACGAGCAGGTATTCCAAACAAATTATATTGACGGCAAGAAGGAAGGTGAAGAATGGGAAATAGCCGATAACGGGAATGACACACATTCACGAATTGTGCGTCACTATAAAAACGGAGTACTAAACGGAGTATACACCAACGAGCTTACCCGCAACGGGAAATTATATTACACCATAGAAGGCAAGTATTCCAATGGCGAAAAGACAGGTCAATGGATCGAACATAACTACGACACAGATTCTGTAATCACAACCTATTACAACGGTGAAGGTGGTGCATAAATCGAAAAATTTGTGACATAATCTCATTTATGAATAAATTACCTCTGTCAGTCACAGTCTCCGTGGCAGAGGTAATTCTTTCTATTACCTAATTATTACACAAAATCAATTATTGCCAAATCGAATCGAGTTTCCAAACCGTCATTTTCACATCCACATTTCCTCCGAGGGAATACAGGGACGCACCGGTTTGTGATTCTGAAGGGAAGGTAAGCATAGTCAGCACCCTCTCACCGTCATTAACAAACAGTTCAACAGTCGATTTATCCACAAAGATTCTAAGTTTGAGTTTGCCGTCACCACCGGTAATCTTACAATTTGAAATTCGCTCAAATTTCGGAATTCTGACATCTGAAACGTTTGTCCTATCCAATGTGAGATACCGGGAAGCAGGGTCATATTTGATTTCTACTTTCCGCCCTTCATCTTCACAAAGATAAAGTCCAAAAGCTTTATCGTCTTTATAGCTAAATTCAACATCCATTTCATACGTGTTTCCCATTCCTGAGATAAACGGGAGCTGTGTGATGCCGGGTTTTAATCTCTTAGCATATTTAATTGGCTCCGAACGAAGTATCTCCAACTGCGTTGCAGGTATTTGTACCAATCTTATACCATCCGGAGAACTCTTCAGCCTATATTCACGAGGTATAGACCAAATACCTTTACCATATTCGGTTGGAGCAAAGTTTGCATAGTCCCATGTGTTGACCCACCCAAGAGTGTATACAGGTGAATTTTCATCGTCATAATCTTGAAAAACACGTGAGGCATAATAATCCAGTCCATGATCTACATATAGAGGTTCACTGTCGGGTTTATCAGGGATAAACGTAGTGCCATCAAATTCGCCCACGAAATATTGTTCCTGCGCCCAATTCACAGACACCAGCAATACCCATTTTTTATTATCAGGATTCCCGTCCACACTAACCTGAAATAAGTCAGGGCATTCCCATGAACGTTCAGAATCGCCCATTGGACCGAATTCGCTAAGCCAAGTCCAATGCTTTAAATCGTCAGAGCCGTAAAACGCAACTTTCTTTTCCAAAGCTTTCGCCACAAGCATAACCCATCGGTTATTTTTCTTATCCCATATCACTGTCGGGTCACGAAATTCAGTACTCCAGATGTCGATAACCGGATTAAGGTCATAATATTGATAACTGACACCGCCGTCACGACTGAAAGCAATGCTCTGTGACTGTTTTTTAGTCTGTTCATCATACGAGGTAAAAGCAGCGACAAACGCATTCTCTCCATATCCCGCTGAGTTCTTCTTATCAACCACGCCCCCTCCTGTAAATGTAGATATACCTTTTGGCACACCTTTAATGGCATGGTCATTTAATTCTTTCCAATGCACAAGATCAGTGCTCTCTGCCCCACCCCAGCTGTAAGCATGATATTTGCCGTTAAATTTTAGTAATCCACACGGGTCGCCAATCCATCGGTGAGCCGGAGTAAAATGATATTGCGGTCTATATTTCTCTTGATACAAAGTCGTATCCGAAGCAGAGACATTCAGGGAAATAATAAACAATAAGGTCAGTAATTTGACAGTTCTCATATCATTAAAATAGTCTGTTCTAAATAAATGGGGATGCCATGTCAGACATCCCCCACACTAAAACCTAAAAACAATCTTTACCTTAGTTAAAATGACGGATAACCAGGATTCTGAGTATACTTACCCAGTGAGAAATTATATTGAGCTACCGGTATTGGGAAATATTCCTCACCGTTATCAAATTTCGCTTCCTGATAATATATCCTTGTCTCTTTTTCAGCATTGAAATATGCAGTCATGACATCCTTGGCTATACCCCATCTTACGAGGTCATAATAACGTTCGCCTTCCAATGCTTTTTCAAGTCGCATTTCAGTGCGAAGAGCCTTGCGGGCATAATCCTGATTCCAACCTTGAGCGGGATACAACCCTATCTTATAGTTAGCCGCATTTTTGCTACGGTCATTGAAATCCTTCACATACGAACTATTCATGGCACGCTGTCTTACCCGATTAATCAGATTACGAGCCTCATCAAGATTCTCACCGAGTTCTATCAAGGCTTCTGCCTTGTATAAAAGCATGTCGGCATAGCGGATAATTTGCCAGTTCAGCTGAGAAGCGCCCCATGGCCACCCCTGATACATATCAGAAGATTCGGGAGACACCCAAAAACGCTTTGCGCAGTTATGTCCGTATACGCCTCGGTCACGAACCCATGACTGACAAGGAGTAGTGGGATATGTTTTATAAGTAATGGTAGGACGACCAACCACAAAGTCAAGTCTGGGATCCACATTTGGCTCTACGTTGCTCAAAGTCTGATGCTCATCATCTATAAAAGTAACCACACCATAGTCGGGACGCGACTGATAATCGAAAACCGGCAAGCCGTTCTCGTCAGTCTGATAGGCATTGATCAAATCCTGTGAAGGAAGAAAGAATCCATCTCCGTGGTAAGGGCTGTTACCGCCGGGAGAGTTAAGCAGATTGCTCCAGTTGACACGTCCGGCATCGCCTGAGCCGTCATTCATTGAGTACTGTATCGCAAACACTGATTCAACACCATTTTCATTAGCTATGAGATCCAAACCTTGGAAATCAGGGAGCAAGTCATAACCTTGAAGACGATCCACGAGAGTCACAACCTCTTTAAGAAGCGGCTTGTTGATAGAAATTACAGCGTGGGTCTGAGGATCCTGCTCGTAAGCCTGATAAAGCTTCACCTTAGCAGCGTATGCAAGAGCTATGTTACGGTTTATACGTCCCACTTCAGGCTGTCTTTCAGGAAGATCCTCCGCTGCATCCATCAAATCCTTAGCAATACGAGCCAGATGCTCCTCACGAGTGAACTCGTCATTGGGAACATTCACATATTCAGTTTCAGGAAGGTTCTCATCCATGTATGGAACCTTATTGAACAGGCGTACCAATTCAAAGTAGAAATGAGCGCGAAGCACTTTCATCTCAGCTATACGTGATGCCTTAACAGTTACCTCATTTTCATCAGCATTGTTAAGCACCCTTAGAGCGGCGTTGCAACGTGAAATCTGGCTGTATAGATTAAACCATTTACCATCGAGGTTACCATTGTTTGACTGTACTTGGAAAGTCTCCATCGCATGTATGTCCCAAAGGTCGCCTTCACCGCCGCCACCTTTGTAAGCATTGTCGGCACGGACTTCTCCGAAGCTCCAGTTTGAAGTCGGACGCACCCAAGGATCACCCTGTTCATTAGTAAAGCCTGAAAGAGATGCGTATGCCGAGTTAACGAGAAGATCTATCGCTGCCTGCGATGTCATCACACCGTCTGAAAGGCTGCCCTGAGGTTTATTTTCAAGGAAATCATCACTACAGCTGAAAAGTAATGCCGAAAGCCCAAGCGAGAATAGTATATTATTGATTTTCATTGTTATTTCTATTTAATGTCAGATATTAAGATGTTAAGATTTAGAAACCGAACTGCAAACCCACGGTATATTGGCGAGGCAATGCGTAAGGATAACCGAGACCCTCGGGATCAGCACCCGAATAGTTTGTGATGGTAAAGAGATTCTGCGCTTGGAAATAGATTCGTGCGTTTGACATTTTCAGTTTGCTGCGAATCCCTTCAGGTAATGAGTATCCAAGTGTCAAAGTCTTCATGCGAAGGAATGAGCCATTCTCAATATGAAATTCCGAAACTTCATGTTCATTGTTTGAATTATCGGTCGTGGGAGCCGGAGTGTCACAATCATACACACCTGTCTGCAAGAATCTATCGTATGCGTTAGCTGCTGTGAGCAGACGGCTTCCATGATTACCATTCCAGCACTGGAAAAGGTCGGTGTAATACTTGGAATTGTTGAAAGCGTCACGGATTATTGAGCTAAAGAACATATTCATGTCAAAACCACGCCAGTTTGCGCCAATATTCAATCCGAACTGCGCCTTTGGCAGGTCACATCCAAGCCATGTGCGGTCATTGTAATTAATCTTACCGTCGCCATCGGCATCCACGTATTTCACACGTCCAACAGCAGGACGACCGAACTCTACCTGATATTTCTGACAATATTCATCAACTTCAGCCTGTGTGCGGAACACTCCATCAGTCTTAAATCCCATCCATGAACCGAGTGCCTGACCGACAAGCGAATGTCCGGCATAACCGCCGCCGTATGAATAGTATATATCATCCAAAAGGTCTGTAACCTTATTCTTCGCAACTGTGAAATTGAATCCCACTTCATAGCTGAAATCCTTATTTACGTTTGTACGCCAGTTAATCTGACCTTCGAAGCCCTTGTTTGTCATTTCTCCACCGTTATACCAGCAGTAACCACCTTCACCGATTGTAGCAATGTAAGGCTTTTCAACAAGCATATCCTTTGTTTCCTTGAAGAAATAGTCAAGAGATACGGTCAAGCGATTGTTAAGGAAACCGGCATCAAAACCGAAGTTTGTCTGATAAGTCTTTTCCCATTTCAGATCGGGATTGGTGGTACGGATACGGAATGCACCGGGTGAGAGTGTTACACCGTCGCCATTCATATTATAGCTACCACGGTCAAGGCTCATAAGATATTTAGCATAGAATGCTTCATTGTCAATCAAGTCATTACCATTTATACCCCATGATCCGCGAATTTTGAAGTCAGAGAGCCATGTGCGAGTGCTCTCCATAAAATTCTCCTGCGAGATACGCCAACCGGCTGAAATTGCCGGGAACCAATCATAGTTGTGGTCATGAGAAAGACGTGAGGATGCGTCTCGACGCACTGTCACTGAAAGGAGATATTTATTGTCGTATGTGTAATTGAATTTACCGAATCCTGAGAACATCGAATAGTTTGAAGCACCGGCTCCGACATTCTTGTTGGATGTCACATTGCTTAGGTAGAGATAATCAGAATCCTCAATCTCAAGACCTGTACCGTAGCCAAAGAAATTTTCATTATGGTATCTCTTAGACTCTATACCAAGGAGAGCCATCACTGAGTTCTTGCCGAAATCTATGTTATACTGAGCGGTGTTAGTCCATACCCAGTCGGTATTTTTAGCTGTAGATTGTGTCAGTTTATTGGTTTCGTCACGTAGCCATTTAGGCTCAAATGTCTTATTCGTTTCATTATAGAAATTCACACCGAAATTGGTCTTTAGAATAAGGTTTTTGACCGGCTCAATCTGCAAGTAAGCATTACCGAATACACGCCAATATTCATGTTTGTTACGCTTATTGTTATCAATCAGGCGCATCATATTAGGCGCATCACCAAGTACATCGTTAATCTGATCAACATATACGCCCGATTCATCATATACAGCTTTTGCCGGGTGCTGCTTAACTGCGTTTTCCTCTGCTCCGTCAGGCATATAGTGAGCTCTCCACCAGTTTACAGCCACATTGCCACCAGCTCTCAGACGGTTATTAAGGAAGCCATAGTCAGAGCTGAAACGTGAATTTACTCTTTGGAAATCCGAGCCTTTCACTATACCGTCATGATCAAGCCAGCTTAAAGACATTGACGAAGATCCGTTCTCAGCACCTTTTGAAAGACCGATGCTGTATGTTTGCATCAAGGCTGTGCGGTGGATCTCATCTTCCCAGTCGGTAGTCTGAGGAAGCACATCCACACCGTTAAGGTTTTTATAAGTCTGAAGTTTAGCGGTTGCGCCATTACCATATATAGCCGATGATGGAGTCGCACCATTATGAGAATATTTATAAGCCGACCAATACACATCGCCCCACTGGTAAGCATCCAGAAGATCAAGACCGCTATTATAAGTCTGCATAGTAAGAGTAGCGTCAAAAGTCACATGCGCCTCACCTTTCTTTGCACGTTTGGTAGTAATTATGATAACACCGTTGGCTGCTTGCGCACCATATATTGAAGCCGATGCGGCATCCTTAAGCACTTGGATAGATTCAACATCGTTGCTGTTCAATATCGTACCGGGATTTTCACGTGTCATCACACCATCTATCACATATAGAGGTCCATTGGCATCACTACGGAATGATGATGCACCACGAATAGATGTACCGGTGCTAAGACCGCCGGGTGTACCGTCAGTTGTAACGGTCATACCAGCCACTCTACCCTGCAATGCCTGAATAACATTTCCGGTAGGTGTGTCAGCCACATCTTTCATCTTTACAACAGAAACAGAACCTGTCAAATCGGATTTCTTTTCTGATGAATATCCCACTACCACCACTTCATCAAGCATCTCTGTGTCTTCGTAAAGAGTGATAGTCATATTAGGTTCTGCTGTCACTGTCTGCGTCTTGAAACCTACGTATGAAATGGTAAGTTTTGAACCTTGTGGCACGGCTAACTCAAACTTTCCGTCAATATCCGTTGCCACACCTGCGCTCCCTTTACCTTCAGGAATCACACTTGCTCCGATCAAAGGTTCGGAATCCGTTCCGGAAATAACTGTCCCATGAACTGTGATGTTTTGTGCTTGTGCGGCTATTGACATAATTAATAGCATTATCGCACCAAGGATTGCTTTTTTCATGTTAATTTTTTCGATTGGTTTAGATTAATTTTCTGACGCAAAGTTATGTCACTATTGTGTTTTCGAATGGCACTAATGTTGCATCGGCTATTAATTTTCAGCTGATGCAACATTAGTCATATATTTGGCAACATTTTTATTATTGAACTGATTTAAGCTTTTTATTTTTTAAGATTTGATGTTATTTTCGAGATGAATTATCTGCTCGATGATGGAGCTTAGCGAGCTAAGTGACCGAAGAGATGCCGATAATTCAGCCGAAAAGAATATCAAAGATTAAAGATATGATAAGTTTCTTCCTTAGTTTAACATTTTATAAAAATTTAAATCAGTTCACTTGGCTGCAATTCTGTCTCGTAATTCAGATGGTGTTTCATCGTATGCCTCACGATAACACCGTGTGAAATATGCCGGAGTGGAGAATCCCACTTCGTATGCAATCTCACTGATCGATTTTTCAGTCGTGGTCAACAGCTCTCGTGCCTGTTTAAGTCTAAGGTTACGCAACAGCTCTACCGGCGAATAATTTGTCAACGCCTTTATTTTTCTATAGAATTGTGAGCGTCCAAGCCCCATTTTCGATGCTATCATATCCACATTTAAATCAGGATTACCCATCTCCTTTTTAAATATTTCAAGGAATCTTGCATAAAATTCATTTTCAACATCATTGACAATTCTCGGTTTAGAATCTTCAGCAGGCGCACTGGTCACAGACACATTACCTTTATTTTGCCACAAGTCTTTTATACGCTTACGGTTCTCTATCAAATTACGGCATCTCGAACGCAACACACTACTGTTAAACGGTTTCGAGACATAGTCGTCCGCTCCGCTGTCATAACCTTGCACTCTTTGCTCATCCATAGAACAAGCCGTAAGCATTAATATAGGCACATGCGATGTTGACACCTCATCCTTAATAAGACGGCAACATTGCAATCCGTCCATAACAGGCATCATAAGGTCGCATATTATCAGATCCGGGACATATTTCACAGCGAGCCTTACACCTTCACGTCCGTTCGGAGCGGTTATTATGGTGTATTCATCTTTAAGCAGCTCGCTCACCATCTTCCGGATATCATCATTGTCATCCACAATCAGAAGCAACGGTTTGTCTGATTCATTATTTAAAACCACAGGCTCAACTTTATCAAGCTCGGCAAGGACATCACCCTCGACTGTTGTTTTCCGTGGCTCTTCCGCCCTGACCATTACATGATTTACAGGGATTCTTACTGTGAATTCGGACCCTTTACCCAATTCGCTCTTCACGGTAATTTCACCTCCGTGAAGTTCCACGAATGCTTTTACAAGCGACAATCCTATGCCTGAACCTGTAGGATGCACCTTGTCAACCTGATAGAAGCGTTCGAAAATATTCTCCATATCTTCTCCGCTGATACCCGTGCCGGTATCTTTTACCGAAAATGTGAGACTACTTCCGTCGCAACCACATCTGAAATCTATTTTGCCATTATCAGGAGTGTATTTGAACGCATTTGACATCAGGTTGAAAAATACACGCTCCATCTTCTCAACATCAATCGCAAGCATGAGGTCCTCATGCTCAGGAGTTTCCACCGATAGCTTTATATCTCGCTTACGTGCCAATGTATGGAATGATTCAGCCCATTCCGACACCAATGCACCGAAATCCACCTCTGTAAGATGTAGATTCAATTTCCCATTCTCGTATTTTCTGAAATCCAGGATCTGATTAATGAGACGACGTAGTATTTTCACATTTTTGTCAGCTATCTTTATCAACGTATGCTGCTGAGTGGTAAGGTTTTCAGCATTAACAAGCTGCTCCACCGGCTCCGCTATAAGTGTCAGAGGTGTACGCAAATCGTGCGACACATTTGTAAAAAACACTAATTTCGACTGAGTTGCCTCATTAAGTTGCTCGTTAAGCGACTTTTGCAAATCTCGCTGTTCCTCCAATAATTTATTCTGCTCCATCAATATTTTTTGATGACGTTTACGCTGCCAGAAAGCTCTTAGCAACAAGAACAGAAATCCGAACAAAAGCATCAGAATCACAACCGACGCATAGAATAATGTAGTCTGCAACGAATGTTTCGACCAATAGTCGTCAAGTTGAGTCTTAAGCAGCTTCATTTTCGAGGTTTCTTCTTTAAGAGACTCATACTGAAGCAACAAAATATCAGCATTGGATTTATCTACGGCAGATGGTATAGGCAACGACACAATTCTGTCATACTGTTCATCTTTCAGTATCGCCAACGCCGTGCGTATTAATTTCTGTCCCTCAGTTGGGTACAGAAATGTGGCATCAATCACACTGTCAGCCACAGCCTTGATACCGATTTCAGGAGCCGCATCTATACCTATTATATATGGTTTGACCCCATGCTTTTTAGCCATGTCGGATGCTGCTATTGCCATACGGTCGTTATGAGCATAAATAAGATCAACATCAGGATAAATTGTTAGCAACGAATCCGCCACAACGGCAGCGTCCTCATAATTCCAATCGCCAAACTCGCTTGCAAGCAACTCCAACGCACCTTCTTTTTCAATTCCGGCAATGAAGCCGTTATGCCGTTCAATGGCTGGCGTTGAACCCTTCAACCCATGAATCTCGATTACTTTTCCACCATCACCGGTAAGATGACGTGCATAATGTGCGGCAGAAACACCGATACCCACATTGTCAACACCCTGAAAAGCTGTAAACGAGTCACCATTTATATTACGGTCAAACAAAAGTACGGGTATTCCTGATTCGTATGCTTCTTTTATGACCGGGGTTATCGCATCAGCTTCATTCGGAGCAGCTATGATAATATCAAAATTATTATCCATGAAATAGCGTATATCGGCTATCTGTTTTTCGTTATTATCGTCAGCCGACCTTATCTCCACAGCCACGTCATTATGAAACATGACCTCTCGCTCGATCTCGTCATTCATCTTACGTCGCCAGTCATCCTCACTACATTGCGAAACTCCGATACGGTAAACTTTTTTATTTTGGCAGCCTGCCAGCAATATCGGAAATATTACCATTAATATTATGGCATAGATTTTATTCATGGTGTATTAAATTTTTTGACTCATCACAAAATTAGTGATAAAAACATGAAAAACAGTGCATTTCATAAGAAAATTTGCGCAATGCAACATTTGTATTCGCTTATGCACGATTTTTTATACCATGTCAAGACATTTTTATAGTAGTTTTGCAATAGAAATTTTTACCGCAGATAATACCGTAGACATATTTCGGCAGTTTTTAATTAGGTCGTTTTTAAGGTAAGAAAGATTCTTTTTTAAAGTGTAAATCTAAGAAACTAATAATAACATGAAATTAACCGTCAAAAAAGTAATTCCATTCTTCATGGCACTATTATCCATGAATAGCCCCATGATTACAAATGCTAAGGACACCGGTGTGAAAATAGAACACCTCGGAGTGAACAACACTCTTGTGCGCATTACCGGCGATGGGAAATATCTTCTCCTCCCAATCCAAGAGTCCAACGATGACGCACGTATAAATCTTCTTGTCAACGGCGATTACAAGAAAGTGATAAACGCACGTCTTGCAAAATCAAAAATAGACTATTTCGTGCCGGTTGACATGGCACCTTATAAGAATGAGGATGTAGTTCTGACCATTGTCACTTCGCAAGGGAGAAACTCTGTGCGTGAGGCAAAAGAGGATGCCTGCTGGAAAAACATTATGCTTTCAGATACATTTGACACGTCAAACCGTGAAAAATATCGTCCGGCTTTCCACCATACGCCTCTTTACGGATGGATGAACGACCCAAACGGAATGTTTTACAAAGACGGAGTTTGGCATCTTTATTACCAATATAACCCATACGGATCAAAATGGCAGAATCTCTCTTGGGGACATTCAACATCTACCGATCTTGTTAATTGGGAAAGCCATCCAACTGCAATCGAACCAAACGGACTCGGAATGGTATTTAGCGGTAGCTCTGTAGTTGACCGCAACAATTCGGCAGGATTTGGCAAAGATGCTATAGTAGCATTATATACTTCAGCCGATATTAGCCAAACACAGAGCCTTGCATGGAGCAATGATAATGGTGAGACATTCAACATTTATCCCGGCAACCCCATCATCACTCTTGAGAGTGAAGCTCGTGACCCCAATATGTTTTGGGATGAGAATCATAAATGCTGGGTGCTACTGCTCGCACACGCACTCGAACATGAAATGTTGATATTCACATCACCCGACCTTAAATCATGGACACTCCAAAGTCGTTTCGGCAAGGGACTCGGTTCGCAGGATGGCGTATGGGAATGTCCCGACCTTTTCGAACTGCCTGTTGAAGGGACTGATGAGAAGAAATGGGTATTAATTTGCAACATTAACCCCGGCGGTCCTTTCGGTGGTAGCGCCACACAATATTTTATCGGTGACTTTGACGGCAAAACATTTACCCCTGATACAGATGCCAACGGCAATGTGCCAACAAAATGGCTTGACTATGGCAAAGACCACTATGCCACAGTGAGCTGGAGCGATACCCCTGACAACCGACGCACTGTAATAGGCTGGATGAGCAATTGGCAATATGCTGCCGAAGTACCCACCATGCAATTCCGCAGCGCTAACACACTCCCTCGTGAAATGGGTCTGTTCAAGGCTGCCGACGGTCAGATATATGCATCATCGGCACCATCCCCTGAGCTTACTGCCATGCGTGACAAACTCACTGTCAAGTCTGCAAAAATTGCATTATCAGCAAAGCCTAAAAATTTCAATCTCCCTTCTGACGGAATCTGTGAAATACTTATGGATATTGAAGCGAACAAAGCCAAGGAGGTGAACATTGAGCTTAAGAACAGCAAAGGTGAAAATGTGACAATGATTTATAATGCCGAGTCGAAAACGATGTCATTTGACCGCACCAACAGCGGACTTATAGACTTCAGCCAAGATTTTCCGGCTGTCACAGTCACTCCCACCTACGAGACTGACGGTAAAATAGGGTTAAGACTCTTCATCGACCGTTCAAGCATCGAGCTCTTCGGTAATGACGGACGCTTTGTGATGACCAATCTTGTATTCCCCACCTCACCCTACTCCACTTTATCCTTAAAGACGAATGGAGGTAAAGCAAAAATTTTGAATCTCAAAATATACTCATTGAAAACAAAATAATAGCCATGGATTCAACCCAATCAATAGCGACGAGCCGCAAAAGTGCCATAATACAGATAATCCCAGTGATGCTTTGTTTCTTTGCCATGGGTTTTGTAGACCTCGTGGGAACAGCATCTAACTATGTACAGAAAGATCTCGGGCTGACCGACTCCCAAGCCAATCTCTTCCCTTCACTCGTTTTTTTCTGGTTCCTGATATTTTCCGTACCGACCGGAATGTTAATGAACCGCATAGGCCGTAAAAAGACAGTGCTTATAAGTCTTGCCGTGACTGCCGTTTCATTAATAATCCCCATCACCGGAGACAGTTATATGACCATGCTCCTCTCCTTTTCTCTCCTTGGCATAGGCAACGCCATAATGCAGACTTCGCTAAATCCGCTGGTATCTAACCTTATAAGCAGCGACAGACTCGCTTCTACACTCACCTTCGGACAGTTTGTAAAGGCTATCGCTTCATTCCTTGCTCCGATTCTTGCCGCATGGGGAGCCACAACATATTTCCCAACATTTGGGCTCGGATGGCGTGCTCTGTTCGTAATATATGCAGTGGTCAGCTTCCTTTCAATATCCGCTCTTGGTGCAACACCTATCGAAGAGGAACGCCCCGACAAAGCTTCAGGCGTGGGTGAATGTATCAAATTACTCGGTAAGCCTTTTATCCTCTTATGTTTTCTCGGCATCATGTGCCACGTGGGTATCGACGTGGGAACCAACACCACCGCACCTAAAATCATAATGGAACGCCTTGGTCTTCCACTTGAAGAAGCAGGTTTCGCAACAAGTGTCTACTTCATCTTCCGTACTGCAGGATGCTTCTTGGGAGCCTTCATGCTTCGCTCAGTTTCCGTTAAATGGTTTTTCGGAATAAGCGTTATGATGATGCTTGTAGCAATGGGTATGCTACTGATCTGCGATAGCCTTACACCGATATACATAGCCATCGGAATGATTGGCTTCGGTAATTCAAACGTATTCTCTGTTATTTTTGCTCAAGCACTGACCTCATCGCCAAAGGAGAAAAATGAGGTATCCGGTCTTATGATCATGGGGCTTTTCGGTGGCACTGTATTCCCCCTCGCAATGGGTTATGCTGCCGATGCCACCGGGCAGGCAGGTGCCGTGGCTGTCATGGCAATCGGTGTGATATATCTGTTGTATTACACCTTAAAAATCAAATCTCAAACTAACTGATAACAACCCTAAAATTTTATAATCATGAATGACGTAGTTGTAGGAATGGGAGAAGCCCTGTGGGACGTGCTCCCCGAAGGTAAAAAAATAGGTGGCGCACCGGCAAACTTCGCTTACCATGTATCACAGTTCGGTCTTGACAGCTGTGCCGTGAGCGCTATCGGAGATGATGCTCTCGGAATAGAACTCCTTGAAAATTTCAATAAAAAAGGTGTGAAACACCTCATCGAAACAGTGCCTTACCCAACCGGAACTGTTCAGGTGGAAATTGACCAAGCAGGTATACCGCAATATGAAATAAAAGAAAACGTGGCGTGGGACAATATCCCCTACACTGCCAAACTCGAATCGCTCGCCGAACGCACTCGTGCCGTATGCTTCGGCTCACTCGCACAGCGTAATGTCGTGTCACGAAGCACCATAAACCGCTTCCTTGATGCAATGCCACAAGATGACGAACGCCTTATAGTATTCGATGTAAATCTCCGTCAAGGGTTCTATAACAAGGATATTCTTTGCAACTCAATGAAACGCTGCAATATCCTAAAGATAAATGACGAAGAGCTTGTGACAGTAAGTCGGATGTTCGGTTATCCCGGCATCGACCTTCAGGATAAGTGCTGGATTCTTCTTGGTAAGTATAATCTTAAAATGCTTATCCTCACATGTGGCATAAACGGCAGCTATGTGTTCACCCCGGGTAATGTGTCATTCCAACCTACACCCAAGGTCGAGGTTGCCGATACTGTTGGCGCAGGTGACTCATTCACCGCAGCTTTCATTGCCAATATACTTAAGGGGCGCTCTGTGGCAGACGCTCATAAAAAGGCTGTGGAAACATCAGCATTCGTTTGCACACAGAAAGGAGCAATGCCTACCCTTCCTGCCGAAATAATAGGTTAAAATCTCAACATTTATAACTATAACCAAAAGGACGGACTGATGAATCTCAAAAGTCCGTCCCTTTATTTTATATTTCAATATGTCACTCTACCATCACATATATCTTGACAGTTTAGCAAGTGCTTGCTGGTATTCATACACCGTATCAAGATAATCATTATATGCCGTACGGAAATAGGTGACCTCCTGAAGGTAGGTCAATAACGATATCTGACCGCCGTCAAAAGCTTTTTTCAACAACTGCAAATTGGCATCACTGTTAATGACAGGTTCATATTCATTTATAAAATCATGTATCGCCTGAGCTTGCTTGTAAACGCCATTCATTTCAGCAACTCTTTGGGTCAGGATAATTTCAGCTTCGAAATTCAAAGCCTCGGTTTGTAAATTTGCTGCCCTGACCTTGCTCTTCCCGGTCAAAAACGGCAAAGTGATACCAAATGAAAAACCGTTAAAATTCTCGCCCATCTCGTTCTCGTGGACGTAACCGATGGAGAATCCGGGTATACGGCTCATTTTTTCGACCTTGACCAGAGATTTGTTAGCTTCAATCGAAGCCATAGCTGCGGCATATTGCGGATCTTTTTCTTTTATAGACTCAGGAGTAGGTGCCAACTGAGACAGGGAGTAATCGGGATAACTATCCCCTATAGCATCCAATAAAGGGGTCACAGGCTCTCCGCCGTTGAGCGATTCCAAAGATGATACTGCCACCGCAAATTGCCCTTCGAGTGATTTAAGCTCTCTGTTTATCTGGATTTTCTCAATCACAACTTTATTATAGTCCAGACGAGTCTCTTCCCCACGCTCCGCGGCAATGCGATATGATTCCATCAATTTACCCATACTTTCCGACAAGCCTTTTGTGACATTCATCTTCTGGCGGGTATATATCAAATCAATAAGAGCCAATCTCACTTCCATGCGCACATCGAGCACTGAGGATTCACGCAAATAATGCATGGCATATTCCGACTTGCTTATAGCTTCTTTTCTTGCCTTATAAACGCCGGGCCAGTCAAATGATTGCGTCACTGACAATCCCCATTTATTGCCTACATTCTTTGCGCCCCACACACGTTCAAACTCAACTTCAGGTGCCTCCAACTGATTCTCACCCTTCATTTCCTCAATCTTAGCATAATCAGAGGCTACGTTATATTTGGTGGTGAGATTATTGGTGACAATAGTGTTCAGCACGTCGCTGAAATTGTCTGCACCAATCGTAAACGGGCATAAAAGTAATAATAACGGTATATATATACGTCTCATCAGTCAGTTATTATCGTATTGTTATCTTTTTCTGATTTTGATTTATTTTTACGTTCTGTAAGGTAATAAGCCAACGGCACAATAAATATATTGAGTACAGTTGAAGTAAGCAGACCGCCAAGAATCACAAGCGCCAAAGGTGACTGTATCTCATTGCCGGGTTTGTCTCCATTTATCGCAAGCGGTATCAAGGCAAGGGCCGAGCTTAAAGCCGTCATAAGGATCGGATTAAGACGGTCGGTTGAGCCATGCATTATCCTATCCATCAAACCTTCGCCTTCCTCATGCAATTGATCGTAACGTGACATCAGCAACATACCGTTGCGGGTAGTAATGCCGAGCAGCGATATAAAGCCTATAATAGCCGGGATATTAAGCTCGCCGGAAGTAATGCGAAGCATAAATATACCACCTATTATCGCAAGAGGCATGTTGAGGAGTATTATGAGAGCCTGAGTTGTGTTATGGAACTGGGCATACAGAAGGAGATAAATGATCACAAGCGCAATCAGCGACACTAACGCAAGTGTCTGCGATGCTTTAGCTTCATTTTCAAACTGACCTCCATAATTTATATAGTATCCCTCGGGAAGTGAGATATGCTCATTCACCTCTTTCTGAATATCATTGACCACACTTCTAAGGTCTCTGTCAGCCACATTAGCCGATACGACGATTCTGCGGCTCACATTCTCACGGTTAATAGTGTTTGGTCCGGTGGTAGAAGTAATATCAGCTACCGCACTCAGTGGCACCTGCCCTTTCTGAGTGTCAATCATCATGTTGGATATATCCTCTATAGAGCTGCGGCTCCCTGCGTCCATGCGGAGAGTGAGATCATACGGTATTCCGTTTTCGTATACCTGTGAAACCTTTTCACCACCAAGAGCCGCATTTATATAGTCGGCAAACTCACCCATCGGTATGCCGTAATATGCGAGCATACCTCGCTTCGGGCGTATATCAAGTTGTGGACGCTGCACTTGCTGCTCTATGTTTACATCCACCACTCCGTCAACCGACGAAACTGTTGACTTTATCTTATTGCCGATATTATACAAGCGTGTGAGGTCGTCACCAAAGAGCTTAATTGCAATCTGAGCTTCCGTGCCTGAAAGCATGGCATCAATTCTATGTGAAATAGGCTGACCAATCTCAATATTGGCTCCGGGCAAATGCGACAGCTCGTGGCGAAGATCGGCAAGCAATTCCTTACGGTCACGCCCCTTGTCAAGTTTATACGGAGCTTCAATTTCCGAAACATTCACGCCAAGTGAATGTTCGTCAAGTTCAGCACGTCCAGTTTTTCTTGCCACAGTGGATATTTCAGGCATGGAGAGAATTATTTTCTCAGCTTCCCTACCAAGACGGTCACTCTCCTCCAACGATATACCGGGAAGAGTGCTTACATTAATGGTGAGGGAGCCTTCGTTGAATGAAGGGAGAAAACCGCGTCCCAAAGTGAAAAATACACCTATAGCAGCGATGAACAATAAACCGGTACCTATAAATATAGGTCGTATGTGTGAAAACGAATGTTTCAACGCGCCGGTATAGGCTATTCGTAACTTACGGGCTACCCACGACTCACGGTCAAGGCTTTTTGCCACTTTGTCTCCACCCAGAAGATAGCTGCAAAGAACCGGCGTGACGGTCAACGCCACAATGGTAGATGCTATAAGTGCCACAATGAACGATATACCGAGTGGCTTAAGCATCTTACCCTCTATACCGTCAAGGAAGAAGAGCGGAAGGAAGCTCGCCATTATTATAAGCGATGAGTTGAATATCGGGAGACGTACCTCCTTCGAAGCATTGTAAACTACCTTCAATATCGGCTCCTTCTTTCTCAGATTCTCACGCAATCGTTTATATACATTCTCCACATCGACAATTGCATCATCCACCAATGAACCGATGGCTATAGCGATACCGCCAAGACTCATGGTGTTAATGGTCAAACCAAGGAAATGCAACACAAGGACGGTCACTATTATAGACAAAGGCAATGCCACTAAGGAGATCAGAGTGGTCCTGACATTCATCAGGAAGAAAAACAGGATTACAATCACAAAGATAGCTCCGATAAACAGCGACTCTTGCAGATTACCGATAGAATTGGCAATAAAGTCCGACTGGCGGAATATATCGGTCGAGACCTTAACATCAGCCGGAAGCGTGGCTTTCAGCTGCTCAAGCTGTTCGTCTATCTTGTCGGTAAGTTCAATCGTCCCGACCGCAGGTTGTTTAGTCACAGTGAGAAGCACGGCAGGCTTGGTGTTGAGAGATGCCACACCTAATTTCGGCTGTTGCGACCCTGTAGCTATTTCAGCCACATCCACAAGGCGCACTATGCCATTCTCATCGCTCTTGACCACGACGTCTCCCAATGCGTCCAAATCGTTAGTGGATATGTCACCTTTTATAAGATATTCATTCCCATATTCATAAAGGACACCACCAGAGGCATTGTTATTCATGTTGGCAACTGCCTCCCTAATTTCAGTCAGGGAGACACCATGCTTCTGCATAGCTCCGGGAAGCAGCCTTATCTGATATTCCTTAGCATCACCACCTATCACTGACACCTGTGAGATACCGGAAAGAGACAGGAGCCGAGGTCTTATCTGCCAGTCAGCAATGGTACGTAATTGTTCCTGCGAGGTTATCGAATCTGAGGTAAGCCCTATAATCAGCACCTCGCCCAATATTGATGACTGAGGTCCGAGCGTTGGTTTACCAACACCGGGTGGGAAATTGCCCTCAGCCTCTGACAATTTTTCAGTCACAATCTGACGGGCACGGTAAACATCAGTACCCCAGTCAAACTCAACCCATACTACAGAAAAACCCGTAGCGGATGAAGAACGCACACGTCTGACACCCGAAGCACCGTTTACAGCAGTTTCAACCGGATATGTAACCACTTTTTCAATCTCTTCCGGTGCCATTCCCGGAGCTTCAGTCATGACAACTACCGTTGGGGCATTAAGGTCGGGGAAAATATCGACCTCCGTGCGCAAAAGTACAAACATGCCATAGAGCAACAACAAACCTGACAGCACAATGACTGCCATGCGGTTGTTAAGCGAGAGCTTTATTATCTTATTAAGCATAGTCCTCTGATGTCATTAGTTTGATTAATGAGAATGTGAATGGCCTTCGGGCACCACAGTGGATGTCTCAGCAAGTTTTACAAAAGTCACACCTTTCACAACGACCGAATCACCGGCTTCAACCCCCGAAAGGATCTCTACCCTCTTACCGTCATTTCTGCCTATCTTAACAGGTGATTTCTCATAACCATGTTCATCTTCCTTTATATATACAAAGGTCTCACCCATCTGTTCTGAAAGAGCAGACACAGGCACGGTGATGGCTTCAGCTTTAGAACTGCCTATAAGATAAACGTCGGCTGCAGTTCCGGGAGCAATATCTCCGCTATTGTCAAAAGAGAAATACACAGGTATATACCCTTGCATGTCATTACCGCCAGACACTGAAGAGGAAAGCAACTTTCCGCCATGGTCTTTAAGCGCTATCACCTTATCGGATTGCGCCGTGGTGATATTAGCGGTCTCTATCAAAGGCAGGAATGAGATATATTTCTGAGGGAGCAGAGCCTTTAGAGTCATGCGAGTGCTTCGGGCAACAGTTGCAATAGGCTGTCCGGCTTCAACGTATGTGCCGTCCGACACCATCATGTTGCTAATCACTCCATTTATCGGAGATGAGGCAGCCCCACCAGCGGCAGGAGTACTGTAAGCGGCTTTTGCAGACTCGTAAGCTTGCAAAGCGTCATTATAATCCTTTTTGGTTACAATTCCATCAGCGAGCAATGGTGTTATACGGTCAAGCTCACGCTTGGCGGCTTCAAGATTTACCCTCGCAGCCTCATTTTGGTCACCACCGCTAATACCTTTTGCAGAAATAGATGCTATACGTTCACCCGCTTTCACACTTTTACCTTGAGTCACACCGGCTGACAGTCGGACAATACCGGAGGTCGGAGCTGAAACAACCGCTTGATCAGACGACACCGGCAGAACTTCACCTATAACCTTAACCACTTCACTGAACTGTGTCGGAGCTACACCTTCGACTTCTATGCCAAAACGCTTTGCATCCTTAGGGTTAACCACTATCTCATCTTCATGGTGTCCATGGTCATCAGCCTCCTTGCTCACCTCACTGTGAGGATTAGAGCCACAACCCACTAATGTAACAGACAGAATCGCTGTAAATATCTTTATCTTCATCAAATAACAATATTTAAAATTGCATGGCATTAGCCTATTTATATTTTATGACGCAAAATTACTCAACAAAACGTGCATATCAAAATCTTTTTAGAGTATCAGTTGGTTATTTCGCCCCTTTTTTCCTAACTTTGTGGCTAATTTTGTAACGATGGATAAAGAGATATCACTGGAAGGCTTGAAATTCCATTACACAGATTCAGAAACCGGCGATAAGGTCATAATCCTGATGCACGGCTGGGGTTGCAACCACACAACCCTCGCTTCTATCGAGCGAGTTGCATTGTCATGCAGATATAGGGTGATAAATGTCGATTTTCCGGGATTTGGCGACTCTCAGGAACCTGATGAAGTCTGGGGCGTCGAAATGTATACCCGACAAATCGAAGCTCTTGTAAAAAATTTAGGCATTTCTTCTCCTACCCTTTTGGGACATTCCTTCGGAGGTAGAGTAGGCATACTCTACGCCTCACGCAACCCGATTGAAAAAATGATCCTCGTTGACGCAGCAGGCATCAAACCCACCAGAACCCTTCGCTATTATTGGAAAGTATACACATTCAAGCTTATGAAACGGCTCATGTATATGATCTACGGCAAGGAGGATGCCGAGCGACGGCTTGACTCTAAACGAGCCAAAGCCGGGTCCAGCGATTACGCCAATGCATCCCCAATGATGCGCCGCATACTTTCAAAAGTGGTGAATGAGGACCTTTCAGACCGACTTTCGCTCATAAAAGCTCCAACCCTTTTAATATGGGGTGAGAATGATACAGCCACACCGCTTAAAGACGCCAAAAAGATGGAGCAGTTAATCCCGGATGCCGGGTTGGTCTCTTTCCCGGGTTGCGGACACTATAGTTTTTTGGATAATCCGGGGCAATTCGCAGCCGTATTGCGCAGCTTTCTCGGGAAATAATTATTGATAACAATTTCATATAAATAAAAAATGTTGGCAGTCACCATAATAGCCATAGTATTAGCATCAATAAATGTCGTGCTTGAATTTAAGCGAGACCTTATGATGCTCCAGCAAAATTCTTATCGCAACGAACGTTATAACCGCTGGCTTTCGACCTCACATGACACCACATCAACCATGCGTCTTGTATCGGGCGCGGTAGTACTTGCGGCTCTTTCCACCCTATCAGTGCCTATCGTTTCAACAAACCTGATAAGTCTTGTATGTATTGTAAATATATTCATACTTGCCGGAAAGAAATATAAGAAGCCTTTAGTAATGACACGCAGAGCATGGCGAATACTCTCGGTCATGCTACTACTTGCGGCAATAGTACTTGCGATTGTAATAGCCTTTTGTGTTACCAAAGGGTATTCATTGGATTTCGCAGCTATATATCTTCTCCTCATCTACTGTTTTTCACATTTGTTCCTGCTCGCTGCCAATTACATCCTGAAACCGGTAGAGAAACACATCAACGGAAAATATTACAAGGACGCTCAGCGTATACTTGAGTCAATGCCTGACTTGAAAATAATAGGTGTCACCGGCAGCTATGGCAAGACAAGCACCAAGCATTATCTTAATCGAATCCTCCAAGAGAAATTCGACGTGATGATGACTCCGGGCAGTTTCAACACCACAATGGGTGTGATACGCACCGTGAGAGAATATCTCAAGCCATATAATGAGGTGTTCATCGTGGAGATGGGAGCAAAACAACCCGGCGACATTAAAGAGATATGTGACCTCGTGCATCCTGAAATAGGTATTGTCACCGCAGTGGGCGAGCAGCACCTCGAATCATTCAAGACAATTGAAAATGTGCAGCGCACAAAATTTGAGCTTATCGACTCATTGCCGGCTGACGGCTTAGCGGTGGTCAATGATGATTTCCCATTTGTGGCTAACCGCCCCGTCAATAATGTGGAATGTATCCGTTACGCTGTAACCGCTACAAATACGGCTGAATATATCGCTGAGGATATAACCTACACTCCTACAGGTACAACATTCAGATTGGTAAGCCCTGACGGTTGTAAAACTGAATTCAAAACCAAACTTGTGGGCGAATGTAATGTGTCAAATCTACTTGCTGCCATTATCGTGGCATTGCGTTTGGATGTGCCTGTGAATAAGATTCAATACGCTGTAAGCCAAATCGAGCAGGTGGAACATCGCCTTAACATGAAACGCACCGCAGGAGGTGTGACCATTATAGATGATGCATTCAATTCAAATCCTACCGGTTCTAAAATGGCTTTAGATGTGCTTGCAATGATGACACAAGGGAAGCGCATTGTGGTGACACCGGGAATGATTGAACTCGGCGATCGCCAAGCTGAACTCAATGAGGCTTTCGGGGCTAAGATTGCAAATTGCGCCGATGAAGCTATCATCGTAGGTGAATATAACCGTGAAGCAATTGTGACAGGGATTGAAAATGTAAGCCCACGCACAGCAAAAATCCACAAGGTAAACAGTTTTGCTGAAGCACAGTCACTATTAGCCACTATGCTTCGTCCGGGCGACACTATCTTATATGAAAATGACCTGCCGGACACGTTCAAGTGACAATGGACAATTGACAATGGACAGTTGACAATTCATTTCAGTTCAATTCGATTCTATTCTATTCGATTTTGTTCAATTCGATTTAATTGAATCTTTCTAAATGAATTTTTAGAGTGTGATCAGATTTGTTTATAATCATAATTAACCATATATAATGAAAACCAATATTGGAGTATTCTTCGGAGGTCGTTCCACCGAGCATGAAATTTCAGTAATCTCAGCCTCACAGGCAATGCATGCTATTAATCGTGAGAAATATGATGTTACTCCCATATATATTTCCAAACAAGGGAAATATTACACTGGCGATGCTCTTTTCGAAATCGCTAACTATCGTGATATCCCATCCCTTCTTGCCAAATGTACCGAAGTTTATATGAAGCCTGTTTATGGCGATTATAACCTTTACCGTTCTAAACCCGCAGGAATGTTTGGCAACAAAGGTCCGCTCACCACACTCGACGTGGTGATTCCGGTACTTCACGGATCAAATGTGGAGGATGGTATTTTTGAAGGCGTGCTTGAAACTATAGGTATACCTTACGCAGGATGCGACACTCTTGCGAGCGCAAACGGCATGGATAAAATAACCATGAAAATGATCCTTGCTTCGTCTGACATTCCTGTGATCAATTATGTGTGGTTTACGGATAAACAATGGTTCGCACAGCGTGATCAGCTCATTGAAAAAATAGAAACCAAAATCGGTTATCCAGTCATAGTAAAGCCCGCAAATCTCGGTTCAAGCGTAGGTATCGGTAGAGCTGCAAACCGAGAACAGCTTATTGAAAAAATTGAAATCGCTGAAAAATACTCAGCACGTATCATAGTGGAGCACATGGTTGACAACCTTAAGGAAATCAACTGCTCCGTGCTCGGAGATTGCGATGAATATGAATCTTCAGTACTCGAAGAGCCTATAAAGAGTGCGGAAATCCTCTCGTATGAGGATAAGTACATGGGCGGAACCAAGGGAGCTAAAGGTATGCAGGCTTCACAGAAACGCATACCTGCTGATTTGCCCAAGGATATGACTGACAGAATACGTTTCCTCGCCGGTGAGACATTCCGTGTGCTCAGCTGTCATGGCGTTAGCCGTATCGATTTCATAGTTGATGATGACACCAAAGAAATATTTGTCAACGAGATCAACACAATACCCGGTTCTCTCTCATTCTATCTCTGGGAAGCAACCGGTCTGCCCTTTGACAAACTCATGGACCGCCTCGTTCATCTTGCGCTAAAACGCAAACGCGAACAGGGTCAGAAAACCGTAAGTTACGACCAGAATATATTCTCACTCTCAGGCGGCGCAAAAGGCGGTCTTAAAGGTGGTAAATTCAAAAAATAATCCGCAATGGGAGAGGTGGAATACTGGGTATTGGCAGCTATAGCCTTCGGGGTGATTTCAGCCGGGTTTTACACTTGGCTGTCATCAGGCAGAAGCAACCGTTTGTGGCTTTTCATACGTAGTGCCATCACCTACACAGTCATTGCGTTTGCCATAATATGGATAATATTCAAGATTGCAAATCTATAGCCATCAGTCATGATGGTATGGCTCACCCCGAAGTATCGTCATAGCCCTATATATTTGCTCCACGAAGAACAGACGCACCATCTCATGAGTGAATGTCATCCTTGACAGAGAAATTTTTTCATTTGCCCTGTCATACATCTCCTGAGAGAATCCGTATGGTCCACCGATAACAAACACAAGCCTCTTGATACCCTGCACCATCTTGCGGTCAATCTGAGAAGCAAATTCACGGGAAGTGTACTCTTTCCCCCGCTCATCAAGAAGCACCACCACATCGCCCGATTGCAACGCAGCTATCATAGCCTGACCCTCACGCACCTTCTGCGTCTCCTCTGTCAGCCCCTTTGTCGATTTCAAGTCGGGAATTATACTCAACTCCATCGGCACATAATGGTTGATACGTTTTATAAAACCCTCTATACCTTTAATCAGATAATCGGTAGAGGTTTTACCCACAGCGAGCAGAACGATTTTCATCTGTTTATAATTTTATTTTATATAATTCGACTTAAAATATGGAAACTACAGATCAGCTAATTGACGACCTTTTGACACTTGCCTTTGCCGAAGACGTTGGTGACGGCGACCATACCACTCTTAGTACCATTCCGGCAGACGAGCAAGGCAAACAACGCCTTATAGTCAAGGAAGAAGGTATATTGGCAGGTGTGGATATCGCCCGCAAGGTGTTCGAGAAATTCGACCCGTCTCTGAAGATGACCGTTTTTATAAAAGACGGCGCGCATGTCAAACCCGGTGATATAGCTTTCGAAGTGGAAGGGAGTGTGCGTTCACTCCTGCAGACCGAACGAGTAATGCTTAACATAATGCAACGCATGAGCGGCATAGCTACTCAGACAGCAAAATACCAAGCTCGTCTCGAAGGGCTCAAAACCAAGGTTCTCGATACTCGCAAGACCACTCCCGGTATGCGTATGCTTGAGAAAGAAGCCGTAAGAATCGGTGGTGGCTGTAATCACCGCATCGGATTGTTTGATATGATACTTATCAAAGACAATCACATTGATTTTGCCGGCGGTATCACTCAGGCTGTAAATGCAGCGAAGAAGTATCTTGCCGAAAACGGTAAAGACCTTAAAATCGAAGTGGAAGTACGCAACACCGATGAGATAAACGAAGCACTCAAAGCCGGAATCGACCGTATTATGCTCGACAATTTCACTCCTGAACGCACGCGTGAAGCAGTTAAACTGATCAACGGTCAGGTAGAAGTCGAATCATCAGGCGGCATCACACTGGACACACTCCGTGACTATGGCGAATGTGGCGTAGATTTTATCTCAGTCGGCGCACTTACCCACTCAGTCAAAGGACTCGACATGAGCTTCAAAGCAGTTAACGATTGATAAGTTGACTTGACAACTCTATTTTCAATATTATAGTTGATTATAGTCATCAGACAAACTTACATCGTCAAACATTCATTTCTCAAAACATATTCCTGACTGACACCCGTCATCGGGAATTTTTTATGGTCGCAATTCTCAATTATAGACCTCAACTGACAAATCTTTGCAGAGCAAAGCGACAAAGCCGATAAGTCAATTCTTTGCAGAACAAAGCGGCAAAGCCGATGAGTCCATTGTCAATTGTCAACTGTCAATTGTCAATTGCTAATTCTCCATTGTCAATTGTCAATTGCAAAAAGCTGTCAATAATATAATGGGGCGACTTCGTTTGAAGTTTCTCCCGAGAATTAGTGGTAGCCAAAGCAATCACGGTAGAACCTGAACGCATACCCGCTTCAACACCCTGCATTGAATCTTCAAACACATAGCAGTCTTCAGGTGCGACACCGATTTTGCTTGCGCCAAGCAGATAACCTTCCGGATCCGGCTTACTGTTTTTTACCATCGAACCGGTTATCACCTCATTTATATAATCCTGAAATTCAGGATGGCGTCTAAAAAGGAAATTCATCTTAGTATCATCGCTGCTTGTGACTATCGCTGAAGGTATCCCGTTTTCTTTCAGAGCGATTAGAAACTCCATTACGCCGGGAAAGACAGGATACATCATTTCTTCCTCAAATTTATGTAATGCGGCGACAATCCCGTGACGGTCTGCTTCATTAAAACCGGTAAGGATCTCACCGAGTGTGGTTCCCTTAATATCATCAGCAAAAGTATCGCCTCCGACATTAAATTTTCGGCCTGTGGCACCCCAGAATTTGGAATACTCGCCTTCGCTATCCACAAGCACGCCATCCAAATCAAAAAGAACCCCTATTTTCTTTATTTTATTCATCTTTTAGTTAATTATCAGTTATTTGCCATTTATCACAGTGCAAAGATAATACTTTTTCAGGTAAAAATAGTGCGATAATGTCAATTTGACAATAAAACGGAAATATAGGACATGACATTTCTATTTGGTGTTACCAAGGATTTATTGTAACTTTGTAGCGGAATATTGCCCTCTGAAACAGGCGGTAATTTTCCAATCATGTAACGTATAAACTTCCAATCACCGATATTTATCACTTATGGTCGTATTTTTTAAGAAAGGTGCCAACCTTATCTATGCAGTGGAGACTACCCACAAGTTCTCTGACCTGGAAAAAGAAAAACTAACTTGGTTATTTTCAGGAGCAACACCTCTGTCGTCAACAAGTGTGAAAGGTCGATTCATCGGTCCCCGAAAGGAGATGATCACCCCTTGGAGCACTAACGCAGTGGAAATCACTCAAAACATGGGTATCGAGGGTATTACCCGAATTGAGGAATTCCACAAAATCACCACTGACGAACCGGTGTTCGACAAGATGCTCTCCCGTCTTTACGACGGTCTGAACTCACGAGTGTTCACCACCAGCAACACCGCAGCTCCAATCGAGCATATTGCTGACATAACAGAGTATAACAGCCGTGAAGGTCTCGCCCTCAGCAAAGAGGAAGAGGATTATCTCCGTCAGTTGAGCGAACGCCTCGGACGTCCTTTAACCGACAGTGAAGTGTTTGGTTTCTCTCAGGTTAACAGCGAGCACTGCCGCCATAAGATATTTAATGGTTCATTTGTGATTGACGGCGAAGAAAAACCGCTATCACTTTTCAAATTAATAAAGAAGACATCTCAGGAAAACCCCAACAAGCTCGTGTCGGCATATAAAGACAATGTGGCTTTTGTTGAAGGTCCAACTGTAGCACAGTTCTACCCCACCCACCCCGAACGTTCCGACTATTTCGAAGTGCGTGACCTCCCCACAGTACTCTCACTCAAAGCTGAGACTCACAACTTCCCCACCACAGTCGAGCCGTTCAACGGCGCAGCCACCGGTAGCGGCGGTGAAATCCGTGACCGTCTCGGCGGAGGCCGTGCATCTCTACCGTTGGCAGGTACAGCCGTATATATGACATCATATCCCCGTCTCGGCAACTATCCGTGGGAACTTATGATGAACCCTCGTGCTTGGTTGTATCAGACACCTGCCGAAATTCTCATCAAGGCGTCAAACGGTGCGTCAGACTTCGGTAACAAGTTCGGACAGCCGCTTATCTGCGGTTCACTCCTTACCTTCGAACATGACGAGAATGGCAAGATGTACGCATACGACAAGGTTATCATGCTTGCCGGAGGCGTGGGTTATGCCGCATCAAAGGATGCCATCAAGGGTGTTCCAGAAGCAGGTGAAGCCGTAGTAGTGATGGGTGGTGATAACTACCGCATCGGTATGGGCGGTGGCGCTGTATCCTCAGTGGAGACAGGTCAATACGCATCAGGTATCGAGCTTAACGCTGTTCAGCGTGCCAATCCCGAAATGCAAAAGCGTGTGTCAAACGTAATCCGTGCGCTCGCTGAGAATGACAACAATCCTATAGTTTCAATCCACGACCATGGTGCCGGCGGCCACCTCAACGCTCTTTCCGAGCTTGTTGAAGAGACAGGCGGTAAGATTGAAATCGATGCGCTCCCCATCGGCGACCATACCCTATCGTCAAAGGAAATCATCGGTAATGAAAGTCAGGAACGCATGGGAATGGTGCTCAAGAAAGAGGACATTGAATATGTCAAGACCATCGCCGACCGTGAACGCGCTCCAATGTATGTTGTAGGTGAAACCACAGGCGACCATCGCTTTGTATTTGAGCAGAAAGATGGCGTGAAGCCAATCGATCTTGCCATGAGCGACATGTTCGGATCATCACCCAAGACAACACTTACCGACAACACTGTTGAGACTAAATATAAAGATGTAGAGTACAGCGAAGACAACATCGAGCAATATGTGGCACAGACATTGAGTCTTGAGGCCGTGGCTTGTAAGGACTGGCTCACCAACAAGGTTGACCGCTCTATCACAGGTAAGATTGCCCGTCAGCAGTGTCAGGGAGAAATACAGCTCCCGCTTAGCGACTGCGGTGTCGTAGCTCTCGACTATAGCGGAACCAAGGGTATCGCTACCTCTATCGGTCACGCTCCGCAAGTTGCTCTTATAGATTCTGCCAAAGGCTCTGTGATGGCGATAGCCGAAGCCTTGACAAATATCGTAGGCACTCCCCTTACCGACGGTATAAAAGGTTTGTCGCTTAGCGCCAACTGGATGTGGCCCTGCAAGAATCCCGGTGAAGACGCTGCTCTCTACCGTGCTGTGGAAGCTTGTAGTGATTTCGCTTGCAAGATAGGCGTGAACATACCTACCGGCAAGGACTCTCTCTCCATGACTCAAAAATATGGCGAGGATAAGGTATTTGCTCCCGGCACAGTTATCATCTCCGCAGCCGGAGAAGTGAGTGACGTTAAGAAGACACTTTCACCTGTGATACGCCGCAAGGGTTCAATGCTATATTACATTGACTTCTCGGCTGACTCTCTTAAACTTGGAGGATCAGCATTCGCACAAAGCCTTGGCAAACTCGGCGCTGAATCACCCACAGTCACCGACACTGAAAAGTTTGTGACAACCTTCCAGACTGTTCAGGAGCTTGTGAAGAAAAACATGCTGCTCGCCGCTCACGACGTTGCTGCCGGCGGACTTGTGACCACTCTTCTGGAAATGACATTCGCAAACACAGACGGTGGTATCGAACTAGACACAACCGGATTTGCCGACCTTGGCGAAACAGACCTCATCAAGATACTTTTCGCAGAAAATCCCGCACTTGTGGCTCAGGTTGAAGCTTCAAAAATAGCTAAGGTTGACGAAATTCTGACCAAAGCAGGAGTACGTTTCTGCCACATAGGTGTGCCTACCGATGAACGCACACTAATAGTAAACCATGCCGGAACTCAACGTTTGCTCGGCATAGATTATCTGCGTGACGTATGGTTCCACACAAGCTACCTCATGGATGCTCTTCAGAGCGGTGAGACTTGTGCCCGCTCTCGTTATGAGAATTACAAGAAACAACCTATACGTTATCGTCTCCCAGCCGGTTTTGATGGCAAACTCGCTTCACGTGGCATCACCCTGCGCCGTGACGGACATGGCGACCGTGTGAAAGCAGCCATAATTCGTGAAAAAGGTGTGAACGGCGACCGTGAAATGGCTTATTCACTCTACCTCGCCGGATTCGACGTGAAAGATGTCCACATGACTGACCTTATGAGCGGCCGCGAGAACCTTGAGGATGTCAACATGATAGTATTCTGCGGCGGTTTCTCAAATAGCGACGTGCTCGGCTCTGCCAAAGGTTGGGCTTCAGGCTTCCTTTGGAATGAAAATGCCAAGAACGCTCTTAAGAACTTCTACGCTCGCAAAGACACCCTCTCGCTCGGTATCTGCAATGGTTGCCAGCTCATGATAGAGTTGAACCTCATCAATCCCGAGCATCCTAAAAAGACACAGATGCTCCACAACGACAGCCATAAGTTCGAGTCTCAGTTCCTCGGCGTAAGCATCCCGCAGAACAACTCTGTAATGCTCGGATCACTTTCTGGAAGCAAGCTCGGAATTTGGGTTGCACACGGTGAGGGCAAATTCCACCTCCCGATGCCAATGGAGAGCTACAACGTGGTAGCAAAATACAACTACAACGGCTATCCAGGCAATCCGAACGGCTCACGCTGCTCAGTGGCAGGTATCTGCTCTGCTGACGAACGCCATCTTGCCATGATGCCACACCTTGAAAGGGCAATCTTCCCATGGCAATGCGGTTTCTATCCCGGCACACGCCATTCCGACCAAATCACCCCATGGATCGACGCATTTATCAATGCTCGCAAATGGGTGGAAGAACATACAAAGTAAACAATCTCAAGTAATAATTGTGGAAGAGGGTTAACAACCTCTTTCACAATTATTCACATAAGGGGTTTCCTTTTTTTCTTAAAAAGTTGTAAATTTGTCGGGTCACATTATATGTGCATGACATACCACGACTAACTAAAAAATATAATATAACCAATCTATAACAGTATGAGTCTTAACATCATTGTGCTCGCCAAGCAGGTGCCTGACACCCGTAATGTGGGCAAAGATGCAATGAAAGAAGATGGCACTATAAACCGTGCGGCTCTCCCTGCCATCTTTAATCCCGAGGATCTCAACGCTCTTGAGCAAGCCCTTCGCCTGAAAGATGCCAATCCCGGGTCTACAATCACGTTGCTAACTATGGGTCTTCCCCGTGCCTCTGAAATCATCCGTGAAGCTATCTACCGTGGTGCCGACAATGGCATAGTGCTCACCGACCGTGTTCTTGGCGGCGCTGACACTCTCGCCACCTCCTATTCACTCGCACAGGCAGTGAAAAAATTTGGCAAATACGACATTATCCTCGGTGGCCGTCAAGCCATCGATGGTGACACTGCGCAGGTAGGTCCCCAGATTGCCGAAAAGCTTGGTATTCCTCAGATAACTTACGCCGAAGAAATCCTTGACTTGAAGGACGGATATGTAACCGTAAAACGTCGTCTTGAAAACGGTGTTGAAACCGTCAAGGCACCTCTACCCTGCGTAGTGACTGTAAACGGTTCCGCAGCTGACTGCCGTCCCCGCAACGCTATGCGTGTGCAGAAATACAAATATGCGGCATCACCAAGCGAAGCTGCAAAACTCTCTGACGAGCGCAAGGAACTCCTCGAAAAGCGTCCCTACCTTAAACTTCAGGAGTGGAGCGCAGCATTTGTTGACGCAGATCCCGAGCAGATAGGTCTGCCCGGTTCTCCCACAAAGGTTAAAGCCATCGAAAACGTTGTATTTACCGCTAAGGAAAGCCGCCAACTCGACGACAGCGACGCACAAATCGAAGAGCTTATAAAAGAACTGATTGCCAACCATACTATCGGATAAAGCATAAACAACAATGGACAAAAATAACTTAATCGTATATCTCGAATTTGAAGACGGTCGCATCGCTGACGTCAGCCTTGAACTGCTGACAAAAGGTCGCGTGCTCGCTTCCAAACTCGGTGTGAAACTTGAAGCCGTAGTGGTTGGCGATAATCTCGACGGTGTTGAAAAGCAAGTATTCCCTTACGGTGTTGACCGCTTGTATAAAGTGGCTGACCCTCGTCTTTTCCCCTATACTTCAAATCCCCATTCGGCAGTGCTTATCAATCTCTTCCGTGAGATTAAACCGCAAATCTGTCTTATGGGCGCAACTTGCATAGGTCGTGACCTCGGTCCTCGTGTAAGCTCATGCCTCCACAGCGGTCTTACCGCCGACTGTACAGCCCTTGAAATCGGCGACCACACCGACCCCAAGACAGGAAAGAGCTACACAGACCTTCTCTATCAGATTCGTCCCGCATTCGGTGGTAATATCGTTGCTACTATCGTCAATCCCGAATGTCGTCCTCAGATGGCAACCGTGCGTGAGGGTGTGATGAAGAAAGAAATCTTCGACCCCAATCACAAAGGCGAGGTGATAGAACTTGACGCTAAGAAATATGTGAGCGATGAAGATTTCGTGGTTGAAATCCTTGACCGCCATATCGAAAAATCAAAAATTAACATTAAGAACTCTCCGATTATCGTAGCAGGTGGTTATGGCGTAGGTTCCAAAGAGAACTTCCAACTTCTCCATGACCTTGCTAACGTGCTTGGTGCCGAAGTTGGCGCATCACGTGCCGCTGTCGATGCAGGTTTCACCGAACATGCACGTCAGATCGGACAAACAGGTGTGACTGTCCGCCCGAAACTCTACATAGCATGTGGTATTTCCGGTCAGATCCAGCACATCGCCGGTATGCAGGACAGCTCTATAATAATCTCTATCAACAACGACCCCAACGCTCCTATCAACACTATTGCCGACTATGTTATCACCGGCAATCTTGAAGAAGTGATACCCAAGTTGATTAAATATTACAAGAAAAACTCCAAATAAGCTTCTTCATCTTTCCGATTGCGTATTAATGGTCGCATAGCCGGAATAGAAGCTATAAAATAATACGATAAATAATGGCTAATTTTTATACAGATAATCCCGATTTGAAGCATCATCTTACCCATCCTTTGATGGAAAAGATAGTTGCTTTGAAAGAACGTAATTATACTGACGCTGAGAAGTATGATTATGCACCGCTCAATTATGAGGATGCTCAGGACAGCTACGATAAAGTTCTTGAAATCGTAGGTGAGATTTGTGGCGACATCATCGCTCCTAATGCCGAGGATGTTGACCATCAGGGTCCTCATGTAGAAAACGGCAGAGTAATCTATGCCGACAAGACAGTTGAAAATCTTGAAGCTTGTCGCAAAGCAGGTTTGATGGGTATGGCTATGCCACGCCGTTTCGGTGGTCTTAACTTCCCCATCACTCCGTATATCATGGCTGCCGACATCGTAAGCCGTGCTGATACCGGTTTCGAAAACCTTTGGGGTCTTCAGGACTGCGCTGAGACTATCTATGAATTCGCTGATGATGACCAAAAGCAACGCTACATCTCACGTGTCTGCCAAGGTGAAACCATGTCAATGGACCTTACCGAACCTGATGCCGGTTCTGACCTCCAGTCAGTGATGCTTAAGGCTACCGAACAGCCCGACGGCACTTGGGTGCTCAACGGTGTTAAGCGTTTCATCACCAACGGCGACAGCGACATTCACTTGGTGCTTGCCCGTTCCGAAGCAGGTTCTAAGGATGGTCGTGGACTCTCAATGTTCATCTATGACAAGCGCAACGGTGGCGTGAATGTACGTCGTATCGAAAACAAGATGGGTATCAAGGGCTCTCCTACTTGCGAACTTGTATACAAGAATGCAAAAGCAGAGCTTTGCGGATCTCGCCGCATGGGTCTTATTAAATATGTGATGGCTCTTATGAACGGTGCCCGTCTCGGCATCGCAGCTCAATCTGTCGGCGTAAGCGAACTTGCTTACCGTGAGGCTCTCGCATACGCAAAAGATCGTAAACAGTTCGGCAAATCCATCATCGAATTCCCCGCCGTATACGAAATGCTTTCTGTGATGAAAGCCAAACTCGATGCGTCACGTTCACTCCTTTACGAGTGCGCACGTTTCGTGGATATTTACAAGGTATACGATGATATAGCTAAAGAACGCACACTCACTCCCGAGGAGCGTAAGGAATCTAAGATGTACAGCCGCTTCGCTGACGCTCTCACACCTCTTGCTAAAGGTATGGGCAGTGAATATTGCAACCAGAACGCATACGACTGTATCCAGATTCACGGTGGTTCAGGTTTTATGAAAGATTATGCTTGCGAACGTATATATCGTGACGCCCGCATCACCTCAATCTACGAAGGCACCACTCAGCTTCAGGTAGTCGCTGCTATCCGCCACGTCACCACCGGCACTTACCTTAACCTCATCCAGCAATATCAGGCAAACGAGGTTAAACCGGAACTTCAGGATCTTAAGAATCGCCTTGCAGCCATGACAGAGCGTTATGCCAAAGCTGTAGAGACTGTTGGCAAGGTAGACGATGCCGCATACGGTGATTTCATGGCTCGCCGTCTCGTCGAAATGGCAGGTTGCATCGTAATGGGACATCTGCTCCTTCTTGACGCTAACCGCAACGACTCATTCAAGCGTTCAGCTGAAGTATACGCCAACCTCGCACAGGCAGAAGTCACCAAACACAGCGACTTCATCGCCAACTTCAACCCCGCAGAAGTAGCGATTTATAAGGTAGATTAATCGGACTGATCAGAACTATCAGACTGATCGGATTAATCTGACTAATCGGACTAATCAGACCTATCAGACATATCGGACTAATCGGAACCTCCAAGGCACACCAAGCCTACTAACATGCAGTTCCGATTAGTCCGATATGTCTGATAAGTCCGATATGTCCGATTCATCCGATTGGTCCGATCCCTCCGATCCCCTCTCCTCTAACTGTTAAATTTCCCAAAATTCCTCTCCCCTCCCTCCCTTATTCAAACTAAAATTCGTAACTTTGCAGTCGCTTTTTAGCATCCCCGTGTGATGGGAAATTAAGGAGCATCTTAATATCAACTTAATTTTGAGTAACACAATTTAAATTAATCAGAAATGAAGACATTTCAACTGACAGCTGAGCCTCGTACTGACCTCGGAAAGAAGGCAGCTAAGGCTATCCGCAAGGAAAACAAAATTCCCGTAGTTCTCAACGGTGGCGAAATCGTAGCTCTTCCTTACGAAAAAGCTCTTAAACCCGGTGAAAAAATCGTAGAAATCGGCAACGGCAAAGGTCTTATCACTACCGACCTCACTGTAGATCGTGATGCTGTTCGCAAACTCATCTATACTCCTGACATCTTCGCTATCGAACTCACCGTTAACGGCGAAAAGCGTATGGCTGTCCTCAAAGATATCCAGTTCCACCCCGTTAAGGACTCTATCCTTCACATCGACCTTCTCGAAGTAAGCGATAAGAAGCCTGTGACTATCGAAGTTCCCGTTAAGCTCGAAGGTCACGCCGAAGGTGTTAAAGCCGGTGGTAAGCTTACTCTTTCTATGAAGAAAATCCGCGTGAAAGCTATATATACTGAAATCCCCGAACGTGTGGTTATCAATGTTGACCACCTCGGTCTTGGCAAGACTCTCCAGATCGGCGACCTCCACTTCGAAGGTCTCGAATTGGTTAACGCCAAGAATGCTGTTGTCTGCGCTGTTCAGCTCACTCGTGCTGCTCGTGGTGCTCAGGCTACCGCTCAGTAATATTCAGGCTGAAGCAATTCGCTGAAAAAAATTTCAAACAGATTTTCTCACTTTTTAGCGGGAAAATCTGTTTTTGCATAACACAATTCCCCAATTTATCCTCTATGAAATATCTCATTGTAGGTCTCGGCAACATAGGGTCAGAATATGCTGACACTCGCCATAACGCCGGCTTTCGAATAGCTGACGCTCTGGTGGAGGGCGCTGACGCAAAATTTTCTACCGAACGTTATGGCGACATAGCCCGGATGAGGGTTAAAAACGCACAGTTGATAGTGCTCAAACCTTCAACCTATATGAATCTCTCAGGTAATGCCGTGAGATACTGGAAAGAAAAAGAAGGTATTGAGATTGAAAACATATTGGTTTTAGTTGACGACTGTGCCCTCCCGTTCGGTGCGATACGTATCAAACCCCGAGGTAGTGATGCCGGCCACAACGGGCTAAAAAATATAGCTCAGATGCTCGGCACACAAGACTATCCGCGTCTTAAATTCGGAATAGGCAACGATTTCCCCCGTGGCACCCAGATTGATTATGTTTTGGGGCATTTCACTCCAGAGGAAGAGAAATTGATGCCTGAACGTATAAAACTTGCCGTGGAAGCTATCAAAACATTTTGTCTTGCCGGTATCCAAACTGCGATGAACAGCTACAATAACAAATAAAAAATCAATCTGTAATCCCCTCACCCGACCCATCCTATGAATGAAGTAAGAGTTGACAAGTGGCTATGGGCTATGCGAGTTTTCAAAACCCGCACAGTAGCTACAGAAGCCTGTAAAAAGGGCCGTGTATATGTCGGCGACACCGTTATCAAACCATCCCGCACCATAAAGGTCGGCGATGTGGTGAAAGTACGCAAACCGCCGGTCACATATTCATTCCGTGTGCTTGCTCTTACACAAAATCGTCTCGGAGCAAAGCTCGTGCCTGACTACATGGAAAATATAACCCCCAAAAGCGAGCTCGATCTGCTTGACGTGGTACGTATTTCAGGCTTCATAGATCGACGCAAAGGTCTCGGACGCCCCACTAAACGTGAAGGTCGCGAACTTGCCGAATTCACCGACTCCCTATCCGACGGATGGGATCTCGACTTCCTTGATGACGACGATGACGAATCATAAGGATTTATAACAAAATAAACAAAATCCACCTTTCATCTTCTATTAAATAGGTTCCCCTAATTGACAGATGAAAGGTGGATATTTATTCTTAAATTTAATTGATAGTCTCGGATTTTTAATTCTCCGGATAGTCAAATTTTTTGCGGTAGAACATGAAGTCACGTCCGAGATATTTTTCACGAACTGTCGGATTTTCGGCAAGCTCCTCGGATGTTCCTTGGAAAAGGATTTTTCCTTCAAACAGCAGGTACGCACGGTCGGTGATACGTAATGTTTCCTGCGCATTATGGTCAGTGATAAGTATACCGATATTTTTCTCCTTCAATCTATATACTATCGACTGGATATCTTCGACTGCGATAGGGTCAACACCTGCAAACGGTTCGTCAAGCATAATAAACTTCGGGTCGATGGCAAGACAGCGGGCAATCTCTGTGCGTCGGCGCTCACCACCCGACAATTGGTCACCCAAATTCTTCCTTACCTTCTCAAGACGGAACTCTGAAATAAGGCTCTCAAGTTTTTCACGCTGATATTCCTGCGACGTATTTGTCATCTGCAACACGGCTCGGATATTATTTTCCACCGACAGTTTGCGGAACACACTCGGCTCCTGTGCAAGATAACCGATACCGTTCTGCGCACGTTTATACACAGGGTATTTTGTAATATTCAAGTCATTAAGGAAAATCTGACCCTCATTAGGTGTGATAAGCCCCACTGTCATATAAAATGTTGTGGTCTTTCCTGCTCCGTTAGGTCCGAGCAATCCCACAATTTCACCTTGTGTCACATTAATCGACACATGGTTAGCCACAGTACGCTTACCATACTTTTTGACAAGATTATCGGTACGCAACACCATCTTGTCAGCCGTGCCCTTGGGGATAATCTGACCGCTTGAGTCACGTAGCACCGTAGACTCATCGGCAGCCGTATCCATTTCACCGGCAACCTGAGCTAATTCCTCACCAACAGGAATCTCCATATCTGGGTTCTGAATATTATTTTCGTCCATAGTTAAATCTTCAAATTCCGTGTCATGCCTTGCGCAGACGCGATTCAATATAATCGGTAAGAAGCTGGATAGCCACCACATTGCTTCCACCCTGAGGCACTATCAGATCGGCATACCTCTTGGATGGCTCTATATACATTTCATGCATCGGCTTCAGCACTTCTTGATATCTGTTAAGTACCATTATCGGTGTGCGTCCACGCTCCACACAGTCACGTGCTATGACTCTTATTAGACGTTCGTCGGCATCGGCGTCAACGAATACCTTCACATCCATCATCTCACGCATTATCGGGTCGGTAAGCACAAGAATCCCCTCAACGATAACTACCTCACGTGGTTCAACGGTCACTGTTTCAGGTTGACGAGTACATGTGAGATATGAATATGTAGGCATTTCAATCGTCTTGCCTTCCTTAAGCTCACGGATATGACGTGCGAGCAGCGTCCATTCTATAGCTGCCGGTTCATCAAAATTGATTTTGCTTCGCTCCTCCACAGGAACATGGCTCGAATCCTTATAATAAGAATCCTGCGGGAGCACAGCTACCTCGCCCGGAGGTAAACTGTTGATTATCTTGTTGACCACAGTGGTTTTTCCGGAACCGGTACCACCTGCAATACCAATTATTATCATATCGTGGCTATCTTATAGCGTGTTTAAAATTTCTTATTAATGCAAAGGTAAAGATTTTTTTGTAATTTTGTAACAGAAATCCGTCACTTGATTATCAATGAAGGAACTTACCGAGAAAAAATATTATAAAATAAGTGAAGTTGCCGAAATGTTGAACCTTCCGGCATCTACCTTGCGATTTTGGGAAAGCCAGTTCACCATAATTAATCCCAAGAGAAATTCCAAGGGTACACGCTTCTACACACCCCGTGATGTGGAGACCATACGTATGGTGCATTTTCTCGTTAAGGAAAAAGGATTGAAGCTTGACGCCGCACAAGAGGAAATAAGGAAAAACCGTGACGGCGTGAATAAGAAATTTGAAGCTATCGAACGCCTGAAAAATGTAAGAAACCGTATTCAGGAAATGATTGACGCTCTACACAAATTACGCTGATATAGAAATGGAAGAGAAAAAGACAGCGCAACGCACTGCGAAGAAACGCACAAGGAAAAAGAAGAACCAGTCATGGCTCCACCGCCATTCATTAGGTGTGATGATAGCCATTATAGCATTTTTCGTAGTTATAGGTTCTGTACTTGCATTCGCATTCATCCCCTACGGAGGAAGCGACAATGACAGCGACTGGGTATATATACCTTCCACCTCTACCCCTTCAGCTGTCAAGGATTCCCTTAAAGCAAATCTCGGATCCTCGATGGGAACAAGAGTGTATATGCTCTGGAAACTGATGGGCGGCTCTGCCGAGAAGTCACAAGGTGCTTACAAGGTTAATCTGGGGCAGACTGCGCTAAACATAAGCCGTCGCATTGCCACAGGCAGACAGACACCGGTGAATGTCACATTCAATGGCACTCGGACAATGGAGCAATTGTCTAACCGCATAGCTTCCCAACTCCAATGCTCACCGCAAGAATTTCTCGACGCATGTGCTGAAATTCTGCCTGAAAGCGGTTTCAGCCGTCAAAATTTCCCTGCGGCATTTATCCCTGATAGCTACGAATTCTATTGGAGCGCCTCACCAAGAAATGTGGTAAAACGACTTCTTGACTATCGCAACCGTTTTTGGAACGATGAACGACGGACAAAAGCCAAGACTCTCGGTCTTACACCTGCCGAAGTCGCAACCGTGGCATCCATAGTAGAGGAGGAAACCGCTAAACGAGACGAACGTCCACTTGTGGCGCGCCTTTATCTCAACCGTCTGAAAAAAGGCATAAAACTTCAAGCTGACCCTACTGTGAAATTTGCAAGCGGTGACTTTACGCTGCGCCGCATCACAGGCAAGCATCTCGCCATAGAATCACCATACAATACATATAAAGTCAAGGGGCTTCCGCCGGGACCTATCCGTGTCCCCGCAGGCTCTACTCTCGATGCAGTCCTGAATGCACCCAATCATGACTATATTTATATGTGTGCGAAAGAGGACTTCTCAGGATATCACAATTTTGCCAAGGATTATCCCACCCATCAAGCTAACGCACGGCGTTATCAAGCGGAATTAAACCGCCGAAACATTCATTGAGATCTCCTTAATACTTGAAACTGACACTATATAGATACACTTATACGATATTTTAAATTGTCAGGATAAAAATAAAAACGGCAAGGAAATTTTTGCATTTCCTTGCCGCTGGTTTTTATTGAAGCCTAAATTATTTAATGTTAGGATTGAGGTCATGCCATTGAGAGATAGGAGGAAGAATGCCGAGTGAAATCACCTCGTCACGAAGCTTGCAAAGATGATGATAGCTTTGATCAAGCTCTTTCTTCTCCTCAGGTGTGCCATTCACAGGATGAACGGTAACGCCATTCTTATCCAAAGTTGTCTCCATCGCCATCATGATATGGTTGTATGTGCCGTTATCAACGTATGCGCCCACAGGCCAGTTAAACGGTTTGCCACCCATAGCAGCGGCAATCATCTCGATTGAAAGATATGCCGGGCTTTGGAATGAAGAACGGCCTCGAAGGTCGATGATATTTTTACCGCCCTGGATTACACGCTGCTTCATCTCTTCCCATTTCTGTTCGGGAAGAGCATCTGTACCTATGATTTGTGACAACGGCTGTCCTGCCACTGTGGTTGTAGAAGCAAATACTGCCATCTGTTCGCCGTGACCGCCGTAGGTACGTGAATTGACAATTTCATCGGCTGGAATATGGAAATATTTTGACAATTCATTACGCAGACGTGTGCTATCAAGGGCTGCAAGAGTAGAAACCTGCGAAGGTTTAAGACCGGAATACAACAAAGTGACAAGACCTGTTATATCAGCCGGGTTGAAAACGACAACCACATGTTTCACGTCAGGGCAATATGACTTAATATCTTTGCCAAGTTGTTCTGCTATCTGCGCATTACCGCGAAGAAGATCCTCACGTGTCATGCCGGCTTTACGGGCTGCACCGCCTGACGACACAATATATTTGGCGTCCTTAAACGCCTCTTTGATGTCGGATGTATAAGTCAGATTAAGCCCGCTGAAACCACAATGGGCAATCTCCTCAGCAACACCCTCCAAGCCGGGGGCGTATGTATCGTAAAGACAAATATTAGGTGTAAGACGCATCATGGCTGCTGTCTGTGCCATATTGGATCCAATCATACCGGCAGCGCCGACTATCACCAACTTCTCATCAGTAAGATAACTCATAATAAAAATGATTTAAATGATTTATTTGTATAGGTTATAAGATTATACTATACATGGTATATGTGTGGGAAAACTCTCCACGTACTTAATGTAAAACAAATCAGTGCGTGGATTGTTCTCGCAGCCCGCTATTATCCCTGTTTTTTAATCCATACTGCTATATTTCGACCTTTAACAGAGAAAGCAGCACAACCATTTTCATCCAATTCTATTTCATCATTTATACTTCCGGTCATCTCACACCAATGTTCACCTGCATGTTCCGGACCTAAGCATACGTCCTTCCAACCGTCTTCATTATTGCTCATAAGAAGCACCAAGCCGGAATCTTTATGCTCATCATCTCCGTGGCGGACAAGTCCGACCACATTAGGATGGTCAAACAAAAGATCCTGTTCGCCATACGCATATAACCGTCTCGCTTCAAGCAATCGGTCAAGTATCACACGATGACATGAGCCCACACGATTTTCGGAATAATAGTCGCCATAGAAAATTGCCGGATAGCCCTCACGCATAAGCAGAATCAAAGCGTATGCGATTGGCTTAAACCAGTCAGCCACTTCCGATTCAAGACTGCTCCCGGGTTGTGAATCATGATTATCGACAAAGGTGACAGCCAAATCACAATTCTGACTCACAAGTGTGCCGTCAAGCAGACTGCTCATGTCGAACTCGGCACCTTTCTCGGATGCGGCATGGAAATTGAAATGCAACGGCACATCAAACAGGTCGGTCTGATTATCCACCGCATCAAGAAATCCTTTCAGGGCATCTATATCATTACCCCAATATTCGCTTACGGCATAAAAATTATCTCCGCCTTCCTCCTTGACACATTTAAGGAAATTGCGTGTGAAATTATTATCCATGTGCTTTACTGCATCCATCCTGAACCCGTCGAAGCCAAATTCTTTGACGACCCATTGACCCCATTTATCCAACTCTTCACATACTTCCGGATTGTCAAGATCGATGTCATTTGCCAAAAGGTAATCATAATTGCCATTCTCATTATCTACACCTTTACTCCAGCCTTTCCCGTCACCGATTATACGGAATATCCCCTCCGTACCGGTAGAGGAATCGACACTTACACCTGAAAAATGATACCAGTGCCATTTGAATGACGAATACTTGTCACCTCTAGCCGGAAAGTCATAGCCGGTGTACGATTCGATCTCATGCGGTTCTCCGGCATCCTCATTACGGTTGTCAGGATTCACAAGCACCGCCTCAAACTTCTCCTTATAATCTCCACCGGCTTTATGATTGAGCACCACATCAAGCAAAACCTGAACACCGTTGTCATGCAACGCCGATATGGCTTCCTGAAGTTGCTCGCGCGTGCCATACTTGGTTCTTACCGTACCTTTTTGGTCAAACTCACCGAAATCATAGAGATCGTATGTGGCATAACCTTCATCCTGTTGCTCATCCGCTTTATATGCCGGCGGTATCCATACGGCAGTGACACCTATTTCACTCAGATGTTTTGAATCCTCTTTTAATTGCTGCCAAAGACAACCGTCATTCGGCAGATTCCATTCAAAATACTGCATTAACACGCCATTTTTCATACTTTTGTGTGTTTTGGTTTAACAAGTAAAAAAACGTCTCTCAAATTTTCTTTAATCATAGTCATAAACACACATCAATATTTTTTTGTCTGTCAAAAAACTCAAAATAAATCTGAAAAAGATACAAAAATCTGCCATATAGACCATTTTTTAGAATTATTTTCATACCTTTGCACCAACATTTTACGAAACATTCTACCTGAATTTTATGACACCTGTATCCAGTTTGTCACAAGGAATCTCTGTATTTCGCACATTAGATGAAATTTCTTTCATAACATTTCCATCACGCCTCGACTGGCTGCTTCTTGCCGTATGCGTCAAGGGGGAAGTGTCGGCTACAATAGATGTGGCACCCCGCAGACTGACACCCAGCTCTATAATGGTGCTACGTCCGGGACACATCATAAATCACTGTAAGGCGAGCGATGATTTTGAAGGCTTTTTCATAGTGGTGAAGGAAGAAAAGCTCAACGAGCTTCTACCATCCATGCACTTTGTGATACCTTACAGCCTGCATTACAATGCCAATCCGGTAATCACGATTACTCCTGACGAACTCCAGACTCAACAGTTGATTTACACAATGATCAATCGTCAGCTCGGAGGGAAAGACCGTCCCTTCAACGGAATGGCTTTAGCATCGCTTTGTGAAGTGCTATTCTACAATACACTTGGCATATATGCCTCACGGACACAGGATACGCATATACGTTCACGGCGTGAAGAGCTTCTGTCGAGCTTCATAGACCTGATAGAGGCTAATTTCAAAAAGGAACGCTCCGTGAATTTCTATGCCGATAAGCTTTTCGTGACACCTAAACATCTTTCCGCTGTGCTGAAAGAGATAAGCGGTCGCACTGCCGGAGAATGGATTGACCACAGGGTGATACTCGAAGCTAAAATGCTTCTCCGCACCACCGGCATGAACATTCAGGAGATAAGTTTAGCTCTGAACTTTTCCAATCAGTCATTTTTCGGCAAATATTTCAAACATCTCACCGGAATATCGCCACGCGACTACCGATCCAAACTTTCTGAAGCATAATGAGGTATTACATCCTGTCTTTAATTTTAGCAATGACATGTCAGGTTATCTTTGCGGAAACACCTGTTGAAGATACACCTTATATGCAAAAAGTTGACGAGGCTGACAAAGCTTGCGCCAACGGTAAATGGGAAGAAGCCGAAGCAGCTTTGATGAAGGCATTGGAGTTGGATCCTGAAAATCCCGCCAATGTGCTCATCCTGTCAAATCTCGGCATGATACAATTCAATCTCGGTAAAGACACTCTCGCCATACAGACGCTTAACGAAGCCCATTCCATAGCCCCCGTCTCGGTAACCATACTCTCAAACCGTGCAAAAGTGCTGACGGCACTTGGCGATGAAGAGTCGGCATACAAAGATTACGGACGAATAATCGAACTTGATACCACATATATCTCAGCCCGATTCCACCATGGACTTCTCGCTCTTAAAAAACGTGATTTCAACACAGCGAAAAAGGATTTTGAATTCATGGAGCGGAATTTCCCTGATGACGATGAAACGCAGATAGCGATGGCCACCTTCAAAAGCTCAATCGGAGAATATGCGGAAGCACTACCTTTTTATAATAAGATATTGCTCACCATGAAGGAGCCTGAATACTATGGCGCAAGGGCTTACTGCAACCTTATGACAAACCACCTCCAAGAGGCATCTGATGACATAGCAGCCGCACTCGAACTTACACCGGATGACGGTGAACTCTACCTATACCGTGCGGCGTTAAATAAAATGAGGTTCCGCCCTGCCGATGCCACTGCTGACGCAAAGAAGGCTATCGAATTAGGAATTGACCCCAGAAGAGCATTACCATTAATGGAAAAACAATGAACGGATTAGTCATAAAAAATACCGGAAGCAATTATCTCGTCAAAACCGATACCAGAGAGATGGTTTCCTGTAAGATAAAAGGGAATTTCCGTCTGAAAGGTATACGCACCACCAATCCGGTTGCTGTAGGAGATAAAGTCACTATTTCAGGCACGGAAAATGACACGGCATATATCACTGCAATCACTCCACGCAAAAACTATATAATACGCCGTGCAAGCAATCTCTCCAAACAAGCTCATATACTTGCGGCAAACCTTGACCAAGTATGCCTTGTGGTGACATTATTTCATCCCACAACCTCCACCACCTTCATCGACCGATTCCTTGCCACAGCCGAAGCTTATCGTGTGCCGGCGGTGCTGGTGATAAATAAAATTGACCTTTTAGAGGATGACGCGGAAAACAAGGAATATCTCGATGCCGTATCACATCTGTATAAAACCATCGGCTATCCCGTGTTACGCATCTCAGCCATGACCGGCGAAGGTCTTGATAAACTTAAAGCCACACTTGACGGCAAAGTAACATTGTTCTCCGGCAATTCCGGTGTGGGAAAATCAACTCTTATCAATGATCTTATTCCCGGACTCGACTTAGCCACAGCAGCTATATCCGTCACCCATGACACCGGTATGCACACCACCACTTTCTCTGAAATGTTCGAAGTGCCCGATGCATCCGACGGTACATATATAATAGATACCCCCGGTGTCAAAGGATTCGGCACATTGGAGTTCGAGCGTGAAGAGGTCAGCCATTTCTTCCCGGAGATATTCAAGTACAGCGCCGATTGCAAATATGGCAATTGCACCCACACGCACGAACCGGGCTGTGCGGTACGTGATGCGCTCGACCAAAGCCTGATTTCTCAATCACGCTACGCCTCCTATCTTTCGATTCTCGATGACGCCACCGAAGGTAAATACCGCAAAGGATATTAATCGGGATCAAATTAATACTAATCTCGAATAATAACAATCCCCGAAAATGAACCATCATTTTCGGGGATTTCTCAATTAAAAATATATATAATGATTACTATGTGCAACCCTATCACTATTTATCACGTGTGTTCACTTTAAACTAATTTTAACCGAATCTGAGACCGGTATCATTTCAAACAACAATAGGTCCCCTTGAAAATTAACATTAACTTTTTCATCATTTCTAACAACCGAAATCTTTTTATCGAACCAATTGCCTTTTATCGCAACGGTTATCGGTTCATTAAATAGGGTTTTATCAAGTTGGATATCAGCGGTTATTGTAATCTCTTTTCCGTTATCTTGTTTCTTTAGCACCACATTGTCACGTTCAGCCCTGTAGGCTGCGATTTCCTTAAATGTGGCAACCCATATATCATCTTCACGGCTCTTGACATAATCAAACATATCCCATAATTCCTGAGGGTTATGCCATTTGTCATACCCGGTAGTTATGCCGTGAGTCATGGTCACACCCCAGTCACCGGTTGCGACAACTTCGTCAACCCATGCTGTGAGCTTCTCGGGTGTCATTTTATTATTCTGCTGACCTATACCTTTCTGGTGTAGTCGGCTACCCACTCTACCCTCTTCAGCAATATCAACCAGCCAACTGCGGGTGGCATTAAAGGGATAGCAGAATGACACGGGGCGTTTGCCAACGTTCAGGGCTATTGCGCTGTCGTTCATCTCTATATCCTTACGGGCATCTTCGGGTGTCATAAGAACTAATTTCCCATGGCTCCATGAGTGATTTGAAATCTCATGCCCTTTGAGCGACATATCACGTAACTGCGACCAACTCATTCTTGGTCTTTCAGAATCGCCATTCTCAATCTTCTTTCCGTTAATCCAAAAAGTGCCGAGAAAACCTCGTTTTTCAAGTTCGGGAGCCACGAGAAGCGCATGATCCAAATCTCCATCATCGAATGTGAAACTCATTGCGGATTTTTTATTTCCCCTGAATTTTGTCACATAAATCGAATCGACAAGCGGAGTCATGGCATCGGCATAACGACGTCCAAGTTCAATCTGAGCTTCACGGCTAAAATGCGGATCTCTTTCCTTATTCTTATATAGCCTACCCAATCTATGGCTGCTCACATAATGACAATTATTCACACTGTTGCATATAGCAGGTATCACCGAATCATTGAATGCATTTATCTTATCGGCGGTATTCCAACCCCACTGTCCAAGCTGCCCCATTACCACAGGGATGTCACTGCTATTGAGAGTGTCACGCAAAGCTGTGATGAAAGTCGTGAATTTATCTATATAATCAGGAGTACCTTTCATCACGTTAGTCTCGCCTTGATGCCAAAGTATACCCTTCAGTGTACCATACTTCATAGCTTGATTTGTACGGCGCACGGCTTCATCAAAAAAGCGATGTTTATCCCCGGGCTGCCATTCATCTATAGCAGAACCACCCTTAGCATTCACAACCAACAGGATATTCCTACCCGAACGGCTACGCATAAGTTTGGAGAAGTTATTTGCCGGCGAATAGCCTTGAAGCTTTATATCCTTACGTATTGATGAGTAGCGATTAAACGGCGCACAAGCCTTTACAGGAACTCCTGCAGAATCCAAAAGCCATACTCCTTCTACAATCTGCGTCGTGTCAGTTTGTTCCAATGAGCCTCGCCCCGCCATATTTGACTGACCGATCATCAGATATATGTCGTAACCCTCGGTTTGACCATAGAGAACAACCGACACAAAACAGACCATAATAAACATGAGAGATCTTCTCATTTCTTTCTAATTACTATTTAAGATTTCTAAGGAATTCTATTTCAATAATTTTCAAAGACTTGCCACCTTTCGAGGCTTTTTCGTCATTACGGCTATCCATCTCTTTGATGGCTCCGAACGCATCCTTGTCAGTCGATGTACCGACCATTTTTATAGTATAGCGCTGTGATTTGGGAGCGTCGGCAGAAATTGGCAGATGAACGAATCCAAGTCCTTTCGGAGTCCAACCTTCCCATATCTTAACCGGCTCTGATGAACCTTCGGGATGAGCAAACACTTGTATGGGATAAGATGTAGAGCGGAAACCTTTCATCTTCAAGCACACCTCATCGATATTGGTCAGTTCTGAGAGGGTATATGTCACCCAAGCCGAATCAAGTTTGGAAGCACTTTCCCAAGCTGTATTTTCATACGTGTCGTAGCTTAATGTCGGATCTCCCGAACCTGCGACAGCATCCATTATCGCAACCTCTCTACGCCAAGGTTTGAATGATTGACCTTTAGGAGTAGCACCTCTGTCGAGCACAGATTTTAATCCGTCGGAAGGCATGTAAGAAGTCAAACCGTTAATCACTTCCACGGGGATGGTTGTAAATTCAATCTCTGCCTCAGGCAGACCTTCCGCCATGGCTATCAAACGCACTTTACCGGGTTTGTTCAATGACCTTAGCATCACTCTGTTCACACCGCACTCCACTGGAAGAGTGTCGCACAGCACATGATTGAGTGTGGCTTTTCTCTTTTTGTCAAACTCAGGGTTTGAACCTTCGTCTGATGCCGACTTCGATGTCAGAGCAGCCTGATTAGTGGAAAATCCAAACGGCTTATTCTTGGCTATACCGCCACGCCACTCAGCCAGACCTTTCAGCGTGAATTTAACCAGTCGGTTATCCAAGGGGCAACGTCTGCCATTGGCATCCACCACCTCGTATTGCACCAACACCACATCATTACCATTGGCTTTCCAGCCTGTGGGATTCTCAATGGCTGTGAGTTTCAACGCTACCGGAGTCCCGGCAGTGATTTTTTCATCACGCGACACCTCTTTGCCATCCTTATCGTAAGCAATAGCTGTCAATTTATCCCCCTCATACTTCACATCCTTAAATGTGTAAAGGAATTTGTAGTCATGGCTTGTCGGTTTGATAACATTGCCGTTCTGAACAAGCACAACGCTATCGGCATTAGATACCACATAAACGGTGGGAACAGTGAATCCCGGTTCATAATTCCAGTGTCCTACTATATATGTGCGTGGCGCAAGGTCGTCAACCCAACCATCCCACATCACCTGATGGGCGTAGAACGCATCCTTCTCGACACGCATGGGGTCTACCACTCCGCTTACACGGTAGTTGTCTGCACTGCGTCCGTGACTTTGAGTGTCGCTGAATATAATTTTAGCTCCTCCCGAATTAACTTTTGTGCCGCTTCCGGGACGTTCCAACCAGTAGTCATACCAGCGTCTAACCAATTCAGCCACAAATTCATCGTTATTATGATTATAGGCAGTAGCCGGCGCATTGCGGTAAAGAGGACCGTCACCTTCGGGATGGAAAGGATAAGACCAAGCATTCCAGTAGAAACGCAATGCCTCGTCACGGCAATATTCCATCATCCACATCGGCTTTGTGTCACTTTTATTCACATAAAGCATCTCGCCGCCATATTCAGCTTCAGGTTTGTCAAGCATCTCACGAGAACCTATCGCACGACCGCCATAGGGGTCATACTGATTGCGTAGTGCAATCATCTCTTTCATGTGCTGACCGGAAATGCGTTGGTTGCCACATTCGTAGAATAGTATGGATGGTGAATTGCGGTTATAGATTATCGCATCACGCATCACCTCAAGACGCTGAGTCCATTTTCGCCCTGTGACATCCTTTTCTGAATCACCCGCCGGCATTGCCTGCACAAGTCCAACACGGTCACAGCTCTCTATATCCTGTTTGCCGGGTGTGGTATGCATCCATCTCACAAGATTACCTCCCGACTTGACTAACAAATCATTTGAATAGTCACTTAGCCATGCGGGAACAGCCTGACCCACTCCGGGCCATTCGTTTGTTGAACGCTGTGCATAGCCGTGAACCATCATCACACGGTCATTCAGATAGATCATACCATTCTTGAACTCTATCTTACGGAAACCTGTGGTGGTGGTCACATCATCTGAATCATTGCCACCTTTAAGCGAGGTAGTGACATCATAGAGATAGCCGTATCCCCACGACCAGAAATTCAATCCGCTTACACGTTTTGCAGCATGAAGTGTCACCATGCCACCTGCCGGGATAGTCTTTGACTCACCTTCAAAATTGGCAACCGTCTTACCATCAGGGTCTGAAACAGTCACATCCAATGCTCTTGTCACCGGTTTGTCGGTGGAATTATGCACTTCGCTCTCCACATTTATAGTGACCGTACCGGTAGGAACATCGTATTCGCTTCCGTATATGTAAGTTCCGGTAGTTCCAAGATTTGAGAATAACGGCAATGTCTGATATACAGGGTCCACTACATGGAGCTTCACATTTTTCGGTAATCCTCCGTAATTCACGTTAAAGGATTTGTGTTGCCATTGCCATGTGCTTCCTGTGGCTTCCTCCTTGTAATTCCAACTATTATCAGTGCGTACTTCTATAAGATTTTCTCCCTCTTTTATATAAGGTGTAAGATCAAAGCCGAAAGCCATGACTCCGTTCTCTGACAGTCCTAACCTGTTACCGTTCAGAAACACTTCCGCACCCTGACGAGCGCCTTCAAATTCGATAAACACATGTTTACCATTTTCACCTATCTCCGCTATTACCTCTTCAGGCAATTTGAATTTCTTTTTATACCATACCTCACCGGTAGGCATCTCATACGTCGAAACTTTGAATGATTCATCTTCATTCCAAGCGTGAGGCAGTGTTACCGGATGTTTCTTAAGCATCTTGGCAACCTCCTTATTGCTTGATGACAAATTCCAGTCGGAATTAAAGTTGTAGGTCTTGCGCGCTGATATATATTGTGGCAATAGCATCGCAATAACCACACTTAAAATTTCCAACGGGCGAATCAATGATTGTTTACACAGTTTTTCCATCGTCTGATTGATTTAAGTTTCTTGTCGCAAAATTATATTTGTATTTTCACATGCGTTGCCCTCTTTGTTGATACTTCGGGCAAATATTGTTGAAACATTGCAAAATATTCGTTTTTGCAACATTTTCGGCTGATTTATGCAACATTTTCGGCATTTTTGATTATCTTTGTGACATCAAGTTTTAACGACTTCTTGTATTTTGGCATGAGATTTTTGCTATCGTTGCTCATAATTGCACTGTATAACATATCAATGTTCCCGCAGAGCCAAAACTTGGCATTAGATAATGTGGTGACAATCGATATGCGACATGGACTTTCCGAAAGTAGAGTCCGTGCGATACAGCCATTGACAGATGGACGAATAGCAGTGGTGACGGCTGGCTACCTGAATATTTTTGATGGCACATCTTTTAAATGTACCCATATCGACAAAGATAATGGCGTGGGGCTAAAAGCCGTCGGGAAAAACAGGCAGCTTTACAGTGATAAAAAAGGTCGCATTTGGCTAAAATCTCCGGTAAATCAACATGAGAAAAACGGTCGTATGCACGTTTTCGATCCCGTCACGAGTGAGGACATCACTCGCAGTGTATTGAAACCATCAATCACCAACGACTTGATAGACCTATTTGTTGACGAAACGGGACAATGCTGGCTTATTGACACAACCAACACTCTTTTTCGGTTTGATGATAACAAGAAAGAACCTTTAATCAATCTAAACAGAATAAATGACAATCTTCCCGATATCATCAGCACGGACGGAGATAACATATACTTATGCTATGACGATGGTAATGTATGTGTGATAAATCAGCAAAACGGAATGTTGAAATACAAAGGCGCGCCATTGCTTCCAAAAGCTGTGATGCGGCACACCAACGCTGGGGTAAAATGGTATGCCGGCAAACTGTGGACTGCGTTCAACAGATTTAACAATCTACACAACACGTGGATAGCTTCACTTGACACTGTGGAATGGAAATGGGATACCAAACATTTCAACAGAATGATATATGATTTTGTCGTGGATAATAACGGCGAATTAATAACTGATTTCCCATCGGTTGACACTGAAATATTCAGCACGGCATTCGATTATAACAACGGGCTATGGATAGGCACAAAGAATAACGGACTAAGGTATTGGAAACCCGGACGTAACGAGATAATAAAACATGTTTCGGGGAAATACCCCTACCCTTCTTCCGGATATTACGCTTCAGACAAGGCAAAACTTGCCGGAAGCAAATACGCTTCCGAGGGGATTAATTGCAGTGCCGAAGATTCTATCACCGGATATATATACCTTGGCACACCTAAAGGTATTATGGTGGTAGACAGCCTTGGGAAATTGATAGCCACACTTGCCGAAAACATAGGGTTGCCTCAATCAAATGTACAAAGCATAGTGGCAAATGTGCCTCACACAGGAATATCTGACACAACCACCGCTCATGACGATATATGGTTCTCCTCAACCACAGGCATATCCCGGATGCGCCATGTGAGCCGTGATACATTTGAGGTAATCCATCTCGGTATTCTCGATGGGCTCGATCTCGGAGGTTCAGAGTTCTATACACAGTCAATGGTCAGTGATTCTACGGGGCATATCATCACAGGATACCCCGGCGGTTACTGCATCCTTGATCCTACAAAAATTGACGACAAGGACCATGTGAAATACGTATTCCCTAATAGTCGTAAAACCGACCTTTACGATAAAGGCTCCACAGGTAATATACCAGTCACATTCATTGTCATAGCAGGGATAATAGTTCTCATCCTATGTGTCGCAATAACACATGTGTATCTGAGAAGAAAACGCAGAAATTTACCGACAACTGATGGAGTTGATGCCTCGCCATCAGCGACAATGGATAACGGCATTGACCGTTTATGCGACAATCTTGTCACCAAGTACCGTGAGACGAAAGTTCCTGAGATTGCATCCTCGCAATACATTGACGAGGCTTTTGCCAGCCGTCTGAACAAAATAATTCATGAGCATATCAGCGATGAATCGCTCAACGTGGTGTCACTTAGCAGTCTTATGGCTATGGACCGCACGAATCTCTACAGGAAGATGCAGGCGGTTTTCGGCACGTCGCCATCGTCATATATAAAGAATGTAAGGCTCACCGCAGCTGCAAAGCTCCTGAGGGAAACCGATATTCCAATACCGGAAATCGCAAGACATACAGGTTTTTCATCCACAAAGTATTTTTCATCCACATTCAAAGAATCATTCGGACTTCTACCCGCCAAATACCGTTCAAACGAAAAAGGTTCCAAAGCCTGATCTCTGGCTTTGAAACCTTTTTCGTTTGACTCGATACCTACCTATCAAACTGTTTTTTAACAGCCTAATGTCCGGTTGCTCTGCTCAGCAGACCAACAAGCCAAAGCAACACAATAGCTCCTACTACCGAGGTTATCAGACTTCCTATAATGCCACCGGCGGTAATACCTAATAAACCGAACAGCCATCCGCCTAATACTCCGCCGATTATACCCACAATCAGGTTAACTATGATTCCGAAGCCTCCACCTCGCATAAGTTTCCCTGCCACAAAGCCGGAAACTATACCAATGATTATATACCACAAAAAATTCATAATAAAACTGTTTTGATAAATTAATACCTACAAAACTTCGATAACACAAGTTTGGTTCAGAACTTATTAAAACTTTTTATTTTTTAAGAATTGATTCTATTTCATAGGCAGTTTTACGTCTTTTATACTTTCCATTTCCGTATATTTCCAAAATCACCTATCCTATGGCATCTTTAAAAGTAAAATTCCGAGAATCTATTCATGCCGATACCGAGGGCTCGATCTATTACCAGATTATCCATGGGCGCTTAACACGGCAAATATCAACATCCTACAAATTGTACTCAACCGAATGGGATTTCGAGCACTCCTCACCGGTATTGCCGTCAGACCGCAGGCGCCTTGTCAAGGTGAAAAAAGTCATTGAAATGATACGCTCTGATATCAATCGTCTCTCAAAGATAATAAACCACTTTGACAAACAGTTCCTGCCATATTCAGCAATCGACATTGTTGAAGAATACAAACGATATAACGGCAGATACACAGTGTTCCGATTCATGAAAGCTGCGATCTCGATGTTTAAAGAACGTGGAAGCATACGCACAGCTGAAACATATTATGCCACACTTAGAAGTTTCAGAAAATTCAGGAATAATGAAGATTTGATGATCGACCGCGTTACCGCTGACATCGTGGAACTATACGAAGCTTATCTGAAAAAGAAAAAATTGATGCCAAACACCATTTCGTTCTATCTGCGTATTTTGAGAGCTGTATACAACAGAGCTGTCGAACATGGAGCAGTTGACCAGACATTTCCATTCCGGCATGTGTACACCGGGGTTGACAAGACCGTAAAACGGGCTTTGCCAGCCAATAAAATCCGATGTATCAGACGTCTTGACCTGTCAAAGAACCCGTCACTCGACCTTGCACGTGATATATTCATATTAAGCTTCATCTTACGAGGCATGAGCTTCGTGGACATGGCATTTCTACGCAAGTCAGACCTGAAAAATGGACTTTTGACATATCGGCGACGTAAGACCGGGCAGCAGCTTGTAATAAAGTGGACCAGCGAGATGCAAGATATAATTGACAAATATCCTGAAAATCAAAGTCAATACCTTCTCCCTATAATCCGAAGAGACTCAGACAATGAGCGAAGCACATACCGCTATATGAGTTCTCGAATAAATCATGATCTCAAAATAGTTGCAGCCATGGCAGGTGTGACCATACCCCTCACTCTTTATGTAGCCCGCCATAGTTGGGCATCCATCGCAAAATCCAAAGGAATACCTTTAAGCATCATAAGCGAGGGTATGGGTCATGACACCGAAACCACCACTCAAATATATCTCGCAACACTCGACACATCAGCCATTGACCGTGCAAATTCCATAATTATAAAATCCATCTGATGAACCGATTTAAACTTCCAATCAACTCCGCAACAAATGTCCCCAAAATAGAGACACCGCAGCCGTCCGACAAATTTTTTACAAGGGGATTGTTGCGGGGTTGAGTAAAATGAAGTAACTTTGCAGTCCGTATGAAATACGGTTTTGACAACGAGAAATATCTCAAGATTCAGTCCGAACATATAAAGGAGCGTATCGCCCAGTTCGGCAATAAACTTTACCTCGAACTCGGAGGTAAACTTTTTGACGACCATCACGCAAGCCGCGTGTTGCCGGGATTCCAGCCGGATAGTAAACTTCGTATGCTTTCTCAACTCAGCGACCACGCTGAGATTGTGATTGTCATAAGCGCCCTCGACATTGAGAAGAACAAGGTGCGCAACGACCTTGGCATCACATACGACATGGATGTGTTACGTCTGCGCAACGAATTTCAGAACAGAGGATTTTTGGTTAGCTCTGTAGTAGTGACTCACTACAACGGTCAGAGCAGTGCCGACGCTTTCCGGGCACGACTGGAACGCATGGGCATCACCACTTATTACCACTACACCATCGACGGCTACCCTACCAATGTGCAACTTATCGATTCTGACGAAGGTTTCGGTAAGAATGATTATGTAGTTACCACCCGCCCCCTTGTCATTGTGACAGCCCCCGGTCCGGGAAGTGGTAAGATGGCTGTATGCCTTAGCCAGCTTTACAATGAGCACAAACGTGGCATCGAAGCCGGATATGCTAAATTCGAGACTTTCCCTGTGTGGAGCCTTCCGTTAAAGCACCCGGTTAATATCGCATACGAGGCTGCCACTGCCGACCTTAACGATGTCAACATGATTGACCCTTTCCATCTCGAAGCGTACGGAAAGACTGCAATAAACTACAACCGTGACATCGAAATATTTCCCGTGCTTAACGCCCTCTTTGAAGGCATATATGGCGAGAACCCTTACAAATCGCCGACCGACATGGGTGTTAACATGGTTGGATTCTGCATAAATGACGATGAAGTATGCTGTGAGGCTTCGAAAAATGAAATCATACTCCGATACTACACTGCGCTCAACCGTCTCGCACAAGGTGAAGGTAATGACAGCGAGGTAAACAAGATTGCCCTCCTTTTCAAGCAGGCTAAAATCGACCCGTCATATCGCAAACCCATCACTGCGGCGAAGCAACGTGCCGAACGCAGCGGTGTGCCATGCTCAGCCATTGAACTTGCCGACGGAACAATTATCACTGCTGAAACAAGCGCACTGCTCGGTCCAAGCGCCGCACTGATACTCAACGCCATCAAACACCTCGCAGGAATCGACCACTCCATAAAATTGATTCCTCAGGATATGATTGAGCCTATACAGCACACTAAGATAAACTATCTCCGCAGCCGGAATCCGCGACTGCATACCGATGAAGTGCTTGTGGCTCTTGCCGTTCTCAGTACCCATAATGAAAACTGTCGCCGCGCTCTTGAAAAGCTGCCTGAACTGAAAGGTTGTCAGGTTCACTCCACAGTGATGCTCGGCGAAGTCGATCATAAGATTTTCAAAAAACTTGGCGTAGGTCTCACATGCGACCCCGCCAAGAAAATGAAATGATTGCAGCTTTGAGTTTATTCACCTATGACGGTAGCCACAATTCTTCGGCTTCCGCCATGGTCTCTGAACTCGCACAAATATATCCCTTGCCAAGTTCCGAGATTTAGCCTTCCGTTAGTAATCGGAATAGTCAACGATGCCCCTACCATCACCGACTTAGCATGAGCGGGCATATCATCGGCACCTTCGAATGTATGAAGGTAATATGGAGCATTTTCCGGCACTAACCGGTCAAATATTACATTTAAGTCATGACGCACGTCAGGGTCAGCGTTCTCATTGAGAGCCAAAGCCGCTGACGTGTGTTTTATTAATAGATTAAGCACACCCTTATGCGGTAGTTCAGGGAGCGATTTTAAAATCTCACCTGTTACCAAATGCACCCCCCGAGGATAAGGGTGCAAAGAAAATTCAGACTGTTCTACCATAATAATTCAATATATTTTGAACAAAATTACACAATAATTCCTTTGCATGGACATCTTTATTATTTAATTTTGCACAATCATACCAGATTAGGACTTTCCGCATAGTTAAAGTCAGACAACATCTATTCACCTTAAAATCCGACTAATGAAACGTTTCATCACCCTTATACTTATATTAAGTACACTTTTCAACATAGAACTCAACGCCCAGTCAACCACCAAGAACGATAACAGTACAGTCAAGCCCAAACTATTCGTTGCACCTAACACTCCGTTAGGCAAAGCAAAAGGAGCTGTTCCCGGCAGAGTGGCGTGGGTTCATTCACCCGGCGTGGCTAAGTGGGATGGAGAAACCGGAATGTGGGTAGAGGATCGTTGGAATGACCAAAAGCTTGCCGATGAAATGATGCGTGAGACTATCAAAATAATTGGCGGCAAAAAGTCGGCAAAGGATGGATGGAAAGCCATATTCAAGGATTTCAACAATCGTCACGGCAAAGGGAAGAAAGGATATAAGAAAGGTGAGAAAATAGCGGTGAAACTTAACATGAACAACGCCATAACTCACCATGACACCATTGAGCTGAACTCGTCACCTTTCGTGACCCTTGCATTGGTTCGCACAATGGTACATGACGGAGGAATAGATCCTGCCGATATAATAATATGTGAACCGAGCCGTGCGATAACCGACAGCATATTCGAGAAGATTCATCGTCAGTTCCCGACTGTCACCTTTATTGATAATATAGGTGGTGACGGTCGTCAGAAATGCGAGTATTATCCAGAACAGATAACTTACTCGGTTGACAACGGCAAGATGGCTAGCGGATTGGCAAAATGTATTGTTGACGCTGACTATGTGATAAACAGCGCACTGCTGAAAACCCATACAGGACCCGGTGTCACACTTACGGGCAAAAACTGGTATGGAGCCACTGACATTGCGCTGCAATGGCGCAAAAACGCCCACAATAACATCAGTCAGGATAAACGCCACGGCAAACCGGGATATAAGACATTTGTTGATTTCATAGCCCATCCCCATCTCGGACAGAAATGCCTGTTGTTCCTCATTGACGGCACCTACGGCTCGCGTGACGTAAACGGTGCTCCTTACCCCAAGTGGCAGAAAGCTCCGTTCAACAACGACTGGGCTTGCTCGATAATAGCCTCGCAGGACGCTCTTGCCGCCGACGCAGTGGCTATGGACTTGATTATTGGAGAATGGCCCGAATTCAGAAGCTTGAATTATTGCGATGAATACCTTCGTGAAGCCGCTCTCATCCCGAATACCCCAAGCGGCACAGTATATAAAGTCAACGGCACTCCCCTCACAGAGCCGCTCGGCTTAATGGAACATTGGAACAATCCCCAAGAAAAAATCTACACCGCCATTGATTTAATATACCATAAGATAGAATAGCCATAAGACCGTTCATTGCACGTCATACTTCACAAAAATCCGTAGAGTGGGTTGCCAATATCAGCAAAATGTCATAATTTTGTAGTTATTATGAAGCGCAATACACTCTACAGGTTACTTACAATCCAATTTTTCTTCCTGTCATTTTTTTATTCACAGGCTTTTCCGTTAAAGGTTAAAGGGATCGACACTACACGTACAGCAATCCTTATTCATGACCTTCGTTTCGGAGTTGACATCGTTTCCGAAAACATCGACAAATCACTTATCCCCGCCTCCGTTATGAAGTCGGTGACTGTGGCGTCATTGCTTAATTTGGCTGATTCACAGGAACGTTTCTCTACTCCCGTGGTGATTGAAGGCATTGTTTCCGACAGCATATTGCATGGCAATCTGATAGTCAATACTTGTGGCGACCCCACTATCGAGTCGCAATATTTCCCAGATTCACAGGGGTTTGCCGACAGCATAGCAGTGTCACTTAAACGTCTTGGTATACGTGAGATAGAGGGTAACGTCATAATTGATCAATCAGGTTTTCCTGATGCCACCACACCCCCCGGCTGGATGGCAGAAGATATACCGTGGTATTATGGCGCCCGATTGCAGGGTGCAAATTTCCGTGACAACCGCTTCCGCCTGCGCCTGCCATCCAAGGAAACTACACCTTACGTGCCCGACCTTAAATACTCATTCTCGCAACCGGGTTTACGACGTGTGAAAATAGACCGCAAAGACGGCTCAGAAACTTTTTTCGTAAGTGGCAATGTGCGACGTCGTGGATTGAGTGACACATTTTCGACACCATACCCATGGAAGGTAATGCGTCATGAAATAGTGACTACCCTGTCAGACTATGGTATAAAAACGCAGGGCAAAGAAATAGGTCATACGTCACAGTCACAGCTAATCTACACTCATAAATCCCCCACCTTTGCCGAGATAATGCGAAGTCTGATGTTCCGGTCGGACAATCTCATGGCAGAGGGGATGTTGCGAGCCATCACACCTGGAGGGACCCGCTCAGACGCAATCACAGAGGAGAACGCCATTTGGGCGCTTGCGGGTATCAGCGCACATGGTGTGAAAATAATCGACGGCAGCGGACTATCACGTGACAATCGCCTAACAGCCCGATTTCTCGGTGACGTATACAAGTATATGCTTCTCGATGATTTCGTCAGTGATTATGTGACGCTTTTCCCTAAAGCCGGCTATGACGGAACGATGCAAAACTTCCTGCTTGACACCCCTTTCGAAGGACGTGTGGCAATGAAAACCGGTTCGATGAAGGGAGTGCAGTCATACGGTGGATACCTTTTGGATGAAGAGGGCAATCCGACACATCTTATCATATTTCTTGTAAACGGCTTCCGTTGCAGCAGAGCGGCTTTAAAAAATGACATCCAACGTTTGCTATTAGAAAAATTTAATGTAAGTTTGCAAGAGAATTAAGATATACGAACATAAACAACTCATAGAATAGATATATGGCAACCGACTATATTTCCCTCCTCAACCTCACTTACGAAATAGAAGGACTGCTGATGCTCCACATCAACCGTGGAGAAGAAGCCTCCCCTGAAATGACCCGGCTCCTTCAGGAGAAAATCAGCCGCCTTGCGGCTGAGGGGATTAAAGATCGGAGGGATCAGGGGGATCGGACTGATCTGACTAATCGGACCAATCCGATTGCAGAGTCTGCACCTGCTACTCTGATTTCTGAGACTACTGAGACTTCTCCGATAACTCCGATCAGTCCGATTAGTCCGATCAGTCCGATTCCCCCAATCGACACTGACGAGTACAATGACGATTTCTCCGAAGCTGCAGCCACTCCCGACCAAGAAGCCATAGCTGCAAACGCTATCGAAGAAGAAACCGAGGACGCAAACACCCCTGCAATTGGGGAGACTCCCACTATAGCCGACACCACTATCCGTCTTGAAGAGAAACTCGCTCGTGACCGTGCCCGTGACATATTTAAGGCATTCACCATCAACGATAAATTCCGTTTCCGCAGAGAACTTTTCCGTGACTCTCAGGAAGAATTTGACGAGACCCTATATGTCATTGCACAAATGAATAATTTCGACGAGGCGGAGGAATATTTCTATAATGACCTCTGCTGGAATCCTGAAAGCGAGAATGTCAAAGAGTTCATGGACATAGTAAAAAAGCATTTTTAATCCATATATCTGATGGGTAAGCTCTACATTGTCCCCACACCGGTGGGAAATATGGCGGATATGACGCCACGTGCGGTCGAAGTGCTGAAATCATGCTCGCAGATATATGCCGAGGACACCCGCACTTCATCACACCTTCTGCGCCATTTCGACATAACAACTCCATGTGCGAGCCATCATAAATTCAACGAGCACTCCACCGTCCGCCCCATAATCGACCGTCTTTTAGGGGGCGAAGATATAGCCTTGATCTCTGACGCAGGCACTCCCGGCATCAGCGATCCCGGTTTTTTGCTCACACGTGAATGTAGACGTGAGGGAATAAAAGTAGAAACTCTTCCCGGCGCCACAGCATTTGTTCCGGCGCTTGTAAACTCCGGTCTGCCTACTGACCGATTCACATTTGAAGGCTTTTTGCCTCAGAAGAAAGGGAGACAGACGAGAATTGATAAAATAGCCGCTAACGACTGCACATCAATTATTTATGAGTCGCCCCTACGACTATTAAAGACCATTGAGCAGCTCATTGTTGCATGTGGTGAAGACCGTCCCGCATCAGTGTCACGTGAAATTTCAAAAATACACGACACCACCGTCTGCGGCACACTCAAAGAACTTAAAGATTACTTCTCTGAAAACCTTCCTAAAGGTGAGATTGTTATCATTCTGGGCGCCAAGGAAGATTTGGAACCCAAAATTCATAAAAACAAATACAAAGAATAGGCTCATGCCTATCTTTTATGATTCTGTTCACTTTTCAACCAATTTTCTATGAAAAAATTTGTTTCAATCGCAGTCGTTGCTGCAACGTTACTTACAGGTTGTAATGGCGATAAACTTAAAACCGCCCAAGCAGAAAACGAACAGCTGAAAGGCGATCTCCGCGAAACCCTCGCCACACAGGACAGCCTTCTTGTCCTCGTTAATGACATCTCTGATGGCATGGCTCAGATCAAGGATCTCGAAAAAATCATCTCCACTCCGGGAAATCTTGGAGAATCGGCTTCACGCAAAGAGCAGATTAAAAATGACATGATCGCAATCCAGCAGTCATTGCAGGAACGCCGTCAGCGTCTTGAGGAACTTGAAAAGAAGCTCGCTGCGACAGGCGGCGAGAATTCAACTCTCAAACGCACCGTATCCAATCTTAAAACTCAGATTGCCGAGCAGCAGACCGAGATTGCAACTCTCACCAACCAGCTCGCTTCCGCTAACATTAAGATTGAGGAACTCAGCACTACCGTGACTACTCTTAACACCGCTGTTGACTCACTCAACACAGGCTTAACCGAAGAACGTGCCCAGAAGGATGCGGCTATCGAAGAAGCCACTGCCGCCACTAACGAACTTAACGCTTGCTTCTATGCCATCGGCACAAGCAAGGAGCTCAAGGCTAAAAAAATACTTCAGTCCGGATTCCTCCGCAAGACTAAAGTTATGAAGGGTGACTTCGACGAAAGCTACTTCACCACAGGCGACAAACGTAACCTGTCTGAAATCCCGACTCACAGCAAAAAAGCCAAGATTCTGACTTCACAACCTGCCGACACATACGAAATAGTGGATGTTGACGGTCAGAAAGTAATCAAAATCACTGATCCTACCAGATTCTGGCAGCTTTCTAACTTCCTCGTTATTCAAGTTGACTAATCTTAAAGAAATATGACATATTTGGGGTGAAGCGGCGTTAATGCGTACACCGCTTCACCCCAATATCGTTTTATTTCAGTAAGAACCCCATACTTATATCATACTAAATTCTATTTTCAAATTTAAATCAACTTCATGAAAATCGCTACAATTGTGACTATCACCGCTATTGGGTGCGCCACAAATGCGTTTGCCCAAAATCCCGACGCAAAATATGCGTCCTATCCCTCATACGCAGGGGAAGATCTCGAATTAACAGTTGACTCTAAAGGCACTCACTGGCGTCTTTGGTCGCCCGAGGCTGAAGCCGCAAGAGTAATCCTCTACCCGACAGGACTGAACACTGCCGCCACTGACACCATTGACATGTCACGCTCAGAGAAAGGCACATGGGTGGCAAATGTCCCCGAACAGCTTTACGGTTCATTTTACACTTTCTCAATAAAGGACAAGGGTAAATGGCTCGCAGAAACTCCCGGCGTATGGGCTAAGGCTGTCGGCACAAACGGCACACGCGCTGCCATAATTGACTTTGAGACAACAAACCCCGAAGGTTGGGAAAAAGATAAAGGTCCGGCACTCGCACATATCAATGATGCAGTGATTTACGAAATGCACCATCGTGACTTTTCCGAGCATCCATCTTCCGGTATTGTGAACAAGGGTAAATTCCTTGCCCTTACCGAACCCTACACCAAGAATCCCGAAGGTGAGGCTACCGGAATCAACCACCTGAAAGACTTGGGTGTGACTCACGTACACATACTCCCTTCTTACGATTACAACAGCGTTGACGAAGCAAACCTCCAAGCCAACCAGTACAACTGGGGCTATGACCCATACAACTACAACGCTCCCGAAGGCTCTTACTCCACCAATCCCGCCGACCCCGCCACACGTGTTTCAGAAATGAAACAAATGGTGAAAAATCTTCATGACAACGGTATAGGTGTGATTATGGATGTTGTGTACAACCATACAGCCAATAACGACGACTCAAATTTCTCACTCACCGCTCCCGGTTATTACTACCGCCATCGCCCCGACGGTTCCTATAGCGATGCTTCGGGCTGCGGCAACGAGACCGCTTCCGAACGCCAGCAGATGCGTGATTTCATTATCAATTCAGTAAAATACTGGGCTAAGGAATACCATATTGACGGTTTCCGCTTCGACCTCATGGCAATACATGATATCGAGACTATGAACCAAGTGGCAGCCGCATTAAAAGAAATCAATCCCGACATCTTCATCTATGGCGAAGGTTGGACTGCCGGTGATTCTCCATTACCGGTTGAGCAACGTGCTTTAAAAGAAAATGTTGCCAAGATGCCCGACATAGCCGTGTTCAGCGATGATATCCGTGATGCCATCAAGGGGCACTACACTGACGCCGCCGACCGAGGTTTTGCAACCGGCAAGCCCGGTCTTGAAGAGACTGTGAAGATAGGCATTGTGGCTGCGACCCCGCATCCGCAGGTTGACTACTCCAAGGGTAATAATTCAAAATTCCCCTACGCAGCCGCTCCCACACAGATAATCAACTATGTGTCATGTCACGATGACCTGATGCTTACCGACAAGCTGCGCAAATCAATGCCTGATGCCACTGATGCAGAGCGTCAACGTGCCGCCCGTCTCGCACAAACAATAGTGCTGACCTCACAAGGCACACCGTTCATATTCGCAGGTGAAGAGATATTCCGTGACAAAAAGGGTGTTCACAACTCTTATAAGTCACCCGACTCAATCAACGCTATCGACTGGAATCTTCGCCATCAAAATGCTGACCAATATAACTATTACAAGGAGCTGATCAAACTCCGTAAATCACATCCGGCATTCCGCATGACCACCGCCGAACAAATTCAGAAGCATCTGAAATTTGACAAGGTGACCCAGCCGGGACTTATCTCCTACTCACTGCTCGACAATGCCAACGGTGATCCGTGGAAAGAGATAAAGGTCATATTCAACGGTTCTGACGAATCACGACAGGTTAAAGTCCGCAAGGGTAACTGGATTGTGATTGCAGATGACGGTCAGATTAATGCCGAGGGTCTTGGCACATCAAAAGGTGGGAATGTCACCGTAGCTCCCCGCTCGGCACTCATCCTCGCACTCGAAAAATAGACAATAGACATATCAAATCATCAATTCTAAAAGAAGCGAAATCCGTATGCTAAAATTCGGACTTCGCTTCTAATTTTATTCGCTTCAAATTTATAATTGTATACTTTTAGCAGTATATCATCTTATTTATTTAATCACACCCAAATTCTTCAAGGCATTCATCACACCATCGGCAGTCACATCGGTGGTCACATGATCAGCCACAGCCTTCACCTCATCTGACGCATTGCCCATTGCCACACCTACAGCCACATGCCTGAGCATACCCATGTCATTTTCTCCATCGCCGAATGCCATAGACTCTGACAGATCTATGCCAAAATAGTCGAGCATCTTATCAATACCAACACTCTTATCGCTTCCCTCGGGAACTATATCAGCAAAATATGGGCTCCAGCTTGTGCCTGAACAGTGGGGCAGCACTTTCGTGAACAAACCAATCTCGTCTATCTCTTCTTTTGGGGCAAACACCATCATCTGCACCACATTTCTACCCACAGCATCCTCTATAGCCCTTATCGGGACTTCCGGTGTGCGCAGGAGTCGTGTTACGGTCATGAAATTCTCATCCTTGTCTGTGGTGAACAGGTCACCTTCGGCAGGTACAACTACAAACGGTATATCGGACGAATGTACGAATTTCACAAGATTATCCACATCCGAAGTCTCGATAGTACGCATGTACACCACGCTCTTCTTATCGCCGAGCAGACATAGTGCGCCATTCGTGGTGACGTATCCGTCAAATGTTTCATCCTCAAGATTGTTAATCCATGCCGGATGACGACCCGACGAAATAAAAACTTTAATGCCACTCTCCCGGAGCATCCGAAGCGCCAATTTTGTAGTATCAGGTATACCACCCGAACCTATAGGCACCAAAGTGCCGTCGATGTCAAAAAATACAGCTTTAATCATTGAACCTAATAACAAATCAGCCTTGCGATTAACTTTTTATAAAAGTTTAAATCAGTCTATTACTAAAAACAGCATTGACGCAAAGCCCGTTCACAGGACCTTGCGCCAACTGTATGAGATAATATCAGCCTCCGTCTTACTTCTTCTCCTTGAGGAGATCACGGATCTCAGTGAGGAGCACTTCCTCTTTCGTAGGCTCAGCGGGAGCTTCGGGAGCAGGTTCCTCATCCTTCTTACGTTTGAGCTGATTGATAGCCTTGATAGCAAGGAAGATACAGAAAGCCACGATTAGGAAATCAACAATAGTCTGAATCCATGAGCCCCAGTTCATTGTCACTTCCGGTTTCAGCACCTCCTGAGTGGCACCGTCAACCACCGCCTGCTGAATCACCCACTTGTAGTCAGTGAAATTCATACCACCGGTAGCCACGCCCACCAAAGGCATGATAATGTCATCGACCAACGAAGATATGATCTTGCCGAAAGCCGCACCGATAACTACGCCGACAGCCATATCAATGACATTGCCACGCATTGCAAATTCTTTAAATTCTTTTACGAATGACATACTTTTCCGAATTATTTAATTTATAATGTTATTTATTACTTCAACTTTAAATTCCGAAGAGTTCTAAGTGCAAAAATAATTAAATTTCTCGTATTTCCATTAATAACAACAGATAATTCCGATTTTTGTCTTAAATGAGGTAAAATTTGCAAATTTTATATATCCCCAATATGGCGGATTTTCAAAAATATTTACTAATTTTGTGGCGTTTATTAAGAGACGTGGATTTTCGGCTGAGAACACCCTCGTTTCACCCCATAAACTCACTTTCAATAGGAATTTTTATAACCCAATTTATAAAAACTATGACAAAAATAGGTATTAATGGTTTTGGCCGCATCGGTCGGTTCGTATTCCGTGCTTCAACCAAGCGCGATGACATCGAAGTAGTTGCTATCAACGACCTTCTTCCCGTTGACTACATGGCATACATGCTTAAGTATGACACCATGCACGGTCAGTTTGACGGTACTGTAGACTTCGATATGGAGAAGAGCCTCCTCATCGTTAACGGTAAGGCTATCCGCGTAACAGCTTGCAAGAATCCCGCAGAAATCGCTTGGGGTGCTGTAGGTGCTGAATACGTTGTTGAATCAACCGGTCTTTTCCTTACTAAAGAAAAAGCTCAGGCTCACATCGAAGCCGGCGCTAAATATGTGGTTATGTCAGCTCCTTCTAAGGACGACACCCCCATGTTCGTTTGCGGTGTTAACCAGAACAGCTACGTTAAGGGCACTCAGTTCGTTTCTAACGCATCTTGCACAACTAACTGCTTGGCTCCTATCACTAAGGTCCTCAACGACAAGTTTGGCGTTGTTGAAGGTCTCATGACAACTGTTCACTCTACTACTGCTACTCAGAAGACTGTTGACGGTCCCTCAATGAAGGACTGGCGTGGTGGTCGTGCTGCTTCCGGCAACATCATCCCCTCATCAACCGGTGCTGCTAAGGCTGTAGGTAAAGTTATCCCCGAACTCAACGGCAAACTCACCGGTATGTCAATGCGTGTTCCCACTCTCGACGTATCTGTAGTTGACCTTACTGTAAATCTTGCTAAGCCTACTTCTTACGAAGAAATCTGCGCTGCTATGAAGGAAGCTTCTGAAGGCGAACTCAAAGGTATCCTCGGTTACACTGAAGATGCAGTCGTTTCTTCTGACTTCCTCGGTTGCCCCCTTACTTCAATCTTCGACGCTAAGGCAGGTATCCAGCTTACTCCTACCTTCGTAAAGGTTGTTTCTTGGTATGACAATGAAATCGGTTACTCTAACAAGGTTCTCGATCTCATCGCTCACATGAAGAAAGTTAACGGCTAATCAGTGTAATTATTCCACACAGAAATAAAAAAGCCAATCCTCGGCTGCCACATCGGCAACCGAGGATTTTTTTATTTTTATATCGGACCAATCAGACTTATCAGACAGATCAGACTCATCCGACCCATTGGGAATGTCCAATCCATCCGATAAGTCGGATAAGTCCGATTGGTCGGATCTGTCCGATTTATCCGATTTGTCCGATTTATCCGATTAAAATCGCACTGACGAAGAGGATTCGAGAGGACGATTGACAAAATTATTCCTGACCTCCTCACGCACTTCTTTACGAAGCATCAGAAGTGTTATCATCGTGGGAAATGCCATAAGCGCATAGAAGAGATCACAGAAGCCTACTGCCATACCGAGCGGCATTACTGCGAATATCACAAGCGTGGCGATGAAAAACCAAGTGTAGTACTTCGCCCTCTTCTCACCGAAAAGATATGCCGCACAGCGGTTGCCATAGAAACTGTAACTGAACATAGATGACAATGCAAAGCACAGCACTATACCCATCAGAAGGAATTCACCCATCGGTATAGCGTTGCCAAAAGCCTTCATTGCAACCTCAAGTCCCTTGACACCCTCGACCGCCTGCAAGTCACCACACAGCAGTATAGCCACAGCCGTGAGAGTGCATACAAGCCCTGAATCGATACTCGGACCAAGCATGGCTATAAGACCCTCCCTCACAGGCTGACGGTTAGCCGAAGCCCCATGCATTATGGTAGCTGTCCCTACTCCGGCATCATTCACGAGCGCCGCACGCCGGGCACCTATTATAGCTATTCCGGCAAGGGCTCCCCACCCTGCACGCAGATTGAACGCTTCGGAAAATATCGATTTAAATACAGCTGGGACTTCGGATATATTAGTGAGTATTATATAAAGCACAAGCAGGAAATATAGCCCCACCATAAATGGCACAAGCCATGTGGCTACTTTTGCGATGCGACATATTCCACCCACAACCACCAATGTAACCAAGAGCGCTATACCCAATCCCACCAACAAGCGGAAAGCAGAAATGTGGTCAAGTCCGGTGAAGGAAGCCACTCCATTTATTGTCTCGCTCCCGGCAAGCCATTCAGGGGTTGTAAATGTTGTCATTATCGCCTCGGTAAGCTGATTGGCATTCATAATACAGAGAGTACCAAGCATACCCGCTATCGCAAAAGTCACAGCCAACCAATGCCATCGGGGACCAAGCCCGCGGTCTATGATATGCATGGTGCCACCGGCCGGTTTACCATCCTCGGTAACGACCTTATACTTTGTAGTCAGGACACCTTCATGGAATTTTGTAGACATACCCACCAATGCGCTGACCCACATCCAGAATATTGCCCCGGGACCACCCATCACCAAGGCGATAGCCACTCCCGCTATGTTACCCATACCCACAGTGGCTGCCACGACAGACGCCAAAGCCTGCAAAGATGAAATCTGTTCACCAGACGAACGTGACTGTTTCGCCCTTATCTCACGCATAGCAGATGGGAAATGCCTCAGAGACACCATTCCGGAATAGAAAAACAGGAAGAAACCTCCACCTATAAGCAGGATGAACAGAGGATACCCGCACAAGAAGTCAGCAATCGTGGTTACCATCTTCCGCCTGCGCCTCCACCGCCGGTCATACCGCCGCCAAACGAACCTCCGGAGAAACCACCTCCTCCAAAGCCGCCACCTTTACCACCCATCATGCTGCCAAGCACAGCACCGGCGGCAACAGCAGCTGCGGGATCAGGCTTTTTAGGTATCTTGAAGCGTCGCTGATTCTGATTACCACAGTTACGGCACACGTATATGTCGGCACCTTCGCCCTCAGTCCTTACAGTGGGCTGACGCAAAGTCCTGCGCTCGACTATGCTCATTGCCCTTGCGCCACACTGCGGACAATAGGTGTAGTTTGTCTCTCGGTTCACGTATGGAAGCACCTCCGTCTCATGGCAATGAGGGCAGTGCCACACATCGTAATCAATCGAATTAAGCTTCTCCTCCGTATCCTGAGCGGGAGTGAGGTAGTCATTGTCATGCTCCTCGTCTATAAGTTCCATTTTAGTATGACAATTCGGGCACTCACGCTTATGTCTGCGGATGGAATGCATCTTACGCTTAAGTATCAGATAAGGTATCACTCCCATACCGCACGACAGGAATGCCACAAACAATGCCGCATTTTTATGAGCATCAAGCTCTCTGTAACGCTGCACCTCGTCAAGTTTTGAGGTAGAATATATCATATAGATGACATCCACGAGCATAACCAAGGCGATGAAAAGCGCAAACCAAAGATAGTACGTGAAGAATTCCCCTGCCGAAAGGTCATCGGCAGTGTCATGGCGTGAGTCATTGGCATATTTCGACTTAAGCTCATCGCCAAGTTTAGGATCCTCTATTATCTTAGCCAATGCGTCAACACCGGCTATAGTCCCTTGGTCATAGTTCCCCTCACGAAATTCAGGGAACATTATGTTGCGTATCACCCTTCCGGCGATTATATCGGGAACAGCACCCTCCACACCGTAACCTGTGCGGATTATAGCAGCCCTGTCGTCACGAGCCACAAGAACAAGCAAACCATTGTCCTTATCTTTTTTGCCAATGCCCCACTTCTCAAACAGTTTTGTGGCAAATTCTTCAGGAGTCAGCGATGGATCTACTTGATCGACCACAACAACCACCATCTCAACGGAAGTCTTGTCCCAAAGCTGCCTGAGGGTATGGTTAAGCTTATCGACAGCCTCTACCGATAGGATTCCGGCAGGATTGGAAACATACTGGTATCTATTGGCGAGATGCACATTGGGCACCTCATCCACGGTGATAGCCCTGCCCAAAGCAGCACCTACCACCATCAGAAACATTAATATGTATAATCTTATCTTCATAAATATATATTCAAAATTTAACTGTCAATTGTTAATTTTCAGGCTCATACCATTAAGCTTTCTATACAGGTCAAGAGCATAAACGTCAGTCATGCCGGAAATATGGTCAAGGACAGCTTGTAGCTTACCATAGAGCGTGGGTGACTGAATTTCATATTGCTCTGGCACCTTGGCAAGCAGCAATCGTGAGTAATTAAGGTCGGGATTCTGAACAGCCTCGACAAGCTCGTTCATCAAGAACGATATGATGCGTGTACCGGCAAGCTCAATATCCACCACATCGCTTGCCCCATATATCCGCTTCCATGAAAGAGCCTCGCAAGCCCTATAACCGTCACGTTCGAGCGGAGAAATATGGTCGAGAAGCGAGCCCTTGAACTCTCCGGCGAGAATTTCATCTTCATTCTTAACAAAAGCGTCGGCACAACGGTTGACCAGCACACCTATTATGGATGAACGCAGATATGCTATTTTCTCATTAGGATCATCGACATAGCCCATCACACGCTCCATGTGAGCCTTTCGGGCATCGTCGAAGAATGCTAAAAATAAAGGCAACACCTCCTCGGTGGATATTATCTTAAGCTTATGCGCATCCTCTATATCCATCACCTCATAACATATATCATCGGCAGCCTCAACTATGTAGACCAACGGGTGACGGGCATAGCGCACTGCGTTATCAGAATTTTTGACAGGGAGCATACCCAACTCGTCAGCCACCTTTATAAAATCATCTTTCTCAGATGTGAAGAAGCCGAATTTTCCATGCGCTCCGGCAAGCGAGGACTCGAAAGGATATTTGACTATAGAGGCAAGCGTGGAATAGGTCATAGCGAAACCTCCCGGACGCCTTCCGTTAAACTGATGGGTCAGCAACCGGAACGCATTGGCATTACCTTCGAAATGCGTTAGGTCATTCCACTGACCGGCGGTAAGTTTTGATTCCAAAAGCCTACCTTTCCCCTCGCTGAAATAAGATGATATCGCTTTTTCGCCCGAATGACCGAAGGGAGGGTTTCCAAGATCGTGAGCGAGACAAGCGGCTGCTACAATCTCACCCATATCGTCAAGTTTCGACACCCAAGGCTCGGCAGCATATTTTTCACGTAGGGCAATGGAAATCTCTCGTGCCAACGAACGACCCACACACGACACTTCCATGCTATGAGTCAAACGATTATGCACAAAAATGCTTCCCGGCAACGGAAATACCTGTGTCTTGTTCTGCAACCGACGGAAGGGTGAAGAAAACACAAGTCGGTCAAAGTCACGCTGGAAGTCACTGCGATGTCCGGGCTTTGAATCATGATAATGCTCCAGACCAAATCGCTTGTCGTTAATCAGCCTGTCCCAAGTCATCACATTTTCCGTCATCTGCCTGTGATTTTTATCTATATTTAGGTTTTCACTCATTTCTTATCTGTTCTTAATTACAAATTTAAGCAAATTTTCTATCCGAACGAAAGAATCAATACATAAACATCACTAAGGCAGATAAAAAAATCGCCCGACACCGTGAGATGTCGGGCGATGGATTGGAAATATCCTTATTTAAGGATTACCTCATTAGTTAAGAGACAATACCTTAAAATTATTCAGCCTTACCGTTAGAACCGAGAACGGCAACGATCTTATGCTTGTAAAGTTTTTCCATTTCGTCGCGAGCCGGACCGAGGTATTTACGGGGGTCAAACTCAGCGGGCTTGGTAGCAAGCACCTTGCGAACAGCAGCAGTCATAGCGAGACGGCTGTCTGAGTCGATATTGATCTTGCATACAGCGCTCTTGGCAGCCTTGCGGAGCTCTTCTTCGGGGATACCTATAGCATCGGGAAGTTTGCCGCCGTATTCGTTGATTTCGTCAACATATTCCTGAGGAACTGAGCTTGAGCCGTGGAGCACGATGGGGAATCCGGGAAGTTTTTCCATAACAGCGTCGAGCACATTGAATGCCAATGGCGGGGGAACGAGACGACCGTTAGCGTCACGAGTACACTGTTCGGGTTTGAACTTGTAAGCACCGTGAGAAGTACCGATTGAGATAGCGAGTGAGTCAACACCTGTGCGAGTAGCGAAGTCGATAACTTCTTCGGGGTCAGTGTAGGTGTGGTGGTCAGAAGAAACTTCGTCCTCAACGCCTGCGAGCACACCGAGTTCACCTTCTACTGTAACGTCATACTGATGAGCGTAGTCGCATACTTTCTTAGTAAGAGCAACGTTTTCCTCGTAGGGGAGGTGTGAACCGTCGATCATCACTGAAGAGAAACCATGTTCAATACAGTCCTTGCAGAGCTCGAAGCTGTCACCATGGTCGAGGTGAAGCACGATCTGGGGCTTTTCCCAGCCAAGGCTCTTTGCATATTCTACTGCACCCTGTGCCATGTAACGGAGCAGGATGGGATTAGCGTAATTACGTGCGCCTTTGGAAACCTGAAGGATAACGGGTGACTTTTCTTCAGCAGCAGCCTTGATGATAGCCTGAAGCTGTTCCATGTTGTTGAAGTTGAACGCGGGTATTGCGTAGCCGCCCTTGATTGCCTTGGCAAACATCTCTTTAGTGTTAACCAAGCCTAAGTCCTTATAACTTACCATATTATCAAATATGTTACAGAAGTTAATAAATAATTAGAAATTGTATTGGCACAAAGTTACACAATTTTTTTGGAAAAGCTGTCCCAATTTAAACAGAATGTAATTTTATGCCGTTAAATTTCCTATAAAACGTGGTGATGTCATGTTTAGTCAATCAAATTAGATTAAAATACGATTTTTTCACTAATTTTGTATTGAACTGATTTAATAATTCACTTAACACTATACTTTTATGACTGAAATGTCTGATTTTGATAAAGAATGGGGTAAGATGCTTGCAGGTGAGATATATGAAGCGGGGCATCCGGAATTTTTAAACCGCCTGATGAGAACCCGTGAGATACTATGGGAATTCAACAATCTCCGTCCGTCACAGACAGATAAAATGCAATTAATCATCCGGGAACTTTTCGGGGTGTGCGGCGAACGGTTCATAATCAACCAGCCATTCAGATGCGACTACGGTTGCAATATTTATATCGGTGAAAATTTCTTTGCCAATTTCAATCTCACCATATTGGACGAGGCTGAGGTAAGGTTTGGTGACAATGTATTCATCGGACCTAATGTAAGTATCTATACTGCTTGTCATCCTCTTGACGCAGAGGAGCGCAACACATGGGTGGAGTGGGCTGAGAAAGTAATCATAGGTAACAACGTTTGGATTGGCGGAGGTGCCACAATCCTACCCGGCGTCACCATAGGTGACAATGTGGTGATAGGCGCAGGAAGCGTTGTCACCAAGGATGTACCGTCAAACGTTGCAGTAGGCGGAAATCCTGCTAAGATTATCAAACGACTCTAAAGTTTTTATTGAACTGATTTAAACTTTTTATTTTTTAAGATTTGAAGCTATTTTCGAGATGAATTATTAGCTCGATGAGGGAGCTTAGCGAGCTAAGTGACCGAAGAGATGCTGATAATTCAGCCGAAAAGAGCTTCAAAGATTGAAAACATGGTAATTTTCAGCCTGAGTTTAACATTTTATAAAAAGTTTAAATCAGTTCATTACCAAATAGGATACATACTCCAATAGAATCTCTCGAAGTGAATTTTATTTTGGAGGTTAGAGGGGAAAGTTGTATATTTGCGGTGACAAAGGGGTGCGCATCAAACGAATGCGCTGAGATGATACCCTCTGAACCTGATGCGGTTAGTACCGCCGAAGGGATTGCGTCATGCCAAAAATAAAAAGGCATTGCATCCGATCCGGATGTCGGTCGCCTCATCAGGCTATTGGTATCATCGCCCCGTCATAAATATTGACCGACGATGAGAAATTATTTCACAGTTCTTACTATAGCAGGCTCTGACTCTTCAGGTGGAGCCGGTATTCAGGCTGATATCAAAACGATGTCGGCTATCGGTTGTTACGGCATGAGCGCCATCACCTCCATCACAGCGCAAAACACCACCGGAGTACGCTCCATCATGCCTGTGACACCACAGGTGGTTGCCGACCAGATAGACATGGTGATGGAAGATGTGCCACCACTTGCCATAAAAATAGGTATGCTATGCAATGCGGAAATAGCAGCCACAGTGGCTGACAAGCTTGAGCAATACCGCCCCGGCAATGTGGTGCTCGACCCGGTGATGGTCTCCACTTCCGGCTCGCTCCTACTTGAGCAGGATGCCATAGATGTCGTGACGAGCCGACTGTTCCCCCTGTCAACTATCATCACTCCCAATCAACACGAGGCGCGTGTGCTGACCGGTGAGACCGAAACAGACAGGCAAGCCCGTGTGCTGATGGATATGGGGGCTGAAAATATACTTATAAAAGGTGGCGACACAGACCGAAACGATGTGAAAATTGACTTTCTGTATCTCGACAAAAAGATTTCACCCATACGTCTAAGTTCCGATGCGGTCGATACGCCCAACACTCACGGGACAGGTTGCACACTGTCGTCTGCGATAGCTTCGTTTCTCGCATTGGGGTACGACCTGACAAGTGCCGTCCGCCATGCCAAACTATATATCTCGCACGCTCTTGAAGCCGGCAGTTTCGTGACTGTGGGAAAAGGCCATGGACCTGTAAATCATTTTTTCTCTCCGAGAAGATTGAAAAATTACAATCCAAAAACATTTAACAGATAGATTTGGAAAAATTTAAAATCAGGATATGAAAGTAAAAATCAATAACGTAGCACTTGAATTGCCGGAAGGAGCCACACTTCAGGATGCGCTTGATGCTAAAAATATCCCTGCCAAGGGTATTGCCACAGCAATCAACGGGAAAGTAGTCCCTGCCCTGCTTCGTGGGAAGAAACTTCTCAACGAAGATGACAACATTGTGATCATCAAAGCCTTCTACGGAGGCTAAAACCAAATTGCTATGAATATCGACCGGCTGATAAAAATAGCCATAACCCCTGAAGAGATCGATGAACGGCATGAGGCTTCGGCTGTTGCCGCTCTGCTTGACTGCGGATGGGATCGTGTGCATCTGCGCCATCCCGGAGCAAGTCGCCGGGATATGATAAATCTACTTGAAAATATCCCGCAGAAATATCATTCGAAGCTTGTGCTCCACGGGCATTTTGACCTTGTGAATGAGTTCAACCTCGGAGGGTTGCATCTCAATCACCGTTGCCCCACCCCTCCGGCTCTCTATAATGGTTCCCTAAGCCGATCATGTCACTCCATCGATGAAATCAGAGAATGTGTCGCCGATGGCAGGGAGTACGCTTACGTGACGCTGAGTCCGATATTCGACAGCATATCCAAACCGGGATATACCGGCAAATTCGATGACGCAGAACTGGAAAAGTTATCGACTATCACCGAAATCCCGGTCATAGCCCTTGGAGGCGTTACATTTGAACGACTTGGCGATTTGAGCCGTTATAATTTCAGCGGCTTCGCCATGCTCGGCTCATTGCCATGGGGCGATGTCGCCAAAATATCACAAATATCAAACTTATAATCATCTATGTTACAGTTTATAACTCATCCTAACGATAAGTATTCAATCCCGGAAGAGGTACAAATGGTACTTGAAGGGGGATGCAAATGGATACAGTTACGAATGAAAGACGCATCAGACGAGGAATTTCGCGAGACCGCATTGGAAATCATACCTATGTGTCAGGAAAACGAGGCTTTTCTTGTGTTTGATGACCGTGTGGAGCTTGCCATGGAGCTATCGGTGCATGGTGTGCATCTCGGTAAAAATGACATGAATCCCCTCCTTGCCCGTGAAACTATGGGTGCGTCGGCAATAATCGGCTGCACAGCCAACACGGCAGAGGACATCTTGAAATTCAAAGGATGGGATGTTGACTATGTTGGATTAGGTCCGTTCCGATATACTACTACCAAGAGCAATCTTTCACCGATAATAGGGATAGACGGTTATGAGAAGATAGTGAAAGAGGTCCGTGAGGCAGACATATTGCTGCCGATTGTGGCAATAGGAGGTATCACTATTGACGACGTAGAGCCACTTATGAAAACAGGTATCAACGGCATAGCCATGAGCGGGGCTATCATAAATGCTCCTGACCCGGTGGCATATACCGCTGAAGTGCTAAAACGCCTGAAAAGGTAATGAAATTCAAATCAGTTCCAAGCATAAAATTTAATCAACATAAATAAATGAAAGATATCCTAACCATCGGAGGGAAAGAATTTACCTCTCGCCTTTTTGTAGGCACAGGTAAATTTTCCTCCAACAGATTGATGCTCGAATCAATTCTCGCATCCGGCTCGCAGATGATCACCGTAGCGATGAAACGCATTGACATGGAACATGAGGAGGAAGATGACATGTTGCAACATATCAACCGTGACCATGTGCAGTTCCTCCCCAACACATCAGGAGTTAGAAATGCTGAGGAAGCAGTGCTCGCGGCAAATCTCGCCCGCGATTGCTTCGGCACAGATTTCATAAAGCTTGAAATCCACCCTGACCCCAAGTATCTTCTTCCCGACCCGATAGAGACACTCAAAGCAACTGAAATTTTGGCGAAAGAGGGTTTTAAGGTATTACCTTACATTCAGGCTGACCCTGTGCTATGCAAACGTCTTGAAGAAGTAGGTACCGCAGCAGTGATGCCGCTTGGCGCACCTATCGGAACAAACAAGGGGTTGAAAACACGTGATTTGCTCGAAATCATCATAGCTGAAAGCCGTGTGCCTGTGGTGATAGATGCAGGACTCGGCGCACCGTCACATGCAGCTGACGCAATGGAGATGGGTGCCGACGCCGTACTTGTAAACACTGCAATAGCAGTGGCAGGCGACCCGGTTGAGATGGCTGTAGCATTCAAACTGGCAGTCGAAGCCGGACGAAAGGGTTATCTTGCCGGTTTGGGCTCAGTTTCATCATCGGTAAGCGCAACCAGCCCGTTAACCGCCTTCCTTGACTGATGACAATGGAAATTTATTTGTACTAAGCAACTAATATTTAAGAAAGCAATGCAGATTGAAAATATAGACGTGAATTCTTATCCCGGTTCGGAAAAAGTTTACGTTGAAGGGAAAATTCATCCCATTAAGGTGGCTATGCGTCGTGTCAATCTTACTCCGACTGTAAAAATCATCGATGGAGAAAAGATGACTCGCCAAAACGGCTCGGTATATGTATATGACACAAGCGGTGTATATACTGACCCGGAAGTTAAAATCGACATAAACGAGGGTCTTCCCCGCCTGAGAGAGGAATGGCTGAAAAAGCGTGATGACCTTGAGCAACTTCCACACATCACTTCCGACTACGGACGTATGCGTGAAGCCGATAAAAGCCTTGACAATATCCGTTTCGCTCACCGATATGCACCTCTTCGCAGCAAAGAAGGGAAAAGCATCACACAAATGGCATTGGCAAAACAGGGTATCATCACCCCGGAAATGGAATATGTGGCTATCCGTGAAAACAATAATGCCGAGGCATTAGGTATTAAGAGCCACATCACTCCGGAGTTTGTACGTGATGAGATAGCTGCCGGACGTGCCGTGCTCCCAGCCAATCCCAACCACCCCGAAGCTGAGCCGATGATTATCGGAAAGAACTTCCTTGTAAAACTCAATACCAATATCGGTAATTCAGCACTTTCATCCGGTATAGAGGAAGAGGTCAGCAAAGCCGTATGGAGCTGCTATTGGGGCGGTGACACACTTATGGACTTATCTACCGGCGACAATATCCATGAAACCCGTGAATGGATCATACGCAACTGCCCTGTGCCGGTCGGAACAGTGCCCGTATATCAGGCTTTGGAAAAAGTAAACGGCAAAGTCGAAGACCTCACATGGGAGATTTACCGTGACACGCTTATCGAACAAGCGGAGCAGGGTGTGGACTATTTCACCATTCATGCCGGAGCGTTAAGGGCTCATGCCGACATGGTGCAGGAACGTCTTACCGGCATTGTGTCACGCGGTGGTTCTATCATGACCCGCTGGGCAGTGATACATGATCAGGAGAATTTCCTATACACGCATTTCGATGAGATTTGCGAGATTTTAGCTAAATATGACGTGGCTGTATCACTCGGCGACGGTCTTCGTCCCGGCTCAATCCATGATGCAAACGACCGCTCACAGTTCCTTGAACTCGATGTGCTCGGTGAGCTAACAGAGATAGCGTGGAAACATAATGTGCAGGTGCTTATCGAAGGTCCCGGACATGTGCCTATGCACAAGATTCGTGAAAATATGGAACGTCAGATCGACAAATGCCACGAGGCTCCGTTCTATACTCTTGGTCCGTTGACAACAGATATCGCTCCGGGTTACGACCATATAACTTCAGCAATCGGAGCCGCCCAGATAGCTTGGATGGGAACTGCTATGATATGTTATGTCACTCCCAAGGAACACCTTGCACTTCCCAACCTTGAAGATGTGCGAAATGGTGTAATCACATATAAAATCGCCGCTCATGCCGCAGACCTCGCCAAAGGACATCCCGGCGCACAGGTTCGTGACGATGCCATGAGCAAAGCCCGTTTTGAATTCCGCTGGAAAGACCAATTCAATCTGTCGCTTGACCCGGCGAGAGCACGACAATATTACGTGGAGAGCCATAAGGATGACGACCGCTTCTGCACAATGTGCGGTCCGAACTTCTGCGCCATGCGCATTACCCAACAATTGGTCGATGACTGTGCAAAATCTTGATTTGATAAGATGTTTTCAGAAGAATTAAAGAAATATGATTGGGATGAAACCACGAGTTTCATAAATTCACGCACAGCACGTGATGTTGAGGCAGCTCTCAGGAAAGAGCATCCGAGCGTGGAGGATTTCATGGCATTGATTTCTCCGGCTGCCGCACCTTATATTGAACAGATGGCGCAACTGAGCCATAAATACACTATGGAGCGTTTCGGCAAGACTATTTCCATGTACATACCTATGTATGTGTCAAACGCATGTACGAACTCATGTGTGTATTGCGGTTTTAACCATAACAATCCCCTCACCCGTGTCACTCTTACCATGGATCAGGTGAAGGCTGAATGTGAGGCTATCAGAAAACTCGGTCCGTTTGAAAATCTACTGATTGTTTCGGGCGAATTTCCTACCCTCAACGGTGTGGATTACCTTGAAGAAGTGCTGCATGTGGCACGTCCATATTTCAATAACCTCACCATAGAGGTAATGCCGATGAAGATGGAAAGCTACGCACGGTTGGTGAAAAGCGGACTTAATGGTGTGGTATGTTTTCAGGAAACCTATCATGAGGCAAACTATAAGAAGTACCACCCTAAGGGCATGAAATCGATTTTTGACTGGCGTGTCAACGGGTTTGACCGTATGGGGCAAGCCGGCGTACATAAAATAGGGATGGGTGTGCTAATAGGTCTTGAGGACTGGCGCACCGACCTTACTATGATGGCTCGCCATCTGCGTTATTTGCGCAAGAATTATTGGAAGACCCGTTACAGCATCAATTTCCCAAGGATGTGTCCTGCCGAAGGAGGATATCAACCAAAAGTGGTGATGAGCGATCGTGAATTGGCACAAGCCACTTTCGCTTTCCGTATTTTCGACCATGACGTGGATATTTCTTACTCTACCCGCGAAAATCCGAAGTTCCGAGCCAATATGATGAAACTCGGTGTGACCTCAATGAGCGCCGGCAGTAAAACCGAGCCGGGAGGATACGTGTCAACACCTGACGCATTGGAGCAATTCGAGGTATCCGACCCCCGAACACCACAAGCAGTGGCATCAGAAATCCGTGAACTCGGCTACGAAGCCGTATGGAAAGACTGGGATAAAATCTTCGATTAGACTTCAATCGAGAGCATAATTAAGCCGGGCTATGTGGCATAACGCATAGTCCGGCTATTTTTATCAAGCATTATTTCTTATACGATTTGCTATGATGAATCCCATAAAACCTACAAGTAGAATACCAACAGTTGATTGCATACTTCCACACCACTCACCGACCGATGAAGTAAATTTATCAAACGGACCAAGAGTATTATTTAAACTACGAGCAAAAGCCACCGACCATTCATGTTCTTGCTCTAACTGCTCCTTATATTTATAAAATACGCCAAAAACCATAACAAGCACACAAATCCAGAAAAGCACATACGGAATCTTATATCCATACCCGAAGCACCATGAAATCCCTATTGTAAATCGCTTCCACAAATGTCGGAACATTTGTTTGTAATTATGAGCTTTACGACACTTTTTTGCCGCAAGCATATTATATTCAGCCTCATTCCGTTTAGCCAAACGATATGCTTGATTTGACTCTCTAAAGAAACCTTTACCGTTATATATACCACTTAATGTGGCGTAGACTCTATATGCCTCATGGTGATTATGGATTTGGCTTTCCAACTCATTGTTATTGTCTTCCGCCTCGTTCACATGACTATAACCGGCGCATGGATTATGTTTGCTCCAATTCTTAGCCCCAATAATTATGTCATGGTAAACTTGATAATCCTCTTGCGCAAGCTTATCTATATTAAATATCGAAGGACAATGTTGCTCAAATGTGGCATTTGTCAGGCTACACGAATGAAATTTACTATTATAAAAATTGGTGGTTCCACAGAAAGCCGACATATAGAAGTCACCTACATTGACATCACAACCACCAAGAGAACAATCCGTGAATCTTGAATACCTAAAATCAATAATATTAAATTTTGTATTGCGGAAACGGCAGGTATCAAATTGGCAGAAGAAAAAATCTACTTCATTCAAATACGTCGGTCGTTCCGAAGCTAATACAGCATCGTTATCAGCATTAGACATATCTTTATGTTTAATTGCCTCTCTTTTAGTTATTTTATCACTATCAAAATTACATCTTACAAGTTTACAATACGAGAAGCATACCTTTTCAAAGGTACAACCTTTAAAATTAATATTGAATATTTCTTTTGGAGCTGTTTTAGTAGGATTAAAACTATTGAATAGTACGTTACGGATATGCAAATTACTCATATCAATATCACGTATATCCAATCCCTCAAGATCAAGATCATAAAGAGGTATTCCTAAGCTTTTACAATCATCAATACGCACCTCCAACTCATCGATGGAAAGCACTTTAGTCAATGTATCTTTCTCAACAAACGATGTATATCCTGTTTCCATGGCAAATAATTAAAGAACTAATTTTAAACCCAATTACATATACGCCATAAAGGTATGCAAATTTTTTATATCAACAATTGTGGATATGATGAAATATTCTCACAAAAAAAGACATTGATTCAAATAATATGAACCAATGTCTTTATTTTATCAAGCTTTAATTGGGATTATTGCTTAGAGGTCAAGCATGTAGAGAGTTGGGAGGGTGTCAACTTCGCTTGCTGTAGCATATACGGCAAAGTTGCTGTACTTGGTAGAATAGAAGAATGTACGTACATTGCCTTCGCCACGGTCACAGCTGATAGACCATGTTCCATCGGGATTGCGTGTCGCGCTCCAGAGATATGCAGCTGCAATCTGTCCGCCTTCAACAGCAGGAGTCTTATTCAAGTTAGCGCTTGAATATGTACCTGACAAGTACAGATAGCGGTCGTAAGAATCCTTGATAAGGAACTTGCCTTCGGGAGCCTTAACAACGGTGCCATCGATAGTGGCAGAGCTTGCAAACATAAACGCATTAGCATCTGATGCCATTACAATCTGACCGTTGGAGATGGTTACATCAGTAGAGAGGAGATAACCATAGCTACTGTTCTTATCGATCACTGTACCGCAAATGTCACCTGAAACGAACAAATAGCTGCGGTCAAGCACAATCTGATCAGCCTCAAATATGTTGAATATAGCCTTACCTATATACTTCATGAAGCTCCAAGCATTGCTCTTCTTGGCGAAGCGACCGGTAACTGTCTCCAGTCCGTTGTTGTTCAGTACCCATGCAGAGCCATCGAATACGAAGAGGTCAGCCTTGTTACGGTTGTAAACCACATACTTCTCGTCACCGCTCTGAGCATACGGGAACTTATTCTTGAGATAGATAGGAATGAATATTTCAGGATCGACAAGCTTGTTATTGCTAACGCCCATGGCTGTGTAATCGGCAGGATTAAGAATAGCCACACCGTCAGCCACGCTCCACTTGCTGCCATTGAAATAATATACGGCATTCTTGGATTCGGTAGGAACTTCAGCGGCAAGCGCACGACTGCGAGCGCCTTCAACACGATCCTGAAGTTTCACATTTCTGATTTCAAGAGTTCCGGCTTTAACGGTAGTGCTCTTGTAGCAGAAACCTATCTGAATTGTCTTGCCATTATAAGCTGAAAGATCAATATCACCTGATGCCACGAAATTCCAGCTCATCTTTTCGGGAAGAGTGGGAACAGTGAGCTTAACCCACTTGCCACCTTTCTCACGCACACTTACGGTAGCTTCTTCAGCAGCGACAGCAAGATCCTTAAAATAGTTCCAAGCCTGCTCGAAAGTAAGCACCGCATTAGCCTTAGCCGAGAGGGTCACTTCGGGTGAGACGAGCCATCCTTCGCAATCCTGATTAGCACCGCCGACATAACCTGAGGCTTTCATATAACCGCCATTGCGGGTGTCATGACTCCAGATATAAGTAGAACCTGCGGGAAGCAATATATTATCCATAGTGAAATCGCCTAAGCCCTCAGCAAAGGTTTCATCGATATACACTTTGGGACCTTCATCAACCTTATTGAAAACAGGGTTGGTGGAAGCTTCCTCATAAGTAACCACAGCATAGGTGCCTTCAGTTGCTTCGGGGAATGCCTCGGCAATAATACCGGGAAGATGGTTAGCAGCAGGAGCCACGGGGGCAAAACCTTTTATGAAATCCTCGTCGCTTTCCCACACAGCCTTGTAGTTATCTGTGCTGACGGTATACGACAACGCTCCGGCAAGTGCGGTAAGTTCCGCAGGCACTTCGGCAGCCTCAGCATAAACCACATCAACGGTAGAGCCGTTTGAAGCAAGATAATAAGGGAACGATGAAGTTTCAAAGAAAGCCGGAAGAGCCACTGATGCGGGATAAGGACCGGTCTTATCGAAATAAAGATTAGTTCCTATAGCTTTTGCAGCCGCTATTTCAGCATCGGTAGTGGCTTTATCCTTCATCAGTGATGAAATAGTGGAATAGTCAGCGGGAGTAAGCGTATATGAACCTTCGATTGATTTATCATAGTCCACCCCTTCTTCAAAACCATCCAGATAATGGTCATTCCATGAATTTTCGCTACAGCCTGCCAGCCCAAGGGTGAAAGTTCCGGCGAGGATGGCGTTTAGAATATTCTTATTCATATTTTTATGTATGACTTGGGTGCTTAATTAAAAATAAAGTTTCACGCGAAGATTGAATGTGCGACCGTAGCTGTAGAACACACGGTAGGCATCCTGCCAAGTGCCGGGAGTGCTGTAATCAGTATAAGCGTCCATAATGTAGTAGTTGTTAAACGCATTGTAGACGTTAGCTGAGAAAGTGGCGCGCACACCGTCAGTGATTGGGAAATTGTAGCTTGCATTCAAGTCGAGCTGGTTACCGAACGGTATTTCCCAAGGTTCAGAAATCTTAAGGGTCTGTCCGGGGGTAAGTGACACACTGCTATTATTAGTGAGCGAGAAGTCACTGAAGTTACGGGCATTGCAAGTCCAGTCGGCACCTACACGGAAACCTTTGAAAGGCTTGAACTGCACACCGAGCGCACCGGTCATCTGAGCAGAACCGCCAACCTTAATACCCTTCTGGTCAATAGTAGCGAAGAGGTGGTCGTCTGCCATAGGAGTTGTCACAGTTGCAGGCTGGTTACGGTCGCCAAGGCTTGAAAGAGCCTGACCTTGGCTATTGTAGAAGTAACCTACCGGGTCGTTCTGCCAAGTGTTGTCTGCGTAAGCGAACATACCTGAAAATTCAAACCAGCGTGTGGGCTTATACACGAAATTCAATTCAAGACCCATATAACGAGAGTCAACACCATTCATGGTAGCGGTGTAGCGGTCATTATCATACTGGAGAGTACCGGTAGAGATGAGGGTACGATCCATCCACATGGTGTAGTAACCGTTCAACTGAGCGGTGAATGTGGGAGAATGGAACTCATAGCCAAATTCCACAGCACCTACCTTCTCGTTGCGAGGATTCGGGTTGATGGCATTTGAATTGGTTGGAGATACGAACACGCCATATTGCAGATAGGGAGCACGAGTGATATAACCACCGTTTACAAACACGTTGTTGTAACGGTCGATGTTATAGTTTGCACCACCCTTCACATTACCTGCAAAGAAAGTTTTTGTAGGTGATTTGCTCTGGTCGGCATTGTAATAGAAATGCTCGTAACGGTTGTAAGTGTTGAGGTTCATAGCACCGGCAAGCACAAGGTTGAGTTTTCTGTCAAACATATTGTATTCTGCCTGAGCGTAAACACCTTCCTGCCATATACGGCTGTCCCAGTCACGATAAACTACATCGCCTACGCCAAGTTTCTTATTCTGATAAGCGAGCTTGTCAGCTTCAGTGGCAAAAGTGCGCAGGTTGTTGCTTGCCGCACGGTTAAGGTCAATGAAATAATCGCCGTAGTAAAGGTCGGAAATCTCATTGGTGTGCATACCGTAGTAGTAACGGATGTCAAGACCGGCAGTGATTGAAAGATTGTCGGTAAGTTCGTTTTTGTAGTTGGAGATACCTCCGAACCAGCGGTGATTGTTAACCGAGTTTGACATAACCATAAGCGCACCGGTAGTGCTGTTCTGGTTCATGAGCTGAATCTGGTCGTAGGCAAACATACCATTTGCATGACGGAGGTGGTAAGTCACACCATTGTTTTCAACAGTCTTCCAGTTAAGCTCGCCATTTGAAGAGCCATACCACATGCTTCTCAAGCTGCTTGTGGCTGCCTGACCGCTTGAACCGTAACCTGAACCGATTGAGGCATAGATTACAGATGAAAGAGATGACTTGTGATTGATCTGCCATACATGGTTAAGCATGGCAACAGGTTTGTTGTAGACATTGTACTGAGAAGTCTTTCTCTCACCGTTAAGACCGAAACCATAAGTAGGATTGTAACGGTAAGCCTGTCCCTTCGGCATGAAGTTTGCCACGTTCTGCCATCCTTCTATTGTCAGACCATCCTGAGAACTACGTTTGTAGTGAGTCTGAGGAGCGCCTGTAACGGTCAATGAGATCTGGTTGTTATCGTTGAGACGCTTAGAGATGTTGAAGAAGTAGCTGTAAGCTTTAAAATCTGTTCCCTGAATGTAACCGTCACCGGTTTTGCGAGAACCGAGGAATGTGAGAGCCCATCCGTTCTTCATCATACCGGTAGAGAATGAAATACCATAGTTCATTGAATTGTCATTTCCAAGACCATACCAGAGAGTACCGCCTCTCTTGGCATCAAGACCTTTGGTAATCATATTGATGGTACCACCGAATGAAGGAGCAGAAATAATAGTGGCACCAAGACCTCTCTGAACCTGCATTGATGAAGTCACATCACCAAGACCTGACCAGTTAGACCAATAGATACCGCCCCATTCCATGTCATTGACAGGGACACCGTTTACCATGGTGGCTGTATTTGAAGACTTGAAACCGCGGATATTGATCTTAGCGTCGCCAAAACCACCGCCATCCTTAGTCGCCCATACACCGGGAGTAGTCTTCAATACTTCGGGAAGTTCCTGATTACCGAGCTTAAGGTCAATAGTAGCTCCGTCGATAGCTGAAACAGCAACTGGAGTCTGACGTGTGCGAGCGATAGACTGAGTGACAACGACGTCTTGGAGCATTTGGGTCTCCACGTTCATTTTCACTTCGCCCATGTTGGCAGCTGCCTTCAGGTTGAGGGGAGAATATCCGATGTAGTTAACATGAATATCTTTGCCGGCAGGGGCATTGATAACAAAACGGCCGTCGATATCGGTAACTGCCACAGCCTTAGTGCCAGGCACGGTAACGGTAGCGCCGATAATAGGCTCACCGTCTTCACCGAGAATCACGCCACTACACTTAATATCATCAGGTGCAGCCATAGCAACCGCACATGCCAGCCAGAAAGCTCCGGCTAAGAGAATGAGTCTCTTAATCATAATAATGACTGATTAGTTAATAAAATTTTTTTGATTGTGTTATCCGGTATGAGTTAGTAGTGTACATAAAATCCATGAAATGTCAGAAAAAAATTGACTGTTCATGGACTATGCGTTTGTAAATTTTGCACAAAGTTAATTAATTTTATTGAAAGCGAGAGAGCGTAATGTGCTAAATTTTTATTACAAAATATGTTCCAAAAATCATCAGAGTCATTATAATGTCCGCAATGATTTTTTACAAAGATAAGCATTTTTTCAATATCCACAATCAAATGTCTCAATTTTAACAAAATATAGTTAATTATGTCAAAACAGCTCTACGGGTATTCAACGGCGTGTCAAAAAATAAGGTTTGGAATGATTACAAATAATTTTGTAAATTTGTGTGTTAATTTCACTGATCTAACAGCATAACACCATCAATCCAATGGCAAAGACAATCGTCGAGACACCCTTGATGAAGCAATATATCGCGATGAAACAGAAACATCCTGATGCCATTCTGCTTTTTCGTGTAGGAGATTTTTACGAGACATTCTCTGATGACGCAATCGCCGCATCGGAAATACTCGGCATCACACTTACCCGCAGGGCTAACGGGTCGGCTCAATTTGTGGAACTTGCCGGCTTCCCTCATCACGCCCTTGACACTTATCTTCCCAAGTTGGTAAGAGCGGGGAAGCGTGTGGCTATATGCGAACAGCTCGAAGACCCCAAAACCACAAAAAAATTAGTAAAAAGAGGTATCACGGAGCTTGTCACACCCGGCGTGTCCATAAATGACAATGTGCTGAACCATAGGGAGAATAATTTTCTTGCAGCGGTACACTTCGGCAAGCAGATGACCGGAGTGGCTTTTCTCGACATTTCCACCGGAGAGTTTATGACTGCCGAGGGGAACAATGACTATGTTGACAAGCTGCTGACCAACTTTGCACCCAAAGAAGTATTAGTGGAGAGAGGTAAGCGAAAACTGATGGAAGAGCTGTTTTCGGAACATTATTTCACCTTTGAACTTGACGACTGGGTATATACCGACGACGCAGCCCGTGACAGACTTCTGAAACAATTCGAAACCACATCGCTGAAAGGCTTCGGTATACATAACATGGCTTCTGCGATAATTGCGTCAGGAGCTATATTGCATTACCTTGACATAACACAGCACACTCACACTTCCCATATCACTGCTTTGACAAGAATTGAGGAAGGTATGGCTGTGCGACTCGACCGTTTCACCATAAGGAACTTGGAACTTGTCACCACCATGGGTGACGAAGGGAAAAGCCTGTTGGATGTGATCGACCGAACTGTCAGCCCTATGGGAGCACGTCTGTTAAGACGCTGGCTCCTGTTCCCGTTGAAAGACAGCAAGGAGATTAACAAGCGTCTTGACATCGTAGAATATTTCTTCCGTGAACCGGCTGACCGTGACTCACTTAAAGAAGCATTAGGGCATATAGGCGATATAGAGCGACTTATCGGAAAGGTCTCAGCGGGGAGAGTCAATCCTCGTGAGATGATGCAGCTGCATCATGCCCTGAAAATGATAGCCCCGATAAAGAGCCTATGCGAACAGTCAAACCAACCGGCACTCGTATCAATCGGAGAGCAGTTGAATCCGTGCGAAAGCATAGCTGACAGGATAGGACGGGAGATAGTTGATGAAGCTCCGACCGCACTCAACAAGGGGCAGGTTATCAAAGCGGGCGTTGACCCGGAACTTGACGAACTAAGGGAGATAGCCTACAGAGGCAAGGATTACCTATTGCAGTTGCAACAGCGTGAAAGCCAGCGCACCGGAATACCGTCGCTCAAAGTGGCATATAACAACGTGTTCGGATACTACATAGAGGTTACCAACACCCATAAGGACAAAGTGCCAGAAGAGTGGATAAGGAAGCAAACACTTGTAAATGCCGAACGTTACATCACCCAAGAGCTGAAAGAATACGAGGAAAAAATATTAGGCGCACAGGATAAAATAGCCATCATAGAACAACGCATCTACACCGAATTAGTGGCAAGGCTGTGCGACTACATCCCCGCAATACTTTTAGATGCGCAGTTGGTGGCTCAGCTTGATGTTTACAACTCGCTCACACGAGTAGCGCTTGAGAACAAATATAATCGTCCCGTGGTGGATGATTCGCTCGACATATCAATCGTGGAAGGTAGACACCCGGTGATTGAAAAAGAGCTGCCGCCGGGAGAGCCTTATATAACAAATTCTGTCAGCCTTTCGAACAGCGGCACTCAGGTGATGATGATAACCGGACCGAATATGTCCGGTAAATCCGCATTACTGCGTCAGACCGCTCTTAACGTTCTATTGGCGCAGATAGGCAGTTTCGTGGCTGCGGAGAGCGCACATATCGGAGTAGTTGACAAAATATTCACACGTGTGGGTGCAAGCGATAACATATCGCTCGGTGAATCCACCTTTATGGTAGAGATGAACGAAGCTGCCTCAATCCTGAACAACATGAGTGAACGGTCACTGATACTGTTCGACGAACTCGGACGAGGCACATCGACCTACGACGGCATATCAATAGCATGGGCTATCGTTGAGCATATCCATGAGTACGGCAACGCACATCCAAAGACACTTTTTGCCACCCACTATCATGAGCTGAACGAGATGGAAAAGAGTTTTCAGCGAGTGGTGAATTTCAATGTTTCGGTAAAGGAGATTAACGGCAAAGTCGTGTTCCTGCGCAAACTCGCACGTGGCGGAAGCGAGCACAGTTTTGGTATACATGTGGCGAAACTCGCCGGTATGCCTCAATCGATAGTCAAACGTGCGAATGAAGTGCTTAAACACCTCGAAAGTTCCAATCGTGAAACAGATTCGGAGGTCGTGAAAAACCTTGCTACTGTAAGCGAACAAGCCGAGGGTATGCAGATGTCATTCTTCCAGCTTGATGACCCGCTGCTCGCACAGCTGCGAGATCAGATACTCGGTCTTGACATAAACAATCTCACACCGATGGATGCCCTCAACAAGCTAAATGACATAAAAAGCATCCTCATGGGTAAATAAGCTATCCCCTAACCTAATTACAATACTTCCTATCCAAATATATTAAAATCCCTGTCAGGCATCGTTGAACTGACAGGGATTTATCATGTAACTACCAATTAGGAGAGATATTTTTTAATGACGAGGAGGTCTGCCGGGACCGCCGGGACCGCCACCCCAGCCACCACGGTTGGCACCGGGTTCTTTTCCTTTTCCGAATGTGTTGAAGCGCCATGTGAGAGATACCATACCATAACGTCCGAGTGTGTTCGACCAAGTATCCTGAATATACTGATCGTTGGTGGTATGAGATATGCTCTTACGCTGATTCAATATGTCATACATTCTGAATGACAATGTGAGAGACTTGTTACGCAAGAATTGCTGTGAAATAGAGGCATTCCACATAGTAGTACGTGTATTATATCCGTCAGAATAGCCTTCAGTAGCCGAGTAGTTAATATCTGTCTGAAGAGTCAAGCCCCATGAAGTATAATAGTTTATATCAGCACGTCCACCATAACGCTGAACATTCTTATTAGGAGTGTTTTCACTCTTCAAGCTGTAATGAGTGGTCTGAATAGAGTATTGAGGACGAATTTCAAACTCGAAATTATCGGGACGGAAAGATATGCCCGGGCTTTCAAAGATATTAACTGACATTGCGGCATTTCGCTTGTCATTTGTAAAACCGACTGTGCGCTGACCATTGACAAATATATGGTTTGACACTCTCCATTTCTTATTTCTGAGAGGCATGGAGAACATATTCATCAAACGACCGTTCCAAACACCGTTGGCGTTCACGTATGTTGTGGTACGTGCATTAGTGGCAGGATCGAGCGTTGTCTTTGAGATAATAGAGTTCTGTGTCAGCTGGAAATTACCCATGAACATGAGGGAACGTTGCGACTCCATGTTGAAATCTTGGAAACGAACCATCATATTGTGAGAGAATGAGGGATCAAGGTCAGGGTTACCAATAACTATATTCATCGGGTTAGACACATCAGCCACGGGCTGCAACTGGCTTAATGAGGGCTGCGAAGACCGTCCGCGATAATGAACCATCAACGATGTCTGCTTGCTGAAACGGTAACGCATACGCATGTACGGAGCATAGTTCCATACCCAACGGGTATCTATATTTCTATCAGAATTAATCAGGTCGGTTGACTTTGACATCTGAGGCACAAGGGCAAGACCTACTTCCATATTATATTTCTGGGAAGTCTTCTTATAGCCCATGCTTATATTCTGGTTGAAATAATTGTTACGGAAGCGGTTGGAGTATACAGGATCAGGTTCAACACCGGCAGGTGGGAAGATGTCAAGATTGTAATCTTCGGGAAGATTATAAACAAGCTTGTCAGCGTTGTTCCATCTGTAATTCATACGATAAGAGAACACGAGAGAATTACCATTCTTAATATCTCCGAGAGGTTCTGTCCATGTCAACTGGGTCATCACCTGATTTGACCATGTATGATTGTTGGCATACTGATCAAGGATAAGTGTCGAATCAAGTAGCAGATACATGTTGTGAGAGTAGGATGTCTCTTTCTCACGCACATTTGAAAGGCTATACTGCATACTTACAGAGAATGACCTGCCGCGTCTTTGTTTAAACCTGTGAGAATAGATAAGACGGCCGCCAAGTTCGAATGAATTACCGCGGCTTTGCGCTTTATTCTCGGCATTACTGATTTCCGACATATTCGGGTCATAGTTATGCGTGTTATCCCAGCTCAATGACTTGTTATGATTCAATGAGAAGTTGGGACGGAATTCAAGAGTGTTGAATGAATCCGGATTCCAAAGCACACGGAAATCACCTCGAAGATTATTGCCACGGTCACGGGCATACTTCTCTATATTTTCATAATTGGAGGTTTCGTTCCATTGACGGCTGGTACGGCTTGTGGATGTGCGGTCGGTGTTTGAATAAAGTATGTCGCCGCCCACACGGAGTATCTCATCCTTGCCCACGTTGAAGTTTATACCAAACGAACGTGATGTAGTGATACCATTGTTGCCACCGAAACGACGGAAACGATTACCGTTGCTGTCGGTGAAACCAAGTTGATTTGTATTGTTAAGATTGCCGAGGAATGTTATCTGGTTACCATCCCAAAAGCGGTTAACATTGAACGATCCGGCATAACGGTCGTCAGTACCGTAACCACCTTCAGCTGTACCAAACCAGCCCTGATTCATACCCCTTTTCACGGTAAGGTTTATCACAGTTTCATCCTCACCGTCATCCACACCTGTAAGACGAGCCATATCGCTCTTGCGGTCAACCACCTGAAGCTTCTCAATCATGCTTACAGGAAGATTCTTTGACGCAACCTGAGGGTCATCGCTGAAGAACTCTTTACCATCGATTAATATTTTCTTCACATCTTTGCCATTGGCAGTAATCTTACCGTCGCTGTCAACCTCCACTCCGGGGAGACGTTTCAACAGGTCCTCAACCACTGCGTTAGGCTGGGTATGGTATGAATCCGCATTATATTCCACGGTATCCTCCATAACCTTGATGGGAGTTTTGGTTGCCACAACGCTTACCTCACCGAGCACTTCCGATGATTCACGCAATTGCACCTCCCCCATTCGCACATTTGACGAAGCCACGGTGACGGGCTTTTCCACATCGGCATATCCGACATAACTGAACTGTATGATATACTTTCCAGCCTTGACGTTGCGAATATTAAACTTACCATCGACATTGGTAGTGACACCTGCCACAAAAGCAGTGTCACGTGCACTGACGAGCTTAACCGCCGCTTCCATCAGCGGCTCCTTGGTTTCCGAATCCTTTACAACACCGGAGATGTTGTAGGCGTATAGCGAAAACGTGAGAGAAAGGAATAATAGTGCAGATAAAAACTTGTAATGAGCAAAACGTGTCATAAATATTAAAAACTTTCTTAATACTATTTTGTAGTATTTGACACCAAAATTACTAAAAGTTTAAGGTAAAAAATCCCAAAATCTACCATTAGAGTCATTCAGTAGACAATTGGGAAAATAGACAGAAAAAGGTGTCGAGACGTTAAATTCCGTTAACACCACCATCCGTAAGTATAAAAAGATGAGAGCGCAGCCTAATGGTTGGGTGGGGAAGGCTACGCTCTCAAGGGAAATTGGAGGGTTGGGATATCTTATCTAAAAATTATTCAGATACGACTTCAAAAGGTATCTCAACATTAACGTCGCGGTGGAGACGGATGTTAGCGACATATTCGCCTACTTCCTTCACCGGTTCGATAACGATGAGCTTGCGATCGATATTGTGACCGAGCTTTTCGAGTGCTTCTGCAATCTGGATGCTGTTGACAGAGCCGAAAATAGTACCGGTTGAAGAAGTCTTAGCACCGATTGTAAGTTTAACACCTTCAAGTGCAGCGGCAACAGCCTCAGCTTCAGCCTTGATGCGAGCGAGCTTGTGAGCGCGCTGACGCTGGTTCTCAGCAAGAACTTTAAGAGCTGATTCGGTAGCAATAACAGCTTTGCCTGTGGGGATAAGGTAATTGCGACCATATCCGCTCTTAACTTCGACTACATCATCTTTGTAGCCAAGGTTGGCGATATCTTCTTTAAGAATGAGCTTCATAATTCCTATTAGCTTTTAAAGTTATTTCATCAAGTCAGTAACGTAGGGGAGAAGAGCGAGGTGGCGAGCACGCTTTACAGCCTGAGCCACACGGCGCTGGAACTTGAGAGAAGTTCCGGTGATGCGGCGGGGAAGAATCTTGCCCTGCTCGTTGAGGAACTTCTTAAGGAATTCGGGATCCTTATAGTCGATATACTTGATACCGCTTCTCTTAAAACGGCAATATTTTTTCTTTTTTACGTCTACCGACAGGGGAGTGAGGTAGCGGATTTCAGATGCTTGTGCCATGATTTAGTTCTCCTTTGCTTCTTCAGTGACAGTGTTATTTACTTTAGCTGCACGTGTGCTACGGCGCTTAGCGGCGTATTCAGCAGCATACTTGTCGAGACGGAACACGAGGAAACGGAGCACACGCTCGTCACGACGGAAAGCAGTCTCGATCTTTTTAACGATAGTCGGATCAGCGTCAAATTCAACGAGGTTGTAGAAGCCGGTAGACTTTTTCTGGATGGGATAAGCAAGCTTGCGAAGACCCCAGATCTCTTCGTTCACGATGGTAGCACCGTTGTCGGTAAGCACCTTCTCGAATTTTTCTACCGCTTCCTTCATCTGCTGGTCAGACAAAACGGGAGTTAAAATGAAAACGGTTTCGTAATGCATTTTGTTAAAAAATTAATTGATTGGTATTTTAGGAAATATGCCTTAATATGTAAAGGCATTCTCTTAGACGGGTGCAAAGGTAGTGATTTATAGGCGCACACACAAATCGTTTAACATTCTTTTAGAAATCAATCGTCAATCGAATGTTAAATTGTCGCCTTGTAAGATAATTGGGGACAGCATAACGTATATTGTTAACGTCAGTAACCCAATAATAGGATGCCACATTGGCTATATCAAACAGATTAAACACATCCACGCCAAGCCATACGCTTTTCAGATAATTGCCTAACCCTGAACGGAACTCTCCCCTTTCCGGCGGTGACACAAGAGCGTAAGCGAGCCCTACGTCCACTCGTTTATAAGCCGGCATACGGAAATATCCGTCCGCACGGTCAGTATTAGGGGCCGTGCATAGAAGTCCATCCATCAGAATCCCGCGCAAATTGAATTTAAGCTTAGGAAATTTCGGGAAGTAGTCCGTGAAAAATAAGCCTAAGCTATAACGCCTGTCGGTAGGACGAGGTACTTTCACGCCATGCAGATCCTCACTTGTCTTCATCAATGAGAAACTTATCCATGAATCGCTTCCGGGCACAAACTGTCCGAACAGTTTCATGTCAATACCGGCAACATAGCCATTGCTTTCATTCCTCCCGGAGTATACAAGACGCAGATTGTCGATTTCGTATGGTATGAGATCGTTAAGAGCGTTGTAATACCCCTCAGCCGTAAATCGGAACGGTCTGTTAAACGCCCTGAAAGTATAATCGGCACCGACTATGAACTGAATGCTTCGCTGTGACTTTATATCCTTATTCAAGACAATAGTGAAATTTCCATTCTCATCCTTGACAGGCATACGGAACTCTCTGTAGAACGGAGACTGATAATAAAGTCCCGTGGCAAACCTGAAAGTCCATTCGGGAGCCTTTTCAGGGATGAAACCTAACGACAATCTCGGGCTGGCAAGCAATTCCTTGTTAAAATCCCAATAACTCACACGCACTCCCCCGTTAAGCGACAGGAATCCTGACGATGTGTTGAGTTTCCATGTATCCTGAATAAATCCACTTAGCCGTCGAGAGTCCATATCCTGATATGAACCAAGATTATGTATCACTTGCAGATTTTGTCCGGTTGCAGGGAGTGAATATCCGGCTGAATCACGCATTTCCCATTCCCGGGAACGCTCCATCACATTCTGAAATTTTGCGGTAATGCCATATTTCAATGTATTGTTATTGTTAATCGCCGTCTCTCCTTTTATGGCACCAGTGATCAACGATGTTTTAAGCCTGTCACGCGCATGTTCAAGGTAGCGCCCTACACCAAGCTCACCACCGACATCAGGCGAGCCGGCTTGATCAAGCCAATATTCACCGGATATGTCATACGCCACGAGTTCATCGGATAGCTGTCCGCTCACTAAAAATTGCAAACGGGAGGCACGGCTTATACGGTAATCTAACGACAACGCTCCGAAATATGTGTCAAACTTATCCCTCTCATGACCGTCGAAATACACTTTGAACCGTTTTGCATCTGACACCGAGCCGAATGAGGTCTCTCGGTCAACAGGTGTAAAACGATAATGGTTAAAAGATATATTCCCAAGCAACGACACACTTATTTTTGGAGATTTACGGTATGATATCGAAGTCTGGTAATCAAAAAAATGCGGATCATACTCACCTTTCGTATCCATCGAGCTGAGCAGAGAGCTGTTGCGTTTATATCTGACACCATGCAGTTGCGAAAATTTACCGCTTCCCTGCCCTATTGCCAAGGAACCACCCATAAAGCTTGCAGAGAGCGAGCCGGAAAAAGAGTCAGGACGACGGTAGACGATATCAAGGACTGATGACATCCTATCGTCGAATTCAGCCGGGAAGCCGCCAGAAGAAAATCCTATTGCCTCAACTAATTCAGGATTTATAACACTCAACCCCTCCTGCTGACCATTCGAGACAAGTTGCGGGCGATAGAGTTCCACACCATTTATATATACGGAATTTTCATCGTACGAACCACCCCTCACGGAGTAACGTGACGATAATTCATTTGCGCCGGTCACACCCGACATAGTGGTGATAAGCGATTCTACACTGCCACCGGAAGCGTCGGGGTTATTCCTCAGCGAAGCCGCATCAACATTTGTCAACGTCCCGGTTTGCTTTTTAAGTTCCGTGACCTCGACCTGCTTCAACTGTTGCTCGTCATATTGAAGGCGCACATTAAGGGTAACATCCTCCTGCGGGTCTATCAATCGGCGTTTCTGCTCACGAAATCCAATGCATGAAAAATGCACGTCAAGAGTATCGCTATAGGAGCACACAAGAGAATAGTTGCCATCCAATCCGGAAGTGGTGCCGGAAGTGGTGCCGGCGACACGAATTGTAGCAAACTCTATAGGACTATTATCGGGACCGGTTATTTTTCCATGTAGTCTTACTTTCCCCTGCCCTTGCACACACACGGGGGAAACAGCCAACATAGCAAAAATTACTGTTATAAGAAAGTGTCGGAAGAGAGTGGTCATATTAAGTGGTTGTTTAATAACCAAAGTTAAAATCTGAGCGAAATATTTGAGACGGATATGGCTCTGAATCGAAGGAGCATAGCGAGCTATGTGACTGAGATGAAGAGTCATAGACGCTCAAATATTTCAGAGGCGATGGTATTATCTTTTTCTGATCCATTGTTATTGAATTTTAAAATTACTTCTGCTTGGGGTCTCTTTTGCTAAATTGTTGAATCTCGTCGGTCACATAGCTCGCTATGCTCCCTCCTTTATTACAACAATTTATCTAAAAGATACCCCACTCAGATTTTAACTTTGGTTATTAAACAACCTCTTATAGCTCCATGAAAAAGAGTTTTACACCATCATTCCCGGTAACAGAAGGGACATCAGCGGCAATCTCTCCAAGAACCATGCTAAAATTTTCAATGGTCAATGTATAATCCTCAGGATGGAATTTATATGACAATGGGGTCACTACCACCGCACCGTTAAAATCGTCAGTTGAATGGGTTTCACCGATAAACGGTTTAATCTCAATAGCCGTACAGCAGGAAGGTGTCCCTTCGTATGCCACCACTATATTCCTTAAGACTTTACCATTGATTACTGCCGCATGGCAACGAGTTCTCCTTACCATTAGTGCTTATCTGTGATGAATAAGTTGCTGTCCAGCACGTGCTTTCACATTATCGTTGCGTCCGCGTGTACGCACAATCGATATTGAATCCAAATAAGAGATTTCATCACCTAAAGGCGAATAGTGAATTGAACCGTAAACGCTTGATGCCACCTTAGCCGAGTCAAGCACAAGTACCAAATGTTTCATTCCCTCACCGCTTTCCGATGCTGAAACATATTCAGTGGTACCGTCATTATACTCAACGGCTAAATTCAATGTCACCGGAGAATGTGTCCCGACAGGCTTCACATTAATTGTATATCGGTCGCCACGCTCCCAATTCTTATCGGTGCTGTAATGGAACGACAGATATTCGGACGGGAGCAACGCACTGTTGCGACGGGTAGCCGCTCCTTGCCAGATATCAACGGAATCGCCGTCAACACTCACTCGCATCGGCGCACGGTCTGACTTACCTCCGGCTCTCTCAGCTTCGGCTATTCTATTCTCCAATATCTCTATGGTACGGTTATACACATCCATGTATTTGTTCAGATTATGACCATACCAATATAGCGATGTATCCACTTCCTGAGAAGTCACCCCATGCTTAAGATAGATCGACTGCATGAATGTCTTCTTCACAGAGTCATTTGGAAAGCTACGGTTATTGCTCTCCACGACAGCTTCGCCGGTGTGAATGTCAGCCATAAGCTCAGCCATCTTCTTCGGAGGTATCACATAGTCGGGGGTGCTGTCACATCCCGCAAATATGAGCAGAGATAATAATATGAGAACTAAATTACGCAAGGGATTCCAATGCTTTAGGAGATAATATATATTTGTGATAGAACAATATCAGCACAAATATGCCACATGTGATAGCAGCATCGGCAATATTGAACACCGGCTGGAAAAACAGGAACTCATGACCGCCAACCCACGGCATCCACCCGGGCCAAGTGAAACTGAACAACGGGAAGTAGAGCATATCCACTACCCTGCCGTGAAATATCTCAGCATACCCTCCTCCTGCAGGGAAAAGGGAAGCCACTTCCGGTGGCATAGGATTATTAAAAATCAGCCCGTAGAACACGCAGTCAAATATGTTGCCAGCCGCACCGGCTGTAATCAACGACAGGCTGACCACATAGCCCATAGGCACTTTCGGTATCCTGTAAGTCCTCACTATATACCATATCAAAAATGCGACAGCCACTATACGGAAAAGGGTCAGAAGCAATTTGCTTCCGAATTCCATCCCGAAAGCCATCCCGTTATTTTCAATAAAGTACAAGTAAAACCAGGAGAAGATTTTATAATCTTCTCCCAAGTAGAAGTGAGTTTTAATCCAAATTTTCAGTGACTGGTCTATGACAATCACCAATAGAATAATAAGCGTGGCGACAATGCCTTTCGAACGCATAGATAGAGATTACTTTTTCTTAATCGAATTCTTAGCTTCGACACTACGGGTGGCATGTGGGACTGCACGCAAGCGTTCCTTCGGGATCAACTCACCGGTCTCACAACATACGCCGTATGTCTTGTTTTCAATACGTATGAGGGCATTTTGCAGGTGCTGGATGAATTTCATCTGCCTCTGCGCCAACTGTCCCGCTTCCTCCTTTGAGAGAGTGCTTGCACCCTCTTCAAGGATTTTAAATGTGGGAGAGGTATCGGCTATATCATTACCCTCAGTGTTGTTGATATTGGAGCGGAGTGAGTCATACTCCTTCTGCGCCTTAGCCAGCTTTTCAAGAATTATCTCCTTGAATTCCTGTAACTCTTCATCGGAATATCTTGTTTTTTCGCTCATAGTAATATGTGTTAAAACGTTTTATTTATTTAACGTTATTTTAACGTTAACGTTCACATCATCCATGGAAAAATTTTCCACTACCGGGTCGTTCTCGTCGATATCCGCAATCTCAAGAGATGTGGCAAGCACTTGACGTGATATGTAATCGGCAAAGTCCCTTATGGCGTCATCTGTTGCCTCGCCGGGAGCAAATGTAAGGGATATGCGATCGGTGATATCGTAATCGCGTGATTTGCGCACATTCTGAATACGGTTAACAATGTCACGGGCTATACCCTCGCGACGAAGTTCGGGAGTAACCGTGACATCAAGGGCGATTGTCAGAGAGCCTTCATTAGCCACGAGCCATCCGGGAATATCTTCCGAAATGATTTCCACATCAGCTATATCTATTACAGCCGGAGTGCCGTTGATATCGAGATGGATTGAGCCGTTACGTTCGAGTTCAGCTATCTGGTGAGCATCAAGCGACTTCACAGCTTCAGCCACAGCTTTCATCTGCTTACCGAATTTCGGACCAAGCTTTTTGAAGTCAGGTTTGACACTCTTTACAAGTATACCTTCCTCGTTGCCTACAATCTTCAAGTCCTTGACATTGATTTCACTCTTGACAAGCTCGCTGATAGCTTCAAGAGCCTCACGCTGGGTTGCATCAGCCACGGGCACCATTATAGTGGAGAGGGGCTGGCGCACTTTGAGATTGACTTTGCGTCGCAGAGCGAGAGTCATTGAGGTTATATCCTGAGCAAGTTTTTGACGAGCTTCAAGGGCTGAATCGATAAGTGCAGGGTCAGCAACCGGGAACTTGGCAAGGTGAACCGATTCGTTTGAGCCGGTAAGGTCACGATAAAGTTCATCGGCATAGAACGGTGCGAAAGGTGCCATCAGCAAAGCCACTGTCTTAAGACAAGTATACAGAGTCTGATATGCGGCAATCTTATCCTCGGTCATATCTCCGCCCCAGAAACGCTTACGGTTAAGACGTACATACCAGTTGGAGAGGTTGTCACCGACAAATTCACCTATGGCACGTGCGGCACGTGTAGGTTCGTAATCGTCAAGAGCTTCAGTCACTTCTTTCACGAGAGTGTTAAGCAGCGACAGAATCCAACGGTCAATTTCCGGACGCTTCTCTACAGGCACCTGCGGAGCTTCGGGATCGAAGCCGTCAACATTGGCGTAGAGTGCGAAGAAACTGTATGTATTATATAAGGTGGAGAAAAGCTTACGAGAGGTCTCTACCACACCCTTCTCATCATATTTCAGGTTATCCCACGGAGATGAGTTGGAGATCATGTACCAGCGCACAGGGTCAGCACCGAACTGTCCTATCTGACCGAATGGGTCAACGGCATTCCCGAGACGTTTTGACATCTTATTGCCATACTTGTCAAGGACAAGTCCGTTGGATATTACAGTTTTATAAGATACGGAATCAAACACCATACCGGCGATAGCGTGAAGCGTGAAGAACCAACCGCGTGTCTGGTCAACACCTTCTGCTATGAAATCGGCAGGATAAACCTCACGTTTATCAAACGCTTCCTTATTTTCAAAGGGATAGTGAATCTGAGCGTATGGCATGGAACCGGAGTCGAACCATACGTCGATAAGATCCTTCTCACGCTTCATCGGTTTGCCTGACGGAGACACAAGAACTATATCATCAACATACGGACGGTGAAGGTCTATGCGGTCATAGTTCTCTTTATTGTATTCGCCGGGGACAAAGCCTGCTTTCTTATACGGATTTTCAGCCATAACACCGGCTTCTACCGCACGTTCAATCTCAGCATAAAGCTGCTCTACAGATGAAACGCAAAGTTCCTCCGAGCCATCTTCAGTACGCCATATCGGGAGCGGAGTGCCCCAGTAACGGCTACGTGAAAGGTTCCAGTCCTGAAGATTTTCAAGCCACTTGCCAAAACGTCCTGAACCTGTGGATGCAGGCTTCCATTTGATGGTCTCATTAAGCTCCATCAGGCGTTCACGCACGGCAGTGGTCTTTATAAACCAGCTATCGAGCGGATAATAAAGCACCGGCTTGTCAGTACGCCAACAGTGGGGATAATTATGAGTATGTTTCTCAATCTTAAACACTTTATCGGTAGCCTTCAGCTCCATACAGATCTGCACGTCAAGAGTTTCAGCATCCTCGGGGAGTGAGGGATCGTATGCATTCTTGACATATTTGCCTTGCCACGGCTTATAAGCCTCAACATCTACCATCTCTTCCACAAACTTCGGGTCGAGCTGGTCGAGCAGATAGAAACGACCGGTAAGGTCAACCATCGGACGGATATTTCCATCCTTGTCTATAAGGTGAAGCGGAGGTATGCCGTTCTGCTTCGACACACGAAGGTCGTCAGCACCGAATGTGCCGGCAATATGCACAATACCTGTACCATCCTCGGTGGTCACATAATCACCGGGGATGACACGGAATGCACCTTCACCGGGATTCACCCACGGAAGAAGCTGATGATACTCTATGCCGACGAGATCCAAGCCCTTTACCTGAGCCACTACCTCGTAAGGTATCAATTTGTCACCTTTAGAGTATGAGTCAAGAGAAAGATCCTTAGCCTTGGCATTGAAAAGCGAGCCCATGAGAGCATCTGCGGCAACCACAGTGATGGGCTTTCCTGAATAAGGATTATAAGTGCGGACTATATTATATGTGATATCCAGACCTACGGCAAGGGCTGTGTTTGACGGAAGAGTCCACGGAGTAGTGGTCCAAGCGAGGAAATAAGGAGTTCCCCATGTGAAAAGGAGCTTGCGGTACGGTTCAAGCGATGGATTGTCGTTGTTAACAATCCTGAACTGAGCCACGCAAGTGGTATCCTTAACGTCACGGTAACATCCGGGCTGGTTTAGCTCATGTGAGCTTAACCCTGTACCGGCGGCAGGAGAATAAGGCTGAATAGTGTATCCTTTATACAGATAGCCTTTCTTATAAAGTTCGCCAAGAAGCCACCATACAGTCTCGATGTAACGGTTATCGTAAGTGATGTATGCGTTAGGCATATCCACCCAGTAACCCATCTGTCGGGTAAGATCCTCCCATTCGCCTGTGTATTTCATTACCTCACGACGACATGCGGCATTATAATCGTCAACAGAGATTTTTTTACCAATATCCTCCTTGGTGATACCGAGATTCTTTTCAACTCCAAGCTCAACAGGAAGACCATGGGTGTCCCAACCAGCCTTACGTTTCACCTGAAAACCTTGCATGGTCTTGTAGCGGCAGAAAATATCCTTGATAGTGCGGGCAAGCACATGGTGGATACCGGGTTTGCCGTTAGCGGAAGGGGGACCTTCGAAAAATACAAACGAGGGGCAACCCTCGCGTTCAGACATGGTGCGATGGAACACATCTTCCGCACCCCACTTTTCAAGCACTGATTTGTTGACCTCAGGGAGGTTCAAACCGTTATATTCTTTAAATCTCTTAGACATATCGAGATATATTATCGAGTTTATAAGTTCTTACTGATAACGTTTGGTAAAATTTTTGGCAAAATTAGTAAATTTTCCCCGAAAATCCTAACTTACAGATATTGAACTTCAAATAAAAACGCCGCCTATGTGCAAAATAGTCACAGGCGGCGTGTATATCATCAACATGCGGTTACCATTTGTTGTAATGTATATTTTCAGGTTTATATTTATCCTTCGGATGATGCTCTCCTGCCGGGTAGCCAAGCATCACAATGCTCATGGGGACAATCTGCGAGGGGATTCCGAAAAGTCTCCTGACATTATTGACACGTTCGCTTATAGGATAGCAACCACACCATACCGCTCCCAAACCTACAGCATGAGCGGCAAGGAGGATATTTTCGGTAGCAGCCGAGCAATCCTGCACCCAGTAATCCTTACCCTCTGCGGGAAACACATTTTCGGTGTCACCACAGACTATTATCGCAGCCTGAGCATGAGCCGCCATCCGCCAGTTGCCGGTGGCAAGGCTGTCAAGGGATGCCCTCTCAGTCACGACTATGAATTTCCATGGCTGTTTGTTTCCGGCAGTAGGAGCTGCCATACCTGCACGAAGTAGAGTATCAATAGTCCCCTCAGATATAGCCTGATCTGTATATTGGCGCACACTTGTACGGGTCATTATCACGTCAAGGGCGTTATCGCACTTGGCTTGCGCATCGTTTACCAACGAATTATTCTCAGCATTACCACAAGATGTCATAATAATACAAATTAATGCGGGTAGAGCCGCAAGTATCAATTTTTTCATTAGAATACAATATTATAATTGTTTAGTCAGCTTATTGTTCACTTAGCTGCCACGGAAGAAGATGGCACCAAGCTGTTAATATACACTTCAAGATTTGTATATCCCTCAGGTGAAAGTGTGAGCTTATTCCCGTCGGCAGAATCATTCGGATCAAGCCCGTTGGCTTTTTCCCAATAATCGGGTATACCGTCGCCATCGGTGTCTATCAATTCGTTTATATCAACACCTTTAGATGTCAACAGGGGCCAAGGATTTCGTGAGCCGGGAAGACACACATCATATTGAGTGTCAATGAATCCGGGTTTCGTTGATGCATCTTTCGCACGTGAACCGAAAAATCTCGCCGTGCCGCCACGAGTTTCTTCCACAATTCGGGCATCAACTTCATCACGCATTTTTGAGCAACCGGCATCTGCCAACACGAGGTCAAATGCCTCTGATGCTGAATGTGTCGTTATACGACCCGCATCAATCGGCGACTCAAGGCGAATAACACGGGCTATCGAATCATTGAAAGTACCATCGCAGTTAGCATTATCAATCTGTGCGAGGAAGCCTTTAGTCCAATTATCATCTGTCACTTCACTGTTGCCTTCCATCACATTTCCTGACACGTAATATCTGCCCCAGACATGTTCCATAGGCTTCCATTGGTTCGGCTCTCCGTTGCGGTTTGTAACATACTCGGTAGTACGCACATTGACCGATGCAATACGATGAGATATCAAACCTTCCTTTGGAGTGGCAGGTCCCGGTTTGTAATAATTGTTCACAATATTTACATTCATACCTTCTCCGCCATAGCATCCGCCACCAGCCCAGTTGTAGATGACGTTGTTGCGCATGTCGAGATGTTCACGCTCCTGAGTACCGGGACGCGGACCAAGACGTGGCATACGGCTTTCGGCATGAGCGAGAATATTGTGGTGATATGAGGCATGGGCGCCACCAAAGATAGCACCATAACCATGCATACCACCTTTGGAATGTCCGGCATCACGCAAGGCTTCTGAAAATATACACCATTGCACAGTAAAATCATCACCACCATAAAGCCCGCAACACTCATCGACGCTCCAGCTCACAGAGCAATGATCAAGTATGAGATTTCGGAAATCGGTGCCCCCTACCCCGTCAGGACTGCCGGGATTGTCGTTACCGATACGGAATCGCAAATAACGCACTATTGTATTGTCGCCATTAAACGACACTTGATGTCCGGCTATACACACACCATCGCCGGGAGCAGTCTGCCCTGCCAATGTCAGATTTCCATTATTGATACGCAAAGAAGCGTCAAGGAATATCGTACCAGCCACATCAAACACTACTGTGCGAGGTTCATCCTGCATTACAGCGTGACGCAAGGTCCCGGGTTGCATACCGTCTGAAAGAGTGGTGACATGGTATACTTTACCCCCTCGTCCACCTGTGGTATATCGTCCAAAACCCTCAGCTCCGGGAAAAGCATCCAAACGAGATTCTGCCGCTGCTATACATCCAAGCTGCACTCCGGCAAGCACAAATAATGCAAATAGTTTTTTCAACATGATATTAATTTTCCAACTAAGTTTATAAGTACTAATATATATTAAAAATCGATTCTGAACACCACAGGACGGGTGCCATCCGGACAGGATAGCAACAACAGACCATGGCGAAGCGTGGCAGCACACCCACCACCCTCTTTCAACGCATTGCATACCATTCGCCATGCACGAGGACAAAATTCCTTAGGACATGATGCGCCGGCAGCCAATTCAAATGAATCGCCGGTTGAGAATGCCCGGCAAGGGCCTTCCTCCGGATCATCAAGATATAGACTCTGTAAATCCGAGTAACATTCCCGTCTTATCACCGTCACCTTACAACCCACGGGAAGCGTTTCCTCTTCCGAGATTTTTGAAGATGAAACAGCTGCGGCAAGGGCATCGGAGCCTGATAACCCTAACGCACCCATTGTCAGTGTGGCTATTTTGCAGAAATGTCTACGATCCATTCAATAATTACTTTTTCCATTACAAAGATAAAACTTTTTAAAATAATATGCCATCCAACATACGTTAAATAAAAATTTCTATGAACTGATTTAAACTTTTTATAAAATGTTAAAATCAGTTCTATACAAAAATATGGATGGAAATTTTTTGAGATTACGATTTTTTACCTAATTTTGCAGTGTTAAAAGCGGGATAGAATTAAAAATCCTATCTTTTTGACAATAGTTGGACACTAACGCGGTAATAGCTCAGTTGGTAGAGCACTAGCTTCCCAAGCTGGGGGTCGCGAGTTCGAGCCTCGTTTACCGCTCAATCAATAACCATCTTAAAATCAACTATTTAAGATGGTTATTTTTGTTTTATACTACTCTTAAAATACATCTTAAAAGTATAAAAAAAACGAGAATTTTACACGTTTTTGCACCATTTTTCACCTTTCCACCTGCAAATAACCTGCAAATAATCTGCAAATAACCTGCAAATAGCTTGCAGGTGAGTGCAAATATTGACCTTTACATTTATTATAAACCGTGCGACAAATATCGCACTTTACTCAACCTCTTCCCGCTTACGGCTATCTAATCTACGTCTTTGCTCTTTTTTAAAATTTTTCCACCGTCTGTTGGTGTTTCTATTCAATTTATATCGGCTGATACCTGTGACATTTTTCAAAACCTGTAATGCCCTTTGAGCTATATTCTCCTTTACAATCTTGCGTCCCATCAGTCGGCTATCAGGAACAACCGCCAATCGCACTTCACCGGTATCAACCAAATTGACTCTGGCGATAAGATCTTTAATTGATGGCTGCAAATCAGGAGCTTCCATGGGTTCAATGATTTCAATCTTTTCCGTGTTAAATATATGGCGTTCCCATCTCTTAGCTTCCTTCACCGTAATAAGTTCTTTGTCAATCACATATACCTCAGCGTAGGTATTCACGAAGAAAGGCTCGTTAGCGGTATTGAACCTAAACATTTCATGCCCTCTGCCGTTAGATTCGACATTAAACGAATAGCCGGTCAGATCCAAAGGAGAAATTGAATCACCTATAATATTATCATAATTGAACCTGACATTGAATCGATCAAAATCAAGATTATCCTTAAAAAATCCTGATAGATTCGGCACCCATTTACGGCTCGTCCTGTCGGCAAGCACATCGACATTGACAGTCACCTTATCATTATTCTTTATCCATATCTCTGCCTTCCCATATTTTCCACGCAGAGTATCAGCGCCACAGTCGATATTACGTAAGGAAGAAGGTATTTTTGCAATAGGCGCAACCCCTATCCAGTCCGACCATGAAAAATGATAATTGCTGACATCGCTCACGCTATCAAGCCCATTGGCATCCGTGAAGCGATAATAAGACTTGCATTTTATGATTCTCGGATTTGACCAACCCCTGAACCTGACCCTTTCATCCGCTCTCAGCATGTAATCAACCATCTTTTCTCGAAAGAGAAAAACAGTATCGGTATAAGTTGATAATGTGGAATATTCCCGTACATACGCTAATATATGCATTAATCTGTGCTGCGGTGATTCGACTACAACTTCAGGTAATTCCATCGGGTTTTCCTGAAGAAAAACAGTGTCTGTTACAGCCGAAGTTATGACACGTTCTTTGAAACCTATATATCTGACGGTTATTGGATAACTGGCTGCCGAAATATATGGTATTTTCCCCTTTGAGTCACAAACTCCAATGACGTTACCTTGCCTGTCAAATATTGATGCGTTTGGGAGTGGCATTTTTGTTGCTGAATCTACAACAACAATATTGTGCGCTTGCCCCGGCAAATTAAACACAGAGAAAACAGTCAATAAAACTATGATAGCAAAACGTGACACCGTGTATCAAACATATCTATTTTCCATGCAAAAATAAATACAAATTAATCCAGAACAAAACCCACAGCGTTATTTAGTCTTAAAGCCCCTTAATTAGTCTTACAACACCCCCAATCCCACAATCAATCCAATGGCTAAATAACTGAAAACATTATCTATACAAACATAGATCTTCATACAAAAAATCCACATTCTGCATCCGTCAAATTTCGCATAAAAATATAAAAACGCCCAATTTCAACATCAAAATTGAAATTGGACGTTAATTGCTTAATTATCTGATTATCAGCGGAAAGACAGGAAATCTCACCCTAATATCAGTTTGTATTAACGAATATCTAAAATACACTGATTTATAGTGTTATAAAAATGGATGAATGAATAGATTTTAATAAATACTATTTGGATATGTCAAAAATTGGGTGTAATTTTGGGTGTAACTTTTTAAACTCTCCAAATATGAATCTCAAACGGAATATCACCTTCCAACTTGAATCCCGCAAAAAGGACGGGGTATTGGTAACTGAAAACGTGCCAATCAGAATGCGCGTGGTCTTTGATGGCAAGCGCATTGAGTTCACCACAGGTTACCGTATTGATGCAGCCAAATGGGACGCAAGCAAGCAGCGCGTCAAAAATGGTTGCACCAATAAGCTCAAGCAGACATCTTCCGAAATCAATGCAGACCTCAATCGTTACGAAGGTGAAATCCAGAATATCTTCAAGGAATTTGAGTTGCGTGAAATTATGCCTCTCCCGGAACAGGTAAAAGAACAATTCAATGCCCGTATTGCCGTCGCACGTACTGAGGCACCAACTCAAGAGGCAGAACCGCAGAGGACCTTTTGGGATATTTACGATGAATTTACTTCTGAGGTGGGCAGAAAGAATGACTGGACTACTGCGACTTATGAAAAATTCTCGGCATTGAAAAATCATCTTTTGAAATTCAAAAGAGGCAAAATTTCTTTCGAAACATTTACAGAGAGAGGACTGAACGACTTGGTAGATTATTTTCGCTATAAGTGCGACATGCTTAACAGCACTATCGGGCACAAAATCAGTCTCATAAAGTGGATTTTGCGATGGGCCTATGACAAAGGCTACCATGATAACCGTGCATTCCTGACTTTCAGTCCCAAGCTCAAATCCACTCAGACCAAAGTTATCTTCCTGACAGATGAAGACCTTGAAAAACTGACTTCGTTTCACATCCCACCAAACAAGACTTATCTTGAAAGGGTGCGCGATGTGCTAATCTTCTGCTGTTACACCGGTCTGCGATATTCTGATGTAGCCAATCTCTGCAAGAGCGATGTTCGAGAGAATCATATTGAGTTTACGACCGTGAAGACCGCTGATACCATCACTGTTGAACTGAACAAGCATAGCCGAGCTATACTTGAGAAATACAAGGACTGCGAGTTTAAGAACGGTCGCGTACTCCCTGTAATCAGCAATCAGAAGATGAACGATTATATCAAGGAGCTTGGAGAACTCGCAGGTATCGACACACCTGTAAGGATAACACAGTATCGTGGGAATGACCGCGTTGACACCATATATAAGAAGTATCAGCTCCTTTCAACCCATACAGGACGAAAGACTTTCATTTGTAAAGCTCTTGCACTTGGAATACCTGTCAATGTCGTAATGGAATGGACTGGTCATTCCGATTATAAAGCAATGAAACCTTACATAGCTGTTGCCGACAACATCCGGGCTTCCAACATGAGTCGCTTCGATGATGAATGACATATACCGCATCTTGTTATAGCTAATATGCGAGGGTCGTTTATGATGGTTCTCGCATATTATTTTTATACTTGAACATGCTCTCCATGTAGTAATAAACGAGATTAGAGAACAGTTACTAATATCGTTGTCAGTTCCGTTTTTAGGTGCCGATACTTTGATTTGGGAAAATCAAGTTAAATAATCAGCTGTAAATCAGATGATAATTGCATCTCGTGATGAATCGTATTTCCTTTGCAGTCATAAAACCGAAACATGGGCATGGATCCACTCATGTCAGGCTGCAAATAATATACGATTAAAACAATGATAGAAAAATTATACGATAAACCTTTATGGCAAATGACCGGTGAAGAACTCTTCACCATCGTACAGGCTGCTTCCAAACCGGAAGCACCACAACCTGATGTCGTTATCGACACCACAAACAAAAAGTATGTTTTCGGACTCAAGGGTCTGGCAGATCTCCTTGGATGCTGCAAGACAACAGCACTCCGCATCAAGAACGAAGGTAAACTCGCCCCTGCAATCAAGCAGTATGGGAGAAAAATTGTCATTGATGCTGAAATGGCTCTTGAGCTGTTTGGTCGTAAAACCGGCGGAAGAAAATAGGTCTATGGCACAAGAATTTATGTATCTTCCCAATAATTCCGCCAGCAAACAGGGTTACAGTTTATCTGACCCGCTCGGCGGTTTCATCGCCGAAGTTGAAAGCGGAGCCGGGTTGCAGGTCCCTGATGCAGCGGCTGTGCGTTACGAGCGATTATGCACTGAGGCGCAACTTGACATCGACAAGGAGGTGCCACCGCCGCCGGTTGCCATTTATATAGGCGATTCGCCGGCTTGTACCTTCGGCAATTTCAGTGCCTCGATCGGTAAACCAAAAGGCAAGAAGACTTTCAATGTGTCGGCAATGACGGCAGCGGCCATGACCAATTCCACGATTCTGAATTATCGTGGCAATATGCCGTCTAACCAGAACGGTATCCTATACTTCGACACCGAGCAGAGCAAATATCATGCCTTCCGTGTATTCAAGCGTATCGCCCGTCTGACGCGCAAGAGCAATCAGGAAATCAATGAGAGGATAAAATATTTCGCCCTGCGCAAGTATTCCGTCGAAGACCGCATCGGCATGATTGACCATAAGATTCGGAAGACCCCGGCTGTCGGGCTTGTAATCATCGACGGTATCCGAGACCTGATGCTTGACATCAATAGTCCGCGCGAGGCTACTCTTATAGTCAACTATCTGATGAAGTGGACGGAAGAATACAATCTCCACATCCATACAATCATTCACCAGAACAAGAGCGATGAGAATGCACGCGGACACATCGGAACCGAAATCAACAACAAGTCAGAAACCGTTCTACGAGTCGAGAAAGACAAGAACGACGATGCCATCAGCACCGTCGAGGCGGTCTTTATCCGAGATATCTCTTTCCCTTCGTTTGCCTTTCGTATTAACAGTGAGGCTCTGCCGGAACTCATTAAGGACTATGTGCCGACACCCGAATCCAAAGGCAACGAGGCGTGGGATCCGTACCACGACATATCCGAGGATACCCACCGCAGCGCGCTGGATTCTTCCTTCCCCAATCCGGACACATTGCTCCGCCATGGAGAACTGATGGACGCGCTCCGTGACGCATACGCAGATGAGGACATCGAACTCAGCGACTACAAGCTCAAGATTCTGATAACTTTTCTGAAGAACAAACGGATGATCGAGCAGGTGGACAAGGGCAAGAAGAAAGGCAATCCTTACCGCTACCTTCAGGATTTTTACTATTGAAAAAGTTAGTTGGATGAAGCGGACCTATATATACACGACACCTCACCCAACCAAAATTCGCCTTACAATGACTAATGATTACAGATACCGGCTTGACAACTCCCGTCCTCGCATCAAAGTGACATGCCCTGCCTGCGGACGGCAGAAGAAACTGGTGCGCTATGTTGACACACAGAACGGGATGTTCCTTGCCGATCATGTCGGCAAATGTGACCGGATCTTCAAATGCGGATACCACTACACACCATCCGACTACTTCCGGGACCATCCCTGGCTGAATGATATTGCATCCCATCGGTCTGTGAGTTTGCACATCAATAAACAGCCCTCCCAACCGTCATTCATAGAGCGCAGCCGAATGGTTGAATCCATGAATCGATGTCAGTCTTCGGCTCTTTTCCGATTCCTCAGTTCACGGTGGGGTGAGGACGAGACCATGCGGATGTTCCGATTACATAATGTCGGTGCAACCACCCGGATGAACGATGCGGCGGTATTCTGGCAAGTGGATATCAACGGACGTATCCGCACAGGAAAGATAATGCGATACGGCAACGACGGGCACCGCATAAAGGAAGATGGATTGGTAACCTTTATGTGGGCGCACCGAATGAAATCAATGGTTGACAATCCCGATGACTTCAATCTTGTGCAGTGCTTCTTCGGTGAACATCTGCTTTCTGCCTGTCCCGATTCAAGGGTCATGATCGTGGAGTCCGAGAAGTCAGCGATAATCGCCTCTCATTATTATCCGCAGTACCTGTGGCTGGCGAGTGGCGGATGTTGCGGATGCCTCAATCAGACGGCTTCGCAGGTTTTGAAAGGGAGGGAAGTGTGGCTTGTGCCTGACCTTGATGCCGAAGACCGATGGCACGCCAAATTGACAATGCTCCGCACAATTACTCCGACTGCCGGAATTGTCACTGCCATATCCGACATGGCAACCCCGGAGCAGAGAGCCGCCAAACTCGACATCGCCGACTTCCTTTTGGATGCGGCAAGCCGGAATAACCCTATTGTAGGATCTGCCGACGGAGCCGGTCAGCTTGCTGAATGAAGGAAGGATTTTAGTAATAAAATTCCGTAGCTTATTATGGCATTTTCATCCGATGTCTGCGACCTCTCCCGAAAAAGCCATCAGTCATCGAGCCACCTCCCGGCTCTCATTCGCTACTGACACGGAATTTTATCATAACCAATTTAATTCAAGACTATATGACTACACAATATGCAGTGTGCCACTTGGAGCGTGGCGCAGGCAACGATTCGGGGATGTCCTGCCACATCGAGCGCAAGACCGCCGAGGGTAAACCGCACATCCCCGACAACGCTGACGAGAGCAGAACATACCTCAACCGTGAACTTATAGACTTTCCGAAGGGCGTTGTTAACCGCACTCAAGCTATTCAACACCGTATTGAGACCTCCGGACTTAAGCGGAAGGTCGGCAAGAACCAGACCCGTGCCATCCGTGTGCTTCTCACCGGCACGCATGAGCAGATGATGGCTCTTGCAAACGGCGGTCGCCTTGATGACTGGTGCCGGGCCAATATCAAATGGCTGCATGACACCTTCGGCAAGGATAACCTTGTGTCATGTGTACTCCACATGGATGAGAAGACTCCTCACCTGCATGCAACGATTGTTCCCATTGTAACGGCACCACGCACGCGCCGTAAGCGCGAGGGTGAACAGAAATACAAGGAGAAGACCCAGGCACCGCGACTGTGTGCCAATGAGCTGATGACACGCGGTAAGCTCCGGCAATATCAGGATACATACGCAGAGGCAATGGCCGGATTCGGATTGAAACGTGGTGTTGTTGCGAGTGGTGCCAGACATCAGACGCAACAGCAATACAACCGCCAGCAAGCACTCGAACTTCAGACAGACATCGAAAGACTGAACGCCGAGATTGAGAAACTTGCAGCAGTAAAGGAAAAGGTCGAGAAGGGAGCTAAGGACGGTAAGAACCGTATCCTCTCATGGCTCGGTACAGGAGAACTGCCGAAACTGGAGAAGGAAGTTGCGGACAAGGACAGTCAGATTGCCGCATTGCAAAAGCAGCTAACAGATATGCAGAAGCGCTACGACAGTCTGAAAGCCGATTCGCTTCGTGAGCACAACTCCTACCAAAAGGAAATCGATGCGGCGACCAAACGAGCTGCCGAATGGGAGACCCGTTATAATGCCGAACACAACAGGGCGAAGGAACTTCACCGCAAGGCATACCCCGAGCGATACCACCTTTCATCAGGAGCGGAGCTTGTAAGCGGCTGGATTCCCAATCGTATGTATCCCAGTCTGTCAATCACGACGCTGTTTCATGGCAACGAGTTCAAGAACACATCTTATAATCTGCCACAGAATCTTCTCGACAAGTACGACAGCGGTGTGTTGACTCTACATGAATTGGTCAACAAGCTTTTTGAGCCGTGGGAGCAGGTCGATGAATCACAACACAGCCTTCTTGCAATCGCGCTTCAGACCGCAGCCGGAGGAATTCCGACACCCGATGTCGGCACTGGCTCAGGCGGTTCATCTTCCGATTTACCGTGGAACGATAATGACAAGGACAAATATCAACGGCCAAAATCAAAAGGCAGGAGATAAGACAATTCGGAATGACTTGCTCTAATGAGTATTCAATTATCTGTGCTGGATTATAGAAAAATGTTAAAAATGTAACCGGAAATTACTGCCGTCAGGAATATTACGGCGACAATCATGGCGACAAGTTTCTTTTTGAAGATACTTGCAAGCATCGACATTTCTGGAATAGCCATGCCCGCACCACCGATAACGAGTGCGATTACAGCTCCGATACTCATTCCTTTACCCATCAATGCCACTCCAATAGGGATTGCGGTTTCAGCCCGGATATAAAGTGGTACACCAATAATAGCCGCTATGGGTACAGCAAACGGATTGTCAGGACCTGCAATTTTCAAAACCCAATCACTCGGCATATAGCCGTAAATCACCGCTCCCAAAGCGACGCCGATGATAAGATACCAGAAAATCGGGCGAAGCGTGTCCCATCCGGCACGAAGTGCTATGGCTATCTTCTGACTCCATGGAAGTTTCTTCGGATCAAAAGGTTTTTCACTTGTGGAACAACAGGACTGTTTTTTCAGCTTTACGTTTTTGACATATTTCTGCGCATCGACCTTTTGCAATCCCCAGCCGAAGAACACGGCGCAGAGGAAAGCGATCGACACATATATGAGCATGGCTTTGATTCCCACCAGTGCTCCCAACATCGCTATTATAATGGGATTGAGCAACGGGGAGGCAATAAGGAATGACATCGTGGCTCCAAAAGGAATTCCGGCATTGAGAAAACCTACAGTCATAGGCAGCGTGGAACAAGCGCAGAAAGGTGTGAGCGCACCGAATCCGGCAGCTATCACATTCCCGAAGAAGCCTGCTTTTTCAATTTTCGTACTGATTTTTTCCTGCGGAATATACATCAGTATGATTTCAACGAGAGCTGTAATCACTATGAACAACAGGACAAGTTCAACCGTGATGTAGCAGAAATACCATAGGGTGTCGAGCAATGTGTTCATTTCAATATGCCTTTATAAAATTCTTCAAACCTGTATTTTATCTCGTTGCGTACCCGTCGGAACTCACTCATAATAAATTCCTCCGGGCCGACGGCATCCGAAGGGTCATCGAACCCGATATGAAGGCGATGCTCCACGCTACCTGTAAAAACAGGACAGCTTTCGTTGGCTCCTCCGCAGACGGTTATAACATAATCCCATGTCCCGTTAAGATATTCCATAACGCTATGTGGTCTGTGTCCGCTTATATCAATTACAACCTCTTTCATTACCTGGACGGCACGAGGATTGATGTTTTCCGCAGGTTCGGTACCTGCGGAAAATACATCAATTTCATGACTGAATGACTGGAGGAATCCATGAGCCATCTGGCTTCGACAGCTATTGCCGGTGCAAAGTATCAATACTTTCATACTGTCTGTAATTTAGAAGAAGTATCCGTAAACCCAACCTGAAACGGTTGCCATGACAATTACCAAAGCGACATATATCACGGTCTTTTTCGTACCCATTACACTGCGTATGACAAGCATATTCGGCAGCGACAACGAGGGACCCGCAAGCAGCAGGGCAAGAGCCGGGCCTTTGCCCATGCCGGATGCAAGCAATCCCTGAATAATCGGCACTTCGGTAAGGGTTGCGAAATACATAAACGCACCTGTGAAACTTGCGAAGAAGTTTGATAGTAACGAATTGCCGCCGACTGCCCATTCAACCCAGCTATTTGGAATAATACCGGGTAGTTCTATACCGTCATGCGTTGAACCGAGCAGGAATCCCGCTGTCAATACTCCGACTGCAAGCAACGGTAGTATCAGCTTGGCGAATCCCCATGATGACAACGCCCACTCCCTGTTTTCATCATCGTTTTTATCGCAGAGCAACACGATGGCAAGGACGGCGACCGAGACGACCATTGGCACAAGGGGAGCCAGTTTCGCATCGGGAATGAAAACATTTGCGATGAAAGCTGAAATCGCAACGGCTACAGCTCCGAGGATAATCCATCGGGCTTTCAGATGGAGTATCTTCACAAGCATCACGCACAGACCTATTGCAAGGGCAGATGTTATCCACCATTTAGCCCCGTAGATTGTCGCCCAGATTCCACGGTCTATTTCGGAAGGCGCACCCCAATTTGCGAACACGAGGATTGCTACGAGGGTAAAGAAGAACAGCGCAGTCTGCCACAGGGGACGTTTTTCGGGCGGTGGCACAATATTCATCTGAGCGGCCTCTTTAACCCTTTCCTCCTTGCGGAAGATGAACGACATCACAAGGCCGATTACCACAGCAAACGTGACAGCACCGATGATGCGGGCAATCCCCATTTCCAGTCCGAGAATACGGGCTGTAAGGATTATCGAGAGTATGCTGATTGCAGGGCCTGAATATAGAAACGCTATTGCCGGACCAAGACCCGCCCCACGCTTGTAGATGCTGGTGAACAGCGGGAGAATAGTGCATGAACACACGGCAAGGATGCCTCCCGATATGGAAGCCACGGTATATGACACCCATTTCTTTGCATTTGCACCGAAATACTTTAACACCGCTCCCTGACTTACAAATACCGCAATCACTCCGGCGATGAAGAAAGCCGGGAGAAGACAGAGAACTATATGCTCACGGGCATACCATTTCGCGAGGTCAAGAGTGGAGTGTATGGCTGTCAACAGCGTTTCACTGTTAACCGGAATAAAAAACGCTGTCAGGAATATGACAACAGTCCATATCAGGAACTTGATCTCCTTTTTAGTTTCCATAACTTATACCCGTTGTTTCATTTCAGATGCCGAGAGCTTTTTTTACTTCATCAGCAGATGGAACGTGCCCTTTGATTTTCACAGTTCCGTCAACGACAACTGCCGGGGTCGTCATAATGTTGTAGCTCATCATTTCGGCTATATCTTCGATCTTGGAAAGATTGACATCAAGATTGTTCTCACGGATTACACGCTCAACTACCTTGTATGTCTCTTTGCATTTGGCACAGCCGGGACCGAGGACGAGAACCTCGCTGACCTTTGTGCCGGGAGCTGTAGCACAGCATGAGGTTTCAGCGGATTCATCCGAATTACTTGAGCAGCCGCACGACTGCACCGGTTTCACATCATTTTCCACGATGATGTTGCTGTTGCTGCAACAGCTTTTCTTTTTTGGTGCGAAGAGAGTTGACCAAAACCCTTTCTTTGATTCTTTTTTATCCATGTTTTTTCGTTTTTACAGTTATAAGTACATCATTGTACAGTAATATATGCCTACCACGATGAAAATGACACCGACAATAATATTGAGCCATTTCTGAATAGTACGCAGTTTGCCGTAGAACTCGCCTACCTTTTCAACACTGAAAGCGAGAATCCAAGCCACTGCAAGCACAGGGAGAGCAGTGGCGACGGCAAACAGTACAGGCAAAAGCCACCCCGCACTTGCGGTTACTGACATAGGTATGAGCATACCGAAGTAGAAAACACCACTTGTGGGGCAGAACGCCATTGCAAACAGAATACCGAGCAGCAATGCACCCCACCCGCCTTTATGGGCAAGACCTTCTCCATTGCCGTCAAATCCGAATTGCGGCAGATTTAGTTTGTGCCCGAACAACATAAATAGTCCGATAAGCAGCAGTAGTGGCCCAATAAGCAACTCGCCCCACTTGCCTATTGACTTTTGTATACCGAACACGCTTGCACCCTCCTTCAGAATTGGGATAAGGATAATGCCGAGAACGGTGTATGCGATTACTCGTCCGAGGGTATATAGCACCCCGTTTCGGAAAATGCGTCTGCGGTTCTCTATATCCTTGCTGATGTAGCCTATTGCGGCAATATTGGTAGCAAGCGGACACGGCGAGATTGCGGTGAGCAATCCGAGGAGAAAAGCGGTCATTGCCGGAGCCGTGCTGTTGTCAAGCAAAGTCTGTAACCAGTCCATTATTTCAACGATTGCCGGATTTTGTCAGCAAGACCTTTCTTGAAGTCATCCGGGTTCTTTCGGGCATTGCCGAAACCGAACTCGGTAAGATTGTTGCAAGTCTCTTTACCGTCTTTCCATTTGTTGACAAAGAGAGAAGACCACGTCACTTCATACTTATCGGCTATTTTTTCTCCTTCCGGGGTAGAGATATCCACTGTCCTGAATACGACCGTGCCGTTTTTCAGTTCGTTTGCAAAGAGTGTATTTACCACTTCTTTAGTGTTTTTCTCGATAGCCATGCAGGTAGCACAGCGTTGTTTCCCGTGGAAATATATCACTTCCACTCTATCCTTTTCAGGAGATTTCGCAGTCGAGGTATTATCCCCACTTCCGCACGACATCAGCCCTATAATAAGGGCGAAAATCATCAGTAACTTTTTCATGTCCTTAAATGTATTAAATTTAGTTGTTGTTTGCCGAATTGCGAACATCGATATTAAAAAAATAGCGCTTACGAGCAGCAGCTATTCTTTTTTGAAGGACAGCAGTCGTCAAGCATCTGTGAAAACAGTTGTCTCGCAAGTTTCCAGTTCTCCGCGTTGATGCAATACTTCACTTTTGGTGGCTCGATTGTGCCTTGTATCAGCCCAGCCTCTTTCAACTCGCTCAGATGTTGCGAGACGGTTGCCTTAGCCACCGGAAGCACCTCGTGTATGTCTCCGAAGAAACATTCGTTTCTCTGAGCGAGAAAATGCAGGATAGCAATGCGAGTGGGATGTCCCATCGCTTTCGCAAATCTCGCAAGACGCTCCTGTTCTGGTGTTACCTCTAATTTTGCCATACTATTCTTTATTTGTTGTTCGCAAAATTACAAACAATACATGATATATCCAAATATTGAGATGATTTTTTTGTAGGAGTTCATCGTGATGTTAAACATCATTAAATATCATACCAGCTCCCAATTTGTCGAACCATGCAGCATTTGACAGCAATAAAACACCCAATATTACTGCCATTTCTGGGTGTAATATTGGGTGTAGATTTTGTAAATGCTTGATAATCAAGCTAATTTGCGGAAAGACAGGGATTCGAACCCTGGGTTCCCGAAAAGGGAACAACGGTTTTCGAGACCGCCCCGATCGGCCACTCCGGCATCTTTCCTTTAGCAGGATTTAACGATGCAAAGGTATGCAAAATTTTTAATACCTCCAAAACAGATTTCGGCTATTTTGAATTCGTAGAGTAAACTGCAGCGTCTCGTAGAGTAAACTTGCAAGTGCTATTTTGAATTTTATGTTTCGCAGTCCTCGGCAAAATTCCATGGCAAAATCCATTGTGAAATCTACTTAACTATGCAAGAATACTGACCTTAAAATTTATATCACTATTCTTTTTATATGAATATTTTGTAACTTTGTGATGTTATGGCTAAATTTCAAATTTCTATATTAGGCTGTGGGTCGGCAACACCCACAGCCCGACACCAGCCTTCATGCCAAGTAATTGATTTTCGTGACAAGCTTTTCATGATCGATTGCGGAGAAGGCGCACAATTGCAATTCCGGCGCATGGGATTAAAATTCTCACGCCTTAACCACATATTCATATCCCACCTTCATGGCGACCACCTATTCGGATTACCGGGGCTTTTATCAACAATGGCTCTCCATGAGGTATCAGGATCAGTCACTGTGCATATATTCAAGGAAGGAGCACATCTGCTCAAAGAATGGATGGATTATTTTAACCGCAATGCGCCTTTTGAAATAATATATGACGTGATAGAAGAGGGGGAACGTAGAATAGTCTATGAAGACTCAGGACTGACCGTGGAAACCTTCCCTCTTTATCATCGCACGCCATGTACCGGATTCATATTTCGTGAGAAACCCAAACTTAGACATCTGAAAGGTGATATGGTCAAATACCTCAATATACCGGTATGGCAACTCAAGAATATCAAAGAGGGCGCTGACTGGGTAAAGGATGACGGCACTATCATACCCAACTCTCATCTCACCACTGAAGCTGAGCCATCAGTAAGTTACGCATATTGCAGCGACACTATGTTTGACAGACGTGTAGCTGAATCAATTCAGGGTGTCGATACAATATATCATGAGGCGACCTACGATAATTCATTGGAACAAAAAGCCAGAGAAAGAGGTCATTCCACAGCCCGTCAAGCAGCGGAAATAGCAAAGCTCTCAGGAGCCAAAAGATTGATAATCGGGCATTTCTCTAAACGATATAATAGTGAAGAAATATTGCTCGATGAAGCTAAAGAAGTATTTCCCAATGTAGTATTGGCTAATGAGGGGCTAAGAATTGATTTGATATAAATATGTTAAAATATCTAAAATTTAAGATTAGAGTGTAACTTTTTCGATTTTTAATCGTCATATAAGTGAATACTAATTATTAATTAACATATACTAAACGAATTAATTACAAGAGCTTCCAATTTTCTAAGGTAATTAAGTATACCAAGTAAAGAAACAGTAAGGAGGGCTGATCGTGAGATCATGTCCTCCTATTTTTTATCATAGATACCCGGCATAGTGACTATGTTGCATTAGGTAAGAATGCTATATAGTGCGCCTACTGATGATATAGGCATATAAAAAGACAACCGGTTGCCATCTGTGATGGAACCGGTTGTCGGTAGAGGGGGCGG
>CAJTMJ010000003.1 GCA_910577335.1 uncultured Duncaniella sp. | reverse complement strand
CGACTGAAAATTAAGTGTTTAACAGCATAAATTTAATTTTTGTCATCTACTAAACATTCTTTTATAACAGCAGATGTCGATGTCAAGGTCTTATAAACTTTAGGCAGTGGATCAGCCAGTGGTTTACCGTCAACATTTCGCACTGCTCCTCCAGCTGAAAAAATATCTCTAAAATGGGAATTCAAGACCCCATTTGTGGCACAAAGCCATAAAGCAGCCTGATCAAACCTACTGACAAGAACCTCAGGGAAAAGGATGAACATTTGGGCTGTATAGAGTATCTGTTTTGCGACTGAAAGGTTTTTCCAAAGAGTAACGTTCACGGCGACAGGCGTATCTTCAGTGCCGCCGTCTCCAAGCCACCATGGCATCTCCACCTTACCCGCATCCTTGGCTTTCTGCCTATAATATTTACGCACCTGTTCAATCGTATCCGGGGCAGTACGCAATTTATCATAAGTGGTATTCATTTTATCAAAAATAGAATCACCGGCTTTTAAATCCATATTAATCAGATACCTCGGGCAATGGGTTACAGCTATTTCTGACAGCACATCCTGATATGGGCGACATTTAAACTCCGGGATTCCTCCAAGTTTGCCAAACAGCATATAGATGTTTTCCACATACTTGTCACGAGTGGATTCAACTATACTGCTCCCGGTGGAAGTCCAATGATCTTTTATGGTAGACTTAACCTCAACTCCATAATATTTTTCTGCCATGATATCCGGGAATTTGGCACCAGACACAAGTTTAACTTCATCAGGACGAAATGGAGTACCGGAACACATATCACGAATCACATCGCATGACAATTTTTCCAAATCGGATGCAGATATCCCCTTAAACCTGCCCTTATCACGCTTTGCTCTGTCATTCAATTCTGATTCTGTTTTATTCATCAGAAACGCAAAAGCTTTATTTGCCTCCCCCTCATTTCGTTGCTTAATAGTAATTATGTTCTCTTCCATAAAGTCATAGTATAATGTATTAAAAATATAAATCCCAAACCTCTTCAAGTCTTTTTGCAATATTATAAGCCAATACCGGCGGCACAGCATTTCCTATAACTTTATATGCACCGGATGGGCTTACTGCAAAACGTTTTGAGTTTGCGCTCTGTAAAGTCACAAAAGGATAGTCAGGAGGGAATGTCTGAATTAGAGCACATTCTCTCGGAGTAAGACGTCGTTCCTGCAGTCCACGTTGCAACTCATCGTAAATTATTCCACCGTGCTCTTGTGATAAACGCCGATACTCTATATTGCCATGATGCTCGGAACGTATAGTTGGACCAAGCCCATTAATTGAGATCTCACTCTGCCCCTGACAATGCTTACCCATATATTTTGCCTGAGAGTAAAACTTTTGTGAAAGATCTTTTGACTCCTTTGGCTCCAGTAAACCGTCAAAGACATCCTTACATGTAACAGGTGCACGCAAATCTTCTCCAGTACCTTGCGCTGTGTAAGAATGGGTAGGCTTGGGATATGGATTATATTGCTCAGGCAATTCTCCATCCCCGCACAATATATTCCGAGCCTCAACCTTTAATGCCGATTTTCGTATACCGATGAATATTACACGCTCTCTCGTCTCCGGCACTCCATAATTTCCGGCATGGAGGACCTGCGGAGAAAAAACGATATAACCATTGTCATCTGCGCCCGAAAAATCACGTTGAATAATATCTTTTACTTCGCCAAGGCTAATCAGTCCTTTAACATTCTCCGCAACAAACACTTTAGGTTTTACGATATCAATAACCTGCTTCATCCAGTAATAAAGCTTTCCACGGGTCTCTTCCGATGGTTCATCCCCATCTCTCTTTGAGCCATCATGCATCTTAGTCGAATCAAAACCTTTACGCTTGCCCGAAACAGAAAAATCTTGACATGGAAATCCGCCGGTAACAATGTCCACATCCTCAGGGAAGATCTTATGCCCCTCACGATGCATTTTAACCAGCTCAACAATACTTTTGAACTGGTAAATCGATGGATCCTTATCGAACCTCGACATATAATTATTCCATGACATCATTGCCTCACGCAATATGTCATTAGCAAAAATTGTGGTAAATCGATTCTTTCTTAATAGAACCCAGTTGTCATTTATATCAGCTTCAATCCACGGAGAATCAACCGGAACTGAATGTTTATGACATATAAATTTACCCTCAAATCCTAAATCCATACCTCCACACCCGGAAAACAGAGAGAGCATTGTTAACTCATCGGGATTTCGACGTTCTCCGATAGTATACAATGGCAACTCTGCATCGCTCACGCAATCAGCATGAGTGGAGATTATATCGTATGGTTTTATGGGCATGTTGATCTGCTTTTAATCAACAAAATTAATATTTATATTTGTAAAAAACAAGCTACTCAGACAGAGTACAAATATATTATTACGTCTTGGCAAAGGATGGATAGATTTATTGTATAGCTTCGGAAAAATCAAATCGAAATGGTACGAAGAAGATTGAGCTTATGGATGATTAGACAAAATAAATGGCAGTGATGTGTATGAGTGGGTACATCACCGCCATTTTATGTATCAGTCTATGTCTATTTTATCAGTCTAAGTTTATTTTATAGGATTACAGTGTCTGGAACTTGACTGTTGTGGGTTTTAGCTTGCTGTCGGGAGTTACTTTCAGCTTAACTTCGCCGGGCTCACGGGTGGAGCGGAGGATAACCACCGCACTACCGTTAAACAGCCTACGGGTATCTCCCACAGTAAGCTCCTCGCTCGTGAGGTCACCATTAATCACGCCAACGATCTCAGCGGGACCTTCGACCTCAAACTTCAAGCTCTCACGCGCGCCATAGTCACGACGATTCTTACTGTCAACCGCAGTGATACGCACATGCTGGAGATCCATGCCGTCAGCCTTCCATGCGCTATTGTCAGGCTCAACCTGAAGCTTCACGGCGTTACCGGCAGTCTCTATACGATGACGGCTCACGGGTTTCTTCTCACCTTTGTTGTAAGCCACAGCCTCGATATTACCCTTTTCGTAAGGGACATCATTCCACTTTATGCGGTTACGCTCCTTGGAATTTTCACGATTGTTGGGGCGACGACCAAGGCTCTTGCCATTGACAAACAGCTCAACTTCATCAGCATTTGTATAGGTGAACAGCGAAACTGTGCTGCCTTCTTTGCGGTTCCAGTGCGAAGATTGAGTTTGAATACCAACTATCACATCATTCCACAATGTGCTGTTTTCAGCATCTATTACAGCAATTCTCACTAACGGCTCATCAGGCTTGAAATAGCTCTTAAGGAAGTAGGCATTGGGCTTGGGGTCAAGCGATATGTCAAACACACCTTCACGCCATCCCTTAGCGGGCCATCCGTGCGACTCTCCGAGATAATCAATCATACCCCAGTAAGCAAGACCTATCACCTTGTCAAGATCCATATCGAAGAAATTGGGACCCATATTTGAGGTATTCGCCTCGCTCTGATAGAACATCATCCACGGAAAACGACGGCTGTCGCCGGGGAAATACATGTAGCGATAATTGTAAGCGGCAATATCAGTCTCCATTACCAAGGGTGCGGGCAGACTGTCAGTTTTCTCATTACGTCCGCGCGGGTGCATAGCCACGGTGACGGGACGAGTGGTGTCATATCGGTTAAGCAATGCCTTCTGAAGCTTATAGGGAGTCACACCCCAGTCGTTATACGGAAGGTCGGAAATCAATTGTAGCTCATTGCCGAGACTCCAGAACACCACTGAGGGATGGTTGCGGTCACGGCGAACCCATTCGGGCACATCATGCTGCCACAAGTCAGTCCACTCTTTTCGGCCGCCGGCAAAATTGGTCTGCCATTTGTCATAAAGTTCATCCACGACAAGAATACCATACTCGTCACAGAGATCAAGCAGCGACTCACTATAAGGATTATGAGATGAACGGATATGATTGAAACCGAACTCTTTAAGCAGCTGTATACGTTTTTCAAGCGCACGAGGATAAGCTGCAGCACCCAATGCGCCAAGAGTATGATGGTTGGCAATACCCTTCAGGAGCACCTTCTTGCCGTTAAGCTTCATACCAAATTCAGGAGAAAACTCAAGAGTGCGGAAACCGAATCGCTCCGACACTTGGTCAGCAACGCTACCGTCAGGAAGATAAAGTGTAACTTCCGCAGTGTAAAGGTTGGGATTCTCGCAGTCCCAGAGCTTGGCATTGTCGATAGTGATGCTATCAAGGCGGAATTCACGAATAGGTTGCTTGCGATTGTTCCAGATTTTGTTCACTTTGTCGTACACAGCATTACCCACCTTGTCGAGTATACGTATACCCACATTCAGGCTATCCATTTTAATGCGTGTCACTATCTCACCGTCAATCACAGCCACAGACTTCTCGGGAGTGGCTATCGGAGTGGTTATTTTCAACGGATGGCGTGTGAAATAATGCGCAGGGTCAGTGACGATTATATTCACATCACGATAAATGCCAGCGCCGGTATACCAACGTGAATTTTCAGGCTTACCGGTGTTGGCTTTAACCTCTATCACATTTGGCTGACCGTATTTAAGCTTCTTGGAGATATCCGATTCAAACCCAAGATAACCGTAATCTGTGCCGCCAATATGTTCCCCGTTAAGATACACATCACCGACAAGCAATATACCTTCAAAATCGAGCAAAACACGCTTCCCCTCCCATGACGGGTCAGGAGTAAAAGACTTGCGATACCAGCCGGAACCCATTTCTTTGAAGCCTCGTGAGCTCAAACGGCTGCGTATGTTAGCCATAGGATTGTCCTCATCGGGACGTTCATCGGGCGATGGCTCCACCCACGGCTGGTGAATCTGAAAATCGTGAGGTACATTTACATTAATCCACCCGTCGCCGTCGGCTGTCAATGAATCGCCATACTTGAACTTCCAATCGAAATTCATCGGCACTACCTCTCTTACTGACGTCACTGTGGATGCAGGTGCAGAATCATTTTCCGCCATAACAGGCACGGCACACCCCATCATCAAACTAAAAATCCAAAGATATCTCATGGTATGTGGTAAATATTTATAATTTGCACAAAGATACAAAATTTAAGGTCAAATCCCAAACACAAGATTTTAAAACCAATTTTTATTGGTAACCATATTTATATTATCAATCATGGTCTTTTCTTCCGCAACCATCTGGCTCTTAAAACTTCTATAATTATCAGCTGACTGTGGCACATGAAAGTGGATTGTGGACAAATCAGCTTTTTCTGATGCCCCGTATCCCAATAACTGATAAGTGTCCCTAATACAACTTGAACCAGTAGACGGATGCAATAAAATGCCATGTAAACTTTTCAACCTATACATATAAGTTATCATTTGATTTACATCATTACGAGGATCCATTTCTTTTTTATACTTTGCGTCAATTACAGTCCTATTCGCATCCCTATAATAGTCAGGATAACGAGGAAAATCATTTTTAGAAGTTAAATAGATCCTACCTTTTTGTTTCCTATTATCTGGATGTAGAAATCCGTGTCGCATTAAATGTTCAGCAAGGTATTCTTCCCATAGATAAGATACGTCGAATAAAATACCATATATTTCATTTTCTCTCGATTTATACTTAACCTTATCACCTCTCAGTATTCGCAAACATAACTTCTGCAACGAAGCATATTTTACGAAATAAGGATGAGTTATCATCTTCAAATTGCCTCTAACAATCCTTTCCCTATCAAATTTATTATACCGAGGTGTGACGGATATGATTTGGCGTACATCTGTCATTATCTGTGGAGAACTTTCTAACAAAGCTTTTCCTATCTTTTTGGAACAAATATACTCTATCGTATGCCTGATTAACTCTGTAACCATATTATCATAGCTAAACTCACGCACACTATATGATATAGAACCATTGAAAGGGATATTATATTTCAAATGCCTGTTTATGTTTACAGTACCTCTTATATTCGAGTCATTATATTCATGACGCTGATATTCCTTATATATCCCCTGACGCAGAGCTTCGCTAAGAAGCTTTGGAAACATGCATAACAGGTAGTCAAATACGGGATCATCTGTAACTCCATAAGTCAAACTGAAAAGATTAACACCTAAAACCTTTTCAAGCATATAATGAAGAAAGAAATCTTCATCGTCACTATGTGAAAAACGAGAGTGAATAGTAACATGCATACCGTCAAATTTAATAAAACCGGCTACATTACCTGTACTCAGAGTTGCCTTTACACATCGACCTTTGTCCCAACAGATTTTTTGTAATGTAAATAACTTTTGTGAGCCTATTCTATCGTCACATTCGCCAAATGAATTCGGATATACCAATAAGCTATTATTATTCTCATCCATCAGATCTGAGATATCACAATTTGCAATCCTGTCAAGAACAAGATAGTCAGAAATATCACCAATATCCTTTGAATGAGAAGTCCTTTCTGATGAATAGGTTGTGTTATCCTTCAGATTTAACACTTTCATTAGCTTTATTATATTTCTCTTCCAAATTTTTAAGATTCTCCATCATATTCATACTCCCTCTAAGATATTCAGACAAGACTCCACGTAAATGATTATCCCAAAGAGATTTGTATGCTTCTTGTAAATTTGTATTATCCTTGTTCAGATATGATGTTAACTTCCGGAAATAAGCGGCTCCAATATGATACGAACTATTCAATCCTTCGATACTTTCAATAGCGGCATTGAGATTGCGCATTTTGCCAACGACATCATCCTTCAGCTCCCGCAATTCATCCAACATATCGATGTTATCGTTAGCCATAATCTCTTCCCATGCAAAACGTCGCCGCATTGCAAAGTCCATGCTCTCGACACTTCGATCTATATCATTCATTGTCCCTATTATGTATACGTTGTCGGGCACATAAAATCCATCAAAGAAAGGGTCTGACTCATCAGTTATCAAATTCTGATATTGAGTTTTAACCCTTCCTTCCATTCCTCGATATCCGGGATCTATGCTAAAAAATAACTCCCCGAATATCTTGGATATTTCACCTCGATTTATTTCATCAATGATGAATATATATTTTGTAGGGCTTGAATCCTTACTTATGTTAGCATCTCCATTTCTAACAGACTTTGGAATTCGATTTAACAATTCCTGAAGAATCCAACCATATTCAACATAATCTAAGGTCTTGGTTTCACCATAAGTTAATTTTGATATTAAATCTTCGTAATCCTTTCTTTTATATAATTTTAAATCATATATCTTATTTTGAGAAAGATAATTAAACATCAATTTTATATTATCTTCCTTCTCACATTTCGGACTTTTATCTTTGGGGCGATATTCTATTCTGTTATTATCATTTACCCGCAAAGGAGCCATAGTTCCTCTTGGGCTTCTATACGAACTTATTCTCCCGGATTTAATATCGTTTATAATACTTTGATATAACGTTTCGAACAAATCACCCTTCTTATCATACTCATAAGCCTCTTTGCGAGAAAGAACCTCTCGCAAAACACCCCAATAATATGAAGATTTGCACCTCCTATCACCTTCCTAATTGCATCATTAATATTAGTTATGGAATCTATATCAGCAACCGTTTTATATACCTCATGTAATCTTGACAATCTGTTAAGGGACACCATGTTGCTCGATTCTCCTCCGTTTGCATTAGTCCATCTTATAATTTTTGAATCTGATACATGAAGTGGCTGCGACGGTTGCTGTTTGCGCAATTTTATTGTTACGACCTTTCTACTTCTAATATCATCCACCAATTCATAATAAAAATATTCGAAACTTCTACTTGAAGATTTATCCATATTATCAACATTGAGGGCTTTTTTACAAAATGCCTTAAATATCCCGTCCTTCCTTTCGAATCCTATTTGCCCTTCTTTATCTGTAGGAACAGGTCTTAATCCTTCAACAAAATCAGTATAATCATACGATGGATGAAATTGCACAAACTCATATTTCGCTCCCATAGCTTTAGCTATCTTCTTAGCCAAATATGTCTTCCCGGTACCGGGCGCACCTGTCAATATGAGGTTTTTATTAGCCTCCAACAAGCTAATATACTTTCCATACTTATCTTTTTCCATCGTATATTTTATTTTGTTTGTAGGTTCTGTTTCAGCTTATATGGCAAATATACTGTAAAAAGTTTGATTTCAACAATTTTCATCATATAAATTTAACCATATCATTTGCACAATTTGCTTTTCCATTCCTCATATAGGGGATAGAGTTCGGCGGGGCTGTAGGTGAACCAGCTGTAGCCCTTGCGGCGTTCATGACCGATTTCCGAGATGTGGCGATGAGGCACTCCGTCACGGTCACACACGTATGGCTCGCACTTGTCAAGATCATAAAAGCGTGACCATATCGGCTTTGCATCAGGATCCTCAACCTCATATAAATCAGCATCAGAACTGCCATACTCGTCCCGGTGTTCCAACCTCAAACCAACTATCTTTGCCTTGTCAAACCATTTCATAGCTCCATCTACCGCACGTATCACACGCTCGTCAGGGTCAGACAAACCCATGAGCAAACGGACTATCGACACACTCTCGCTTGAACAAAACGACGGCAGCTCGTAGCTTCTCGCCGGAGCCGGCAGATAAGTATCTTTATAATGTTGCTGACACCACACTGTAGGCTCACCGTCAACCATAATCTGAGTGGCAAGAATACACTCCACGCCTCTTTTAAATGAATCGTCCAACCGGGAGCGTAAATTTCCCTCCACCAAATCTCCGCCAAACGGGCTTTCACCCAACATCACGTCACGCAACACAAGCATAGTGTTGACCATGGCATCATCATTGTAAGTGATATGTTCCTGATAATCCCTCATATCGGGCCAAAACTGCGGCCAACCGCCATTGGGATATTGTCCTGACAGCAGAAATTCCACTCCCCGGCGGAATGCGTCACGATATGCCGTGTCACCTGTCGCTTCATACATCTGCGCCATGTAACGCATCTCCATGGTGGTAGCCTTGTTATCAGTAGTCGAATCATCACGGCGTAGCTTTTCACTCACGACCTCCGCTATCTCATCGGCGCTCATCGGTCGTGCCATATCTATATTTTTGGGCCAACCGCCGGTGACTCGCTGATAAGCCAACACCTGCCGGGCAATACGCTCAGCCTCCAGTGTTTTGAAGAAATCACGGTCAGTTATTTTAGCAACCTGACGCCACTTAAGCCTGTTAGGCGACTCAGCCGCCACCGACATCACCGACACCACACTGATCAATAAACAGAGAATGTATTTTGAAATTTTCATCGTATAAAAATTTTAGGTAGATATATTTTCACTTCGTTAATTTACCACGTCAAAATCAGCCGTATCAGCTGTTTGCTTTATGTCTCAACAGGAAATCAGAGATGGCAAGCGCCACCGAGGGGAGTCCCAAAGGCATCTCCTTTGCCAAAACCTGATACATATCCTCCTTGTTCTCTTTAGCTATCTCCATCACACGCAAGTACTGTTCACGAGTGATCACAGATGAGAAATCCGACAGCTTATCTTCCCGTATCAGGGACGCTATGTGATTATAGACGGTCTGAGTCTTTATATTCTTAGCTTCCGCTATCGCCCCGACATCGTAACCGGCATTCAGCAACAACAGCGTCTCTTCATGCGACAATCCAGCCCCGAGAGATTCGGAAATGCCCTTAAACTTCCTTATGGCTGTCACAAAAGGTTTCCAGTACTTCACAGTCTTCTTTTCACCCACGCCCTCAACCTTTGAGAATGATTCCATGTCCACAGGCTCCATTCTGACCATCTCCAGCAATGCCTTGTCGGAAAATATGATGTAGGGAGGCACTTGCTCCTTGCGGGCAAGCTTGAGACGCACCTCCTTAAGCTGTTCGAGCAACCGCTCTGCCGGTGTAAGCTGTGGTTCTACAACCTCCTTGCCCTTCTGCTTGCGTGAGGAGCGTTCAAACGGCACATACTTAGCCAATATTACCTGCGAACGCTCGGTTAACACTTTCAACCCGTATGCAGTCAGTTTCAGATGATTATTTTCGTTATATGCTATGTCGATAAGCCCCAACTGAATCATCTGGGATATATAACTGTTCCATTCGCCGAACGACAGATCTCTCCCGGCACCGTAGGTCTTTATAAGATGATAGCCTCGCTGCATCAACTCCTGCCGGGAAGCGCCCCTGAGTATATCTATGAGCATAGTCACACCAACCGCTCCGTTGACCCTGACTATCGCACTTAAAGCTTTAAGCACCAAGATAGTCCCGTCCATACGTTCCGGAGGATTCAGGCACACATCACAGTTCCCGCAGTCATGATCCATCGTCTCGTTAAAATAGCTCAGGAGGATGCGTCTACGGCACAATGAAGCCTCCGCATACTCCTTCATGCGGTTAAGTTTCTCCGTGTTTATGCTCTGCTGTCCGCTTTCATCCACAAAATTTTGCAACGTGGCAATATCGGCGTATGAGTAAAACATCACAGCCTCCGCCTTAACACCGTCACGACCCGCTCTACCTATCTCCTGATAATAGCTCTCGATGTTACGGGGCATGTTATTATGCACCACCCAACGGATATTGCTCTTGTCAATACCCATTCCAAACGCCACTGTCGCACATACCACCTGCACCTCCCCGCTGATAAACTTATCCTGAGCGGCGTTGCGCTCGGTCACCGACAGCCCGGCATGATAAACCACCGACTTATACCCTCTCAACTTAAGCTCGGCATTCATGCTCTCGGCATTCTTACGGCTTATGCAATATACTATCCCGGAGTCATGCCGGTAGCGGTCTATCAATGAACATATATAGCTTACTCGCTTGCTCTTCCCCGGATTGGTCATCACCCTCAGAGATATATTCGGACGGTCAAACGAGCCTATAAACAGTCTCGGATTATTCAGGCACAACTGCTTGGCTATATCCTCACGTGTCAATCGGTCGGCAGTGGCGGTAAGTGCCATTATAGGCACATGCGGATACAACTCTTTGATTCTTGCAAGCCTTGTGTAGTCAGGACGGAAATCATGCCCCCACTGAGATATACAGTGCGCCTCATCTATGGCTATGAGCGATATGTTAAGGTCACGTGACCACCTGTCAATCTCCATGAGCAGACGTTCGGGCGATATGTAAAGTATCTTTATTCGCCCTGTAAACAGTTGCTGCATTATATGGTGGTTCTCGACCTCGGTCTGCATCGAATTGACCGCAGCCGCAGGTATACCGTTAGCGGTCAAGGCTGTCACCTGATCCTTCATAAGAGCTATAAGAGGTGACACCACTATAACCACACCGTCACCAAGCATGGCAGGGATCTGATAACATATCGACTTACCACCTCCGGTAGGCATCAACACCACACAGTCACGGCGCTCCACAGCCGTAGTTATGATGTCAAGCTGTAGAGGTCTGAAACTGTTGTAACCATAAAACCTACGCAGTAGAGCCGTGGCTCTTTCCTGTATATCAAGTGTTGTTTCCAATTACTTATCGTTTAAAAGGGCGTCTAATATCCCTGTTTAAAAGGCATTCTCATCCTTGCGGAAGAGATTTATCACTGTGCGTATGATTATCTTAACGTCAAGCAGAAGCGACCAATGTTCTATATACCAGATATCATGCTCCACCCGTTTCTCCATCTGCCAAAGCTCATCCGTGCCGCCACGAAGCCCTCTCACCTGCGCCCAGCCGGTGATGCCGGGCTTTATCAGATGTCTGACCATGTACTCGTCTATAATGGCGCTGTAGTCCTCGGTATGCTTCAGCATGTGCGGTCGGGGACCTACCACCGACATATCCCCACGCAGCACATTTATAAACTGCGGCAGTTCATCCACGCTCGTGCGCCTTAGCCATCTCCCAACCTTGGTAACACGCGAATCATTTCTGCCTGCTTGGCTCAAATCGGCATCCTCATTCTCGACCATAGTCCGGAATTTAAAGCAGGTAAACTCCCTACCTTTATATCCTGTGCGGCGTTGACGGAACAAGACAGGACCGGGCGAAGACAATTTTATGGCTACAGATACCGGCAAGAATATCAGCGGGGACACTACCATAAACAGCGATGAAATCGTTATGTCAAACGCTCGTTTAAGAGCGGCGTTTAGCGGTAGTTCCAACGGAGTGCTGTTAACCTCAAGCACCGGGAGCGGACCCAAAGAGGAAAGCTTAAAATTACGTGTCAGGTGAGGCGAGACAGGGGGCACGTAATGAAATTTAATCATTGATGAGTCACACAGCCCCAATGTGAGCTGAACAGCTTCCTTATTCTCTCCCGAAAGGGTATAAAACAGCTCCTCTGTACGGTTTTCCTCCACAAACTTAGCCAGATCATCAAGTGTTCCCCGATAGAGATGCTTATACGGGAAATCGGGCGGACAGTATATGTCGAAAAAGCCTTGACACCTATAGCCGAACCCTTCGTCGGAACACATCTCATTGTAAACCCTTATCCCGGTTGTCCGACACCCTACCACCACGACTCTGACAAAGTTTCCGCCATGTATGCGATAATTTTTCACACAGAAACGGGCAGCCGTCCACCAGAGCATCAGCAGGACACTGAATAATATGTAGAATTCCGCCAATATCTTCCAGCCTATCGCCTCCACATTCATAAAATAGAGCAGTGACACGAACAGCAACAGATGGCAACCCACCGCCTGAAGCGAGCAAGCCATTATCCTGTCCATCTGCACGGCTCTTATCTTATGGGTTCCGGAGAACAGCCTTGCCACAGGGAGATAGGCAACATTGAGAAGGAGCCACACTAATCTTGAGTGCAACTCCTCCACATTCGGGTTACACAGTGACACCAGATAAAAGACAGCGTTGATGACAACGAAGTCGCCCAGTGTCAGTGCGTATGCTATGTATTGACCGTAAGTTCTTCTCTTCACATTCAGAGTTTGCTGTCAATCACCTTGATCTTCTTTTCAAGGTCAGCTATGTCATCCTTGATACGCTGCATACGGCGATGCATGTCACGCAACATCGAGTCACCGTTCTTTGATTTTGCGTTAAGGAATCCAAGATTGTTCTCGTATGTCTGCAATTCGCCACGGCGTTGCTCATATACACGCATCAGGCGTTCACGTTCACGATATAGACGATTCTGGTCATTGCCGATTTCGCTGATAGTGTTTTCGAACGAAGCCATGCGTGAACCGCGTTGCGACATGTCGAGCTTTTCGTAAAGCTCGTTGCAAACGGCACGATATGCCTCATACACAGCATCCTTTTCGCTAAAAGGCACATGACCCACGCTCTGCCATTCAGCCTGAAGATCCTTGACAGCCTTAATGGCATCAGCACGTTCTGTAGCTGTAGTGTCAATAGCCTTAAGTTTGTCTATAATCTCACGTTTCTGCTCCAAGTTGGCACGCTCAGTGCGGCGAGTTCCGGAATTATTCTTCTTTTTCTGTTCAAAGAAATAGTCACAGGCGGCAAGGAAACGGCGCCATACCTGATCGGAATGTTTCTTGGCTACCGCACCGATTGTCTTCCACTCTTTTTGGAGAGCGGCGAGTTCCTCAGCAGTCTTGCGCCATTCGGTGCTGTCTTTAAGAGCTTCGGCACGTCCGCAGAGAGCAATCTTACGTTCAAGGTTCTTGGCAAGCACATCTTTCATGTGATGGAAGAATTCAGCCTTTGCGGCGAAGAACTTATCGCAAGTCTCACGGAAACGGGCAAATAGCGCATTATTGGATTTGCGAGAAGCATAACCTATCTTCTTCCAGTCTTCCTGAGCGGCGATAATCTGCTTGGTCATTTCATCCCAAGCGGCGTATGTGCCAAGAGCCGAGAAGTCAAGAGCTTCTATGCGCTCGCATATCGCTGTCTTAGCTTCCTCGTTGCTGCGTTCCTGAGCCTTTCTCTCCTCAAAGAATGCCTGATAGCGTTTATTGATTTCTGCTGAAATATCTTTAAAGCGACCCCAGATTTCATCACGTACCTCCTTGGGCACAGGACCGATCTGACGCCATTGATCATGCAGTGACTGCAATTTACGGAATGCGGCAATCACATCTTCCTCCTCACGCAACTTCTCAGCTTCAGCCACGAGAGCTTCCTTTTCAGTGAGGTTCTTCTTGAAGTCGTAATCACGTAACTCCTTATTTATCTTAAGCTGGTCATAGAAACGCTCCACAGCGTCCTGATAACGTTTCCAAAGTTCGGCAGCGACAGGAGCCGGCACTTCACCTATCTCCTTAAATTCGTTCTGCATCTCGCGCACCTGCGGGAACACACGGTTTACATTGTCGGCATCACCGCTCATCTCAACGAGTTTGTCAACTATGGCTTTCTTACGTTCATAGTTTTGCTGCAGTTCGGCTTCGAGGGCAGCACGTTGCTCTGCCTTCTTCTCTTTTATTGTTGCAAGTATGGTTTTGAACGCCTCTTCACTTTCATCAGCGGCAGGTTCGAAAGCATCCTCTGCATTACCGGCAGCCACAAAAGCCTCCTTTTCAAGGCGTTGCTCTTCATTACGGATCGCATAGAATTTTTGCTTCAGACGAGCCAAATCCTCCGATGCGATATCGGCGGCATCTTTTTCAGCCAAGGCTTTTACCTCGGCTAATATTGATTCCTTAGTGACAGGCTCGTATGCCGGTTTCGGCGGCTCTTCCGAGGTCACTTCTGTAGTTTGGGGCTCTACTTGTTGCAAGGGTTCTGAGGCGGTAATATTCACCTCTTCATTCATGGTTTGGTCTTTGGCGTCCTTGTTAGGGAGCATAGACGTGTCACGCGGTTCCATAACAGATAATTAATGTGATAAATAAATTTCCACCCAAATAGCATGGCTAATATAGGGTGTAGGGATCGGTATAGAGATTTAGTGTGCTAATTTAAGGATAATTTTTAAGAAAACTGTAAAATTCCCGGAAAATTCACAATATTAACTTTTATTCACAGTCAAATCACACTATCTTAACATCAATAGCCTCTACCTCATTCAGGGAGGAAGTCAGGTGCGTGGATGCTTTAAGCGGTGATGTCTTGGCAAAAGGCGGCAACATAAGTACATCCCCAATCTTTAAAGTCATATATCGGCTGATCTCATGAATCAACGCGTCTATATCCTTAGAGAGAGGGGCGAATTCAAAACATTTGCCGTCAAGAGTAACTTTGAAGGGAGCCGCTATCAACTCGCATTCATGCCATACACCCATCACCGACGACGCATCCATAGCCGAGTACACGCCTTCCATACCTTCAGGCACACCATCGGCAGGAATGATCCTGAGCATTACCGTGACGGCATCATAGTAACGTGATGCGAATTTCTCTGATATATTTTTACCAAGCCGGCTTATCCTCACTGCAATATGTCCCTCGGCTATCATTTCTTTCCCATCCTCGGGAAGAAAAAGAGGACGTCCCGACATCACCACTGTCGAGTCGGGATGAATTTCAATATCTAATACCGGATGGTTAGAACGCAAATTTATAATCTTCATTTTGTGTTCATGCGATTATACATCACTGCGAGATGCGCATATATCGATGTGTTCTGTATCGTGATATCTGGTGAAGTCTTGATTCGGAATGGTGTGAAATTCCACAATGCCTTAATGCCTGAAGCCACACACAGCTCGGCAACTTCCGCAGCTCTTTCTACCGGCACCGCTATGACTGCTATTTCAGCATTCAACTGCTTGCGTCGCCACGACAGTTCAGAAAGATCATATATAGGCTTACCACCTATCTCGGTTCCGACCAACGCCGGGTTGACATCGAAACCTGCCACTATATTCAGTCCGTAACGCGACAGACCGGAGTCGGCTATCAATGCCGAGCCAAGGCTACCCACACCCATCATCACGGCGTTATGTACCTGATGGAAGCCGAGAAAGTCAAGCAATCCCCGCTCCAGCTCTTTAACTTCGTAGCCTATACGGGTCTTACCTTTTATATTAAGGTATGAAAGATCTTTGGCTATCTGCGAAGAATCCACATTAATCTGATGAGATATGACTGTGGAGGAGACATATTCCACCCCTTGGGCGCGAAGCCTTGAGACACATGCCAGATACCATGGCAAGCGCCTGATTGCCGGTTCCGGCACATAGAGGGCGTTATCTTCCATAATTTTGTTCTGTTTCTGTCGATTTAAGAGCGTCACAAATTTACAACATTTCCGCTTATTACCAAAATTATGAACTGATTTAAACTTTTATTTTTTTAGATTTGAAAATGATGTAAATTTCAACCTTAATTTAACAGTTTAAATCAGTCCTATATCAACCTAAATACACTCTTGCCCCAAAGAGCCGCCTGAACGTTTTGTTATCCCGATAGATTTATTTAACTTTGTGGCAAATTTACTATAACGTATATATTTACATGGATCGCAAAGTAAGAGTGAGATTCGCCCCCTCCCCTACCGGGCCTCTACATATCGGCGGCGTACGCACCGCTCTTTATAATTATCTTTTCGCCCGCCGTAACGGCGGTGACATGATTCTCCGTATCGAGGACACAGACTCTCATCGCTTTGTGCCCGGCGCTGAGGATTACATCAATGAAGCTCTCGCATGGCTTGGTATAAAAATAGATGAAGGCGTGCGTGAAGGGGGCAATTACGGTCCCTACAAACAGAGCGAACGCCGTGACATATACCGTGAACATGTCAAAATGCTTCTCGACAACGGCAAAGCATATATAGCCTTCGACACCCCCGAAGAACTTGAGGCTGCCCGTAACGCAACACCTAATTTCCAGTACGATGCCTCGACACGAGGAAACATGCGCAACTCCCTATCCTTGCCGGCTGAGGAAGTTAAACGCCTTATAGACGAAGGAACGCCCTACGTGGTACGTTTCCTCATCGAACCGGGACGTGACGTGGTGGTCGATGACCTTCTCAGAGGAAAAGTAACCATCAATTCCTCAATCCTTGACGACAAGGTGCTGTATAAAAGCGCAGACGACCTCCCCACATACCACCTCGCAAACATCGTGGACGACCATCTCATGGAAGTGTCACACGTGATACGTGGTGAGGAATGGCTCCCATCCGCTCCGCTCCACGTGCTCTTGTATGAGGCTTTCGGATGGAAAGACACTCAGCCCCAGTTTGTACATCTTCCGCTACTCTTAAAACCAGACGGCAAAGGAAAACTATCCAAGCGCGACGGCGACCGTCTCGGTTTCCCGGTATTTCCTCTCGAATGGCACGACCCTGCATCCGGCGCTATTTCCACCGGCTACCGTGAGTCAGGCTATCTCCCGGAAGCAGTCATAAACTTCCTCGCACTTCTCGGATGGAACCCCGGTGATGACACTGAGATAATGAACATGGACGAGCTTATCGAAAAATTCTCGTTCGATCACTGTTCACGCTCCGGAGCCAAGTTCGCATACGACAAGGGTCGTTGGTTCAACCATGAATATCTTCAGATGACCTCCGATGAAGAACTTGCACGCCTGTTCCGCCCGATACTTGAAGCCCACGGGGTCAACAACAATGACTTCTCAGATGAATACGTTGCACGTGTTGTAGGGTTGGTGAAAGGACGCATCAATTTCGTAGCCGACCTCTGGGATCAGGCTAAATTCTTCTTCCAAGCGCCCGCTGAATATGCCGAGAAGGATATCAAAAAACGCTGGAAAGAGGACACCCCTGAGATTCTCACACAACTGATAGAGGTGCTGAAAGCTATTCCTGATTTCAGCTCCGCTGCAGCCGAACCTATAGTGCTTGACTGGGTTGCCGGAAAAGAGTACCATCTCGGCAATGTCATGAACGCATTCCGCCTCACCCTCGTGGGTGAATGTAAGGGTCCGCACATATTCGACATAACAGAATTATTGGGCAAAGAAGAGACCATACGCCGTATTGAAAAAGGTATTGAAACAATCAAAGCTTGACCTTGACGTATGATTAAAGTAGGAATTATTGGAGGTTCAGGATACGCAGCAGGTGAATTGGTGAGAATACTCATCAATCACCCTGATGTAGAGATAAAATGGGTTCATTCACGCACCGTTGGCGGACAGCGCATCGTGGACGTGCATCAGGGATTGCACGGAGAGATTGACATGAATTTTTCAAGCACATACGATCTGAATTCAATCGATGTGCTCTTCTGCTGCCGTCCCGCCGGCAAGACCAAGGAATTTCTCGCCCAGAATGAAATTCCCGAAGACTTAAAAATCATAGACCTTGCCCGTGACTTCCGATTGGAGGATGAGTCACATGACTTTGTTTACGGATTGTCGGAGCTTAACCGCAAACCGATGGTGCGCGGTGCACTTCATGTGGCAAACCCGGGGTGTTTAGCCATGGTTGTGGAACTTTCACTGTTACCTTTGGCAAAAAACATGTTGCTCAACAGCGACATCCACACCACTATCATCACAGGAAGCACAAGTGATGGCGGCGAACTGCGTCCCTCATCCCACTATTCCCGCCGAAACGACAATCTTGTGGTCTATCGCCCATTTGCCCACCAGCAACTCCCTGAAATCATGCAGACTCTCCACACCATGCAGCAGAGTTTCAACTCAAAACTTCTCATGGTTCCTATCCGTGGTCCGTTCTCTCGTGGCATAATGGCGGTAAGTTACCTTGACTGCCCTCTTGAGCTGCCTGAGATAATAAAAATCTACCACGATTACTTCGATGACCATAATTTCACATTTATCACATCCAAGATACCCGATTTAAAAGATGTGGTCAACACTAACAAGTGCATAATCCATCTCGACAAGATCGATGGCAAACTTATGATCACCGCCGTAATCGACAATCTTCTCAAAGGTGGTGCAGGCAACGCTGTCCACACCATGAACCTCCTCTTCGGGCTTCAGGAGACCACAGGTCTGACCATGAAACCCGTAGCATTCTAACAACACGGCAGAATAAGACTTTTGAGAGTGTATCAAACTTAAAATGTTTGGTACACTCTCATTATTTATACCCTTTAACAAGACCTATATTCTTAATTTATAAAATCTTATACGACATAACTCATTTATCTTAATCGATTCTTATTCCAGATAGCATAATATACCCTCAATCCTCCAATATTTAATTTTTGTTAAATTATAGTACTTGGTATTGCATAGTACTATGATTACACATACCTTTGCATCGTGGATGGATTCAACCACACAGCCAACTCAAAATTTTCTCCATCCACCGACGACATCATGAACATAGACAATCTAAAATCACAGATGCGCAAAGGGATGCTCGAATTCTGCGTGCTGCTTCTTCTAAAGCGTGGCGATGCCTACGCCTCAGAGATGATAACACGCCTGAAAGAGGCTCATCTGATTGTTATGGAGGGGACCTTGTATCCCCTCCTGACCCGACTGAAAAACGACGGGTTGCTGGCTTACCGCTGGGAAGAATCAACCCAAGGTCCACCAAGGAAATACTACTCCATCACCTCCCTCGGACTACAATTTCTCGAACAGCTCCAAGAGTCTTGGAATGAAATAGCCCGTTCAGTATATCTCCTTCTCTCCGAAAACAACTCACTCACCGAATCAACTAACAACTCCGAAACGGAATAATATTTCCTATTATGAAAAAGACTTTCCCCGTAAACATTAACGGTAAAATATTCTACATAGACGAAGACGCCTATAAACTTCTTCAGGATTACCTGTCACAGCTCCGTGCTACATTCCCCGGACAGGAGGGAAGCGAGATCGTAAGCGACATCGAATGTCGCATCTCAGAACTTTTTGACGAGCGCATACTCTCAGGCGCAAACGTAATCGTCCTTGAGGATGTGAACAACGTTATTGAAGTAATGGGTCGCCCCGAACAGCTCTCTGACGAAGCCGACTTCGCCGCCGAGGACTCCAATGAATCAGCCGGCACACCTCCACCCCACACCCAACGTCCTGCCGGTTGTCCTCCCCCGCCTCCCATTCACAAGAAACTGTATCGCGACATTCGCCACAAAGTTTTCGGAGGCGTGTTAGCCGGATTGGCACAATACACAGGATGGGATGTGACAGTGATGCGCATTCTCGTAACAGCAATAGCCATTCTCCCTACTCCCTTCTTCTCAGTGTCAGTCTGGACATGCATCCTCATATATCTTATAGCTTGGATGGTAATCCCGCCAGCCCGCACACCTCGCCAGATACTTGAGATGCAGGGACAGCCTGTCACTCTTGACAATGTGGGACAGACAGTGATCAACAATTCCGTACCCCCGGAAGCCCCCGTACCTCCGAGCAATGCCGGCGGATTCAGCGGCTTTCTGAACACAGTGATATCCATCATAGCCAAATGCATCCTTACCGTGTTGGGATTCTTCTCAGGCTGCGTAGCGTTCAGTGTGGCAATCTTAGCCATTGTTTTGATAACCAAGCTGTGCATGTTCCACTTCAATGGCAATATCGAAATCCTTGACGCCTTTGACATAAACCCCGACTTACCTTACCTCGACGGCTGGGGCACAGTATTCGTACTTATGGCTGTTTTCGTTCCTGCCCTCGCTTTGTGCCGTGCAGCCGTATCAGTACTCTTCAACATCAAAGGCATTTCTACCCCGGTAATTATCACCGGTATAATATTTGAGGTGATCTTTATCGCCGCAGCAGCCATTCTTCTCAATATGGACGGTTACCAATGTGAGGATGTTGCCATGTCGGCTATCTCAACAATGGCTCCGGCATCCCTCCTTCCGCCCGTATTGTCATAAACAAAAGGAATTACACACTCCATATAACGTAAAAACTCTCCTCTATCTTTCTCATCTATAAATTGAACTGTAATTCATAAAACGCTAAAGACAGTTCATTGAACTGTTTTAAACTTTTTATCTTTCAAGATTTAAGCCTTAGTTTACATCTTATAAAAAGTCTAAATCAGTTCATTAAGCCGTATGTTGCTGCGAAGTCAATATACGGCTTTTTATATATTATGATTACATATTTTTGAAATTTATCTCCTTTTTCTTGCTATTTTTAAATTTTATCTGTATTTTCGCTATCGAAACATGAGGGAGGCTCTCCATCCCCCGGCAAATCTGACATCCTATGAATCTCGTGGAGGAATTTCTGAGTTACTTGCGGCTTGAGCTTAACTACTCACCGCTTACAGTCAGCGCCTACAGACGCGACCTGACTCAGTGGGCAGAATTTGCCGTGGGAGATAAAGCCTCGAGAAGTTCAGCGCTTGACCGACTCTCCCCGATGGACACCACTACCAACGACCTGCGCCAATGGATAGGCCACCTTGCCCGCAACCGCTGCACCCCGCGCACCATCCGACGAAAAGCCTCAGCCCTGCGAGCATTTTTCCGTTACCTTATGCGCAACCATGGGCTGAAAGCCAATCCGGCTTCAATGCTCATCCTCTCACGCCCCGCTAAAAATCTCCCCGTATACATACGTCCGAGCGAGACAGAAGAACTCCTGTCAGACAACAGCGTTCTGTCAGCCAAAGATTTCAGCGACATGCGCGACAGACTAATGGTTGAAATGTTCTACTCCACAGGTATGCGTTGTCAGGAACTCGTAGACCTTCTTGACATAAATGTTGACACATCCCGTGGTGAACTAAAGGTGCATGGAAAACGTAATAAGGAAAGAATAATTCCTTTCGGAGCCCGGTTGGGAGAGTCCATAAAGGCATATAGAAACCTGCGTGATTCCGATGAGGCTACTGCGGTAAGCGTAAGCGATAATGAAGCCCGTTTCTTCGTCCGTAAAAACGGAGAACCGATATATAGAAAGCTCGCTTACAACGTGGTTCATAACACCTTATCACTCGGAGGTGTACACGCCACAAAACTCAGCCCCCACGTGCTTCGGCACTCATGCGCCACAGACATGCTCAACAATGGCGCACCGCTAAGCTCCGTACAGCAATTGTTAGGACATGCGTCACTTGCCTCAACGCAAGTATACACGCACATAACATATCGTGAACTTAAACAAAATTACCAACTCGCACATCCCCGTGCTCTAAAAAAAGGAGGAAAACATGGACATTAACATCAAAGCTATCCACTTCGACATTTCTGAGAAGCTTACTTCCTTCATCAACAAAAAGATTGACAAACTCGTGCGCCGTTACCCGGCAGTCAACACAGTTGAGGTCTCTCTAAAAGTGGTTAAACCCGAAACAGCCTTAAACAAACAGGTGACAATGTGTGTTCTCGTGCCTCAGGAAAAGCTCGTGGCTGACAAGACCGCCGACACATTTGAAGAGGCTGTGGATCTTTCAATTGAAGCAATCGAAAAACAACTCCAAAAATATAAAGACAGATAACCGACTGAAAAGAGAGCTCCATGGGTTAATCCCATGGATTTGAAATAAGGGACTCTCATACCGGCAGATAAAGTGCGACGCACTTTATCTGCCTTTTTTATGCCGGTCCTTTATGTAAGCTGCGACTGCATACGAGGTATCTTATACCCGAGACGCGCCACTATTATGCTCATTATGGGAGTGAGCAGATTGAATATGCAACACGGTAAATACACTAATGTGCCTACTCCAAGCACGGTTGCCTGAGTCACACCGCATGAATTCCACGGTATCAGTACCGATGTCACCGATATGGAATCCTCCATAGAGCGGCTGAGTAGCCTTGATTCAAGCCCGAATTTACGATACACTGACCTGTACATATTACCGGTGATTATAAGAGACAGGTATTGGTCGGCTGTGCAGCAATTCATAGCCAATCCGCTACATACGGTGGCTGACACTATACCTGTTCGGCGACGTAGTGACGCTGTAAGCGACTCTGTGATTCTCGCCAACATACCTGTACCGATCATCACCGCCCCAAACACCATTGCGCTAAGCACAAGATAGATAGTGGGAAGCATACCCAAGATACCACCGGTGCTGACCAATGAATCAAGTTCCTGATTTCCGGTAGTAAGCGCCGATCCGGTCCAAAGCGAGGTAATTACTGAACCAATCTCCATCCCAAGCTCCGGCTGGAAGATAAATATTCCCGCTGCGCCAAGCATTGCCGCAGAGAAAAGCACTATCAGGGTGGGTATTCGCAAAGCAATCATTACCAATGTTATCACCGGAATCACTAAAGTCCATGGCGTGATGTTAAATTTGGCAGTCAAGGCATGAAGCATCGGAGCCGAATCAGCCGCCATGCCGGGATGAGTGAACATACCCACGCAAAAGAACACTCCAAGCGAAATCAACATAGCCGGTACTGTCGTATATGTAAGATATCTTATATGCTCAAACAGTTCCACACCGGCGGTCGATGATGCCACTACCGTTGTGTCACTAAGCGGAGACACCTTATCTCCGAAATAAGCGCCTGAGATAATGGCTCCCGCTATCCATGCGTCACTGTAACCCATCACCTCGCCTATACCCATGAAGGCGACACCTATAGTGGCGACTGTAGTCCATGAGCTACCGGTCATCACTGAAATAACCGAGCACACCACACATGCCACCACGAGGAATAGTCGTGGCGAAAGAAGCTCAAGCCCGAACGATATCAATGTAGGCACCACACCGGAAAGCATCCAAGTGGTAGCAACCATTGCAATACATACCAATATGGGAACTGCCGGCAGAATCTGGGAGCCGCTACGAAACAACCCCATGATTATTCCGCGACGGGACATAACCTTACCTGCTAATGCCAGTCCGGCAGAGAGTGCTGATGCACCAAGCAATATCCATGGACCTATCCCCGACACCGAGTCAGCTCCGGAAACTACTATCACACCGATAAGGGTGAAAAGCAAAAATATAAGGGGAATCCACGATATAAAAAGTGAAGGACAACTACGTGTGCCAAAAAGTCTGTTTAATGCCAATTTTCTTTATTATTTATTGAATCTCTTGCAAAATTACAAAAATCCACCCATATAAGCTAACAGATATACAAAAATTGCACATTTTTAAGAGAAATGTGTTAATTTGAGATGACATTAAAATACAATAATTAACAAATTTTTACAGCACATTTTAAGTGTGAAATTAAGTTGAGGAAATTTATAATATTTTCACATTAGCAGCTAACAATTTGTTATAAGCTGTTTTACAGATAGTGTTTTAACTTTATTTCTAAATGTTTAGGTTTTTTGGCTTGACATGATTTTTTCAATTGGCTCAAAATGACTATCTTTGAACTGGTTAAAATAAAAACCTAAAAATAAGTTAAAAAATCACGATGGAACAGACTCTAATCATATTCAAGCCCTCAGCTATCGGGCGCGCCCTTGTAGGAAAGGTGCTTTCTCGCTTCGAGCAAAAAGGCCTTATCGTTACAGGCATGAAGATGATGAAACTCTCCGAAGAGATACTGAAAGAGCATTACGCTCACCTCGTTGACAAACCTTTCTTCCCCAATATACTCGCTTCTATGACCGCCACTCCGGTGATTGTGGCGTGTCTCAAAGGGGTAGATGCCATTAACGTGGTGCGAAGCATGACCGGCGCAACCAATGGTCGTCAAGCTGCACCCGGAACGATCCGTGGAGATTTTTCAATGTCAAATCAGGAAAACATCATCCACGCCTCTTCATCTCCTGAGGATGCTCAAGCTGAAATAAAACGATTCTTCAAGGACGATGAAATTTTTGACTATACCCCCGCTACGATAAAATTTATCAATAGCGATCTTGAACTCCCATAGGAGAACACCTTAAATCTCCTCCTCATTATCTAAACTCATCATACATCACTCTCCTCTTGCAAGGAACCACGAAAATACAAACATGACTTTCAAAAAATTAAGCTCAATATTAGCAGTTACATTTTTATCGATAGCCGGTTTCTCGGCTCAAGCACAGTTAAGGCTTCCGGCATCACATGCCAACCAGCACAGCTCTCTGATAGCTAATCAGAAGCCTTCAACAAATCCTTTCAAGCTTGAGAATAACAACATTCTTCTGAATGACTTGAAAGAACGCGAAGCACAATTTGACGAAGAGATCTTCGGACAATTTTGGAATAGCGAACGTGTTAATCCTTACGGCACAGCAGTGACTGTTCCCGACCATCACGACATTGATGTATCGGAATACACCACTCCCTGTCCCGGTCATATAACTTCAAATTACGGGTATCGTTCTCGCTTCGGACGTATGCACTACGGTATTGACCTGAAACTTCAGGTTGGCGATACAGTCCGTGCGGCTTTCTCAGGCAAAGTGCGCTTGACTAAGTATGAGAGAGGAGGTTACGGATATTACGTGGTGGTTCGCCACAACAACGGCATGGAGACCGTTTACGGACACCTCAGCCGCTTCCTCGTTAAGCCCGACCAGTATATTAAGGCTGGCGATCCTATCGCCCTCGGTGGTAACACCGGACGCAGCACAGGCGCACACCTCCATTTCGAAACCCGTTATCTTGGCATACCTATCAACCCGGCTGCCATCATCGACTTCGAGAATCAAGTGCCCCACAAGGATGTATTTGCATTTGACAAACGTACTTACGGCAAATCACAAAAATATTCTCCCGCTAAGAGACATTCAAAGAAATACGCTAAAAAACGTCGTACTACCCGCAAAGCAACTGTCCGTAAAGCAACAGCTAAAAAATAATAACACTTAATCCCTATAAACTAAGAACTGTACACAAGTTCACTATCTCGTTTAGATAATACCTGAAACATTTCTTGCAATTATTAGAGTGTATTTTTGTATTTGTCACACTCTTGCAGTAACTCATAAAGGAATTAGTAAAAATAATGGTTCCGGATTTTGATCCGGAACCATTATTTTTTGTGAAGTTATCTTTTAGATTTAAATCATATGATTACAGAGCAAGAAGCTTTTCTATATTTTCACGGAGAGTCTCCTTAGGCTGAGCGCCTGCAAGACGGAGGTCACGCACAATCTCACCATTTTTGAAGAATAGAATGGTAGGTATAGACATAATGCGGTATTTTGCGGCAAGGTCATTCTCTTCCTCGATGTTATACTTGCCTATCTCTACCTTGCCTTCATACTCTTTGGCAAGCTCCTCTACCACGGGAGCCATACGCATACAGGGACCACACCATGTAGCCCAAAAGTCGATTACTACAGGCTTGCCTGAAGCGATAATCTCATGTACATTCTGATCAGTAAAATTCATTTTAGTAGTTTTTAAATTTATATTTGATGATTATATTCTCTATCAGTCATTGATAGTAAAAGTGATCTCTTCCTCCTTCAACGCATCCACCAGACTGCGTGTGATCGGTATACGTCGTGCCGATGACAGATGGAGCGAGCGGTTGATAGACGGGTCGAAAATCCTGAAAGCCAATTCGCCATCCTGAGGTGTGGAATTATTTAATTGCTCCTCAAGCAGCTCTTTTACATGCTGACTCAATTTGTCGGTGGGAAGATCTATGGTGATATTCCTTATCAACTGCCCCTTTACTTCGCTAAGCAGACGTATATTGGTGATATTAAATCTTAAGTCCGAATTGGCAAACCGACGCTGATACTGACCGGTAATCAGTATCGGGGTTCCCGGCACACCGTAATTATGGAAATCTATATATGTTTGTCCGAAAAGCATAAATTCAGCACTTCCGGTGTAATCTTCCATCTTCAGGATGCCGAAGAAACCGCCGTTCTTTGCCGGTCGCTTGGTAAACTCAGTAACCATCCCTCCGAATGTCAAATCCACACCCTCAACTGGGTTAAATTCTGTATATCCTTTAACAGTGCAGGAGGTTCCGTAATTTAGCTCCATATAGTAAGGATCAAGCGGATGCGCTGATAGATACATACCCACCAACTCGCGCTCTTTTTCAAGTTTAACCGCATTAGCCCATTCCGGAGCAGGAATTATCGGAGGTCGTCCCGAAGTTGACATTTCAACATCGTCCCCAAAAAGAGACATCGCCGAAGACTGCTGGTCTGCCTGATATGCCTGTCCGTAACGCAACAAGGTTTCTGTGCATGTTATACCATTCTGATTCTCATGCATGTAGTCCTCTCGTTTATAGTCCGTGAAACTGTCAAACGCACCGGCAAGTACCAAATTTTCAAATACGCGGCGGTTAATAGTAGATGACGGCACTCGCTCCACAAAGTCATATACCGATTCATACGGACCGTTAGCAATGCGCTCTTCTATGATTGCCTTCACTACACCCTCTCCGATACCTTTTATAGCGCCAAGTCCGAAACGGATATCACCATGACTGTTCACACCGAACTCACTGAAACTTTCATTGACATCCGGTCCGAGAACTGAAATCTTCATGCGCTTACACTCATCCATGAAGCCTGTGAGCTTGGTTATATCCGAGCGGTTGCGGGTAAGGATAGCCGCCATATATTCAGAAGGATAGTTGGCTTTGAGCCATGCTGTCTGAAACGCTACCCATGAATAGCAAGTGGCATGTGATTTATTGAAGGCGTATGAAGCGAATTTCTTCCAGTCATTCCATATTTTAGTGAGCACTTTCGGGTCATGACCATTTTCCTGTCCCCCCTTAAGGAACAATTCCTCCAACTCGTTCATCTTCGCTATGAGCTTCTTACCCATAGCCTTTCGGAGTGTGTCGCTCTGACCGCGTGTGAAGTTGGCAAGTAGACGCGACAGAAGCATGACCTGCTCCTGATACACAGTCACACCGTATGTATCTTTAAGATACTTCTCCATAACAGGTATGTCGTAGACTATAGGGCTGCGACCATGCTTACGTGCAATGAAGTCGGGTATATAGTCCATAGGTCCCGGACGATACAGGGCATTCATGGCTATAAGATCCTCGAACGTCGATGGCTGAAGCTCACGCAGATATTTCTGCATACCTGCCGATTCAAACTGGAAAGTACCGATAGTGCGCCCCTCGCAATAAAGCTGATATGTCTTTGGGTCGTTGATGTCGATATTGTCTATATCTACATCTATACCTCTCGTCTGCTTGATATTTGACAACGCTTCCTTGATAATGGAAAGAGTCTTAAGTCCAAGGAAGTCCATTTTGATAAGACCGGTGTCCTCGATGATTGAACCTTCATATTGGGTCACAATCATCTTGTCATTATCTTTCGACTCTGCGCTCTTGTCAACAGCGGTAGCCACAGGAACCCAGTCGGTAATAGGGTCTCGGCATATAATCACACCGCAGGCATGGACGCCGGTGTTACGCACATTCCCCTCCAAACGTTTGGCATATTCAAGTGTCTCACGCACAAGATAGTTCTGCGACGTCAGCTCCGGTGCAAATTCAGGCACATATTTATAGCAATTGCTAAGTGTTGTCTTAAGAGTCTTACCGTCGGGTCCGTCCGGCATACGCTTCGGCACCAAATTGGCAATGCGGTTACTTTCAGGTAATGGCAGCTGCTCAACACGTGCCACATCTTTGATAGCCGATTTTGCAGCCATCGTACCGAAAGTTATAATATGAGCTACCTTATCTCCACCGTAACGCTCTGTCACATAGTGCAACACATCTGCTCGTCCGTCATCATCGAAGTCCACATCGATATCAGGGAGCGAGATACGGTCAGGGTTCAAGAAACGCTCAAACAGCAAATCATACTTAATCGGGTCAACCTGCGTGATACCCAAGCAATAAGCCACGACACTACCGGCTGCCGATCCACGCCCGGGACCTACACTGACACCCAACTTATGGCGCGCCGCATTGATAAAGTCCTGAACAATCAAGAAGTAACCCGGGAAACCCATGGTCTTCATTATGTACAACTCAAAGCGTATACGCTCTTCAAGCTCAGGTGTGAGCGGACTCCCATATCTCCTTTCAGCACCCTCGTATGCGAGTTTGGCAAGATAGTCCGCTTCAAATTTTATGCGGTAAAGCTTGTCATATCCGCCAAGCTTTTCGATTTTTTTCTTTGCTGCCTCAGGCGAAAGCACCTCCTTACCGTTTTCATCACGGGTAAACTCTTCAAAAAGCTCCTGCTCCGTGATGCGGCTGCGATACTCCTCCTCTGTTCCGAAATCAGCCGGGATTTCGAAAAACGGCATGATAGGCGGATGGTCAATGGAATACACCTCAACCTTGTCAAGGATCTCCATGGTGTTTGTCAAGGCTTCGGGAAGATCCGGGAACATCTCTGCCATCTCATCCTGAGTCTTGAACCATTCCTGCTTCGTGTAGCGCATACGGTCATTATCCGTCACATAGTTGTTTGTGGAAATACATATCAGACGGTCATGCGCCTCAGCGTCATCAGCATTTATGAAGTGGGAGTCGTTAGTGGCGATAATTTTTATATTATGCTTGCGCGCAAGCTCTATAAGCACGGGGTTAACTTTTTCCTGCTCAAGATATGTTTCCCTGTTAGCACCGGGAAGGTCTGTCTTGTGGCGTTGCAGCTCTATATAGTAGTCGTCGCCGAACGTCTCCTTGAACCATATCACCGACTTTTCAGCCTCTTCAAGCTGTCCGGTGGCTATCAGACGAGGTATCTCGCCGCCGAGACATGCCGAACAGACTATCAACCCCTCGCGATGGGCGGCAAGAGCCGCTTTGTCGGTACGAGGATGGTGATAGAATCCCTCGGTGTGCGCTTGCGACACTATCTTTATCAGATTCTTGTATCCTTTAAGGTTCTTGGCTATCACCACGAGGTGACGCCCCTTGTCTGTCTTGTCCGAACGGTCGGTCAACGAACCTTTTGCCACATACATCTCACAGCCGAATATGGGCTTGAACTGCAACTTCTTTTCATACTTTGCAATCTCAGCCTCGACCTCCGGACGGATCGCCTCGGCTTCCTCGGGAGTGGCATTCTCTAACCGCTCCTTCGCCTCGGCTATCTTCCCTTTATATTTGCCTTTGAGTTTGTTGACATAGTTGAAATACTCCTTTACGCCGAACATATTGCCGTGGTCGGTCAATGCGAAACCGGGCATTCCACATTCGATGGCTTTGTCAACCAGTCCTGTCACCGATGCCTGTCCGTCAAGCAAAGAGTATTGACTATGTACGTGAAGATGTATAAATGGTATCATATTTAATGTCTGAATCAGCAGTCAAAGATACTACTTTTTTCCAAACCTATCCCCCAAAAAATTGCAAAAAATCCTCAACAGCAAATATTGTTTTAGTCCGTTAGACTACCATATCCCCACATTGAAAAATTCAAATATTTTTAAGTTAAAATAAATTAAATCGCACTTTTGTATGATATTATGTCTGTATTTTTGTAGCCAAGGTTCAATTCATCTAAGGGTTTAGCTAAAAAACGGAATAATGAGATTAATAATACTTTTGGTAGTGTCACTTTTGTCACCAATCATCATCACAGCACAGGATCAGAATTTTCATATTTACATCTGCATCGGACAATCAAATATGCACGGTAATGCCACGGTTGAGGAAATTGACAAGCAAAATGTCCCCTCTCGCTTTAAGGTAATGTCAACCTTGAAATTCACCAATCCCCCGCGAGAAAAAGGTGAATGGTATACAGCTGTGCCACCATTGGTGAGCCAATCTTCAGGTTTATCCCCTATGGACTACTTCGGACGCACCATGGTAAACAATCTCCCGGAAGAGATCAAAATAGGTGTGATACCCGTGGCAGTGCCGGGTTGCAGAATAGAGCACCTCGATAAGGATTTCAACCCCGCTTCGCTTGCCGGCGAAGCTGACTGGTTCATTTCCATAATGGAAAGTTACGGCAAACACCCATACAACCACCTTATAGAACACTGCCGCAAAGCTCAAAAAGATGGAGTGATAAAGGGGATACTTCTTCATCAGGGAGAATCGAACAACGGCGACAGCGAATGGACCTCAAAAGTAAAGAAAATCTACGAGGATATCCTATCCGATTTGAATTTGAACGCCAAGGATGTGCCTCTTATAGCAGGCGAATTGGTCTCTATCGGGCAAGGAGGTGTATGCGGAGGTATGAACTCCATAATCAACTCACTCCCCAAAACCATCCCGACCGCCCATGTCGTATCGTCAATAAATGTACCTCAAGCCGGTGATGGCTTACATTTCTCGGCACACGGGTATCGGGTTTTAGGATGCCGATACGCCACAGCTATGCTTGCTACAATGGGGATTGAGAATCCGCGCGTTGAATATTACGAGGAAATACCAGTGATACCTACACCTAACCCGGCAGAGGGTGATTTCACATTCGGCACCGACAGATTCAACCCCTCGATATGGGAACATGGAGAATTCGACCCGAAGACTAACATATTTATTGCCGGGCTATATGGTTTTGGCGGATGGCAGTATGAACAGCCAATTGATATTTCCGGCTATAAGTACGTAGTTGCCGAGCTTGAAGAGAACGAGACCAACGGCGTGGAGTTCAAGATATTTGACTCCTCAAACTATTGGGGCGACCATTACAAAAAAGCATTTAAGGGTGAAAAGCTAATCGTCGCCAATATTGACGAACTGACAAGAAATTCAGGCTCAAATATTGTACCCCTTAAAACCGATGAAATATATATTATCGGCTTCTGGGCGTATGGTCACAAACCGATACATCTCAAGCGAGTATATCTCACCAATGAAAATCCGTACACCTCTGTGACACAAATCCCTCAGGACTCCGAAATCAAGGATGGCAAGGTATATGACCTCACCGGACGGCTCGTCGCACCATCACTTTCCGGGTCAGATCTACCGGCAGGAATCTATATAGTCAACCGTCAAAAAATTGTGATCAAATAGCATCCGGGGAGCGAAACATTTGGAATGAATCGATTTTGAAATGATTTAATAGAATCCGGCGAGTGAAAATTTTTGCATGAAAAAAGAATTATTGTTAATTTTGCAAACTAAACAAGCTTTCTAAGTAAAAATTCGAAGCATTTCATTTGATTTACGTTACATTTTGTTCAAAATCCAACTAATTTTGCAGCAATACGGCTATTTCAAAGATGCTAATACATTAGGTTCTATATGTCACCACAGAGATTACGAGGCATGGGGGTTGCCCTCACAACCCCATTTCTACAGGATGGGTCAATCGATTATGACACACTCGATTTCCATCTTGACTACCTAATTGACGGTAACACTGACTATATCGTGGCTCTCGGCACCACTGCTGAAACACCTACACTCACTCATGACGAAAAGAAGCAACTCGCTCTCCACATACTCGACCATGTGGCTGGCAGATGTCCCTTGGTGCTTGGCATAGGTGGTAATTCAACTGCCGCAGTCATTGATGAAATCCATCACACCGACCGACTTGAAGAATTTGACGCAATACTGTCGGTGGTCCCCTACTATAATAAGCCTGTGCAGGAAGGTATGTACCGCCACTTTGCAGCCATAGCAAAAGCATCACCCATACCTGTTGTGCTCTATAATATCCCCGGACGTACCGGTGTGAATATGAATGTTGACACAATAATACGCCTTGCCAAAGATTTCCCTGATAAGATCATAGGTGTAAAAGAAGCTTCCGGCAACATGGAACAGGCACAGAACGTCATCACTCGCCGTCCCAAAGGATTCTTAGTCCTCTCCGGCGATGATTCATTGGCACATTCAATGATACGTCTCGGCGGCGACGGTGTGATTTCGGTGCTTGGCAACGCTTACCCAGCACAATTCACAGAAATGATCCATAAAAGTCTCGATGAAGAGACTGTCGAGGAAGCATCGCTGCTCCATCAGAAATTCTCAGCGCTCTACTCCCTCCTTTTCAAAGACGGAAACCCCGCAGGGATAAAATGCCTGCTTCACCTGCTCTTTCCCCGCTATCAGGAAGTGTTACGCCTCCCATTGATACCAGCCACCGACACCACACGCAAAGGTCTCAAGGCAGAAATACTATGAGATAAATGAATAGAAAATATTGTCTCAATGCAAATCGGGACTGTATCAAAATGCGTAAAAGCAGTAGGGGCGCAATAAATTGCGCCCGCACCTTGATGGGTAATTAGCTGATTATCTTGGCTTTGGCGGACGCAAATTATTGCGTCCCTACTACAAACTATATCTGATATAACCACTATTTGCTATGTGGTTATGGCTTGAATTGCGATTTACTCAAAAGTCCATTCATCAAACAGCACCGAGTCACCCTTGACCACAAAGCATATATCAGTCACGCCTTCGGGCTTTGAGACAAGGTTGGCGCTTACCGGTTTTAAAGTATCGTTGTCAAACTTCACAGCTGAGATGAGTGTGCCGTCAGGTGTACCTTTTCTGACCTCAATCTCACCTTTGCCCGACACCAAAGCTTTAAACTTCTTAGGGCTCTTATCGAAACCGGCGCCTCTGACCAATGTCACACACTCACCGTCAGCCGGTCGGACATACATATTTCCGGGAATATCACTGTTGACAAAATCCACCCCCTCAGTGGCAGCTACCGTTTCAGCCTGCTGCCGTATGTACGGATTTAACGGATGAAGCTGTTCCACGCCTTTTCGGGTCATCTCACCCATCTTTATATCCACACTATCCTCGTTCACACTGATTTCATCGATACAAATGCTGCGGACACCCAATTTGGTGTTGAAGCTATCCTGCAACATCATATTGTGATAGATGATATACCATTTGCCCTTATATTTCTGAAGATGAGTATGATTATTGCCCCAATCAAAACCATAATCGCCCGGATTTTTAAGGTAATTATGTCTGAACTTCCAGCTTTCACGCACAAGAGGAGTCTTTGTGGTAAAATAACACATACTGCATGTGGTGGGCTTGTCAACGTCAAAATGCCATTCCTTACGGTCAACCCAGTTGGTATTATAGGTATACACCCAAGTTCCGTTGATGAAGTTCAACTCACTTGCCTCGAAAAAGTAGGGAGCGTCAATCTTCACAAACTCACTGTCGAAAGAGATCATGTCGTCACCAAGCTTGGCTATGCGGTTGGTCCCGGGCATATAATCCGAATCACCCGCGCCACCGCCGAATGAAAGCCATCCCGTGCCGGAATCGTCAATCACCACTCCGGGATCGAAAGGGGCGGGACAATGCCCCAGTCCGGGAGTTGACTGCTCCACAATATCCTTGCCTAACGGATCAGACCACGGTCCGACAGGCGAAGTGGCTGTAAGCACACCGACACCACGTCCGCTGTCAGAGTAGTAGAGATAGAAGTGGGTCTTCCCATCCTTTTCAACCCTCTTGGCAATAGACGGAGCCCATGAATTCATAATCCAGGGAGAAATTTTACCCACATCTATCAATCCGTGGTAAGTCCAGTTGACCATATCGTCAGTTGACATCATCACCAACGATTTAATCTTTTCGTAAGTGTTGTTCTTGGCATCGGTCCCTACCACAGAGTCATACTGCTGATGGTCATTCGTGCCATACACATACAACCGACCCTCATATTCGACTGAGGTTGGATCGGCATTGAAATTGAAATCCAACAGCGGATTATTCTCCCCGGACCTCATCTTTGGAGACGAAACCTTATCGCTTTTAGAGACCGACTCCGCTCCCCGATGGGCAGACAAGTTAAGCCCCAACACAAGCATTGACGCAATGAATAAACTCGTTCTTTTAAGCATAGATGTTTTTTATTACAAATTTACCACTCTATGATGAAAACAGCCACCGAATCTGTAAAAATTCAGTGGCTGTTTTGTTTCTATTTACGAAATTAACACCCTTTTATTTACCAAACTTCAATTTGGTCTCCTTTCCGGAATAGGAAATTTCTTTTCCGCCATTCATCGGAGCGTTGCCGGCACCCGACTTGTCATTCACAAGCACAACATTGAATTTACGCTTCTTCAACATGCCGGGGAAATCACCCTTGCGATCAGAGATGGTAAGAGTCTTTTTGGCATCGTTCCATTTGAAATCGATGGTAGAGTAAGCTCCGTTTTCGTAATTATAATTGTCATTCTCATCCTCGTAAAGAGTAAACGATCCGTCAGCACCGGGATATATGCGTATTTCAAGATTATCCCAAGGCTTTTCTGTAGAGTATTGCACATCGGGACCGAAAGGCATTACACTACCGGCTTTGACATAGAGCGGGATAATATCTTTAGGCACTTCACGGCTTACAGTCTCGCCGCCATTATGCTGAGCGTTAGTCCAGAAATCCCACCATTTTGCACCTGATGGCAAATACACATCCCAAGATGACACACCCGGACGGGTAACAGGTGCTACGAGCAATGAACGTCCGAACATATATTCGCTACCAAGCTCATAGACATTCTTGTCGTTCACGAAATCCATCACAAGCGGACGCATGAATGTGCCGTCGTTGGCTGACACATCCCATGAAGTGCTGTAGATATATGGCAACATACGGTAACGAAGCTCTATAGCTTTTTTTTGAGCATCAAAACACCAGTCGCCCGGCTCACCAAAATTCCAAATCTCACGCGGTACCTCTGTGCCATGCGAACGCATCATCGGACAGAAAGCGCCAAACTGCATCCATCTTGTATACAGTTCCTGATACTCAGGGTTCTTTGCGCCACCACCCTTATTCCAGTGATTTGCAAAAAATCCGCCTATATCACTGTTCCAGTTAGGTATACCCATAAGGGTAAAGTTAAGAGCTGCCGGTATCTGCTTTTCAAGCATCTCCCATGTTGACATGACGTCACCGCTCCATGTATTAGAGCCAAGGCGTTGCTGACCCACAAAGCCTGAACGAGTAAGTATCACCACACGTTTGTCACGGTTCTGTGCCTTCTGATGTTCGGCAATACCGGTATTATGCATCAGCGAATAAGCATTCTTCATGCTTCTGTATGAGCCGAGGTGTGTCGGCTTATCATAATCAGACTCCTGTCGGTTTATATGGTCAGGCTCAGTGGAGTCAAGCCACCAGCCGTCATTACCGATCTTGCTGAATATACCCTTATCCAACGACTTCCAATATATGTCACGAGCTTCGGGATTAAACACATCGTATGGACGCGCACCGCTGTTCGGGGGCCATGTGTCAAACTCAATTATCATACCCTTTGAGTCGAGTTCTTGACGCTGTGATGTCTTGGGACCGAACCCTGGCCATGCCACGATAAGCAGTTTGCCATTAAGCGCATGTATATCCTCAACCCATTTTTCGGGATTCGGGAAACGCTCCGCATCAAAGCTATGAGAGTTCCATGCGCTGTCGGTATGATTGTATTCAGCCCAATAACGCCAGTCCTGAATCATACAGTCGATGGGCACACCCAATTTCCTATATTTCTTCAATACATCAAGGCTCTCCTCCTGATTGGTGTAACGCTCCTTGCTCTGGAAAAATCCGTAAGCCCAGAGTGGTAGCATGGGTGAATGTCCGGTAAGCTCGCGAACCTCCGAGATAATATCGTCGGGAGTCTTGCCAAACATGAAATAATAGTCCGAGCCGTCTCCAAGACACTGGAACGACAATTCCTGCGGGCTGTCGGCGAAATCAGAGATTGAATAATTGTCAACATATACAGCATACCCCTTGGTCGGAGAGATGAAATAGGGTGAGCTGGTAAACATATTCTCATTCTGGAGATGATGATAGGAATTGCGGCGGTTCATCTTGCCATCCATTATCTGCCCCACTCCATATATAGGCTCATCCTTATCAAGCATAAACGAGCTTTTCACAGTGTATGAAGGCTTGCCGGCATCCATCTTATCAGTGAAAGTGGTCGCTTGGTCTTTCAACAGCAATTTCCCTGAGGGAGTATAGAAGTCAACAGTCCCGGTGCCGGTATTGGCAACAACCTTCACAGCCGATGATTCAACCGTGACCTTATCTCCGGCTTCCGAATATTTCAGGTCTACTTTTTCGGGTGTCTTTGTCACCACAAGGCTATTCTTTTCATACTGTTTTCCTTCAGGAGACTTGTAAACACGCACTATCTCCGGAGAGTAAAATTCAATGTTTACATCCATCCCTTGCGATGGGAATTTAACACCTTGCGATGTCCGCCCGACATCTTTTGCCGTACATATCGGGGCTATCAAGCCTACTAATGCAGCTATAAAAATCACTTTTTTCATGATTGATTTGATTTTAAGTTCACACTGCAAAATTAAGACATTCAACCTATTACACAATAACACAAATGTTGATTCCAATCACACAAATGTTGATTTTCATTTCTTGCCTGTAAATTCCGACGGACGGCAGCCGTAAACTTCCTGAAAACATTTGCTGAAATAGCTTGCATTGCTGAATCCTGTGCGCATAGCAATCTCTGCCACACTCCCCTCCTTAGCTGCAAGAAGCTCGGCTGCATGTTTCAATCTTATATTACGCATGAACAGGCTCGGAGACTGATTAAGTAATGTGACAAGCTTTTTATAAAGCCCAGTCCTTTCCATGCACAGGTCACGGCTTAATTGCTCGACAGAGTATCCGGGTGTGTTCATATTATCCTCTACCAACTTCACAGCCTTGGCGACAAACGCATTTTCTTCCAAGGAATTTTCATCAGCCGGCTCACACGATTTCACATCCTCATCCTGCGCTTTTAGCTCCGCTTCATACCTGTCACACTGCTCGATCAACCCTTTGATACGGACAAGCAATATCTCTTCCCGATGTTTCCGCTCCATAGCCTTGCGCTGACTACGTATATACAGCCATGAAATCAACCAACCTAAGACAATTGCTATCAGCACATAGCATACCCATGCAACCCAAGTCCGATACCATGGTGTAAGAATTTCAATATCCAACTCGGTTACAGGCGAGACTTCGGAACCATCCTCCGACCTGTATGTCTTAATTTTAAACACATATTTTCCGGGAGGGAGATTGGTATATTGCGCTGAAATGTCCGTCTCCGTTGAACCCGCATAGTCAACATCCACCCAGTCACGGTCAAATCCCTCAAGTTTATAGCTGTAGCCTACACCTGAGGTATGTAATAAATTCAAAGGTGAAAATTTCAATGTTATGAAATTCTGGTCATGACCTAAGACCAAGCTCTTGATATATGGCTCCGAATCAGGCATTAGCAACCTACCGCCATACAGTTTGCCGGGCAATACTTTCTCCCCGTAAAGATACAGTTCTGAAAACAATGGCGCATACGAATGTGCCACTCTGAACTCCGGATCAGCCTTGAACACCACACAGCCATTCTCCCCGTCGTCAACATAAACACTCCCGTCCGAAGCCAAAAATGTGGCGTCAGAGCCATACTCACCCATTAAATCTATCAAAGAGGGCTCCGACGGCAATATTTCGGCAGAGCATCTTCCTGATTCATGAAATTTAAGCTTGCGAATCCCATCTGTCCCCCTAACATATACATTTCCCGACCTATCCTCTGAAAATAGCCCTGTCCTAATCCCCTTGCCACCTTGACGTGAGAGATCGGACACACCGTATATCTCAGACATTCTATAACGTTCAGGGTTACAATACAAAAGCCCTCGGTTCAAAGTTCCGACCCACAAAGTCCCTTGTGCATCCTGAAAAACAGTGCTTATTTCAGTGGCTACAACATTCCCCCGGCGTGTCCGCAGATAAGGGAGATATTCCACCGCTCCGTCAGCGGTATCAACAATCCAAAATCCTAACCTGCAAGATATATAAGCATCGCCGTCATCGGTAATCATCAGTGTGTTCAAGGAATAATCACGCTCCAATATCTTCTGCCATACACCGGTCGTAGTATCAAACTTCTGAAACACCCCATGCGTCCCGTTTCGCAACTGATAGAAGACGCTATCCTGCTTCACCACTAATGAAGTATTGGCAAATCTCGGCATTTCATCCGAGGCGTATGCATGACGGCTATATTTATATTCCCCGGAGAAGTTATAGCAATGCACACCACCCTTATTGTCAAACAGATAATGAGAATCCCCGTCCGATTCCAAATCCTGCACCTCCCCGCATACGTCAGGCAGCGTCAAAGTTAAATTAGAGCCGGGCATATAAAACCTGTTATCGATCGAAAGCCACAGATTACCTGCCAAATCCACAAACAGGTCATCTACTCGCTTCTCAACTCCCTTGCCTCTCAAATATTCACCCGGGGAGATAAACCGCTCCTTCCTGAGATCGAAAATAAAGAATTTATGATAATTTTTCACCCACAACATTGTGTCGGAGCTGAGGTAGAGATGATAATGCCCTGAGTAATCATCAAGCTCATATTTGGCTGACTGATCAAGGTAATATTTCTTAAACCGCACTCCGTCATAGATATTCAAAGCCTGCTCGGTTGTGAACACCAACCTGCCGTCAGGGAGCGAGTTTATAAAACGTACATTATTATCACTCAACCCGTCCGAAGAGTCGAGTGTCTCAAACATCAGTCCACCGCAAAAAGCTGTCAGCCCGTTCAAAATGGCTGACAGCACAAATATCATTTTGATAATGCGGTGAGACATCTGTATTTCAATCTATTATTCCGTCACAAGACCCGGAGAATCCGTTGCCACATATATCGGACGGCTGTCAGGCTGCTCTGCAAACACCTTGACATTTCGGAAAGTAATATCACGTGTGTGGTTGAGCCAAAATCCCTGAGCCGGAAGAATCCCCCACATTGTAGACTCCGGATATTCAGCGATTTTCTCATCCGTGGGGGCTGCGACATCCTTCTGTCCTCCAGCCTGACGGATAGTGATGTCATGGAGCAAAATATCGGTTACAGGATGATCCTCTATACCGGTTATTGAGCAACCGGTAGGACCTGCCCCGTCAATTAAAATATCATGCAGCACCACTCCGCTTATACTCCCCACACCTTCCACGGGGTGATCCTTGGAATAGGGACGGGCACGGTCGGCAAGACGTATGAATATCGGCGACTCAGTGCCTGTGATGGTTATATCACCTATATTGACATTTCTCATTGAGCCGCCATCTACAATCTCAAGCGATATGGCAGAATGTCCTATACCTCCGGGGTAACCGAAATACTGACTCGACTGGTCAGCGGATGGCTTCACCACTATGCCCCTTATGTTTATATTCCGGAAACCGCCATTAGTCTCAGTGCCGAGCTTTATAGCATTGCAATGGCTCGACACCACACAATTGCTGATAGTTATATCCTCACACAGTCTTGGCGAAGTGCTTTTGAGCGTTATAGCATCATCGTCAGAGTCGGCAATCATGTTGGAGACCGTCACGTTGTGGCAGCCGTCAAGGTCAAGAGCGTCATTGTTGAAATTATTACGGTTAATGACCGTTATCCCGTCAATCTTAACTCTGTCACAAGCAAGATAATGCTGCATCCAGCATCCTGAATTCTTAAGCGTGACTCCGGTCACAGCCACGTCAGAGCATCTGATCAGTCGCAATAAATGCGGGCGGGTGATACCTTCGTCATTCCATGACAGCTTGGGAAAAGCCTTCCCTCGCCCATCTATCGTGCCTTGCCCCGTTATAGCCACATGGTCAGCCTTATCGGCATAGATAAGCTGAATAGTGGGAGTTACGGTTCGTAGCGACACATAATCAGTGGTGACCGGGATGTAATCATTTATATCAGTGCTGCCGTAGAGAGTCGCACCGTTTTCCAAATGCAATTCCACATTGCTTTTCAGCATAATGCTCCCTATCTTATAATTGCCGGCAGGGACAAGCACAGTCCCTCCACCGCCATTATTACAGGCATCTATAGCACTCTGCACGGCATTACTGCTAAGCCGGGTGGTATCCGACACAGCCCCGTAATCCACGATATTATATACTGCGGCATCAGCCGCCAAAGCTCCAAGCAGAGCCATAGCGGGCATCAAAAGTCTCTTTAACATCCCAATCAGAGAATTATGTTATCAATTTCGGAAAGTTCCTCCGAAGTGAAATCGATATTGGAGATAGCTTCAAGGCTGTCGTCAAGCTGACGGACAGAGCTTGCCCCTGCTATCACAGAGGTTATCTCCGGCTTGGCAAGAAGCCATGCAAGAGACATCTGCGCCAACGACTGCCCTCGCTGTTCGGCTATCTTGTTTAACCGTGCGATTTTATCAACCATCTCAGGGGTAATATCCTCACGGTGAAGGAAACCATCCGGTCGTGCGGCACGTGAGTCCGACGGTATTCCGTTAAGATACCTGTTGGTGAGAAGCCCTTGCGCAAGCGGTGAGAAGGCGATGAACCCAAGCTGCTCATCACGAAGGAAGTCAAGATGTTGCTCTTCCGGGCGACGCACAAGCATATTATACCTGTCCTGATATATAAGGCATCGCACATTCTGCGCACGCATCATGTCGCACGCTTCCTTTGCCTTATCCACAGGATATTTGGACAGCCCGATATACAGAGCCTTCCCTTGCTTCACTATGTCAACAAGGGCTTGTACGGTTTCTTCCAATGGTGTCTCCGGATTGTAACGATGGCTATAGAATATGTCGAAATATTCCAGACCGGTACGTTTCAGGCTCTGATTGATGCTTGCCATTATGTATTTGCGGGAACTTCCATCGCCGTAGGGACCGTTCCACATCAGATGTCCGGCTTTCGACGAGACTATTATCTCGTCACGGTGTGTATGCAGCCCGTCACGAAGCATCTTACCGAAATTTTCTTCGGCACTTCCGGGAGGAGGACCATAATTATTAGCAAGGTCAAAATGAACCACACCCCTCTCAAAGGCATGGAAGACAATCTCACGGGATTTCTCGTATGGATCTACCCCGCCGAAATTGTGCCATAGCCCAAGGGATATAACAGGGAGCTGAAGTCCGCTCCTGCCACAAAATCTGTATTTCATATCCATGATATTAGCTTTGAACTGATTTAATTCAGTTGCAAATGTACAAAATTCATGTTAGAAATCAATCATAAATCGGCATACTCTTCGGCAGCATCGAAGCAAGGACAAGCTTTGGCGGCAAATTCATAATGAGAATGTACCATCGCCCCCGGATATTTACGTTTCAACTCAGCTATCGTCCTGACCAATGCCACCTTTTGGTCCTGTGTGCGGGTATCCATCGGACGTTTGCCATCCTCGCTCAAACCTCCGACATACACTATTCCTATGCTATTGCGGTTTTGCCCTGTGCAATGCGCCCCTATCTCCGAAACAGGACGCCCGGCATAAACAGTTCCGTCCAAAGCCACCACATAATGATAGCCGATGCATCTGAACCCTCTCGCCTTATGCCAACGGTCTATCTCCTCAACACTTACATCTCTCCCTTTAGGGGTTGCAGTGCAATGCACTATAATCTTTCGTATGTTTCTCATATCCATCAAGTTTTTATGCAAAGATACGACACCACACGACCGAATAAGTGCGAAAAAGTCAATTTGATATTGAAATTGTTTTATAAAAACGCTGCCACTTTACGAATCTCATTTAACCGCTGCATGAATGATTTATTAGCCTTCACCACCTCCTTATCGTAATCAGACTGAAGCTTTAACCAGAAATCAGCGTCAATATCCAAAGCTGCTTCAAACAACATGGCATACTCTATGGAAATAGACCTTTTACCATGAATTATCTCACTTATAATTGACGGTCGAATCCCTATTTCTTCTGAAAATGCCTTTTGAGATATGCCACGTGCTTCAAGTTCATCCTTAAGTAATTCACCCGGATGCATCGGCTGTGAGGCAGTAAGATTGTTGGCAATCATTCGGGAATTAACCCCTTCTATGTTAATAATCATGACTCCATATATTATTTCACAGGTATGGATTATCAAAAAAGCAGTCGCAGGCCGGCAAGCTCAGATTTATTGGGTACTTTATCGGGTACTTTATTGGGTACCTCCTATTAGATATTATTAATTATGGCTGACAAAAATGCCGATTTGATCTATGCCATGGAGTGTGTCAACACGCATTATATGGCGCACCTCTACGGGACGGGTGACATCAATTACCGTTGACTGATTAATCATGGCTGAGTTTTGATAACTTGCGCCAAAACCGCTACCGAGCCATCGCCCGAACACATCAGCCAAAGGGATATTGACAGTATCACGCACCATACGGCGATCGCCATGATAAGTAACCTCAAGCCAAATATTGGAATATGGATAGCTACTGCCATGCCGCAACGACAGTCCGACAGCACCTTCGACGATCGAATCATTGTCAAGCAACATGGTATCCACAGGCAAAAGCAACACCGTGTCGCCATACACCCAACCGGAAGCAGGCAAATTTTCCCACCGGCTATAATCACGCTTCCCGGGGCTGCAAGCCCCGAGAAGCAATGACAATAGTAATATCAGCGGTAATAGACAACGCATCTATTTAATCGTTTTCTTGATTGTCACGAAACGCCTTGGGTGGACGGTTAGGGCGGGATTGTTCCCCCTGCTGATTATGCTTCGCACCTCCGTTTCCGGCATTTCCACCTTGCTGGGGATTCTTCCCAGCGTTATTCTGACCACCTTTCCCTTGGTTATTCCCCTTGGGTTTACGGTCGTTGTTACGGCGAGGTTGATTCCCTTGATTGTCAGGCTGTCGGTTTTCACCCTTTTGCTGCTGATTGGAAGGACGCTCCTTATTTTCAGACTTCGGGGCGTTATCAGGCTTTTGAGAGTTATTATTCGAGCCTTTCTTGCGCTTTTTCTTTTTAGTCTTGTCAAAGCGTGTAAGCTCATCCTGCGAAGCAAGGTCTATCGGACGCTGTTTCGCATTCGACTTCTCATCGCCGTCACGCTGAAGCTGAAGAGGCTTTTCGCCACGCTTGTTCATATCTATGACTTCAAATGCACGTGCTGCATCTATAGTCACAAGGTTGGCAGCCAACTGTTTGTCAGTTGAATAGGTTACCTCCTTCTTGAAAATATCAGTCTTGAAGTGGTAATAGGTATTATCAGCGGTCTCCAGACGGATTTCTTTACCGGGGAGATAGCGGGCGCTCTCGACGTAGGTGTCAACCTCAAAGTTAAGGCAGCATTTAAGCTTGGCACACTGCCCTGCAAGCTTCTGAGGGTTAAGTGATATATCCTGATAACGTGCGGCACTCGTACCGACCGACACAAAATTAGTCATCCAGCTCGCACAACACAACGGACGTCCGCATGAACCGATACCTCCGATGCGGCCTGCTTCCTGACGGGCGCCTATCTGTTTCATTTCGATACGCACCTTAAACGTGTCGGCAAGAACCTTGATAAGCTGTCGGAAATCGACACGCTCATCGGCTATATAGTAGAATATAGCCTTGTTACCGTCGCCCTGATACTCGACATCGCCTATCTTCATGTTGAGATTCAGCGACTCGGCTATCTTGCGCGAGCGTATCATAGTGTCATTCTCACGGGCTTTAGCTTCCTCATATTTCTCCAAGTCAGCCGGTTTTGCCTTACGGAACACACGGCGAATCTCGGCATCAGGCTTAATATTGGCACGGCGCATCTGCAGAGCCACAAGTTTACCAACAAGTGTCACTCGCCCTATGTCATGCCCCGGAGAAGCCTCCACAGCAACCATGTCGCCTATCTCCAAGGGGAGATTCACGGAGTTGCGGTAGAACCCCTTGCGGGTATTCTTGAATTGCACCTCAACGATGTCGAAATCAGCCAGTCCGCCGGGTATATCCTCCAACCAGTTAAAACAGTGGAGCTTGCCGCGTGGACATTTTCTTTCTTTATCTTCCATTAGGATGACTCCTTTCCTTACTTAGCGAAGCTTACGGAACGGGTCTCACGGATTACGGTGATCTTCACCTGTCCCGGATAAGTCATCTCGTCTTGGATGCGGCGGGCTATTTCAGTAGAGAGCTTTTCGGTCTCCATATCGTCAATCTTGTCAGCACCGACTATCACACGAAGCTCACGACCTGCTTGGATAGCGTAAGTCTTTATAACGCCGGGATATGAGAGTGCAAGCTGCTCAAGGTCATTAAGACGCTTGATATATGCCTCTACTATCTCTCGGCGAGCGCCGGGACGAGCACCCGAAATAGCATCGCAAACCTGCACGATAGGAGCAAGAAGCGTTGTCTGCTCTATTTCATCGTGGTGAGCGCCTATGGCATTGCATATTTCCGGTTTCTCCTTATACTTTTCAGCAAGCTTCATGCCGAGAAGTGCGTGCGGAAGTTCCGGTTCCTCATCGGGCACCTTGCCTATATCATGGAGAAGTCCGGCACGGCGGGCTTTTTTAGGATTAAGACCGAGTTCCGACGCCATGATAGCGCAAAGGTTGGCAGTCTCGCGTGAGTGCTGCAGAAGGTTCTGACCGTAGCTTGAACGATACTTCATCTTGCCGACCATACGTATAAGATCGGGGTGCAGACCATGTATACCGAGGTCGATGGCTGTGCGCTTACCGGTCTCGACAATCTCTTCCTCTATCTGCTTGCGAACCTTTGCCACAACCTCCTCAATACGTGCGGGGTGGATACGTCCGTCAGCCACAAGCTGATGCAAGGCAAGACGGGCTATCTCTCTGCGCACGGGGTCGAAGCCTGAAAGCACTATCGCTTCAGGGGTATCGTCAACGATGATTTCAATACCGGTCGCAGCCTCAAGTGCACGGATGTTACGACCCTCGCGACCGATGATACGACCCTTGATTTCATCGCTGTCGATATGGAACACTGTCACCGAATTTTCAATGGCAGTCTCTGTGGCAAGACGCTGGATCGACTGCACCACGATGCGTTTAGCCTCCTTGTTGGCAGTCATCTTAGCCTCATCCATTATGTCGTTTATATAAGCGCTGGCTGCCGTCTTAGCCTCATCTTTAAGCGATTCGATAAGCTTCTCCTTCGCTTCCTCGCTCGACAACCCGGAGATATGTTCAAGAGTGTCCTGAGCTGTGCGGCGCAGACGGTCAAGTTCCTCCTTGCGCTGCTCCACCACTGCCATCTGGGCTTCAAGATTCTGACGCACCTGCTCGTTCTCGTTTCGGGCACGGGCATTGTCGCTCTGCTGCTGGTTAAGTTGCGCCTGACGTTGTTTGATTTTTGATTCCTCAACCTGAACACGCTGCATACGCTGGTTAGCTTGCTTCTCGGCTTCGGATTTGATCTTAAGTTCTTGTTCACGTGCTTCAAGAAGCTTGTTTTTCATGACAACCTCAGCCTCACGTTCAGCATCTTCAACTATTGATTTGGCACGTGATCTTGCTGTGGCGCGCTGCACTGCCAGCAAGCCCCCCACGGAAACCGCGGCAGTCACTATAACGGCAATACAGATGTAAATTATTATATCCATAATGTGGAATAGGAAAATAGGATTAAAAAATATATAAAAAAATGCACGTATCAACATCTTCAATACCCGGTTCCCGGAGCATCCTCCGAGGGGTATGAACAGGTTGAGCGTGCGTGAACTCGCTGACTATCCCGCCGTGCCTACCGGCTCTCTTGCCTAAGTGGCGGGGTTATCTTCTATGTCAAGCAGGAGTCTGTCAAGGGTCTTTTCAAGCCCTTCAAGAGTCCTTTCAACTTTATGTGAAGCCTCTGCGGCGCTAAAATACAGCTGGGCAAACCTGAAGGTCACCATGGCAAGTATCTCGCCTGAGGTCTTATCTTTGAAATCGTCCCTTGCCGACCATTTACGCCATAGCTCATTGATATTGGCTTCAGCCCTTCGCACTATTTCTTCATCCTCCGGTGGAACATGCAGACGCATACGAGGCTGATCGGCTATACGGATAGATATGTTGAGGAGTTTATCTGCCATCAAATGCTTAACTGATTAATGCACTTGTCGATTTCGCGCACTAATTCGGAAAGTATGGCACGTGTTTCTTCAACATCGCGATGGTCAGGAGTAAGCACCGTAGCTACTTTCAGATATTCTATCTGTCGGTTCAAATCTTCTATCGTTCGATGCAATCCCGCAATAGTGGCTTCCATATCGGCGATTTGTTCATCAGCCTGCCTCTTTGCTTGTCGAAGCATGACGAACCGTTCGGCAAGGAGAGCGCCTTTTGCCTCTATTTTATCGATACGTTGCTGAAGTTTGCCAGCCATTCTGTTCCAAATTTTCACACAAAATTAGTGATTTCTTTCGATAATCAACTATCCATCCCGAGGAAATCACTTTAGACGAAACACTTTTTAACAAAAACAATCTTAAAATCATCCATTATTAAGCCCAAACTATTTTTTTGTAAAATTTTCCTTAAAATATTTGGTCAGTTCAAAAAAGTGTCGTACCTTTGCATCGCTTTAGACGAGAAAGGGCGCTTAGCTCAGCTGGTTCAGAGCATCTGCCTTACAAGCAGAGGGTCGGGGGTTCGAATCCCTCAGCGCCCACAATTATCAGCCTATCTCGTCTATCGAATACGATGCTTCCGGTAAGCATCTAAAAATTCAAACCGGGCGCTTAGCTCAGCTGGTTCAGAGCATCTGCCTTACAAGCAGAGGGTCGGGGGTTCGAATCCCTCAGCGCCCACTCAGCCAAGAGTGTTCGTAATATCTGCGGACACTCTTTTTGTTTTTTCGCAAACCTACCATACTTCATGTATGTTATATACTGTAGCTAACCATCCTAAATTATAGAACCATGGCTTATAAAATTGAAGAAATCGAAGGCATAGGTGAAGCTTATGCACAGAAACTACAGGCTGCCGGCGTAAAAACCACTGAAGCTCTCTTGGAAAAAGCAGCGTCTAAGAAAGGTCGCGAAGCTCTTGCCGAGGAAACAGGCATTTCCGAGAAGCTTATTTTGAAATGGGCAAACCATGCCGACCTCTTCCGCATCAAGGGTGTGGCTGGTCAGTTTGCCGAACTCCTTGAAGCTGCCGGTGTTGACACCGTGAAGGAATTCCGTCATCGTGTAGCTGCTAATCTCCAACCCAAATTGGTTGAGGTTAATGACCAAAAGAATCTCTGCAACCGTGTCCCCTCTGTGACCGAGATTCAGAAGATGATTGATCAGGCTAAAGAACTTGAACCGGTCATCACCTACTAATTAATAAAAACGCAACACACAGCCGCTCCGGGAGCCGTTCCCGAAGCGGCTGTTTTTATATATGTAATTAAAATCTGAACCGTCACACCAGCTCAAAATTCCCGATAAATTCGTAACTTTGCACCTCTTTTAAAATTGGGAAAAGATGGATTTCATCAAAAAGGTTCGCAAGTTGACGTCCATGCCGACGTTTCATATTCTCTTGGCACTAAGTGCCGCTCATTGTCTCAACGACCTGCTCCAGTCAGTCATCACTGCGGTTTATCCGATGTTGAAAGCCGACTTGGGTCTCAACTTTGCGCAAATAGGACTCATCACATTAGTTTATCAGCTCGCCGCTTCCATATTCCAGCCTGTCGTCGGATACGCCTTCGACCGCCGACCATTCGCATGGAGCCTCCCGATGGGTATGTGCAGCACTTCAATAGGCATAATCCTGTTCTCCTATTGCAGCACACTGCCGGGAATACTCCTTGCCGTGTTCATGGTCGGATTAGGGTCTGCGACTCTCCACCCCGAAGCTTCACGCATCACATCGCTTGCCGGGCACGAACGCCGAGGCTTTGCCCAGTCGGTGTTTCAGGTCGGTGGCAATTTCGGAGGGTCTATTGGTCCGCTGTTGGTCGCCCTGATTGTCGCCCCGCACAACCGCCACTATGTGTTATGGTTCCTCCTGTTCTCAGCCGCATGTTTCGCAGCCATGCGACCTATATGCCGATGGTACAAGGGCTATTTGCAGGAATTGAAGCAGACTGTCAGGAAAGAGGAACGACATGCCAAGCTGCCTTTGTCTAAAAGTATGACATGGTTCACAATCGGCGTGATCATCGTGCTGATCTTCTCCAAATATATTTACATGGCAAGCTTGTCGAGCTATTACACATTCTACCTGATCGACAAATTCGGTGTCACCGTGTCGCAATCACAGATATTCCTGTTCGTATTTGTTGTATCGACGGCAGCCGGCACATTGGTTGGAGGTCCTGTGGGCGACCGCTATGGCAGAAAACTCGTTATATGGGTATCAATACTCGGCACTGCCCCGTTCAGCCTATTGATGCCACATGTATCATTACCCCTGACTGTAATATTAAGCTTCTGCGCCGGCTTCACTCTGTCATCTGCATTTCCCGCCATATTGTTATATGCACAGGAACTCCTTCCGACCAAACTTGGCATGATCTCCGGGCTCTTCTTCGGATTCGCATTCGGAGTCGGCGGTATAGCTTCAGCCGTGCTTGGCGACTTTGCCGACATGTATGGCATTGAGGCTGTGTACAATTTCTGCGCCTACACCCCGCTCTTAGGCATCGTCGCAGCCCTCCTGCCAAACTTGAAAAATAATTAAATTGGTAACTGACACCTATTTTCTGTTTCTTACCGAACGAGTCACAGAACCGGAGGAGGATTTGGGAGATTTCGATTTCTTGACCTTCGCCGGTTTTGCTTTTGACTTGCTCTTATAAGCGTTGCCTCGCTTAGAACGCATGGACGAAGTTTTCTTCACCGATTTACTCTCTGCGGCAACGGTAGTGCTGTCATTCTTAGCAATCTCCTCGGGTGAAGGCACCCACAGCTTATCTTCAAATGTGTCAAGACGGCGCTGTATGCTATCCTGAGCGTGCGCAAGCGATTCCTCATCCGGATGAAGCTCCATCAGCGACTTGTTACGCAGATTGCGTGTCTTGTATATCTCTCCGTCATAAAGCCCCATACGGAAATAATCATCGTAGGTTGAAGTGGCAAGATTGTTGTCATCGGAAGTGAACACCGAAGTTGTAGCCAAATAGGGACGCAAATCGTCATATTTCACCCAAAACATCGGATACCTCACATCCTCGCCGCCGAAATCCCCGGCACGGTGGAGCACCGGACACACTGCCTCAACTTTGGTGCGCACACGGTTATCCCGCTTGTCAAATTCCCAACGCTCTATTATGTAATATGAAAGCACTTCCGTCGAAGGCACATCAGCCTCCTCTATAACATATTTAGGATTACGCTCCGTTGAGCCTTTGGCATCGGTGTAAGGTATGTGGAAACGGTCGAACACGTCAGCCGGCTTAACCTTATACTCATCGGTGAATATCTCTTTACCGTCAAGATACTCGTATGCCGACAGCTGATTGGCTGCCATGCGTCCCATTATGATTCTGAAAAGATTCTCGTTGCCGTCAGTCACCTCCTCAGGATAATATAATGTGGCATTCTTCTCCTTCGTAAGATCAAGCTTGCGATATATCACACGCATCCACTGCAACTCCGAGTCATCCACAGGCATATCTTCATACCGCAACTGCATACGCTGGGTCACACCGTTAGCTTTCGCATTGGAAGCCGTATTCTCATCGGTCACACGGCGGCGCACTCCGGTGCTTTTGCTCACATCCTGAGCATAGACACCAGCTGCAATCATCATCAATATAGCTGTAAGAAGTATTCTATTCATAATAGGTAATATCTTAATAGTTTAACCCGCGGCTAAACTCCCTCGTGATTTATTGAACTATAATTTCCACAGGATTAAGCAGACGCTCCACCCCATCCGGACCTTTGGCACGGATACGTGATATGTAGAATCGTTTACCTCGTCCCATTCGTTTTATTCTGTCTTTCTGACGGTTGGAAAAAGCTGCTCCGTCCGACAATTCCGGGATGGCATTTCCCATCTGGTCAAAGAACACTGTCTCAAATCCCAACACTTGGAAATCTATGTCGAGTATATCGTCATCTATTGCAGCTTGTATACCCGGCGACGACAGTATCTGGTTCCTGCTCAGCGGTCGTCCACCTTTGTGTCGCTCCAATGTGCCGTTTTGACCCTGAAATGTGATGAATGCCGTCGGGTCAGGGAGCTTTCTGACCTTAAATGTAGTTGTGGCTACAGTTCGGGGCACACCGTCCATTTTTGCCGTGACAGTGACCACTGCGTTCTCCCCGACCTTTGCCGGATGAGCCACCCATTGGTCCCCACGGCGAGCTAATGACCCGTTGGTCATTGTGGCGGTGACATCCGACATCGGCACACCCGGCACCGAGATACTTATCGGGTTGTCAATACCTGCATATAGCAGATTCATCATAGTGGCAGAGACTGTCGCCGTAGGCTCTATGACAGTATAACTCGATTCAAACGGATGTTTCGTCACCGAACCGTCACCATGTGTCACTTCAAGATAGCCGGAGTAATCAAAACTGCCGGTGGTCGATGGCACAAGCTCATACACACCCTTGTCATTGGCAAGTTTCTTACCGGCGATATATATTCCGGGACGTGCGGTGGTATCGACAGCTGCAAGCACAATATTTGCGCTATACTTCCCTCCACGCATCACCATGCGTGACTGCGGTATCACAAATGCGTTCAGTTCGTTCACACGCACATCTCCTGCATCGACCGCCGCCAGCAACGCACTCAAAGCCTCACCCTCGGCATAGCGCACATCATTCTGAAGCTTGGTAAGCAATGTCACGGCTGCCACCACAGGCTGATTCTCAAACTTTGCTTCCTCCCACCTCTGCGCCGTCACCGTTCCGGGACGTTTGAATGGCTGGGTGGAAAGCGCTTCGCTTATGCTTGCCCTTTTGGTCGAATCAGGCACCATCGCCACCACAAACTCACGGTAACTGTCAATGGCATTATGCAACTTCTTGCCGGGATTGTCGCCGGGCGCGAGCATGACCACCGCAGCCGCTTCGACATCATCTTTGCGGTTAATCGCATCGGGTGTTCCATCCTCCCCATCAGCCTCCTTGACTATCGCCACCTTCAGCGAGTCAATGAATGTGAAAAGCTCAGCTGACTTAATCCTGACTTCCGATGCCTTGTCAAGCCACGACGAGCCTTTCTCGGGATTTTGCGTCGCAAATGACTCAAGCTGTGAGTATATGGCATCATTGCGCAAACCGACATTGGTATTTGTGCGAGCCAACCCGTCCTCCACCTGCGTGAAGCCGTCAAGCACATCGCTTGACACGTTCAGTGCCAACATGGCAGTGAGGACGATATACATCAGGTTTATCATCCTCTGCCTTGGTGAAAGTTTGGTTATCGATTCTGACATTTTCAGAACGTTAGCTGATTAAACTTCTTGTCTTACATCACTGCTTACGGAGCGGCATATATTCACCGTCATGGTGTCAAGTGTCTTTTCATACATACGGTTAAGCTGCTGCATGTATCGAGCCATCTTCTCCGTCTCCTCGCAATAGCGGGCACTCTGTGCGGCACTCTTCTCATACATATCACGTATATCCTTTATGCCTCGGTTCACACGCTCTATGGAGTCTATCTGCGAGGACACACTCTTCAACTGAATCTCATAAATAGTGTTCAGTCCGCCAAGGTTACGGTTAAGGTCATCCATCTTCTCCACGTATCCCCGTGAATTTTCGGATATCGACGACGAATTTTCAGTAATTGTCCTGTAGCTGTCAAGGAGTGAGGTTGAAACCGTATTCAAAGCCTGAGTGGTCCGGAGAAGTTGCTCCATCTCTACGGCTATGGCTGCCATCTCTGACGACATTTTACGCATACTTTCCACAAGCGACTGCGAATCGGCGGCTTCGGGATATGTCATATTAGATGCCACAGTCACATCCTCCACATAACTCCTCGGACTTACGGATTCCGTGCTCCGTGAAGGCGCAAAATTATCCCCTGAATATTCTTTAGCGGGATGATCGAAAGCTGAGATAATAAACATCAGCACCTCCGTACCCATACCTATGCAAAGCAAGGTATTACCTCCGGGCAGATGCAATATCTTAAACAGCGCACCCCATATCACGATGGCTGCGCCTATGCAATAAGCGAAGTTAAACAGGCGTTGTCCCCCCTCCCATTCGAGCAGGTTCCCTATCCTTGATTTTATATCAGACTTTCTCATAAATCACTTTTTCACTTTAGTTCCTTTGGCGAATCCTATCTGAGAACGTACACAGCGGAATCCTATATAGGAACGCTGCTCATTCTGATACTCCCACATACGTATATCGGAGCGCACATTGTGAGCCACATCCTTCCACGAACCCCCTCTGACTATCTTGCGCTTCATGCGGTAAGGATCCTCCTGTGCGGCATCATAACGATATTCCGGATTGAGGTCACCTGTAAGCTTGCTGACACTTTCGGTATAGGCTGTCGAAGTCCATTCACTCACATTGCCCGCCATGTCATACAACCCGAAGTCGTTGGGTGCGTATGTCCCCACTTTGGATGTTATCAGCTGTCCGTCCTGCACGAAGTTACCCTCCTGAGGTTTGAAATTGGCGTAAAAACATCCTTCCTCCTCGGTCATAGGGAGGTCTCCGTCCCACGGATACATGTTCTCACTCTTTCCGGCACGGGCTGCATACTCCCATTCAGCCTCTGTAGGGAGACGGTAAGGCTCGACATACACACCCTCCTTGCCGAGCGAACGGCGCAGAAAATCTGTGCGCCAGTTGGCAAACGCACTCGCCTGCTCCCAGCTCACACCCACCACCGGGTAGTCGCTATAACCTCCATGTGAAAAATACAGACGCACATACGGCTCGTTATAGGCATTATCAAAATCATTTATCCAAGCCGTGGTGTCGGGATACACATTTACTATATATGTGTTCACAAAGTCAAAATCACCTGTCAGTCCTCGTGTGATAGTCTCACGGATTATCTCGCCGTCATCATTTATATATGCGGTGTCCTTGGATATCAACGGGATGTCGGTAGGGACAGGCTTGTCAGTATTGTACTCTCTACGTGCGGGATTCATACGATACTTGCGACGTGCAGCCTCGGTATGGTTATAGGTCTCATACCGGTAATTAAGCTGCTCAGGGTCAAGCTCACGCACCCCGGTTATGGGATTGGTACGGTACATGCTCTCGATGGCTCTCTGCTCATCCTCATCGGCATTGCGCCAAGGTATAGGCTTCGCCCAGTTGATATGCGGAGCTATCGGATTACCGTCTCTGTCCTCCTCGATTATAAAATCCTCATTCCCTCCGTAAGCCGGATCGGCAAGACGTTCACGGATGATGGAATCACGCACCCAAAACACAAACTGCTTGTATTTTGCGTTTGTAACCTCCGTCTCATCCATCCAGAAAGCATCCACCGACACACCTTTGGCATCGGCTTTCAGGTTCCACAGCGAATCATCCTTGGCTGGACCCATCTTCACTGAACCTCTCGACACAAGCACCATACCGTATGGTGTCGGTTCTGACCATGAATTGCCCCCCACTCCGGTCACTTCACCACCCATGGCGCTACGGTTGCCGGAAGCACATGAAACGACAACTGTAATAGCGATGGCCGTGAGAAGTATATGTATTATCTTTTTCATAAGTTACAATATGCGTATACTTTTGTGTTTGAAGCGATTTTTCTCCGAGAAATCAAGCTTTATGCTGTAACCTGCAAATATCTCATGACTTCCCGACGACGCTTTTGCTATATCATTAAGGTTATAGTCGTAGCTGTAACCGAAGAATACACTTTTGAACTCTGCACCGAGCATAAACGACACTGCGTCCTTATAACGATAACCGATACCGGCGCTAAACATACGGTTGTAACGCAGACGCCCCGTCAGTTCAATGTCAGTAAAAGTGAAATCTGTCCTTACAAGCATAGACGGTATCACTTCTAATAACGTGTTTTTCACTTTAATATTGCTTCCGGCAGTAAAATATAACACCCGTGAAGCGGTAAATTCAAACTTTTTTTCCATATCACCGCTGGCGATACCTCCGGCTATCCCGTCCGACCCTTTCCCGTCGGCAGTGAATGTCACCGTCGGGTTGTTGGCATGAAGCAACGACACCCCAAGCCATGAACCGCCACGGCGGTAATAAGCACCTATACCGAAGTCAAAGGCGCTCCCTGCCACATCTCGGGTAGGTATGGCTTCATCGTCCGGCTCATGGAAGTCGTCGTCATCCGGAATATACACTTCCGAACCCTTAAATTGCTCATTCAGATAACCACCCTGCAATGCGAGGGTCAACTCACCCTTTAATAGTTTGAATTTATAGCCGAGTTGCAGATTTATGGTAAGATTCCGATACAAGCCCATCGATTCCTGCTGAGCCACTATTCCTGCACCCCATTTCCTGTCGGCAAATTTGAACGGCAGATCGGCTGCGGCAAGGAATGACTTCGGAGCTTTCTCTATCCCCACCCATTGCAGACGGGATCCACCTCTAAGCCTTAGATAATCGGTCTCCCCAACGGCTGCCGGGTTATAATATGTAGGCACAGCCCAGTAATGGGTAAGCATTGCGTCACCTTGGGCAAATGCGTCACTGAAACTGCACACGGCGGCAATTATCACCGCAAGCACAGCCTTAGGAGACGGCCATCTGTATATCCTGTTGACACGCATACTCCTTCTCACTACTCAAAATAAAATGTAAGCACCACCATCTTCGACGTCGCCTTTTTCAACGATTGCGTTATCTTGAATTTCTCCGGGTCATCCACTAAATCCGTGCGGTTATGGTCAATCACATCCGTTAGTCCGAAGCAGAATTTAACTTCGGGATTAAATTTAAAATATGGCAGATAGAAATCGCACCCGAAACCGCATGTCAGATAAAAATCGGCTACATTCATACGCAAATAGTCATGTTTCTGACGTGAGACATTAAATGTCGGCATCACTCCGCCTGTCACGTATGGGCGTGAGTTGCGATAGCGTAGCCCTGAGAATTTCAGGTCCAAAGGCATTACCAAGTATGCTGATTTGATGTTTTGGCTCAGTGTCTTCCCCGATTTATACTCCCGCATGGTTATATCCCTGTTGCCGAAATACATACCCGGAGTGAAGCGGAGATTGAAATATGTGCTTAGACGGAAATCCACAAGTCCGTTCACGCAGAATCCCGGCGAAAACGACGGCTGCTCCATGAACCATTGCTCTCCGTTATCGGTCACAAAACCGTTATGGGTAAACGACATATCTTGCGTATGAACGCCCACCGAGAATCCCAAATGCCATCGCCGCAAATCGGCGTACGGCTTATTCATGAGCTTGTCATTAAGATGTTGCGCTCCCAATGTAGCCATGAATCCCGATATTGCCATGACAAGAAATGTCACGACAAATCGCAGTCTGCCAACCGACAGCAACTTAGCATCCGGAATACTATATTTTTCACCGTGTCCAATCATTATTCAGGAGGGTTATAATAACACTCTTTAAAATAACGAGCGACATATAATAAATATTGCCTTCCCTTATGCAGAGAAGGCAATATCCGGTCTATATATCCGAGTGTTTAATTTTTATGGCAAGCGGATTCCTCCATAAACAGATATGAGGGCTTATAACCGCCACAATCAACCACCACTTTTTCAAAGACAACGCCTGAGTCAAGCGGACGCAATGTGAGAGTGTGACCCTTCAAATCCTTAACGTCAAAATCGACAGTGTTCTCCACCACCCTGCGGGCAACGATGGGATAGAACACATCATATATATTCTCGGGAGCTTCGTTGAGATTTTCATTGAAGTTCACCACCACCGGCTCTCCTCCGTCAAGGCTAACCGAGTAACGATGTCCGTTAGAATTTTTAAACGCAAGTGTCGATTTCACTACCACATGGACTTTCACATTTTTCTGACCCTCCGGAAGATCAAATTTATATTCCAAGAACGCATCCTTGGGGTCAACAGTGTGTGGAAGCAGGGTGACACCGCTGAGCGTACGTCCCATGTACGGTATCACTGTCCATTCGCCGGCAGTTCCAGCCGATGCCTTATAAAAATGCTCGGCTTCCATAGCAACGACACCATTGCCGGGGGTGAATGTGTATCCACCCGGAACGGGATTTGCTATACGGAATGTTTCAGGGCGTGTGTCACGGGGAAAATCGTCATTCCATATCTTATACCCGATATGTTTCTGAGTCATCATCCCGTTCCATTTTCCTCCGGCTATCTCATGATTATATTGAGCCATCAGCAGAGAGTCACGCTTGAATGTTTCCTCAACACGGTCAGCCCAAAAGTTAGCCTCCGGACTACCTTCGGAATAAAGTTTGTGATTCATAGCCTGAGAATAGTACATGTCATACAGATTAGCCACCAACTGTATCGGGAATAGTATAAGCTCTCTGTAGGCATCCCTATGAGCCGAATCCAATGTGATATATTGACGCAATGCCTCAGCTTCAAGTCTGAGATAATCGTCGGTGACTTTACGCCACTCACCGGTCTCAAGATTGTAAGTCTTGCTGTCGAGCATTTCAGGGGTCACACGTCCCGCATACTTGGAATACAGGTTAAGCAGTCGGGCTGCCTCGTCGGCATTTTCCTCCCCGAATGTCTGTCGGCAAAATTCACGAGGATGCTCCAAAAGGTTATCAACCGTGAAGGCGTCGGGATTCCATGCCATGTCAAGGAAAAGAGTGATAGGATACTCCATCGGTTTCAAGTCGCCGACATTGAGAATCCACATCTTATCTATACCATAGTCGGAAGCGAGTGTGAGTTGTTCCCACATATTCTGAATAGGAGTGACATTTATCAGCTTTGAGTTACGGGGAGCGCCCACATAATCCACATGATAGTAGAGCCCGAATCCTCCCGGATGCTTGCGCTCCTCCTCATTGGGTACACGGCGCACATTTCCCCAATTGTCATCACAAAGCAGGTATATAACATCGTCAGGCGCACGAAGCCCCTTGTCATAGTAATCAAACACCTCTTTATAAAGCGCCCATATCTGAGGTGTCTCCTTAGCCGGACGTTTGGTTACCTTCTTTATAATATTGCGCTGGTTGGTGATAATCTTTTTGAGGAGTTTCACATCGGCATCCTCGCTCATAGCCTCATCGCCGTCGCCACGCATACCGATGGTAACCACATCCTCCGTTCCCTTCATGCGTTCTATACCTTCACGGAAAAAGTTGTCAAGCGATTTTTGATTTGTGCTGTAGTTCCAAGCCCCGTACTTACCTCGGTTACGTGCATATTCCTGATGGTTACGTGCCATAGGTTCATGATGGGATGTACCCATTATCACACCCATCTCGTCTGCGGTTTTGCTGTTTTCAGGATCATCGGCATAAAACGCCCATCCCCACATTGCGGGCCAAAGATAATTGCCGCGCAGACGGAGTATGAGTTCACAGACATCGGCATAAAAATTATGGTCGCCATAATCTGTGCCGTATCTGTTTTTAACCCATGAGGTCAGACATGGAGCTTCGTCATTAAGGAATATACCTCTGTATTTTACAAACGGCTCACCGGCTGTGTATACGCCATCTTTTATCGACAGATTTTTCTTTTTAGCCACAGGAACATCTGCCCAAAAGTACCATGGTGACACTCCGATCTGTTCCGAAAGTTCATACACACCGTAAATAGTTCCTCGCCTGTCGCTTCCGGCAATCACCAATGCATCCTCAACTCCGGGATAAGGATTTTCAACAGTTGTAATTATATATTTCTCATTCTTGCCGTCGAGCTGTGCGCCGTCGAGCTTACCTGCTTTAACCAAACCGGCTATCAACGGCGATTTTACAGAACCGACTATCACACACTTCCCGGTCGGCGCACCTTCTGCAGGCACAACCCCGTCAGCCGATTTATAAACGGGCGCTTTAACTCCGCATACCTTCTCAAAATCTGCCGAAAGATTCTCCAAAGCAATCCCCACACCTTTCAGATCGTCAGCCGACATCACAATCGACACCGGCTTCCCATCATCGATAAGCGTAAAGAAGCCCTCGGCATTAGCCGCCTCCTTCGTCACACCCTTATGATCCAGCGCATACCCCTTAAAGGACATGCAAACCAGCATCATAGCCAAAATCACTCTCCACTTCATATTTCTGATTGTATTTAAAACACATAATCCACCCCGTAGGTCGGAATGGATTATGATAAAAGTTATGATAACGAATTAATATAATATCCGATATCGGATATTACACCACTTTCAAAAGGAAGTAGTTCTTCTTGCCTCTCTGTACGAGGATGTATTTATCGTTAAGGAGCATGTCGGCTGTGGCGGGAGCGTATGCGTCGGCAATCTTTTCCTTGTTTATGGAAACGCCGCCACCCTGAACCATCTTGCGCATCTCACCTTTCGACGGGAACACCGGCGCAACATCTGTAAGGAGGTCGGCAAGCTTCATACCCTCCTCTATAGCCGAGCGGGGCACTTCAAACTGCGGAACACCTTCCATGACTGCTAATAGTGTCTGTTCGTCAATCTTACGAAGTGTTTCTCCGGCTTTATTGCTGAAAAGTATCTGCGATGCCTCTACTGCCGTCTCGTAATCCTCGGCTGAGTGTACCATTGTGGTAATCTCCTTGGCAAGACGCTTCTGAAGCGGACGGAGACCGGGATCTTTAGCCTGTTCCTCCACGAGTGCGGCAATCTCCTCACGAGTAAGTTCTGTGAATATCTTGATATATTTCTCTGCGTCAGCGTCTGAAACATTCAGCCAGAACTGATAGAACTTATAAGGTGATGTGTAGCGTGGATCGAGCCATACATTACCGCTCTCGGTCTTGCCAAACTTACCTCCGTCAGCCTTTGTTATCAGCGGACAAGTAAGTGCGTATGCCTCGCCACCCACTGTGCGGCGAATCAGCTCAGTACCTGTGGTGATGTTACCCCACTGGTCAGAACCGCCGAGCTGCAGACGGCATCCCTTCTCCTTGTATAGATGAAGGAAGTCGTAGCCCTGACAGAGCTGGTAAGAAAACTCAGTGAACGACATACCCTGCTGTGACTCACCGCTAAGGCGCTTCTTCACAGAGTCTTTTGCCATCATATAATTAACGGTGATATGCTTGCCCACGTCACGGATGAAGTCGAGGAATGAGAAATTCTTCATCCAGTCGTAATTGTTGACCATTTCAGCAGCGTTGGGCGCATCGGAGTCGAAGTCAAGGAATTTGGCAAGCTGTTTCTTGATGGCCTCCTGATTGTGGCGAAGAGTTTCCTCGTCAAGCAGCTTACGTTCCTGACTCTTCATGGAGGGGTCACCGATCATACCGGTGGCACCACCTACGAGAGCGATGGGCTTATGCCCTGCACGCTGAAAATGTTTAAGCATCATCACCCCCACGAGGTGACCGATATGCAGAGAGTCGGCGGTCGGGTCAATACCGAGGTACGCCGTGGTCATTTCTTTCTTTAGTTGTTCATCTGTGCCCGGCATCATCTGGTGGATCATGCCGCGCCAGGTCAATTCTTCAATAAAATCCATCGGGATAATTTATAAACCTGTTTATTGGTCGTTATTTATTTCAAATTCAAAAGTGCTTCACGAATACGGCGAAGAGCTTCACGAAGATTATCGTCAGAGGTAGCATAGCTCAGACGGATATATCCTTCCATTCCAAATGCGCCTCCGTCAACAGTGGCGACATGTCCTGACTCAAGCAGATACATGGCGAGGTCTCCGGAAGTTTCAATCTTCTTTCCATCAGGGGTGGTCTTGCCGAGATAGGCACTTACCTCAGGGAAGAGATAGAATGCGCCCTGCGGACGGTTGACTTTTAGTCCGGGTATTTCGCTTGCAAGCTTCACCACGAGGTCACGGCGACGTTCGAAAGCCTTGTTCATCTCTGCGATACATTCCTGCGAGCCTGTATAGGCAGCCTCGGCAGCTTTCTGAGCGATAGATGAAGCGTTTGATGTATATTGTCCCTGAAGTTTAGTCACTGCCTTAGCAAGCCACTGCGGAGCTGCGCAGTAACCGATACGCCATCCGGTCATCGCGTATGCTTTTGACACACCGTTGATTATCACTGTGCGGTCAGCGATTTCAGGGAATGAAGCCATAGAAGTGAATGAGCCGGTGAAGTTGATATGTTCGTATATCTCATCGGCAAGCACCATGATGTCGGGGTACTTGGCAAGCACCTTCACCAATGCCTCCAATTCCTCACGGCTATAGATACTGCCGGTAGGATTTGACGGCGAGCAGATAAGAATCATCCTTGTTGCCGGTGTGATGGCCGCTTCAAGCTGTTCGGGGGTAATCTTGAATTCCTGCTTGATATCGGCATGTATCTCCACAGTCTTACCTCCGGCGAGTTTCACCATTTCCACATAGCTAACCCATGCCGGCATAGGGATGATCACCTCATCACCGGGATTGATAGTGGCAAGGATAACATTGCAGAGTGCCTGCTTGGCTCCGTTTGACACCACAATCTGCTCGGGAGCGTAGCTAACGCCATTCTCTTTAAGAAGTTTTTCTGACACAGCCTTACGGAGTGACATATAACCCGGAACAGGTGTATAGAATGTATAGTTTTCGTCAATAGCACGTTTAGCCGCCTCTTTGATATGGGCTGGGGTCTCGAAATCAGGCTCGCCGACTGAGAGGTTTATCACATCTACACCCTGAGCCTTAAGCTCATTGCTCTTCTGCGACATCGCCAATGTTGCCGACGGTGCCAAAGCCTGGACTCTTTCAGAAATATGGGTCATCATAAATCCCTAAATTTAAATTAGATTATTAATGCGCACAAAGTTACGAACTTTTGATATATTTTTCAACCCTATATCTCTATTCCGAACCATTCTTTTTGAAAAAGATTGGACTTCGCAAGCATCTGTTGACAATAAATCCCGACAAACTCCGGATTTTTTCAACCCTCAAAGTTTGTCGGGATATATGACATGTCGAGATTTTTATTATTTCTTGGCTGCTGCGGCACGGGCGCGCATGATTCCCATGACCGTTGACTTGCCGAGACGGATATAGTCAACCACCGGACGGGAAGCCGGGCAAGCGTAGCTACATGAGCCACATTCTATACAGTTGGCTATCTTCTGAGCCTCAGCCTCTTCCCAGTCCTTAAGTCTTGAAAGTGTGCTGAGCAGGAATGGTTCAAGCCCCATCGGACAAGCCTGTGCGCAGAATCCGCAACGGATACACGGCTCAACCTCACGGCGGTGGGCATATCGGTTGTCAAGCAGAATGCCTGAGTTACCCTTAATCATCGGTGTGTCCAATGTGGAAGCTGTACGTCCCATCATAGGACCGCCAAGAATGATTTTCTCGTAATCAGTGGAATCCACAAGCGAAGCAAGATTTGTTCCGAGAGCCACTCGCAGATTCTTTCCTGTCTTGCCGTCATGAACCGTCAACACTCTCTCCATCAAAGGTTCACCGTAAACCACAGCACGATACACGGCGTAGGCAGTAGCGACATTCTGAACTATCGCCCCGGTAGCTATCGGGAGTGCGCCTGAAGGCACTTCCTTTCCGGTCACAGCCTCTATAAGCTGCTTTTCACCGCCCTGCGGATACTTCACCTTCATAGGCATAACTTCAAGACCGGGCACGGTTGAAGCGGCTTCTGTCATCGCCTTGATAGCTTCAGGTTTATTATTCTCTATGGCTATGACACCATGGTTAACACCCGCGGCACGCATCAGGAACTCAACACCTTTGGCAATCTCACGGGGTCGTTCACGCATAAGCATGTCATCGCATGACAGACACGGTTCGCACTCCACGGCATTGATTATAACCAATTCGGCTTTCGAGCCGGGAGGAGGTGAAAGTTTTACATGGGTCGGGAATGTGGCACCACCAAGTCCCACAATACCGGCATTCTTTATTATATCGATAATAGCTTTGCTACTGAGTATAGCAAGTTCCGAACGGTCACGAACAGGCCTGGGATTCTCTCTTGCGATACGGTCAGCCTCTCGGTCAGCTTCATCGCTCTTAATATATATAGCCTGGACAGGAAGACCTTGCGGATTGTGGCACACATCGATCTTAACCACTGTACCTGAAATAGGTGTATGGATCGGAGCGGAGACAAATCCGCCAGCCTCTGCCACGCAGTCGCCTCGCTTTACCTTATCGCCTTTGTTAACTATAGGTTTGGCAGGCGCACCGATATGCTGTGCCATCGGAAGCACTACCTCGGCAGGAAGGGGAACATTGATGATAGGTTCTCCGGCTGCTAACTTATTTTCGGCGGGATGGACACCACCGATTTTGAAAGTATGTAATTTCATATTGATGGAGTCTTGTTAAGCTGGTGATACTTCAGTTTGAGGTTTGGGCTGCTCGGGAGCCGGCTGTGCTTTCTTCACGGGGAAGTTCACGGCATGGATGGCATGGGTAGGACATACATCCACACACTTGCGACATAATTTACACTTCTCGTAATCGATATATGCAAGATTGTTAGCCACAGTGATAGCGTCATGTGTACACTCTTTAGCACACTTCGAGCATCCTATACAAGCCACCTTACATTCCTTCATGGCGAAAGCGCCCTTTTCCTTGTTAGCGCAAGCCACCCAGACTCTCATGCCGCGCGGTCCTTTGAAACGGAGTTCGATAATGGCTCGCGGACATGCTTTGACACATGCGCCGCAACCCACACACTTATCTTCATCCACTTCGGGAAGTCCGGTGGCGTCATTCATGTGGATGGCATCGTACGGGCAAGCCGCCACACAATCGCCACAACCGAGACAGCCATTGGGACAGCCGGTCTGACCCGCACCCAATGTAGCAAGGATGGAACATGTCGGCGCACCTTCGTAATGAGCCACCTGCGGACGAACGTCACAGGAGCCGTTACATTTTATGACTGCTATCTTAGGCTTGGTCTCTACGGCAGCAAGACCTACTATCTCACCTATCTGCTTCATCACTGCGCTTCCTGATGCCGGACAGCTGAGCGAGTCAAGCGATGTGGCGTTGACACACGCAGTGGCGAAATCACGACAGCCGCTACGTCCGCAGCCGCCGCAGTTAGCTCCCGGGAGAAGAGCCTCCACACGATCAATACGTGGATCTTCTTTCACATAGAAACGTCGGGCGACGATATAAAGCACCGCTGCGCCCAAAATTCCGATTGCCCCAAGGACAATGATCGATGTTACTATAATGCTCATGGTAAAAAATTTATCTTCTATTCTTCGAGTATTAAATCTTAGTCACAGTCCACTGAATCTTTTGCGATAACTTGTGTCGCCACAGATAGAGGAACAGGTCATAAAGCCCTAACGCACCAAAGCCTATGGCTATAGACCATCCGCCAAGTTCGGGGAAGCCCAATCGGCAACCTAATATCACACCGGCGAAAATCAGAGTCGGAAGAATCAACGCCCACCATGTGGCGCGCAGAGTGGAGCCTGACGTGGCTGTGATTTCCACCCTTTCGCCGGGAGCGAAAAGTGAAGCATCAGAGACATCGATGGTTAAAACCTCCGAGTTCGTATCCTTGCCGTTGCATAATGCGGTTATGGCACATCCATCACACCTGCACTCATCATTAGTCTTAATCGTCAAGGTATTGACACCTACACGTTCTATTGTTCCTTTGTGGGTTACGTATTCTTTCTTCATGGCTATTGTGGGGACAAAGGTAATGATTTTCCTCTATTTCAGCAAATGTGAAGCTAAATTATCTCCTAAAATGAGCCGGACGGAGGATAAATGGCACCGGTGAGCGAAGCACCAAGTTCTTGTCGGATTTCACCTTCTTGAATGCTGCTAACGCTTCTTCGGGAGTAGAGCAAGTGGCTGTCACCACATAATAAAGAGGCTCACGGGTATGGACTATGAACGTGCTGTCATATCCTGAAGTGATAAGGCGCTTGCGCATCTGTCGGGCATTGAACACCTGCTTGAATTGCCCCACGACCACATTATATTTCTTCACTGTTTCACGTGTGGCGCCTCCATCCTCGGTATACCCGATGTACTCGGCACGCATAGGGAGCGAATCATTGCCCACAACCAAGTCGGAGGTGCGGGCTCTGTTACGCATCCTTGTATAGATAGTGGAATCAACACCGCTTTCTTCACTCCTCTGAGCCACTGCAGCCTCGTATGCCTGACGGTAATTGTTTTCGTTGGTCTTACATCCCGCAAGGATGAACACAGCCAACATTATTATATATGGTAATCGCTTCACTTAACGTTCCTTTAATTTATATTCATATATCCAGTCATTCCACCACATGGTGTCCGGCTTCGTGAAGAGCTTTCTTCACCTGTGCTATATGCTCATTATTACGTGTCTCAATCTCTATGCGCAACAGACAGCCGTTAATTGAGGTGATGTTTGAATTACGCTCGTGAGTCACAGAAATAATGTTAGCACCGTTCTTGCCGAGGATACCGCACACATCCGACAATTGTCCCGGAGTGTCGCTCAAGTCAAGTATCAAAGTGCAGTTACGTCCGCTCTTCACCAAACCACGGGTGATGACACGGTTAAGGCTGGTGACATCTATATTACCGCCTGATACCACACAGACGGTCTTCTTATCGTGGATAGGCACCTTGTCAAACATTGCGGCGGCAACCGAAACAGCCCCGGCACCTTCCGACACTAATTTCTGCTGCTCGATAAGCGCAAGTATGGCGGCTGCTATCTCATCTTCGCTCACTGTCACTATGTCATCCACATATTTGCTACAGAAGTCGAAGGTATTCACACCCGGCTCTTTCACGGCAATACCATCGGCAATGGTTGCCACCTTGTCAAGGTGTTCACGCTTGCCATCTTTTATAGACTTAAACATAGAGGGGGCACCTTCTGCCTGAACGCCATACACTTTCACATCAGGTTTAAGCTGTTTCAATGTGAAGGCTATGCCGGCTATCAAACCGCCGCCGCCGATAGGCACGATTACCACTTCGACATCGGGCATCTCCTCAAGGATTTCCAATGCGATGGTTCCCTGTCCGGCTATCACCTTAAGGTCGTCAAAAGGATGGATGAATGTGTAGTTATGCTCCTGCTGCAGTTCTAATGCTTTTTGATAAGCGTCGTCATACACGCCGGGCACAAGGCATACCTCGGCACCAAGGCGTTTTGTCGCTTCGATTTTTGAAATCGGAGCACCTGCGGGGAGACATATCAGCGATTTTATGCCGTTGTGGGTCGCTGCAAGAGCCACGCCTTGCGCATGATTGCCTGCCGAGCAAGCTATCACACCACGTTCCTTTTCCTCAGGTGTGAGCTGGGATATTTTATAATAAGCGCCACGAAGCTTGAAAGCACCGGTATGTTGCAGGTTTTCAGGCTTCAGGTATACATGTGAATTAGGGTTTATTTTAGTTTCACCAATCAAACGGGGATGGCGTGCGACGTCGCGGAGCACCTGGGCTGCACGGTACACTTCTGAGATTTCCAATGTCTCTGACATAGCTTAAGGTATTTGCCACAAAATTAAGAAATCTCCCCAAAATATCCTACAACAAAAGCCCTATTTTTTGAAATACCCCCTCCGAACACGGAAAATGAGAACTTCTTCAATAGCCATAAATCATCTGTTTTGTACGGTTGACATTGGCAATGAAATATTTGTTTCTCAGACCACCTTCTTCAATCAGATCAACTTTCCTGCCGAAAAGTCGTTCCAAAGCGTCACGAAAATCGAAATAATTTGTAACATAGTCCCATTTCTCATGGTTGGTCGTATCAAAGTTTACAAGTAAATCCACATCGCTCTGGTCGTTGAATCTATCAGTGAAGATAGAGCCAAAGACAGCCAAAGTCTTGACCTTGTGTTTTCGACAAAGATCAATGATTCGTTGCAGATTAAGTTCGATCAGCTTCATATATTGTTATGTTACAAATGCAAAGATAATGATTCTTTCTGATATATAAACGCTACACTCCTAAAATCGTTGAAATGATGCCAATAAGGAGATTGGCATTTCCAAAACGTCATTTTGACGTTTAGCATCTTCCGAAATGTCATATTGTCGCAATGTTCCGGTCCAACATCAATAAAAAAGCCATAAATTATCTGATATCAGCAATGGAAATGGCATAGTTCTTCCTTATTCACACCTCAAAAGAATCCCCACGGAATCACCCGTTAAGTATATAGCCTTTCTTTTTGAGGGAGGTGATGGTGACTGAGGGATCGGTGATGAGACGGCGAAGATAGGTGATCTGCACATTAAGCGCCAATGAGTTGGCATAGCTCGAGTCGCCCCACACCTGCTCCAGAATAGCGTCACGCTCCACCATCGATCCCATATTCTCGGCAAGCATCTGCAATATCTCGGTCTGACGTACCGAAAGCGTATGTGTCTCACCCTTATAAGTCAACGATGAAAGGTTCGGGCGAAACAACGTGTCGCCCATGCGGTACTCCTCCTCTACGCCCAAAGTACGGCTCTCGAAACGCTCATTTATCTTGGCTATAAGCTCCTCCGGGTAAAACGGCTTGGGGATATAATCGTTCCCCTTAAGGCTGAACCCCTTCAACCTGTCAGACTTCTCCGTGCGGTCGGTCAGAAAAAATATCACCACACGCTTGTCAACTTTCCTTATCTCCTGCGCCAGCTCAAATCCGTTCATCACAGGCATATTGACATCAAGCAGAATCAGATCCGGATTGACCGAGCCATACAGCTCCCAACCTATAGCCCCGTTATTGGCATAAGTCACCTCAAAATCCTCCGCCTCAAGGAAACGCCTAAGCAGCATAGAGTTTTTCAGGTCATCGTCAACCAAAAGTATCTTTAATTTCTGTTTCATGTCTGTGGAATTTTAACAGTGAAACAACTACCTTCACCCTCCTTGCTCTCCACCGACACCGTGCCGCCATGCGCTTCAACAAGTAGCTTCACATACGACAAACCAAGTCCCATCCCCGGCTGTCCACCCTCCACAGCCATTTTCCCTCGGTAGAATTTATCGAAAAGGTGACGACATTCACCCTCAGATATGCCATTGCCGGTATCGGAAACCGACAGGTAGACCTTACCGTCATCCCTTACCCCGTAGTCAACGCATATCTCCACGTCATCACCTGAATATTTCACCGCATTCTCTATCAGATTGCCGAGTATCTGCGAAAGATGCAATCTGTCACACACCTCCTCCACATCGGCAGCGGAAACATCCCTAATCTCCACCTTTTTACCCGAAGGGATCACACTCTTGCCGATAACCTCGGCAACCATTTCACGCAGGCTGAAACTACTGAAATTCAGCGGTATCTGCCCTGCCTCATTAAACGTTATATCACGCAGTCGCGAGAAGTAAGCCGACAGATTGTTAAGAGCCTCACGGCAATCGCCCATCACCTCACGGCGGCTCTCGCCGTCAGCCATTATCCTGTCATTTTCAATCGAAGACACACACATTTTCAATGTGCTTATCGGGCGTTTCAGTTCATGTATCATGGTATGCACGAAGTCATTACGCATCTTGTCGAGCCTTGAAAGCTTAAGCACCATCGAAAACTGCCATACAAGACACACTATCAGGAATAGCGACAATACCGCCACTATAATCAGACTGTCAGCCATCCCTCCAAGCACTTCCGACGGTCCCATAAGACACTTGACCACCACACTTTTCCTCTCCATCGCCGAATAAGGGAACGATACCGACATCACAGGGTGATAGATAGCTGTGTGCCGTTTAAAGCTTGGATCCCAGACTATTGAATCGGTTACCACAAGCTCGATTTCAGCCGATATGCCCCTCTTTTGCAACACAGAGTCAAGCCCCTCGACGGCAAACGGCGTCACAGTTTCAACCTCAATATCCTTAAACGCTCCCCACACCACCGCCTCGGAGGGTGCGGAGCTGGCATCAAACGATTGCTTTTTATACTCTACATTCAAAGCATTTTCCATCGCTATCTCCTGCGCCCGTTTGATTTCCTCAGGGGTAAGTTTCCGTTTCTCCTTAATGCCCAACAGTTTATGAGCCTGATACCTTCGGAACTCTATCGTGGCTTTTCGCTTTACTGTGCCATCACTGGTGGTCTTATTATCAATATTATAATTAGCCATTCTGGTGGTCTCTGCCTCAACCGACTTTATACCGGAGCCCGTACGCAATTTCATGTATTCGTCTATACCCTCCAATATGGCTATACGATTTTCATCCTCATACTCCCTGAGCGAAAACTCATAGCGCCCGTAAAGCCAGTACCCCTGCATCCCGAGGAAAGCAAGAATGGCAATGATTGTGATGATATACAGTGTCTTTATCTTTTTCTCCATGCGGCAAAGTTACAAATTAAGCCCCAATGCCCCACCCCGTATATACGCATATTTTCAACGGAGTAATAATTTAATAATAATTCCGTAATTTTTGAGTAATGATTATTTTCTTCCCTACGCCGGTCCGCGCCCTAACTTTGCATCGTCAATCATCACCATGACATTTGACATGAAATCTAAACATAAACAGATATGAAGAAATCAGCAATCATCATCACACTCGCTGCCGTAATACTCCCGGCAGTTCTTAATGGAAAAACCGTGCGACGCACTATGAGTATAATACAGAGCAGCGTGCCCGAAACCACCGAACTCGGCGTAGAAAACATGGAATTTGTGTATGACTACTCTTATTGCGTTGACACCACCGGCGCCCTATCCGAAAACATGACCTCCGACCGTATGCTCCTGCAAATATCCCCCACCGGATTGTCAAAATTTTCAAGCCACAAGAATCTGACTGTCGATTCAATCCTTCCATATCTTTCCACCGACCAGCGGGCGGCTGCAGCAATGGAGGGGAAACTCTCGAACGGCGAATTTATGACCATCTACAAGAATTATCCCGAAGGGAAACTCACTCACACCGAGAAAATATGCACCGATTGGTTCAAATATGAAGAAGATATGCCACAATTCGACTGGGAACTGACCGACAGCACCGTCAATGTGTTAGGTTACGATTGCCATGAGGCTAAATGCACATTCCGTGGCAGGGACTGGACGGTATATTACACTGATGAAATCCCCGTGATGGAGGGTCCATGGAAGTTCCACGGTCTCCCCGGCTTGATCATGAAAGCCACTGACAAGAATGGCGAATACCGATTTGAATGTGTGGGTATTAACTCCAAGGGTGTCCGACCGATTACCATCTACAATGTGCCGTTCAATGTCACCTCACGCCCGAAATACTACGACACCAAGCACCGATATGAATGTAATCCGTATGCCTACGCCGAGGAGACCGCCGGCATACATGTCACCGTCTCCGACGAAGCCGGGAATCCGGTGCTTGACTCTTACGACCCCATAGATCTACTGTTTGACTATATCGAAACCGACTGGAAGGATAAAAAATGAGAATACACAGCTTTTTTATACTCTGCTTTTTGCTCGGACTCACCGCTTCGGCGGCTGTTCCGGGCGAATTGCGAGGCACTCTCATCGATGCCGAGAACGGCGAGCCGGTAATCGGAGCCGTGATTCAAGCCCTCAACCGGGCAGACAAGCCATTGTCGTTCGGCTCGTCGAACGCCGCCGGTGCTTTCCGCCTGAACGTCAAAGCCGGGACTGACTCTATCTCGTTCCGCTGCATGGGTTACGAACCGCTCAAACTACCTGTCACCGCCGACTTTTCTAAAATAGCTCTCACACCTGCCGCCACACAGCTCAAGGATGTGATAGTCAAAGCTCCCGACATATACGCAAAAGGTGACACACTTGTATTTAACGTTGAAAAATTCGCCAATGCGAAGGACAATGCCATTATTGACGTGATAAAACGTCTCCCGGGCATAAAAGTCGAAGAGGACGGCACTATAAAATATCAGGGAAAGCCTATCAACAAATTCTATCTTGACGGCAACGATTTTCTCGGCGGGCAGTATGGGCTTGCCACCGAAAACATCTCCCACAAGGATGTTAAGTCGGTGGAAGTGATGGAGAACCACCAGCCGGTAAAAGCCCTCGACGGCATAGAATTTCCCGAAGAGGCAGGTATAAACCTTAAGCTTAAGGAAGATGCCCGTAGCCGATGGGTAGGCGTAGGTGAAGTCGCCGCAGGTGTCACGCCATTGCTGCTCGACGGCTCGCTCTTCACCATGCGCATAGCCCCTAAAGCACAAAGTATGTTCACCCTCAAAGCCGACAACACCGGCTGGAACCCCGCCACACAGATCAGGGAGCACACGTATGACGATATGTTCTCAAACGGCTATGCCGAATCGCTGTGGGGCGAGTATATCTCCGCCGATGCTGTAAACGCGCCGTTGTCGGAGAAACGCACCCGTGACAATCTCTCATGGCTCGCCAACGCCATAACCGCATGGCGTGTTGTAGACACCTCAATGCGGCTGAAACTCAACTATATGGGCGACCGTCTCGACTATACATCGGGCATGACCACCGACTATTTCAGCCAGTCAATCCCCGACTTTATCCAACGCAATGACCTGCGCACGCAATCGCACGAGCTGTCAGCCCAGCTTAACGCCGAGGTCAACAAGCGTGAGTATTTCTTGAAAAACAAATTGAATCTACTCGCCGATTGGGAGAGGTCACACTCAGCCATCACCGGCACTTACGATCTCAGCCAGTCGGTCAACCGACGTGCGTTGTCAGCCACAAACGACCTAAAGCTTGTGAAGCGTAACGACACCCGACTGTTCACCCTCTCATCACGCAACTCCTTCAGCCACAACCCCGACCGGCTGAGGGTCAATGCCGAAAATGAAGCGTTGCAACGCATAGGCATCACTGACTTCCGGAGCACCACCGAGACACGCTTCGCCCGTCTGTCACGCTTCTGGAAATATCATCTGTCGGCTGGCGCAGACCTCAACTATCATCATCTTAACACCCGGCTGAACGGAATGGCTGAATTTGACAATTCCAATCGCTATAATGCGTTCATCTCCAAGCTATACGCCACACCTAAAGTGGAGTATGAGCGCAACGGATGGCGGGCATCTTTCTCGTTCCCTCTGAAATGGGAACATTACACTCTGCGAGGGGAGCATGATTTCATCAATCTTCTCCCGTGGTTATATCTGCGCCGACAGGTCACTGCCAAGTCCGACATATCGGCTTCTGTAAGCTATTCGCTTATGCCCGAGGCTCCCCATACCTATATCGACGCCCCGATTCTGAACGATTACCGCAATCTGTTCATCGCCGAAAGCTCTGGCAAATACCCTCAGACCACCTCGGCAAACATCTCCTACCGCTTCCGTAATCCGCTTAATGCGTTGTTTGTCAACGCATCAGCCTCATACAGTCATTCACGCTCTCCTCTTACCTCCAATCAGCTATTTATCAACGACTTTATCATCTCTACATTTGCCTGTCACAAATCCACAAGCGATGCATGGTCAGCAAAAGGTGGAATAAGCAAGGGGTTGGGACACGGACGCATGGTCATCGGCATTGACGCATCTGTAGCCAACACTTCTGCCGAATCTATGCGTGACAACAACATGATACCTTACCGCCAACTCACCGCTACCGTCCAACCATATTTTAAAGGCTCGTTACTGAAATGGCTTTCAATGAATTACGAGACAAAGGGCGGCTATTCACGCCTGAAAATAGACCGGAGCGGCAATACAAGCTACCAAACATTGACTCAAAACCTTGCGCTCTCGCTAATGCCAAACGATTTCATCCAGTTTACTGCCGGAGCGGAGCATTACCTCACTCATTTTCCCAAGGGCGACTCCGACAAAAGCAGTAGCACCGCCAACTTAGTCCTGCTCGATCTTTCTGCCGTGTGGCATCCTGCCAATAAGATACGTATTTCGCTAACTGCCAACAACATCCTCGACCGTCGGCACTACCGGTATGTCACCTACGGCACTTTGTCTCGTTCGGAGCACATCTTCTCCATCCGTCCCCGCACCATCCTCGCCTCCCTCCAATTCCGCTTCTGACCATCCTCCTATTGCCATTACCGATACTACACCCTTAAGGGTATAAATCCTCTTTGATTTAATTATTTTATACCCTATATAGTATAAAATCATATTATTTATTAATTTTGCACCCAAAAGGGTATATTATCATGACTCAATTAGCAAAATATGTAAAGGAGATGCGTAAGCAGTATGGACTTACACAAGTTGACCTCTCCCAAAAATCCGGAGTTGGATTACGCTTTGTGCGTGAACTTGAACAGGGAAAGGAAACCCTCCGCCTTGATAAAGTAAATCAAGTACTTGCTCTATTCGGAGCCGCAATGCAACCCGGTAAAATCGCTGCCTTATGAAACAAGCAAAAGTATACGTTAGCAATACATTCGCCGGAATATTGACAGAGGATGATATGGGTTATGAATTCCAATATGATTCAGAATATATCAAATCCGACAAATCGGAAGTGGTTAGCTTGACCTTGCCATTAACCGATAAACCTTATCGTGATAAGGTTCTGTTTTCGTTCTTTGATGGACTGATCCCGGAAGGCTGGCTGCTCAACATAGCCGAGCAAAGCTGGAAAATATCAGCACGAGATAGATTCTCACTGTTGCTTGCCTGTTGCAAAGACTGTATAGGAAACGTTAGTATCACACCTATGGAGGATAAGGAGATTTGAGATGAATAAATGCCTGTATTGCTATAAACCATTGGCTGTCGGAGAGGTAGATTACCACAAAGGATGTGCCCGTAAAATATTCGAAACTGCGACTATCCCCTCATTACCATACACACGTGACAATATCAAGGAACTGGCACAAGAGATTGTCACTGCAAGCACAACTGTGACCGGGGTTCAGGCAAAGTTATCGCTCGACATTACACGTGGAGGAAACGGAGAACCGCAACGCTTCACCATAGTCGGACTTTGGGGCAGATTCATTCTCAAACCTCAAACCGATAGCTTTGCTAATCTACCTGAAAATGAAGACCTGACAATGCACATGGCAGAAGCCGTCGGCATAAAAACAGTGCCACATTCACTTATTCGTTTCTCCAATGGAGAACTGTGCTATATAACACGTAGAGTTGACCGAACAAAAAAAGGCGAAAAGATAGCCATGGAAGATATGTGTCAGTTATCTGAACGTCTTACTGAAGATAAGTATAAAGGTTCATACGAGCGTATTTCTAAACTGATTCGTAAGTATTCTTCTGCTCCACTTCTTGATGTGGTCAACTTTTGGGAAGTAGTTTTATTTTCTTGGATAACAGGCAATTCGGACATGCATTTGAAAAATTTTTCGCTGTATCGACCCACTGATAGTTATATGCTGACGCCGGCATACGACCTGTTATCAACAGCCATAGTCATGCCGGAAGATGACGAAGAACTTGCTCTTACGCTTAACGGGAAGAAAAAGCGAATCAAACGCGAGGATTTCGAGAAAGCTATGTCGGAAAGCGGTATGGATGAAAAATCAATATCTAATCTCTTTAAACGATTCTCAAAAGCAATTCCCAAATGGCATAGCCTTATCGATGAGTCCTTTCTGTCAGAAGAACTGAAAATCGAATATCATCGTAAAATTGAAGAAATGTCAAACAAATTGAATTTTTCGCACCTTTTGGGATGAATGGGGTATTATCTTTGCAGTGTGATTATTAAACAACCTCTTAATTTCCATGCGCTATGAAAAACTGTGATAACAAAGCTCCCAAAAAGTCAGCAAAAATTCGTCGTCCCATCTCCGACAAGGCATACCGTGATTTCAAAAACAGACTGGAAGTGACACTCCTATCCCATCTCTGCAATGAAACCGCCTACATGGAAGCCGTCAACCTGCTTGACAGTTACATCGACGGAACAGCCATTGACCCGATAAAGTGTGAATCATCACAGGAAGCGGTGATAGCGTTCCATATCATACGCCCTGAAATCGACAAAGCCATGAAGCGCTCATCGGACGCCCGCCGCCGGGCTATGCTACGCCGTGAAGCCGCCTTAACAGACATTGCCGAAACCAAGCCCCAAGACACTCCGGAAAATAAGACTATTACTCCCGAGAAGGATCGGATGACAGCCGACGAGGCAATATATCGCACAAAACAGAGCGGAGCGAACACCCTGAGCCGCCGCCAACGGCGTGAATTAGACCGCCAGCTCTCCCGTAACCGCCGTAAGAATCTCAACAGTCATTTACAGACATTCCCCACATTTCGATAGTCACGAAACATGGGGAATGTCAATAACTCAAATTGACGAGTTCGTCAATCAACAATATGCTTTTTCAATTCATTGTACGGCATTTCACCGCTGTCGCGCCATACCTCCTTACCATCCTTATAGACGATAAAAGTAGGGTAGCTTTTCACTCCGAACTTATCCATAAGTTCGGTATGGTCGTCGCCTTCTATCTGAAAGATTTCAGCCTTGCCGTCAAGGTCATCTCTCAGTTCCGCGATAACGGGCATCATCCTTTGGCAATGAGGGCACCATGTGGCATAAAACTCAATCAATACCGGGAGCGAACCCTCAAGAGCCTTCTGCAGTTCGTTCATATCCATACGCCATAATTATTTGCCGGGTTCTTCCTGAATACGCAATTTATCTTCAAGCACCTCAAGCTGCTGAAGACCTGAGGCACGCCATTGAGGCTCACCGTTCTTGAATATGATCAATGTCGGCACTGAACGGACCTGATACTTGGCTGACAGTTCCGGGTTGCGGTCAACGTCAATCTTGACTATGGTAGCCGCATCGCCGACCTTATTTTTCAACTGCTCAAGGATGGGTGACTGCATTTTGCAAGGGCCACACCATGTAGCGAAGAAATCCACCAAGGTAGGTTTCCCACTATTGATTATTTCATTAAAATCATTCATAATTCCTTAGATTTATTGAGATTGTGTTTATGATCAAAATATCACTTCTTCGTGATTTTATAACATAGACACACTCTCAAAAGTTCAAAAGTTCAAAGGAGTATCCCTGCCGCTACCTCATCGGCGGCATCCTGACCCTTCAGCGCCTCAACTATTGAAAGTGCGAACGGGAAAACTGACGATGGACCGTTGGCTGTGATGACATCACGGTCAACCACCACACGCTGATGCTTTGTGTAGGCACCACCGGCGCTCAGACCTTCCTCGAAACCGGGATAGCATGTGGCGTCATATCCGTCAACGATGCCGAGCGGAGCAAGCACCACTGCCGGAGCGGCGCATATAGCGGCAATCTTACCTCCGCGCTCATGCTGGGCTGTGAGCAGTTCACACACTTGCGCATTAGCAGCCAGATTGGAGGCTCCGGGCATACCGCCGGGGAGGATAAGCATTTCAGCGTCCGACATATCTTCCTGCCCCAACACCTTGTCGGCAGCCACCTCTATGTCATGCGCTCCTTTGACAGCCACAGTTTCATTTATTGACACCATTTCCACTTTCACGCCCGCTCCGCGAAGCAAATCCACAGTTGCCAAAGCTTCAGTTTCCTCAAAACCGTCTGCTAAAAAAAGGTAAGTCTTTTTCATAATTCAGTTATTTTATATGAGTTTTTATGTTTATATGTGAGATACATCCGCAAATTTAACATTAAGTATCGATTTCTTTTACTAATTTTGGGGAAATTTTCATCACATGCCCCATATTTTTAAACATATCGCATACCTATTAGTTCTTTTCGTCACATTAAGTTGCTCGCGACCGACACATTTCCGCTCGGCTGAAGGCGCTGTCTGGAACACCACTTACCACATCACATACCAGTCGGAGACCGAGCTTGACGACTCCATCCGCTCAGTGATGAAACAGGTTGAGATGTCACTCTCACCTTTCAACGCAAATTCACTCATATCACGCATTAACAAAGGTGAGGAAGCTGTGGCTGACACACTTCTGCGCCGCATATTCTTCGCATCGCAGGAGGTAAACCGGAACAGCCTCGGAGCTTTCGACCCCACTGTAGCTCCACTCATAAACCTGTGGGGATTCGGGTACAAGAAGACCGGGATAGAACCCACACAAGCCACTATAGACAGTATAAAAGCTCTGGTGGGGATATCCGAATGTGCCCTGCTCCCCTCCGGAGAGATTCGGAAAAAGAATCAGGCAACGGAATTCAATTTCTCAGCCATCACCAAGGGATACGGCTGCGACCTTATCGGTGAGATGTTTAAGCGCAACGGCTGTGAGAATTTCATGGTTGAAATAGGCGGGGAGATCGCCTTGAACGGCACAAATCCGAGAAACAAGAATTGGCGCATAATGATCGACGCCCCTATTGACAACGACACAGCCGTGGTGCATGAGCGCATGGCGGTGATAGAGCCGGGCAATGGCGGCGTAGCAACGTCAGGCAATTACAGAAACTATCGTCAGACCGCCGAAGGGAAAGTCTGGCACACAATAAGCCCTACCACGGGACGTCCCGCACAGACCGACCTGCTGTCGGCTACCGTGATAGCGCCAAACGCCATGCTTGCCGACGCATACGCCACCTCATGTATGGCTATGACCTGCGGGGAGGCTATGGATATGCTGTCGAAAATCAATGGTGTGGAAGCGTTGCTTGTCACAGCCGACACAATTGCCGCCACTCCGGGATTTCCGCCTATAATGAGATAGAAAATTTACGTCATTTATATTCTAATTATTGTCCTTCACATAAGGACACTTAACATTATCAATTATTTACCATGAGAAAAGTACTGATTGCGATAGCAACGTTACTGTCAGGATTCATACCTGCAGCAGCCGCTGAAAAATCAGCTCAGGAGGTCGATCTGAAGTGGATAGGAACGACCCCGACAGTAAGCACACCGAGTAGTTTTGGAGTACCTTTTGACAAGGGCGCCGTAAAACCCGGCAATGAATTTATAATGACCTCGGCAGACGGTCAGACTCTGCCACACGATTTTTGGGTATTGGCTTACTGGCCCGACGGATCGGTGAAATGGGGCGGCTTCTCGGCTGTAATCCCTGCCGGAAACGATAAAGTGACCATCCTCCCCAAGGATGCCCCTAAGAAACGTAAAAAAAGTAAAACCGCTGCTCCCCAAGGATATGTAACCGAGACGGCTGACCAGTATATCGTGAACACCGGGGAGATCAAGGCATACATACCTCGCCAAGGGTCCTATCTCGTGGACAGTATAGTCAAAGGGGATGTGAAAAACAGCGGTGCGGTAAAACTCGTCGCTGAAACCGAACTCGAATCCAAGCCGGAAGGGGATGTCGTGCGCTCGGAACGCCGGCATTTTGAAAGCCGACTTGACAGCGTGAAGATTGAGCAAGCGGGAGCGGTGCGCACTGTGGTGAAATTAATGGGTCGCCACACTTCCGATACCCGTGCGTGGCTTCCGTTCACCGTACGACTTTATTTTGCCAAAGGGAGCGATCAGATACGCATGGTTCACACCATAGTATATGACGGCGACCAGAACACCGACATGATAAGTGCTCTCGGCGTTCAGGTAGATGTACCCTTGCGTGAGCAGCCATACAACCGCCATGTGGCATTTGCAACGGCTGACGGCGGTGTGTGGAGCGAACCTATCCAGCCTTTGGTGGGACGACGGTTGCTCAAACTCAATGTTGACACCATGAATGTGCAGGAGGCTCAAATGCAGAGCGTACGCCTGCCCTCACCCGAACATTATGATGAATTGGGGCAGGAACTTCTGCGTGACTGGGCAAAATGGGACGGCTATCGCCTGTCTCAGCTTAACGCCGACGGCTACAATGTGCGCAAACGTGCTACTGACCATTCGCCATGGATTGGCACATTCTCAGGCGACAGAGCTGCCGGAGCCGGATACATAGGCGATTCAACAGGCGGCATACTTATGAGTGTCAGCGACTTCTGGCAATCATACCCCTCAACTCTCGAAATATCCGGAGCGAGAACCGATGATGCCAAGTTTACCGCATGGCTCTGGAGTCCCGAAGCGGAACCGATGGATCTGCGCCATTATGACGATGTGGCACACGGGCTCAACGCAAGCTATGAGGATGTGCAGGAAGGTATGAGCACCCCCTACGGTATCGCCCGCACAAGCGAGCTTACCATAATGCCATACATCTATCACGGGAAAGCCGGATTTGCTGAAGAGGCTATGGTGCTTGCATCTGAACCTCAACTAATGTGCACACCCGAGTACCTGCATGACCGCAGGGCATTCGGAGTGTGGAGCCTACCCTCTCACGCCACACCTTTCCGTGACAAGATAGAATCACGTCTTGACGAAATCATCGACTACTACTCACACGCCGTGGAGGACCACAAGTGGTACGGCTACTGGAATTATGGCGACTTCATGCACGCCTACGACCCGGTGCGCCACGAATGGCGATATGACGTGGGCGGTTTCGCTTGGGACAACACCGAACTTGCATCAAATATGTGGCTATGGTACTCATTCCTGCGCACAGGTCGCCCCGACATCTGGAAAATGGCAAAGGCGATGAGCCGTCACACTGCCGAGGTGGATGTTTACCATATCGGCGACAATGCCGGACTCGGAAGCCGCCATAATGTAAGCCACTGGGGATGCGGTGCCAAGGAAGCCCGTATAAGCCAAGCGGCTTGGAACCGTTTCCTCTACTATCTCACATGCGATGAACGCTCAGGCGACTTAATGACCGAAGTCAAGGATGCCGATCAGAAGCTCTATACCCTTGACCCGATGCGACTCGCCCAACCTCGTTCGAAATACCCATGCACCGCTCCCGCCCGTCTGCGTGTTGGACCCGACTGGGTAGCATACGCTGGAAACTGGATGACCCAATGGGAGCGCACAGGCGACACTGCCTACCGTGACAAGATAGTTGCCGGGATGAAGAGCATCGCCGCTCTGCCAAACGGTATATTCACCGGTCCGACAGTGCTTGGGTTCGACCCTGCCACAGGAGTGGTGTCTTACGAAGGTGATCCGGAGATGATGAACACCAACCACCTGCTCTCTCTGATGGGCGGATTCGAAATCATACATGAGCTGAACGAGATGCTCCCCATACCTGAATGGATTGACGTTTGGAAATATTACACCGCTAACTTCCATCGTGTGAGCCGTGATGTGACCAACCGCAAATTCCCGATACCTCGCCTTGCGGCTTACGGTGCGGCATGGAGCGGTTCGGAAGATCTCAAAAATGAAGCTTGGAGCTATATGCTTAGAGGGACAAAGGAGATGAAACCGACCACCACTCTGACTATCAAGCGTCCGGAGGTGCCGGCTGACCGTCTTGAAATACCCACAATGTCAACCAACGGAGCTGCCACATGGAGCCTTGATGCCATCTATATGCTTGAGGTGATACCTGACGTTGACGAGACAGCTGTCTCCAACTTTAAACCTGCACGTAAGAAATCAAACACTAACCATAAATAAGTTTATATGACACTAAGACTTTTCCATTTATATAAATATGTGTTGACCGGATGTGCGATATTCATTGCCACATCATGTTCGTCGAACAAGTCAAGCGAGAATAATCAGGCTGACGCTGCCATCGAGACCGAAAAGTATGTTTCAGGTCTTGACAGTGCGAACTTTGCCAAGTACTGGATGGTGGAATCGGAATCGCCCGACTACAAAGTGTCGTTCCAAGGTGACACTGTGGAGATTCTCTCGCCAAAAGGTCTGACACTCTGGCGCAAGGAGGCATTCACTGCCCCCGTCACTATAGAGTATGACGCCTGTGTGGTTGACGAATCGGCAGATGACCGTCTCAGCGACCTCAACTGCTTCTGGATGGCATCTGACCCCCATGTGGAGGGTGGTGATATTGCCACACGCCTGAATGAGCGTCAAGGTGTGTTCCTGAATTGCTATGCGATGCAGCTTTACTATATGGGATATGGGGGCAACCATAACTCCACCACCCGTTTCCGCCGTTATGACGGCAACGAGGAGGGTATCACAGATGCGGAGAAGCGCCCGGCAATCTTAGTGGAGTACACCGACAGCGCACATCTGTTGCAGCCCAATCACTGGTATCACATCAAGCTTGAGAATGTGGCTGACACCGTGCGCTACTATATCGACGGTGAGAAGTTGGTTGATTTCGTGGATCCGCAGCCATTGGATAAGGGATATTTCGGCTTCCGCACTACCCTTTCACGCACCCGTCTCACCAATTTCAAGGCAGACAAATAGAACTTATTTAACCTTTTTATAAGAAGTTTTAATCTGTTCATAGGTAGAAAAACATAAAAATTCAGCTTTTTAACATTCTTAATTAACATTGTTAAAAGGCTGAATTTCTATGTCTAAGAGTCAATTTTATGTTAAAGAGCATATTTTTGCAACACAAATTCAACAATTATATTTAACTTTGCAGCGGATTTAAATGTTTTAAGTATGAATCGACGCTGAAGAGTCGGCGTCACAACAAAAGATTATTTTAGGTTTAATTTAATTATCACAACTATGACCAGGATGTTTAAAGTATTTCGAGCAGAGGTCAACAGTTTCTTCCACACCATCGGTGAAAACGATGCATTCCGCACCACAGGCGATTGCAGTATTCGTGATCACTCCGTGGATTTCAAGTAACTATCGACTCAAGCTCAATTCCGAGAACGGAATGACTAAACACACCCCGAATGCCGGAGGGCAGAGGGAATTTAAAGCGAACAAATGTTTAACTTTTAAAATGTTCACATTATGAAAGTCAAGAAAATGTTCAAGAAAGTACTTGTGTGGTACTGCGAATCAGCTGCTATGTTGTATGGGGAACATCCCCACGAATAATCACCTTTGCGTGATTGGCATAAGCGGAACCAAATTATAATCATCCGCTTGTCTTACAACAAGCACCGGGACATAGAACATGTATGGCATCAAAGTTCATACTTCGTCCCATTTTTTAGAGAATAAATACTCCAGTATATAATTTTAGAGAATCGTGAATCAACCTTCACGATTTTTTTGTGCCTGTACGGGAATGATCCGCAATGGATTCCCAACTAAATTTCAATAGAATATTATCGAAATCAAATAAATATAGTTATCTTTGCGTTTAAATAGTAGATTGACAGTTAAGATAACCGTAAGACATGAATAATCATCCTTTTATACAGTCCTTGGAAGTAAGTAACCTGAGTCTTTTCGATAACCTTAAAGTATCGTTCACTCCGGGTATTAATATAATAATCGGACCTAACGCATCAGGTAAAACTACTATATTGCGTGCCATCACATATTGCTTCAATAGCCAACCATTGCATAACTATAAATTTCAAAAAGACACTTCATTCGGGATTATCGTCAATGAGGGTGACGGCTCATGTTTCATGGCGGGATTCAATGGACTAAAAGAGACAAATGAGACTTATCATGGCAATAAGACTGTGATGGGTAACAGGTATCCTGAACCTTCCTATTTGCCACTCGCAGGTGAAGTACCATACAATCTACTTGCCATCGGAGCACACCGTTTCTTTGATTACTCCGAAGTGAAATTTATAAAGAAAGAGGAGGAAAGAAGCAAAGCGAAACAGGATTATGACACTCACAATCCTGAGTATATCGACAAGCCGGAACTCCCCTCGATAAAGCAATGGATGGTAAACCGTTATTTCCAAATAGATAAGGATTGGGCTGAAACTGAAAGGAAAAACTGGGACAGCATTGTGAAAAATCTTTCACGTTTAGCGCCTAACGAGAATGAATTTCATCTAAAGGAGATCGGTCGTGACCTTGAGCCCAAATTTGAGCTTGACGGGAAAATCTGCTATTTGGAGGAACTATCAAGCGGTTTCAAATCAGTGCTTTCGATAGTATTTTCCATAGTGCAATGGATTGAACTTGTGAATGAGGATGAGAAACGTCTTATTACGAATGCGGAAGGAACAGTGTTGATCGATGAGATTGACTCACATCTTCATCCTTCATGGCAGACAAAAATAATGCCTGTGCTTAAGGATATTTTCCCATACCTTCAGTTTATCGTAACCACACATTCGCCACTTGTGATGTCTACCATAAAGAATGATTCTGAAAATTCAATACAGAGCATTGTGTACAAGGATGGTGAGGGCTACCGCTGCGAGAAGATCCGCACTTATGGCAATGACGCCACAAGCATTATAACCGGAACACTTGGTGCCAAACCGCGCGACAATAAGTCGGACGACGAATTTTCTTTATTGTATCGTTTGATCGATGAGGATAATTATACCGAAGCCGAGAAAAAGCTGTCGGAACTGAAAGAGATTTATGGGGATTTACCGGAACTGATTCAGGCTGAGTCTATGTTAACCCTTTTGAACTCGGAAGAATGATAACCATACGGAAACAACGTGAACCTAAAAGTCTGACGCAATTCCGGGCAAGCGGAGGCAAAAAGTTCGATGACCTTGACTCTGTGACAAAAAATGAACTTCGGGCGTCATTGCTTAAAGAGCAGGGATATATCTGCGCTTACTGTATGAAGAGGATCGGACGGGACAGGAACGAGAAGGGCTACTGCGACGATGTGACAATTGAACATGTCGTTCCAAGAGCCTACACTAAAACCATCCCGGAAATGGAAATGATGGAGATTGATTATAGTAATCTCGTGGCTGTATGCACCGGTAATTCAAACGGCATGACACACTGCGACACGAGCAAGGAGGATAACCTAATCTCTTTTAATCCCTGCAATTCCGCCGTAGAAGCATCAATCAAATATGGACTTAAGGACGGCACTATAAGTTCATCGAACGAGTCATGGGACGATGATCTGAACAGCCAATCTAAACTGAATCTCAATCATCCGACCCTGAAAACAAACCGAAAAGCAGCTCTAAAAGGTCTTATTAGGGTTTTGGATAAAAAGAAATGGTCACGCACACAGTTGGAACGAAGAATTGACCAACTTGATAATAATCAGCCTAAAGCTGAATATGTCGGCATTTTAAAATATTTCATAAACAAAAAACTTTCATCCCTCAGATAAATAGCCTTAAATAAGTCATAGCTCAAATTTTGGAGAACTCGATAATTATTTGCAGAATTGATGTAAACATCCGATTCTCCAAAATAAGTTTTGCCATTATCGGCATTTACCATGTTGACGGTGTTGGCATATCCGACTCATCGTTATCACACGCTGACATGATGAAACATACATCAAACAAAATGATTATATGTGATTTGTTCATATTCTTTTAGTAAATTTGGTTATTGAGTTGAATATTTCGAGACTTTGGGAACACTATGGTATCATTTCCCACCATTTGTCTTCCGGCATTTCCTCTATTTTGAACTTACCCCATTTTTCAGAAACTTTATATGACTCGCTGCATCCGAACGGGACGTACAGCGTGCATCCATCCGGTTTAGGACCTAAGACATACCCGGCATTTCCCGGCACTTCCCACACCGGAGGTTCTTCCGTAAGGCTGAATAGTTTGTCAACATAGAAACTCAGAGCTGTTGTAGCAACAGTCTTCAATGATTCCGGAAGAACAAAACAGTCAAGACGTCCTATATTGGAGAACGCAGACTCTCCAATTATTTGAAAGTGTGGCAGTTCTATATCTTGTGAGATATAAGGAAATTCTATATTAGTCAAGGATGTACAAGAACTGAACGCATGGCTGCCAATCTCAATGCAAGTGGAAGGAATATTGATTTTTATAAGAGAAATGCAATGGTTGAAAGCACTCGGATTTATAGCTTTGATGTTTTCAGGTAAAACGACTTCTGTGAGATACTTATTGGATGTAAAAACTCCAGAAGGAACTTCATCAGAGAATACGTTTGGCAGATACTCGCTCTTCACATCGCATATACCACAGTTGCCATATTTGCTCTTTTCACCATCCGCAAATCCACTTTGCTCTAAATCAACAGTATATTGAGGTTTTTCTCCATACCCCTGATAGCCGTGAGATTCAAGAATACGATTGAGGTAATATGCGTCATTTGCGTTTATGGTTCCGACAATCGTGATATTTCGGATTTTTCCAAAGTTTGACTGATCTGTTCCAATCATATAGCCGAGACTTCCGGCATAAGGAAGCTCGAAAGTTTCAGTTTTCGTAAAAGTCCGTGGCATCTGCCAAATTCCGATCTCTTTTTCATCACCGTTACTGAAACGCAGTGTCAGGAGCTTTACACGTCCCATACCCGTGTTTTGAGGTATTTCCAACTGTAAGGAATAGCCATTCCCAAATCCGGTATCATAGAGTTCTAATAGATTGACCTCTCCAAACTGGTCTCCGGTTATTCTTACTATTTCGCAAGGTGCATTTGTAGTGAAATCTATATCGAATTTCTTGCCTTCAGACGGAATTTCGATACATTCCTTTATTCCAGTCATATTGGCTGATACGACTTTATGATTTATAATACGTTCAAGACGATAAGCAAACGATGATCCGTCGGCAGGTGGATTGAACAATGTTGTGCGAATCACACTTAGTTCATATTCCACACCTTTCTCATACTGGAAATTCTCGATTGTGCCAAACATCATAGGTTCCCACGAGCCATCCAGTGAATACTTTACTTGCATACACTCTATTAGAGCCTCATGATTATCAGTTACTGTGGTCTGAGCAGAAACCCATAAGTGGATAAGTTCAGACGTGTCTTTAGGTTCGTCATTGCTGCAAGCCGACATGAAAAACCATGCAGCTATTGAGATTAGTATAAATATTTTGTTCATATTCTTTTCTTATTGCTGTTTAATGATTTGTATATTTCAATAATTAGAGCTTTGTCCGGGCTGTTGATTGTGAAGCTACCGCTTTCTATGCGGCAGTTGACGGTCGGAGCCATTATTACCGAGTCATTGAACACAAAACCTATCCTTTTACCGATTCTGTTTTCCGTCGCATCAGCCCATTTTTGCACTTTGTCAACTTTCAGTTTGCCTTCAATCACAGCTATGTCAGGACAAGAGAGGGTATCGAGAGTAACGACATCAAAGTCTTGCACCGTAACAATCGCTTTACCCTCAATCCTGTTTTCAGGAACATCCGCCACCGGATACCAGCCGTTAATCCAATGAATTGACGAACATCCATAGAAAAGGACAAGAAATATGAAAATAGTCGTTATCAATTTCATTATACATTCTTCTTTCGAGTCAGGATAATTAAGCTGTGGTTTGGAAGATATGCTTCCATTTCTATTATATCATGAGAATGCTTTAACACTCTATAATTACCATTAAAAGCTCCCTTTAAATTGAATACGCTTCCTTCAAACCATTGAACTGATTTAAACTTTTTATAAAATGTTAAACTCTGGCTGAAAATTACCATGTTTTCAATCTTTGAAGCTCTTTCTTAATCCTGCTTAGGTGTATGTGGTGGGGTGTTGGTTGGAGTCGATGCGGGATTGGATGAAGTCGTTGAGGTCTGTTTCTTTGGGTAGTTTGAAACGTGCCCTGAGGCGATAGCGGGCTGTGGCGACACTTTCGCGCGATATGCCGAGAGCAAGAGAAATTTCATCGTTAGTTTTGTGGAGCGCTATCAACATGCAAAGCAATTCATTGCCTGATGTCAGTTCGGGGTAGTCTTTGCGCAATCCCTTGATAAACAGCGGATGTAGCTCTATGAAATTTTTACGGAAACGCATCTCGTCATCCTTTTCCAAAAGCACCTGAGTCAGGAACATATCAGGAGCCTCGGCTGTAGCGGCGTTATCGCTCATACGCAAATTAAGCTTTTCGATATGGGCGTTGAGAGCTATACGCTCGGCTATCAGGTTGTTGATATTTTCTTCCTTTAAACGCAATAAACGTTTGTGCTGGCTACTCCTGTACAACGCAGCCAACACAATGGTTATCACTATGATAACCGCTAATATCACGAGAAAGATGTAACGCTGTTGCGTCACTGCCAACTCAGTATCAAGCAACTTGTTGGCAGCCTTAAGTTCGGAGGTGCGATATTGGAAGTCCTTACCGAGCAGGATGTTGTCACGAAGGCGATTCTGAATGGTGTCATGCAGAGCCGAAGTCTCAGGATAAATATCAATCAGTTTTTTATTGCCGGTTTCGGCATAAGATTGCGCAAGCAGCCCCAAAGCCCATTCAAGGCTCTCCAAATCCTCCTTCTCCCTAAACATCTTCACACCCTTCTCCATCAAGGGTATCCCTTTTGAGGGATTTCCAAGAAGCACATACCCACGCCCTATAAGCAGGATGTTAGTGGCATCGTTATGTTTATACTCCCCAAGGCTCTTTTCGAGCGCACTGACAGCGGGACGAATAGAATCAGGTTCATATTGAGGATTTTCTATGAAAAACCATTCTTTAGCATCACCATTCAATACGACTGAGATATTGCGTATAAAAGGATCGGGCACAGACAGGCTCGTCGCAATGCTGTTGCGGAGACACATCAATTGCGAATCGGGGATGTTTTTATGTTCATATATTATTCCCCGCATACGCCACAGGTCTGGGAGATAGCTTGAATTTTTCTCAGTGGCAATAGTAAGAGCCTCGTCGCTTTTCCGCAACGCTTCATCATACAATCCGAATCTCACATATATATTTGCGAGATTTCCTAAAAATTTGACAGCAGCATTGACATCTATACTGTCCGGCTCCATAACCATAAGCGAATCGCCGGCTTCCTGCAGATACCGCAAGCCGGCAGCATAGTTTCCGGCACGGCATTGAAAATGCCCCATCTGCGAAAGCACATCAAAACCGGACTCGCTGATCCGACCCTTACGCATGGCATCAACAGCCTTTTCCTGCATGGCTATGACCTCCGAGATAGGGGCAGTGCCATTCATAGCACGAGCCTCCCGATGGGGGGAGATGGCACCGGGCTGAGATTTGGGTATCTCACGCCGTGCGCAGCCGGAGATAACCAGCAGAAGTAAAATGGTTATGATGTAAGTTCTCATAGCTCATAATATGATTTGCATGGCAAAGGTAAATAAAATCCCTGAGTTTTATATATCTCCCATTAAATAATTATCGCTTTTCACGTCAAGCCGTGTTATGTAATAACTACACGTAAGCCAGCAAGTTATATCATTGTCTATTGAATTGTCTATTGAATTTTTATACAACTTTTGACCAATAACATTAACTTTGTCACAACAAAAATCCAAAAGGGATAACGATATACAGCCTTAACTAAAACCGTTTGACTTTAACCTTATTTTGTCCGGCTCGGCATGGCATGTCATAAAGTCCGAGATTATTAACGGGCAAACTGAACTGATTTAGACTTTTTGTTAAAGTTTAAATCAGTTTTTTAATTTGAGGCGTTCTCGTCAGATGAACTGATGTGGTCGTCGAACGAGTTGATGTAGTCATCGAAGGAGGCTCCGTTAAGGAGCAGAAGCTCGAAGTCGGCACGGCTTATTATGACGGGACGCACTGATGTGCCGAATGTGAAATCAGCATCCTGCGCAAGCTGGCGGCGATACTGCATCGCTTCGTCACTATTCTCAAATCCTTTGACGAGAAGTATGCCGAGATTGCCGAAATTCATCATCTCAAGGTCAAAATCACGCACCACATACGTGGAGAAATTGTGTCGTGCCGTCTCATAAAGCAGCTGATTCTGCGGAATCTGAGACAGGTCGAAGAGCAAAGCCACATAATGAGCGCCCTCGGGATTAAAATTAAAGAGAATCTCTTCAACACCATCAGCCATGACTGTGGAATCGGTAGTCAGACGAGTCTCCCACACCATACTGCGAAGATTTTCGCCCCCGCTGTGGAGCTTGCGCCCCTGCGACATACCTTTCAGATAGGCTGATGCCATGGGGGTAAATTCCGTATCGGGGTATCGCTCAAGCAGTTCCGTAAGCGTATTTCTGAATTCATCCGGCTTGTCGTCGGTAACGAAAGCGAGCGCATGAAGAAACATGAACTTAGGGATGAGTGGCGAAAGCGGATAATCGGCTTTCATCCGTCTGTAAGCATCATGCACCTCAGGGTTACGGTTGGCGAGATAGGCTTCGTACGTCTGTCGGTAGATGGAATCCTGCCTTGCTTCCATATCACGCAGATTGTCAAGATAATGCGGGTCGCTCATAGCCTCTCCCAGCTTAGAATCGGGGAATTCGGCAAGCAGACGGGATCGCCACTCCCCTGCCTTATCGTAACGCACCGAACGCATATTCATAAGATACTCATTGTAATATATATCGAGACGATACACATTATCAGGATATTCCTTCATAAGGCGCATCCACTCAGCATCGGCGGCTTTATAATCCTCCAACTTATCTTTAAGGATAAGACCTGAGTTATACAGTCCGTCCTGAACCACCTCACGGGCAATGTTTTTCTCAATATCGGTTGACGGAATCTGTTTGAGATAATATTCCGGATAGTGCGGATCGCTCTGCTTGGCTGCAAGACGGATATTTTCCGGCTCATCGCCATCATCCCCATATCCTTGACCCACAGGCAGATCATCGTCAGCGGTATCATCACCGGCAGTGTCAAAGTCGCTCATGCTGAAACTATGTTTGTCGTGGCGGCGCCAGTCATCTTCAAGTTTTCGTGCGCCCCAACGACGTTGAAACTCAGCTCGTCCGGCATTACGGGCGGCAGGGTTATAGAAATACCATGATTTGTCAGTGTTAAGGGTGAAATTATTGGGGGCGGCAGCATTAACGCTCCGAAGATTCTCACCAAGAGAGATTTGATTAGCGAGGTATTCCTCACGTCGCGCAGTCTCCGCCTCCTCTTTTTCACGCTTCTTGAGATCAGATATTATCTTCGATATAATATCCATGCGCTCCCGCTCCGGCATATCAGCCAAGCGCAACAGCGAATCGTTGAGCGTGACATTTTGCGAATATACTGAGAGTTCATCCAACAGATCTGACCTACGCTTAAGCGATTTGTAATCAGGATATGACTCGGATATCAGGGAGATAGCTTCGGCATAGCATGGCTGAGCGAGATCGTAACGACGACGGTCGAAATAGAGGTTGCCAAGCGCTATCTGCGCCACAGCTTTGTCAGTCTCACCACGGGTGGAGTTTTCCACCGCAAGGCGATAATTTTCAATAGCTTTAAGCGTGTCTCTGCGAGAAAGATACAGATTGCCAATCGCATAATATATCCTGTCGAGATATTCCTTATCACGTCCGTAGCGAGCCATTCGCCTAAGAGCTTTAACTTCAGGTTTTATATCCTTGCCGGTGTAGACCTCGCTTTGGCGTATTCTCGCATTGAATTTTGTGCGGTAGGAAACAGCATTGCCACTTCCGGCATTGCCAAACGCTTCGAAAGCCTGCTTTTTATCCCCCTGAGCGGCATATAGCTGTCCGAGGAGGAAATACAATCGGGATTTCTGAGCACCTTTGGCATATCCGGCAGCCTCACGCAGCATCGGTATAGCTTTGGGATAATCATTTGAACGTATGTAGAAATCGGCATACGTGAAGCTGTAGAGTTCACGCAGAATCGGCGAAACGAGCATGGAGGGTTTGACACGTGTCAGGATAGTTTCAGCTTCAAACAGCCAGTCCATGGCACAATAACACCTTGCTTGCCATAGTTTTGCTTCAAGCACAATGTCGGGGAGCCACGTGAAATGCTTTACCACGTAATAAAATGTGGAAGCCGCACCAAGAAAGTCGCCGTTCATATACTGGCTTCGCCCCATCATCATCCACGCATTGTGGATGAAGGGGTTATACTCGCCACGCTTCATCCATTTCTGATATTCCTGATCTCTTGAATGTCCGGGTTTTCGGCGAGGGGGCTTCTTTATGCTGTGGAGCTGGATGGCTTTCTGCGCTTTCTCTATGGAGCGGTCGAACGAACCTGAAGGTTGGGGGAAACCGGGACGCAAATATGCTTCGGCGGGATGCATCAACAGTAGCCGGTTGTAGTCATCCTCATAATTCTGCTCCATCTCCTTAAGCGTTTCCTTGTAATGCTCGTCGCCGTTGAAATAGACATTGTAACGGGTTATGAACGCCTGATAATTTCGTGAAGCAGCCGTGTTTTTGCGTGTGGAGCATGAGGTCAGACCTCCTATAAGAGCTAAGACCATCCCCAAAGCGCCTACCATTCGGGCACTGAGTCCAAATATCCGGAATCCACGCATCATTAAGTAATTAACGCACCATCCCCTAAAAAATTGCCAAAGCCGGAAGGTAATTTTACTACATCATAGGCTACACCAAACACTTTTTATTCCTTACATTTACCTCAAAGAAAATACTTAATTTCGGCAATAAATCAAGTTTATTGCCGAAATTAAGGGATAAGTATCTAAGTTTGGGAGAACTTTTTTAATGATTTTGAAAATAGCGGACTTAATTATATCCAAACTGAAATCGATGAACCGGTTTTATAAAAAAGGTTAAATCAGTTCATAAAAACATTCATAATTAAGCCAATATGTTGAATTTTATGGTTAACTTTGGCACCGGAGCATTGACTTTGCAGCAAACATCAAAACTACCTTGACATTGACAACTCACGTTTTGAACTAAAATCTGCCACATAGTCATAAATATATTTGGCGTATGAAAAAGATATTTATTTACATTATTTCACTACTATTTTCCACTCATATTTGCTCAAATGCAGAGGATATCGTTATTAAATCACCGAATTATTTCTCAGAACCTATTCGTGAAGGACATGCGCTATTCCCTGACAGCCTCGTTTTATCAACGGAAGCTGAAGAGATAGAAATACCGAATATAGGAATGTTCGGGAGGTTGGGCGAATATGGCAAATTCCCCAATCTGAGAAAAGTGACCTTCGGCGATGTTGACTATATCCCCGGAGGGGTACTTAGCGGGATGCCTAATCTTGAAGAAGTAGTGTTTAACGGGATGATCGGACACTTCGATTGCACTCTCATCTCCAACTGCCCCAAACTAAAGACAATAACATTCAAAGGTCCGATTTCAAGCACAGGAGGTCCCGGATTTCTATATAATCTGCCAAATCTTAAAAATGTCGTTTTTGAAAGCGTGGTGGTTGATTTGGGAGTTGAACTCTCTCCACGCCATTTATGTCCCAAACTAACCGGGATTACCAATAACGGAGCCTTCCTTAAGGTTTATAATGACAGTGTGACCCATGCTGCCACCATAGAGCAGTTGAAATCAGATCCCCGACTGGTTGCCGATATGGAACGTCTCGCACAATGGCAATCGGAAGTATTACGTGCAAAAAATTCGGATTGGATGCGCAAGTGGCAATATCAAGCTGCAAAAACCCTTCAACCTATTTTAGCAAAAATCGGCAGCCCTGAGGGTGACAGTTTGAAAAAATCGATGGAATATGCTTGGAATTTGGGTGATGATGTCAAGAATGAGCTTGAAATTCTTAAGGAATCGCCATCGTATAACACACCGGATACGACATTGAACCTCCAATTTAAATATGCAGCTCCCTCCGACAGCCTACTAACATTGTCACGCAAACGTTTCAACCTCGACAGCATAGCCGGCAATGGAGACGACATAAGCAGAATTAAGAACCTGCTATATTGGGTACATAACAACATCACTCATGACGGCAGCAACGGTCTGGCTCCGGGAGCACGGAATTTAAGAAACACATACGACAGCTCCCGCCGTGACAGCTGCGGATACAACTGCAGGGCACTCGCTATATGCCTTACAGAGGCGTTGCTTGCCGAAGGTATCCCTGCAAGATATATCACCTGTTTGCCAAAAGCTTGGGATAAGGACAATGACTGCCATGTTATATGTGTAGCTTGGAGTGAATCGTTAGGTAAATGGGTATGGGTAGATCCGACATTCGCAGCCTTTGTGACTGATGAAAACGGATTGATGCTTCATCCGGGAGAAGTCCGTTACAGATTGCAACATGACCTACCCGTGGTACTAAACAAGGATGCCAATTGGAATAATAAATGGGCTGAAACGCAAGATGAATATTTAGGTTACTATATGGCTAAAAATCTATATATGCTGCAGTCAAACACTTTCAATCAGGCAGAACCTGAAGGGGAGAGCACCCATAAGCAGGGGAGCCATGTCACTCTTGCTCCGCAAGGTATGAAGTACCCCTATTCGGATTATAATATCACCGACGAGCAATGGTTCTGGCAAGCTCCCGGCAAGTGATGAATTTTGATTAAGTATTAAGCATAATCGCCACTGAAAGCAAATTGCTTTCAGTGGCGATTTATTTATGTATCCAACAAATGATTTCGCTGATCCGAAAGTTTCCAATATAGTATGTCAAACCGACCTGACAACGAGATTGGTTAGCGGTGGAGGAAGTTTTGGAGGGGGTATATAAAAAAATCGTCCGCTGCTCCTTACCTCAAGGAGCAACAGGACTAAAGCCAAAAGGCAAATTTTGATTCGATAGTTACTGAAAATAAAAACTATTTCATTTCCAATAATGTAGAGATTATATCATACTTACACTACACCATCGCATCCTCTCATGCCGTCTCACGAAGACAAAATTAGATGAAGTTGCCTTTTTATTCCTTAGCCCATAATGTGATTTAATGCGTAAAATTTTATCAGCCCAAGGATTTGCAACATTGGTGTCTATTTTCGATGCAAAGTTAACAACTATTTCCCAATGCTCAAAGTTTTTAACACTGTGATTAATATTTTTTAATATTTGCTCATGAACAATTTCCAAGCATGGCATTTGATTTGTAGAAGCGGATAATCAATCCTTAAAATAGTATCAAACCATAAAAAATAAAAAGTTTAAATCAGTTCATTCAATAATTTTTGTAATTTTGTAAAATAAATAATTTTCTTCATGAAGAATATCATACTTTTCGATCCGGTGAAGGTGCGCACCAATATGCTACCCCTCACCTATACACGTCCGGTGGCATTGCTGCGCCATGGCATCACTACCATTTCAGAAAAATGGCAGCGAGCCATCCCCGGCGCATACTCATATAGCACTCAGGATTATCTCTCAATCAAGTATCCGATGATTGAAGCGTCAGACGGTGACAATCTTTTCATCGCAGGTAATATCCATCCGGACGCACAGCTCGTGGAGGCAATATTGGATTTGCAGCCCGGGGAGTCACTCATCCACAACGGGAAGACAATTGCCCGCCGAGGCAACGGCGAACCGAATTCACAAAAAGAATACACCGCAGAGCCGTTTGCCATCAATCATGTGTATGACATCTTCATGCTTAACGACGAAGCACTGCGCCGTGATTTCGCAGCTCTCACCGCCGGGAAAAAATCACAGCCCCTGAGCGACACAAACAGGTTAATCGGCGACCCGTCACAACTCTTCATCGAAGAGGGAGCCACAGTGGAAGGTTCTATCCTTAATGTGAAAAAAGGTCCGATCTACATAGGGCGTGACGCAGAAATCATGGAAGGAGCCTGCCTGAGAGGTCCTATCGCATTATGCGAACACGCAGTGGTCAACATGGGCGGAAAGATATATGGAGCCACAACACTCGGTCCGTACTGCAAAGTGGGCGGAGAGCTTAACAATGTGGTAATGACAGGATATTCCAACAAAGCCCACGACGGCTTCTTGGGTAACGCAGTGATAGGCGAATGGTGCAACCTCGGAGCCGGATGCACAGCTTCGAACCTCAAAAACACCTACGCACCCATCAAACTGTGGAGCATAGCAGAGGGGAGATTCGTGAAAACCGGTCTGCAATTCTGCGGACTCATAATGGGCGACCACTCCAAAGCAGGTATCAACACAATGTTTAATACCGCCACAATAGTGGGAGTCGGAGTCAACTTCTATAGCGCAGGCTTCCCGCGCACATTCATACAATCGTTCACCGAAGGTTCAACCCTCGGCATGAGAGATGTGAACATGAATAGCTTCTTCGACACCGCCTCACGCATGATGGCTCGCCGACATGTGGAACTTACCCCTATCGACAAGGAGATATTCATCCACATCCACGAAGATGTAACCGAGAAATGATTTAACACCAAACTACATACCTCACCGACATGCCAAACGTATCAGAACGCGGCACATTGATGCCTGCCTCACCTATCAGGAGACTGACACCCCTTGCCAACGACGCCAAATCAAGGGGAATCAAAGTATATCACCTGAACATCGGACAGCCTGACGTGCCAACTCCTCAGGAAGGGCTCGACGCATTGAAGAACATCGACCGGACAGTGCTTGAATACAGTCCGTCAGCCGGGTTGCTGTCACTGCGCAAGAAACTCAAGGAGTACTATCACCGCTTCAACATCGATGTGGATGTTGACGACATCATAGTCACTGCCGGAGGTTCGGAAGCGGTACTATTCGCATTCATGGCATGTCTTGACCCCGGCGACGAGATAATAGTTCCGGAACCTGCCTACGCCAACTACATGGCATTTGCAATCTCTGCCGGAGCTAAGATCGTGACCGTTCCATCGAACATTGACGAGGGTTTCGCACTCCCGTCGGTCGAGAAGTTCGAGGAGCTTATCACCCCTCGCACCAAGGGTATACTTATCTGCAACCCCAACAATCCCACCGGCTATCTCTACACCATGAAAGAGATGCTGCAAATCAGGGATTTGGTAAAGAAATATGACCTCTTTCTATTCTCGGACGAGGTTTACCGTGAATTCTGCTACACCGGCGCACCTTATATATCCGCATTCCATCTGCCCGGCATAGAGGAACAGGTTGTGCTTGTTGACTCAGTGTCAAAACGATACAACGAATGTGGCATACGTATCGGTGCCCTCATCACAAAGCATCCGCAGCTTAAGACCAATGTGATGAAATTCTGTCAGGCACGTCTTAGCCCCCCATTGCTCGGACAGATTGTGGCAGAAGCATCCATCGACACATCGCCGGAATATATGCTTGCCACATACAACGAATATGTGGAACGCCGTAAATTTCTTATCGACCAGCTCAACAAGATACCCGGCTGCTACACCCCGATACCTATGGGAGCGTTCTACACAGTGGTGAAACTGCCTGTGGACGACGCCGACAAATTCTGCCAGTGGTGTCTGAAGGAATTCAACCTTGACGGAGAGACCATCTTCATGGCTCCGGCTGCAGGATTCTACACCACCCCCGGCATGGGAATCGACGAAGTGCGCATGGCGTATGTGCTCAATAAGCAGGAACTTGCCAAAGCGATGAAAGTGCTTGCAGCCGCCCTTAAGGAATACCCCGGACGCACCATCTGACCCCATCGCCAAGGGTAATCGTATCTGAATATCACCGAACAAAAAGAATGAACCGTAAAGAATTTGAGATAATGGCACCTGTCGGGTGCTACGAATCACTTCACGCAGCCATCGAAGCAGGGGCTGACGCTATATATTTTGGCGTGGAAGGACTGAACATGCGTTCCCGCTCATCAGTCAATTTCACCCTTGACGACCTTCGCAACATCGCCTCAATCTGCGATAACGTCGGGGTTAAGAGCTATCTCACTGTCAACACCATCATCTACGACAACGAGATAGAGAAATGCCATGCCATAATTGACGCTGTGAAAGAGAGCGGCATATCCGCAATCATAGCCAGCGACATAGCCGCCATCACCTACGCACGAAGCATAGGCGTGGAGGTGCATATCTCCACGCAGCTCAATGTGACTAACATTGAGGCTGTGAAATTCTTTTCGCAATTCGCCGACGTTATGGTGCTCGCCCGTGAGCTGAACCTTGACCAAGTTAAAGAGATACATGACGCTATAGAGCGTGAGAATATCTGCGGTCCTAAAGGTGAGAAGATACGTATTGAAATGTTCTGCCACGGAGCTTTGTGCATGGCTGTGTCAGGAAAATGCTACCTGAGTCTGCATGAGATGAATTCAAGCGCAAACCGAGGGGCATGTACTCAGATATGCCGCCGTGGGTACACTGTGACCGACCGTGAGACAGGTGATCAGCTCGACATAGAGAACAAATACATTATGTCGCCCAAAGATCTTAAAACCATCCACTTCCTCAACAAGATGATTGACGCCGGAGTGAGGGTGTTTAAGATCGAAGGGAGGGCACGAGGGCCGGAGTATGTTAAAATCACCGTTCAAGCCTATTCCGAAGCTATCGATGCCATCTGCAGAGGTGAATTTACCGATGAAAAGATAGCTGCTTGGGACACTGAGCTTGGCAAGATATTCAACCGCGGATTCTGGAACGGGTATTATCTCGGACAGCGTTTGGGAGAATGGTCGTCGAAATACGGCTCGTCTGCCACACGTGTCAAAAAGTATATCGCCAAAGGTGTTCGCTACTTCCCCAAACTCGGCGTGGGAGAATTCGTCATGGAGAGCGGCGAGCTGCATGTGGGTGACGAGGTTATAATCACCGGCACCGATACAGGAGCTATCATCATGAAGGTGGATGAACTCAGGTTGGAATATGACCCCGTGGAAATGGTGAAGAAAGGTGAAAACTTCTCCATGAAAGTGCCACGGAAAATTCGACCGTCAGACAGGTTATACCTCTGGGAATCGACTGAAAAATAAGAACATAAAATTGTAACAAATAGCATTAAATAACATGAAAAAACTTATCACATTAGTATTGACTCTATGTCTTGGATTTGGAGCGTATGCTGCAGATGATTTGAAGTTATGGTATGACCGCCCGGCAGACTATTGGGTGGAAGCATTGCCATTAGGCAACGGACATCTTGGCGCCATGGTCTATGGCGGTGTCGCACAGGACACTATACAGATAAACGAGGACACATTCTGGTCAGGCAGTCCGTATAACAACTATAATCCCAATGCTAAAAAGCACCTTGCCGAAATCAGGGGACATATAAACAACGGGAATTACGAGGCGGCTCAACGCCTCTCGATGGCAAACATCACGGCTGACAAAAACATAACCGCCCACGGCATGACTTATGAGTCAATCGGCAATCTTATCCTCGACTTCCCCACCGACGGTAAGCAGGTTTCAGATTACCGCCGTGAACTCGACCTCAGCAATGCCGTTGCCAAAGTAACCTATAGCGTCAATGGGGTGGTATACACCCGCGAGATATTCACATCCCTGGCAGATGACCTGATAATCATAAAAATTTCAGCGTCAAAACCCGGCATGGTTACTTTTAAGACTTCATTTACAGGTCCGCTGAAAAAGACCCGCACACTTGCCGAAACCACTGTAGTGAAAGGATCGGACAACATGCTGCGTGTGTATTGCACCCATGCAAAGGAGGCAGAGGAGAATATTCCAAACAAACTCCATGCCACCGCATTCGTAAAAGTAGTGGCTGACGGGGGCAAAGAGAAGTCTGATGCCGCCACAAACTCCATATCGGTCACAGATGCCAATTCTGCGATAATCTATATCTCGGCTGCCACTAATTTCAAGAACTATAAAGATATAAGCGATGACAGCGATGCTAAGGCGATGGCTGCGCTTAACAAGTTCAGCAAGGAATATGCCAAAGCAAAAGCAGACCATTCAGCAAAATACGCCGAGCAGTTCAACCGTGTGTCTCTCGACCTCGGTTCCAATAAGGAGCAGGAAAAGAAGCCAACCGACATACGCATAAAAGAGTTCTCCACAACCTTTGACCCCTCTCTCGCATCGATGTATTTCCAGTTCGGCAGATACCTTCTTATAAGCAGTTCTCAACCGGGCACTCAGCCTGCCAATCTTCAGGGGATATGGAATCCTAACGCAGGGCAATACCCGGCATGGGACAGCAAGTATACCACCAACATCAATGTCGAAATGAATTATTGGCCTGCAGAGGTAACCAATCTCAGCGAATGTCATGACCCGTTCCTCCAATTGGTTAAGGATGTCAGTGTGACGGGGAGAGAATCGGCAAAGAATATGTATGACTGCCGAGGCTGGACACTCCACCACAACACAGACCTTTGGCGTTCTACCGGAGCTGTTGACAATGCATCGTGCAGCGTATGGCCCACCTGTGGCGCATGGTTCTGTTCACACCTTTGGGAACGCTACCTGTACACCGGCGATAAAAAATATCTCGCCGAGATTTATCCGGTGCTTAAGTCAGCGAGCGAATTCTATCAGGATTTCTTAGTGACAGACCCGAAGACAGGCTACAAGGTAGTTTCACCCTCAAATTCACCCGAAAACCATCCGGGATTAGGCTCATATATCAGCGACACAGGCAAAAAGATGAGTTTGGCGCTCTTCAGCGGTGTCACCATGGACAATCAGATGGTCTACGACCTTCTTACCAACACCATACTCGCCGCCCGGGCACTCGGCAAAGATGAAAAATTCGCAAAAGATCTTGAAGCACTTAAGGCACAGCTCCCCCCGATGCATGTAGGTAAATACGGACAGCTACAGGAATGGCTTGAGGACTGGGACAAGGAGAGAAGCAGCCACAGACATGTATCACATCTCTGGGGACTTTTCCCGGGGAACCAGATCTCACCCTACACCAATCCGCAGCTCTTCCAAGCAGCCAAAAAGTCACTTATCAGTAGAGGTGACGCAAGCCGTGGATGGTCAATGGGATGGAAGGTATGTCTATGGGCACGTCTGCTTGACGGCAACCACGCATATACTCTTATCACTAACCAATTGAAACTCAAAGACCCGAATGTCACCATCAAGGATCAGGACGGAGGCACATACGCCAACATGTTCGACGCACATCCGCCGTTCCAGATCGACGGCAATTTCGGTTGCACCGCAGGTATAGCCGAAATGCTTGTGCAAAGCCATGACGGAGCCATACATCTGCTCCCCGCCCTCCCCGACGTATGGAAAGAAGGGACTGTAAAGGGTCTAAAGACACGTGGCGGATTCGAAATCGTAGATATGAAATGGGACGGCAACACACTTGCGTCAGTCACCATAAAGTCAAACCTCGGTGGCAACCTGCGTCTACGCACCACAACACCCCTCAAAGCCGCTGACGGCTCCGAGCTAAAAGTAGCCGCAGGTGTGAATCCAAACCTGCTGAACCAAATCTACACCATCCCGGCACCTATCATCAAGGATGAATCTAAAATCCCGGCATTGACACTTCCGAAGGTATTGGAATATGACATCCCTACCACCGCAGAAGGCGTCTATACATTCACTCGCTAACGCATTTATAATCATCTCACAACCGAACTAATCATGAAACGTATATTCACAACACTACTCGCCTCAGCAATGGCGCTCTCCATGACAAACGTATTCGCCCAGACACCCACAAACCTTTGGGTGAACGGTGCGCCCAACGATAACGGACATGACAACGAAGCAACCATCGCAGTGTATCATCCTGCCGACTCTATAAACACAGGCATGGCAGTGGTAGTATGCCCCGGCGGTGGATACACCCACCTTGCAATGGATCACGAGGGGAAACAGGTGGCTCAGTGGCTTGCCGATAACGGCATAACAGGTGTGGTGCTTAAATACCGCCTGCCCCACGGCAACTACACAATCCCGGCAGATGATGCCAGAGAAGCTATACGCACCGTGCGCCGCAACGCCGAAAAATGGGGTGTCAACCCGTCGAAAGTAGGTATCGCCGGTTCATCGGCAGGAGGACATCTTGCCTCTACGGTCAGCACCCATATAACCGATGCAGAGTCGCGCCCCGACTTCAGCGTGCTCTTCTATCCCGTGGTGACTTCCGAAGCAGGTGTGACACATCAAGGCTCCATCAACAATCTGCTCGGCGACAAAGCCACAGACCCAGCATTGCTTGCAGAGTATGCCAACGAGCAGCATGTGGATGCTAACACTCCACCGGCAATACTCCTTCTGAGCGATGACGACAGAGCCGTGCTCCCGGAAAACTCAATCCGCTACTACCGTGCCCTGAAAGCCAATAAGATACCGGCATCCATGCATATATTCCCTATCGGGGGACATGGCTGGGGATTCCGACCTACCTTCAAATACCATGATCAGGTAAAAACGCTCCTTCTTGAGTGGCTTACCGCACAGAACAAGGCTCAAAAAGAAGGTCAAAAATAACAGTTGAGACCGCACATTTCCATTTTTCATTATTTTTTCGTAAATTTGCGACTAAACCAGTTCAAAAGCAAAAGGATAGGACAGATGGAAAACGAAGATATCTTTTCGGTTGAGCAAGAAGAGGAGTTCGACGCTGAGTCAACTGCCAAGGTTGAATATAGCGAGGACGACATCAAAACCCTCGACTGGAAAGAACACATACGTCGCCGTCCGGGTATGTATATCGGTAAATTAGGTGACGGCTCTAATTTCGACGATGGCATCTACGTACTCATAAAAGAGGTGCTCGACAATGCGATTGACGAGTACATGATGGGGTTCGGTAAACAGATAATGGTAAATGTCATTGACGGATGTGTCACTGTGCGAGACTTCGGCAGAGGGATACCCCTCGGCAAGGTGGTTGACGCATCATCAAAGATGAACACCGGAGGAAAATATGACTCAAAGGCTTTCAAAAAGTCGGTGGGTCTTAACGGTGTGGGCATCAAGGCGGTGAATGCGCTTTCTACCGAGTTCTACATCCAGAGTATCCGTGACGGGCAGAGCAAGAGTGTGCTTTACCGTTGCGGTAACATCGTCGAGGAAAGCCCCATCGAGCCGACTGAGGAGCCCAACGGCACATTAGTACGCTTCATCCCTGACGCAAGCATCTTCCGTGACTATCATTACAAGGATGAGTTCATAGTACCGCTGCTTAAGAACTACACTTTTCTAAACACAGGACTTGCCATTGTATTCAACGGCAAGCGATATGTGTCACGCAATGGTCTGCTTGACCTTCTGCGCGACAACATGACCACCGAACCGCTCTATCCACCCATCCATCTGAAAGGCGAAGATATAGAGATAGCCCTCACACATGCCAACCAGCACGGCGAGGAATACTACACATTTGTCAACGGACAGCACACCACTCAGGGAGGTACCCATCTGACCGCCTTCAAAGAGTCGGTGTCACGCACCATAAAGGATTATTTCGACCGCAATTTCGAATACTCCGACATACGCAACGGTATGATCGCAGCCGTATCCATTAAAGTGGAGGAACCGGTGTTTGAATCCCAGACAAAGACCAAGCTCGGCAGCCGTGACATGGGACCTGAGGGACCCACTGTGGCAAAGTTCGTGGGTGATTTCGTCAAGAACGAACTTGACAACTACCTGCACCGCAACCTTGACATAGCCGGAGTGATCCTGAAAAAGGTACAGGAGAGCGAGCGTGACCGCAAGGCTATGGCGGGTGTCACAAAACTTGCCCGTGAGAAAGCCAAGAAGGTAAATCTCCATAACAAAAAGCTCCTTGACTGCCGTGTGCATCTAAATGACGTGAAGGGGGACGAAGAAAAGAAACTCGCATCGTCGATATTCATAACCGAGGGTGACTCGGCAGCCGGCTCAATCACCAAAATACGAAATGTGGAGACACAGGCTGTGTTCTCATTGCGAGGCAAGCCCAAGAACTCTTACGGAGTGCCGGCAAAGATACTATACGAGAATGACGAATTTAACCTCCTCCAAGCTGCACTCAACATAGAGGAAGGCATTGACGGACTGCGCTATAACAATGTAATCATCGCTACCGATGCCGATGTTGACGGTATGCACATACGCCTGCTGCTGCTCACGTTCTTCCTCCAGTTCTTCCCTGATATGATAAAGAAGGGGCACCTGTATGTGTTGCAGACACCACTTTTCCGTGTCCGTAACCGCAAACTCACCAAGCGAGGTGGCGGAGGACGCAGCTCGGCTGCAGCCAATGAGGAGACATATTACTGCTATTCCGATGAAGAGCGCATAGCAGCCATCAACAAACTCGGAGACAATGCCGAAATCACCCGATTCAAAGGACTCGGGGAGATTTCGCCTGACGAGTTCCGAGGATTTATCGGCGCCGACATGCGTGTTGACCGTGTATCACTCCGCAAGGAGGACACCGTGGCTGAACTGCTTGAATTCTATATGGGTAAAAACACCATGGAGCGACAGAACTTCATCATTGAAAACCTTGTTATAGAAGATGACTCACAAATCAGCTGACAGAACGGCGCTGTTTGCCGGCTCGTTCGACCCCTACACCATAGGTCACCACTCATTAGTAGAGCGGGCGTTGCCGCTATTCGACAGGATAATCATAGCGATCGGTGAAAATTCAGGTAAATCTTCATCCTTGTCTGTAAACGAGCGCATTAACCGCATCTCTGAGCTGTATGCAGGGAACTCAAAGATAAAAGTGATCAGCTACAACGGACTCACAGTCGATACCTGCAAGGCGGAAGGGGCAAAATGGCTCTTAAGAGGTGTCAGGTCGGTAGCTGACTTCGAATATGAACGCAATCTTGCCGACATCAACCGCAAGATATCAGGAATAGAGACTGTCATACTCTTCACCCTACCGGAACATGCCTGCGTGTCCTCATCCATTGTGCGTGAGCTTGCTCACTACGGATATGACACGGAACCGTTCCTACCGTAACACATACGGACACACCCATCCATAGCTAAAAAACTAACTCGTGATAATGAAACGAATATTACTAACACTTACACTCGCATCACTCCTCTTCACCACAATATCCGCACAGTTCACTCCTGAGCGAAAGCTACGGCTTGCCGAGCAGCTTATAGAGAACTATTACGTGGACGACGTGGACACCGCAAAGGTGGTTCAGGAAGCCATAATAGGTATGTTGAAAACTCTCGACCCCCACTCCACCTATACCACACCAGAGGAAACCAAGGAGCTAACCGAGCCGTTAAACGGTAACTTCTCCGGGATCGGGATACGCTTCCAGATGGTAAAAGACACTCTCTATGTGATCGAATCGGTATCTGACGGTCCTTCAGAACGTCTTGGTATACAGGCGGGAGACCGCATAATCTCCTGTAACGACACCATCATTTCAGGTGTCGGGAAGAAGAACAATGACATCCTAAAGATACTCCGAGGTCCGAAGGGGACTGTCGCAAATCTCAAAGTGAAGCGCAATAATGTGCCTGAATTGCTTGAGTTCCGTGTCGTGCGCGATGATATACCCATCTACAGTGTTGACGGAGCCTTCATGGCAAACGATTCCGTAGGGTATATAAGCATCTCCCGTTTTGCCGAGAGCACGACCGACGAAGTGACTACGGCAATGAAAGACCTCCGCAAGCAGGGTATGCGCCATCTCATCATAAACCTCACCGACAATGGCGGAGGATACCTGAAACAAGCTATAGAGGTGGCAAATATCTTCCTTAAAAAGGGTGATATGATAGTGTACACCGACTCTAAGAAGAACGGCAAAAGCATATATGATGCCTCTACCAACGGGTTCTTCAACGGACGTGTGGTGGTCATGGTGAACCAGTTCTCCGCATCGGCAAGCGAAATCCTCTCAGGAGCTCTTCAGGACAACGACCGAGGGGTTATAGTAGGTCGCCGCACATTCGGCAAAGGACTTGTGCAACGCCCGTTCCCCTTCCCTGACGGCTCGATGATACGTTTGACCGTTTCACGCTATCACACACCGTCCGGCAGATGTATTCAAAAGCCATACGCCGACGGCGAGGATGAGGATTACCAGCTTGATATGCTCCACAGATATGAGTCGGGAGAGTTTAACAGCGCCGACAGCATCCATTTCGCTGACTCGCTTCTTTACCACACCATCCGCCTTAACCGCCCGGTTTATGGAGGTGGAGGCATAATGCCCGACAAGTTTGTGCCTATCGATACCACATATTACTCATCTTACTACCGTGATCTTGTGGCTCGCGGAGCAATGAATAACTACAGCGTGAATTATGTGGACAATAACCGGAAGGCGCTTATGGATGAATATCCCAATGCTGATACCTTCATATCAAATTTCATTGTCACTCCAGCCATCATGCAGGGACTTATAGATGAAGGTGAAAAGGAGGGTGTGAAATATAACGAGGAGGAGTTTATCCGTTCCAAGGCTTATCTTGAAGCGATACTGAAAGGGCTTATAGGACGTGACCTCTATGACCAGTCGGTATATTACCGTGTGGTTAATGCCCTTGACCCGATTTATAACGCAGCAGTGGAAATCATAACTACTCCTGCCGCCTATAACTCAATACTCCAGTCTCCGAAAGAATAATTTGCTTTAGCCCAAAACCAAGCAATCTTATTTAGCCCTACAATATGCCTCACAGGTAGCTGTGGGGCTTTTTTTATGCTTTTTTCGGCAGACGAGGGTATTATATATATATTGGTATAATATAATATTGTGGCGATTGTTGTTTAAATTTATTTAACGTTTTATTAAATACAATTTAACAATCGGGGGGTAATTTTTAGTATATGTTTAGAATTTTTCGTTTCTTTGCAGTGTGAAATTATAGCAAAATGCTTGAATATACTTAATATTTATAACATTTAGCTATTTTTATTGCATCAATAATAACTACTGATATTCATCCGAACTATAAATAGGTACGTTACAGAGGTAATGTAAACAACATTTGTTTAAGTTTATTTTAGTTAATGAAAATTATAGCGTTTTAGTATATGTTTAATTTTAATTAGTATGAGAAAGCTATTCTTGTTGCTATTGACAATCCTCGCCGTATCTATGAGCGCCGCTGCTCAGACGAGAACCGTAAGAGGTATTGTAATCTCAGGCGACGACAATGAACCAATCGTGGGAGCCTCAGTTATGGTAGTGGGTACCCAACTCGGATCGAGCACTGACGTAGAAGGTAAGTTTGTGATTAAAAACGTCCCCAGCGACGCAAAGTCACTACGTGTAAGTTACGTGGGCATGACCTCGCAGGATGTACCCATCACAAAGGGCGAAATCCGCATCGTGCTCGGTCTTAACTCCGAGCTGCTTGATGAAGTCGTGGTGACCGCACTCGGCATCTCACGTTCCGAGAAATCACTCGGTTACTCAGCCACACAGGTTGGCGCAGTGGAAATCGAACGCGCGCAGTCAACCAATGTCATGCAGGCGCTTCAGGGTAAAGTGGCAGGTCTTCAGATCCAGACCACTTCAAGCGACCCCGGTACTGCAAACAACGTGTCGATCCGTGGTCTCGGTTCAATCAACGGCAGTAACCAACCTCTTTATGTAGTTGACGGTGTGCCCCTGCAGACAGGTTCGTTCAGCGGTCAGGGACATGCAGTGTCAACCGGCGGTATCAGCAATATCTCGCCCGACGACATCGCATCGCTCACAGTGCTTAAGGGCGCTGCCGCAACTTCGCTTTACGGTAGCCGCGCCAGCAACGGTGTGATCATCATCACCACCAAAAACGGCGGCAAGGGTGACGGTAAGAACTACACCATCACCTACAGCGGGAATGTTGAAGCCTCTCGCATCTCACTCCTCCCCGAAATGCAGAACAAGTGGGGTCAGGGCTGGAACGGTAACCAGACCTACATTGAAAACGGCTCATGGGGTCCCGCTCTTGACGGCAGCCGTCAGGTATACGGTCCTATCTGGAACCACCAGCAGCTTATCCACACCTACGATGCCAAGAAGAACAACGTACGTGACTTCTTCGACACCGGCTGGTCACAAAAACACAACATTGCCCTCAGCGGTGTAAGCAAGGGTGAAGAGATGACCTACTATGTGTCATACAGCTACACTGATAACGATGGTATGATACCTACCGACCAAGATTCATATCGCCGTAACACCCTCGCCTTCCGCGGCAGCTATCAGCCCGAAAAATGGGTGAAAGTGTCAACAGCCATGAACCTTGCAACCTACAAGACAAAGACCGTAGGTTCTTATCAGGGAACATCAGTGATTGACGGTGTGTTTGAAATGCCCCGTGACATCTCTATCGTTGACATGAAGGATCTCAGCAGCCCGTTCAACACTCCGGAAGCCTACTTCACTCCTTATGGTATCACCAACCCGTATTGGGCACTTCACAACAACGAATACACCACCAACGGTAAGCAGGTATACGGCAAACTCCAGCTCGACCTTATGCCGATAAAGGGTCTGACACTCTCTTATCGCTTCGGTCTTGACTATGCCGACTACGACAATAAGATGGGTTACCCGCAGATCGCCCTTGACGATGCTCTCATCAACGAGGACTACGGCTATGCTCCCAGCAACATGAACCAAGCAGGTTATGTGTATACATACTACCGCCGTTCACACGAGCTTAACCATGACTTCCTCGCCGTGTATAACTCAAAATTCCTTGACAATCGTCTTGACCTCAGCCTCACCGCAGGTGTCAACATCAACGAACGCGCATACACCTACATGACCGGTGAAGCTGACGACCTCGCCATCAACACAGGCTACTGGCAGCTCGGCAACGGTTCAAACTGGACCTCACTCGCTGAAGGACAGATGAAACGCCGCATGGTGGGTCTCTTCGGATACGCATCGGTGGGATGGGATGATTTCATCTTCATGGATATCACCGGACGTAACGACTGGTCATCAACACTTCCTCTCAGCAAAAATTCATTCTTCTATCCCGGTATCACCCTTAGCGGTATCTTCACCCGCTTCATCGAGGACAAGAGCGTGCTTTCGTTCGGTAAGATCCGCCTCGCATACGGTAAGACCGGTAACGACGCAAGCCCCTACTACACTTCCACCAACTATGCTCAGGCATACACCAACGGCTACTACGGAAGTGACATCATCAAATTCCCGTTCCACGGCACCAACGCCTTCATGGCATCAGCTACCGCCGGCAGCCAGACACTGCGCCCGGAAATGACATCGGAATTTGAGGTCGGTACCAACCTTAATTTCTTCAACGGACGAATCGAATTTGACGCGACATATTACAACCGTATAACCGACGACCAAATCTTCACCCTCCCGATCGACCCCTCGACAGGTTTCAGCTATCAGGTGACCAACTTCGGTAAGGTTCGCAACCGCGGTGTGGAATTGATGCTCAATGTCACTCCTATCGACACCCGCAACTTCAACTGGACCATCGGATTCAACTTTGCAAAGAACGTCAACAAGGTTCTCTCAATGCCTGAATCGCTCGAAGGCGGCAAGGTCAACATCTACAACTTCAGCGCAGGTAACGACGCAGTATACATGTATGCAGAAGAGGGTATGCCTCTCGGAACCTATTACACTTATCTGCCTCAGTTCGTGACCGACAAGAGCAGCCCCTACTACGGCAACCCGATAGTTGACTCACACGGTCAGCCCGTACTTTCCGACGAAATCCAGTACACCGGCTACAACATGAACCACAAGTGGACCGGCGGTATCACCACAGCGTTCACAGCTTACGGTGTGACACTCAGCGCAGCTTTCGATATCCGTAAGGGTGGCAAGATGTTCTCACGTACCAAGAACCTCATGCAGTTCACAGGTAACGGTAAGGTGACCGAATATAACGAACGTCGTCCGTTCATCATCCCCAACTCAGTGGTTGACAATGGCGACGGAACCTACTCAGAGAACACTACTCCAATCTACCTCAGCGACAGCAGCTACCAGACCTATTTCAACGACTACGGTTGGGGCAATGGCGGTATGGCTTACCTTATCGACCGCTCATACTGCAAACTCCGCAACATCTCTCTCGCATGGAGCATCCCGAAGAAGTGGCTTAAGCCTATCGATCTCAAGGAAGTGGTAGTGACCGCTTACTGCAACAACGCTTTCATCTGGACCGCAAAGGACAACCGCTATGTTGACCCTGAATCAACAACTGTAACCAACTCAGGCGACCTCGCTTACGGATTCGGTGAACTCTACACCAACCCGTCGAGCCGCACATTCGGTCTTAATCTTAAAGTTAACTTCTAACAGAACAGAAAGTAATGAAAAAGACAATTATAACAGGCATCATAGCTCTATCGCTTGCAACAACCTCATGCGACAGCTATCTCGACATCAACCAGTCTCCCACCTCGCCTGCTGTCGATAACCTTACCCCGAGCATGATTTTCCCTGCCGCAGAGATGGCTTTCGCCAACAGCTACGGAGACTACTACCGCATCACCGGCGGATATTACGCCCAGCACTATTCTCAGTACTTCGGCACATCCAACTACATGGACTATAGCCAGTTCAAGCAGAGTGCGGTGCGTTCAAGCTCTACCTACACCAACCTCACCATCCGCACACTCCAGAACATGGAGACAGTGCGCACAATGGCGACAAACAATGAGGAGTGGGGAACATATCTCGCAGCCACCGTCATACGTGTAGCCACTTACCAGTCGTTTGTTGACTGCTACGGCGAGATCCCTTACAGCGAAGGTCTCGACATATCAAATGTGACACCTCACTACGACAATGGAAAAGATGTGTACACCGGACTGGTTGCCGAACTCGACGACGCAATCTCCAAAGCCACCGGTAACGAATCGGTCTGCACCAACTTCCTTCTCCCCGGCGAGAAATCATCGGAATGGATCAAGGTTGCCAACGCTCTCAAGCTCCGCATACTGATGCGTATGAGCGATGCGGCTGACGTGCAGTCACAGCTCACTTCACTCGTGGCTGAAAACAATTTCCCCGCCGGCGATGTGGCATGGACAAATTGCTGGAACAACTCAAGCGGTCAGGCAAACCCCTACTATCAGGAAGAATTTGCCACTTACTTCGGCAGCACCCAGCAGAACGTGATACTTAACCTCTCGCTTCTCGCCACAATGAACGCAGGTGACGACGCACGTCTCAAAGCATTCTTCAACCCCAATGACACCAAGGGTGAATACACCGGCGGTATCTCAGGTACCAACTTTTCAACCACTGCCAACTATAAGGCTAACTACTGGTGCCGTCCCAATATGACTTACGATGCTCCCGTCTACTTCATCTCCCGCTTCGAAGTGGAATTTTTCCTCGCAGAGTATGAAGCCCGTTACGGATCAGCAGCCGCAGCCGAGCAGCACTACATCGCCGCTATCGAGGCATCGTTCGCCTCAGCAGGCGTGACAGGTCATGAGACAGTGCTTGCAGCCTACCCGTGGGACAATGCCAACTATAAGAAATGTATAGGTATCCAGAAATGGGTCGCACTCAGCGGCACAAACAACTTTGAGGCATGGTGTGAGATGCGCCGTCTCGAATATCCGACATTCGGCAGTGTGACAGGCGACCAGCTTTACAACGTGACCACAGACTCATACCAGCCTTCGCTTCTCGTACCGGGAACGCTTTACACTCCTATACAGTGTAACTCATCGCTCGGCACCAACAAGCTGCTGCAACGCTGGTCCTATCCTGAAAGTTCAGCCAACCGCAACCAAAACACTCCTGAATACAAGGGGGATGCCACTCCGGTGTTCTGGGCAGAATGATAACCTGATAAAACAGTAAACAGTAATGAAAAAATATATTTCCATATTAACCGTTTCACTCGCAATGGTGTCACTCACCTCTTGCGACAAGGACACCGAGGGATTGACCGACATTACTTACTATCCCGTACTGGAAATGGCAGGTCCCGTCTACGACCAAGCAGTGGCAGGACAGCCCTTTGCCGACCCGGGATGCACCGCAACCCTCAACGGCGAGGATGTGACCGACCAGATAGAGGTGATCTCATCGCTTAATTTCAGCTCTCCCACCCCCGGCTATTACCCCGTGGTGTACAGCGTCACAAATTCTGACGGATTCAGCGCCACCGCAACCCGCTACGTGCTTGTGTCAGACGCCAACGACCCCGTGTCGGGTTACTACACAGTGAACACCGACAGCTACCGTGATTATAACGGCATAGTATACTTTGGCGGTTATCCCCTGCGTGTGGTAGGCGACGGAACAGGCAAATATGCCATCTCCGACCTGCTCGGCGGATGGTATGAATACCGTGCCGGCTACGGTACAAGCTATGCCCTCACAGGTAACGTGTCAATCGACGCCGACGGTAACATTACTCTTATCGACAGCTTCCTCCAAGGATGGGGCGACTCGGCAAATGATATCACTGACGGCAAATTCGATGCGGCGACCAACACAATCACATGGATTGTAAGCTACACCGACTATCCTTTCCTCTTTAAAGTCAATGCTTCCAAGAATCAGTAACGCTTAAACTCATTGAATCATGACAAAATTTCTGAAATACATATTAGTATCAATCTTCGCCATAGCATTCAGCTCTTGCGACAAGGAGGAGATTGGCGGCACTGCCACTGAGGATCTTGCAGGTGAATGGATGGTGACTGTAAATCTTGCAGATGCCAACGGTAATATCATTGCCGAGGATCCATACGGACTTGGATATTTCCAGATCATCACCTACAACACCGCATCCAATGTGTCAAGCGAGATGTGGATCAACGACCTTAAGGGCTTCTGGGATTTTATCGTAAAAATACCCTGCGATGCCAATTCTCAGACATTCGGCAGCTCAACTCCCGTTCAGAACACAGCATACGACTGTCAGGTAACAATTACCAACGGTAAAGTAGTGTACGGTGGTACAGTTTCACCGGTTGGCGGTAGACCTGCTGACTCTATTGAGTTCCTGATATCATTCAGCGATGATGACCCCGGAACCACATATCTCATCAAGGGATACCGTCGCACCGGACTCAGCGGAGGAGCAGAATAAACTTAACTCTCCAATATCCCGATAACTGTAACACATCAAGTAGACACAGCTATCATACTTTGAAAGAAGAAACCCGCCCAGGCTTGGAGCCCCGGCGGGTTTCAATTATTATAGGCGGATACAAGCGGATGCACCGGGGGTGCATCCCTACTGACAGGATTACGGCACAAAAAGCATCCCAACCAACTGGATTACGGCATAAAAAAATACGTTCGCCACTGGTGTGTAGCGAACGTATTTGGTATTTGAGTCCTGATTGGTGATCAGGAGGCTTGACGATGATTAGTCGATAGGTTCGTCAGCTTCGTAGCCACCCATTTCGCGGATAGCGTTCTTGAGCATGGTGTACTGCTGGAAGAGGTGGTTAACGGGAACTTCACCCTTAGTGTAGTCATGCATCGGGCTCTTGAGGAAGAAGCTGAGGAAGCGCTGGATGCCGTGACGGCCTGCACGTGCAGCGAGGTCGCTGAGAAGCACGAGGTCAAGGCAAAGAGGAGCTGCAAGGATAGAGTCGCGGCAGAGGAAGTTGATCTTGATCTGCATCGGGTAGCCCATCCAGCCGAAGATATCGATGTTGTCCCATCCTTCCTTGCTGTCGTTGCGCGGAGGATAGTAGTTGATACGTACTTTGTGATAGTAACCCTGATGACCGCCGGGTTCAGCACCACCGCAGTTTGCACCGTAAAGGTCGGGCTGATTTTCAGGAACGAGGATTGACTCGAGAGTTGAAAGCTTGGAAACTTCTTTTGTACGGAAGTTAGCGGGTTCGTCGAGCACAAGACCGTCACGGTTACCAAGGATGTTGGTTGAGAACCAACCGTTAAGACCGAGGCAACGGGTACCGATGATAGGAGCGAAACCTGACTTAACAAGAGTCTGACCTGTCTTGAAGTCCTTACCTGCGATAGGCATACCGGTCTGCTCGCTGAGTTCCCACATAGCGGGGATGTCAACGGTGGTGTTAGGAGCACCCATGATGAAGGGAGCGCCTTCCTTAAGAGCTGCGTAAGCGTAGCACATAGAAGGAGCGATGTTCTTCTTGTCGTCAGCCTTCATGGCAGCTTCAAGAGCAGCAAGAGTGCCGTGTACTTCTTCGTTAACGGGTACATATACTTCAGTAGAAGCAGCCCAAAGAACTACAACACGGTCAACACCGGTTTCTTTCTTGAAATTACGGATATCCTCACGGAGCTGTTCAGCCATTTCCCAACGGGTCTTGCCTTCCATGATGTTGCTGCCGTCGAGACGCTTTGCATAGTCATGGTCGAAAGCTGCCTTCATGGGGACGATCTTTTCGAGTTCGTCCTTCACAGGGTCGATATCTTTTTGCTGAAGAACTTCTGCGTAGATAGCGCTCTGATAAGCGTTAGCAGGATAAACGTCCCATGCGCCAAACACGATGTCGTTAAGATCTGCCATAGGCACGATATCCTTATAGTGAAGATATTTCTTGTCAGCACCCTGACCAACACGAATCTTGTCATATTGAGTCATTGAACCGACGGGTTTTGCAAGACCTTTGCGGGCCATCAGCACACCTGTCATAAAAGTAGAGGTGACTGCTCCGAGACCAACTACGAGCACGCCAAGTTTACCATTGGCGGGTTTTACAGTAGGATTACTCATGATTTCGTTACTAATACTAAAGTAGTTATTAAGGTTATTTATAATCTAATGAAGGCTCTTTCAGAACACACCATCTGAAAGAGCCCTCAAAAGTACTGCATTTTTTTCAATTGTGAAATTTTTCTTATTTAAAAAATCCCTTATTATTGCTAATTTTTGTTATAAATCGCAGTGATTTGCTAATCATATTTAAATACATACGATTTATCGATATTTTTTGTTAACAAACGTAAATGCAGTATTATCACGATTGCTTATTCTACAGTCCAAGTTTCGCCTGCAAGAGCCATGTCGCGGAGCGAACCGAAATTCTTACGGCCGCGCACATCAACTATTTGGGCTTCAATCTCCTCGTTGTAGACGGGAGCGTTCACGTCACGGATAACACCGAGAGCGAGCGGCAGGTCGTGACCGTCCATCATGGCAAGCTGCTGGTGGAGGAAGTTGCTGGGTGTATGAGCGTCATGCACAAGCACGTCATCGATAGTATAGCCGTCCTCACCGACCTTCACAGCTTTGAGCAGGAAGCCGTCACGCACGAGACCCATCTCTTTGTCCTTGCCGAAAAGCATCTTTTCGCCATGCACAAGATGGATGGTGCGTTCAGCACGATGTTCCTTGTCAGTGATGAAGTTGTGGATACCGTTGTTGAAGATAACACAGTTCTGAAGCACCTCTACCACAGATGTGCCTTTGTGAAGGGCAGCTGCGACAAGAACTTCCTGTGAAATCTGGAGCTCGACATCGATGCTGCGGGCAAAGAAGTTACCACGTGCGCCAAACACAAGCTCAGCGGGGATAAACGGATCCTCGGTAGTGCCGTAGGGTGATGACTTAGACACGAATCCACGGTCGCTTGTAGGTGAATACTGACCCTTGGTAAGACCATAGATCTTATTGTTGAAAAGGATCATGTTTATGTCCACATTACGGCGCACAGCATGGATAAAGTGGTTACCGCCTATGGCAAGACCGTCACCGTCGCCTGAAATCTGCCATACGGTCATGTCGGGACGAGCCACTTTGAAACCGGTGGCAATAGCTGCCGCACGGCCATGGATGGTGTGGAAGCCGTAGGTGTTCATGTAGTAAGGGAGACGAGAGCTACAGCCGATACCTGAAATGACAGCGGTCTGATGGGGAGGCACACCCACTATAGCCATAGCCTTGTGGAGTGAGTTGAGTATGGCGTGGTCACCACAACCGGGACACCAGCGCACTGATTGGTTACTCTTATAATTGGCGGGAGTATATTGTGTCTGTTCCATGATTATTTGTCCTCCATAATTTTGGTTACACCTTCTACCACTTCTCTCACAAGGAAGGGCTGACCCTGAACCTTGTTGATACGTGCAATCTTGGTATCGGGGAATTTAGCCTGCAGATAGTCGGCAAACATACCGGTGTTAAGCTCGGCGACAATCACACGCTTGTATTTAGCAAATACCTCGGCGGTATTGGCGGGAAGCGGGTTGATATAATTGAAATGAGCGAAAGCCACAGGCTTGCCGGCATTGTTAAGCTCGGTAGCGGCAGTGCGGAGATGTCCGTAAGTACCACCCCAGCCCACAAGCAGAGTATCGGCGCCATTGGGGTCGAGCACTTCAAGAGCGGGAATATCGTTAGCGATACGTGCAATCTTCTCACGGCGAGCCATCACCATCTTCTCATGGTTGATAGGATCGGTGGAGATAGCGCCTGTGTTATAGTCCTTTTCAAGACCGCCTACACGGTGAGCGGCGCCTTCGGTACCGGGGATAGCCCAGTAACGTACCTTGTTATCGTCTTTGCGGGTATAGGGCTGCCATGCCTCGTCAACAGAATTGGGAGCGAGCAACGGAGGATGAATCTCAGGCAATTCGTTTGCCTCGGGTATGCGCCATGCGCTTGAACCGTTGCCGATGAAAGCATCGGTAAGTAGGATAACCGGAGTCATGTGCTCCATAGCTATACGAGAAGCTTCGAAAGCCATGGTGAAGCAGTCGGTAGGAGTAGAAGCGGCTACGACTGCAAGAGGAGATTCGCCGTTACGACCATAGAGAGCCTGCATAAGGTCAGTCTGCTCAGTCTTGGTGGGAAGACCAGTAGAGGGACCGCCACGCTGCACGTCAACGACTACCAAAGGAAGCTCGGCGATGACAGCGAGACCGATACCTTCGCTCTTAAGGGCAAGACCGGGACCGGAAGTAGATGTGACAGCAAGATGACCGGCGAATGAAGCACCGATAGCCGAGCATACGCCGGCGATTTCATCTTCCATCTGAACGGCTTTCACGCCCAAGTCCTTACGCTTAGCAAGTTCTTGGAGAATGTCAGTGGCAGGGGTGATGGGGTAGCTGCCGAGGAAGAGAGGACGTCCGCTCTTTTCAGACGCTGCGATAAAGCCCCATGCAGTGGCAGTATTACCGTTGATGTCGGTGTATACGCCGGGGACAGCAGCCTCAGTCTCGATGCGGTAGGTGTTAACAGACGCATGGATATTGTTACCGTAGTTGTAACCGGCTTCGATAACCTTAGCGTTAGCCTCAAAGATGGCAGGTTTCTTGGCGAATTTGCCTTTGAGCATACGCAAAGCACCTTCCAACGGACGGTCGAACAACCAGCAAACCAATCCGAGGGCAAATATATTGCGGCATTTTAAAATGCTCTTGTTATCAAGGCCTGAGTCAGCAAGAGCCGCTTTAGTCATGGCGGTGACAGGCACTTCCACAACCTGAGCGTTAATGTTGAGTTCCTTGAAAGGATCGTCTGTCTCAAAAAGCGCTTTCTTCAAATCCGATTCCTTGAAAGAGTCGATATCAACGATAGCGACACCGCCCGGTTTCAAGAACTTCACATTCTGCTTGAGAGCAGCCGGGTTCATGGCTATAAGCACATCACAAAGGTCGCCGGGAGTATGCACATCCACACCCACACTGACCTGAAAACCTGACACACCGCTGAGCGAACCCTGCGGAGCACGCACTTCGGCGGGATAGTCGGGGAAGGTTGACACCTTGTTACCGAGACCTGCCGACACATTTGTGAAAATGTTTCCCGCAAGCTGCATACCGTCTCCGGAGTCACCCGAGAAACGCACTACCACCTTGTCGAGGGTTTTGACATTGGCTTTGTCTAACATAATTTTTTTGTTTTTGTACTATATTGAATTAAGGTTAACCTTGATTGGCAACACTATTGGTTTATTATCTTAATGGTTATTGATCAGGAGATGTGTTGAATTTCAGCGGCAACGGATGGGCGGGATAGAAATTTCCGTCGGCATACGCCACTTCGCCGTTGAGCATCACTAACCCAACTTTGTCGGCAAACACACGTCCAGCCACGGGAGTCCATCCGCAACGGCTCACCACATCCTCATCCTTGATTTTAACAGGATTGCCCGATTCGTCCACATTCTTATCTAGCACTACTATGTCGGCATAATAGCCGGGGCGCAAAAAGCCGCGGCGGTCTATACCGAATATCCTTGCCGGAGCATGGCACATAAGCTCAACCACATCGGCAACCGTCATATCCTCGCACTCTGGCTCATGGCGCATAATATCCATTATGGCAGGGAGCGAGAACTGGACCATCGGCATACCTGAGGCAGCCGTGAGAGCATTGCCCTTCTTTTGGGCGGGGAGATGCGGCGCATGGTCGGTGGCAATGGAGTCAATCACTCCGTTATGGAGTTCACGCAGGAGCGCTATGCGGTCGGAAGGTTCCTTTATTGCCGGATTGCACTTTATACGTGCTCCCGACATGAGGAAGTCGTTACGGTCAAACATCAGATACTGCGGACATGTCTCGGCAGTAACCTTCACGCCGGCAGCCTTTGCGGCTTTAATATGGTGAAGCTCTTCGGCAGTAGAGATATGGCACACATGCAGGCGCGCGCCATGCTTCTTAGCCAGATCGAGAGCGTGATCGGTAGCAGCCACACATGCCTCACGGGGACGCATGTCGGGATGACATTCCACAGGTATGTCGCCGTCATATTCACGGCTCAGACGCTCACGGGCGGCACGGATGACAGCCTCGTCCTCGGCATGTACGGCAATGACAGCCGGAACACGGGCGAAAATATCATTAAGCGTCCGTTCACGGTCAACGAGCATGTTTCCGGTGGATGAGCCCATGAACAGCTTCACACCCGCCACACGTGAATAGTCGGCACCAAGAAGCTCGTCTATATTATCGTTTGTGGCACCGATAAAAAATCCGTAATTGGCACTTGCCACCTCCGAAGCACGGAGCAATTTGTCTTCGACCGCAGCCATGGAGACAGTGGCAGGATTGGTGTTAGGCATATCCACAAACGAGGTCACACCTCCAGCCAAAGCGGCTTTCGATTCTGTAGCCATGTCCCCTTTTTCGGTCATTCCGGGGTCACGGAAATGCACATGGGTATCTATAACGCCGGGCAGCACCATGCGCCCCTCGCAGTCAATCCGATTGTCGCATCCGGAACCTATGCACTCCAGTTCGGAGCTGTCAGGCGACAAAAGACTGTCCTGACGGGACAAGCAGGTGATGAAACCTCCCTCGATCACTATGTATCCGAGATAGGTCTCCCCCTCGTTCACTATATTTGCGTTATATAATAATGTGCGAGCCATGTTCCTACTTTATTTGGGGATATTTTGTAAACATGCTTGACCATTTCAGGCGCAACACGCCGAAAAATCCCTCACTGAATATACCTGAGCTCATCTTTGATGTGCCAAGCATACGGTTAACGAAGATAATGGGGACTTCCACTATCTTGAATCCATATTTGTAGGCGAGGAATTTCATCTCTATCTGGAAGGCATAACCCTTGAAGCGTATATCGTCAAGCGGCAATGACTCAAGCACTCTGCGGCGGTAACATACGAAACCGGCAGTGGAGTCATTGATAGGCATACCGGTCACAATCCGGACATAGCGGGAAGCATAATATGACATCAGCACTCTGCCCATGGGCCAGTTGACCACATTCACACCTGTGAGGTAACGGGAACCTATAGCGACATCCGCTCCATCCTTGGCGCAGGCATCGTATAGCTTCAACAGGTCGTTAGGATTATGAGAGAAGTCGGCATCCATCTCAAACACATATTCATAGTGATGAGCGATAGCCCATTTGAAACCGGCTATGTATGCAGTGCCGAGCCCTAACTTCCCTTCCCTTTCAAGAAGATGAAGCCTGCCCTCATACTTGGTCTGGAGGTTCTTCACTATGGCAGCAGTACCATCAGGAGAGTTATCGTCAATTATGAGAATGTCGAAGTTTCGGGGCAGTGCAAAAACTGCCTCGATGATGGCGGCAACATTTTCCTTTTCATTATAAGTAGGAATAATCACCACACTATCAGCGACTTTCACATCCGGGAGTATTTCCATCAGTCCACTTTAAGGATTAATGTTGCAAATTTACACAATTAACTCATTCTTAAAGAATTTTTTTCAACAAAAATTTTCATCCATGCTTATCACGGCTTACTAATTTCGGGATATGAACTGATTTAAACTTTTTATAAAATGTTAAACCAATGCTGGAGTTTATTTTATAAATTTGCACATTCAAACATATCAAGCTTTCCAACAATATGATAACCAATCTAAGACCAATCTTTAAGACAGCGCTGGTGCTGACAGCCTGTATACTCGGAACAAATGCAGGACGAGCCGACAATCCGACCGCCAACAGCGTAAGTCAGAATGTTGAAATGCCATATTCCATTACCAGCACAAAGCTCGGCGCAGACATGGAAGGTAAAACAGTGTATATGAGCATATACGACACCAATCAGAAGGTCGATTCAGCCATTGTAAAGGATGGCATGTTCTTAATCGAAGGGAAGATTCCGGAAAGCGCACACGCACGTCTGGATTTAGGAAGAGAATATGCTAATTTTATAGCCGGAGAAGGTGATGTGACAGTGGATTTTGAAAAACATCTGCCGGTGAAAGGTAATGACATCAATATGGCATATAACCGTCTCATGACCGAACTTAAGGAATCTGACGACAAGTATTTCGCCATGGTTGATTCCCTTGATAAAAGCGGCATTTCAAAAGCTGAAAAATTAGAAAAGATACGCTCTCTTTTCGAGGAATACAAGCCTGTCTGGAGCAAGAAATTCAAAGATCTCGCTTGGGAGAACGGCAATAACGGCTTAGGTTATGTCGCTGTGATGAAATATTACGACCTAATCAACAATGACCACAAGATGTGGGAAGAACTTTATGATGGTCTTTCACCATGGATAAAGTCCCACAGGCAAATAAAACGTGTAAATAAGTTGATGGAAGCCGCCAGCGCCACAAGCGAGGGCAACATGTTTGCAGACTTGACTGGAGAAACGGTGGATGGCAAAGAGGCAAAGCTATCGGATTACGTAGGACACGGAAAGTATGTGCTTGTTGACTTCTGGGCAAGCTGGTGCGGTCCGTGTATAGCCGAAGCAAAGGCTACTTTGATACCGCTGCATGAAAAATATAGTGGCTCTGAAAATTTCATGATACTTGGCGCTGCCACTTGGGACAACAAGGCGCAGACAATCAAAGCCATCGAAAAGCATGGCTATAAATGGGAGCAACTTATCAATCTCGGCGAAACACCAATGAGCGTATATGGCTTCAGCGGAATACCTCAAATCATACTGTTCGACCCTGAAGGGAGGATAGTCTCACGGTCTCTCCGAGGTGACAACCTCGTCAACGAGGTAGAAAAGGTAGCCAAGCTCCCTGCGAAATAACACCGTACCCGCGATCCGTATAAACACAATAATAGCCGGTGGCATCCCTTTGTCACCGGCTATAGATTCGTGAATTTCTGATATTAGAGAGGTGAGGTCATCACCGTCTAAATGCTTTTATTAGGCTTTAGAAGCTTTTAATCAAGCTTATCGGCGAGGTTTGAAGCGGCGTTGGCAATCGAGTTGAGGGCACTTGCCGCACCTGACTTGATTTTGTCAACCAAAGGAGCCGCTTTCTCCTTTAAATCGTCAACTTTATCGGAAACAGAGTCCTGAACATCTGAGAGTTTATCCTTAGCATCGCTTAGTTTATCAGCCATTGCCTCTTTTGCGTCAGCAAGTTTATCAGCCATTGCCTCCTTGGCATCAGCCATTTTGTCGGAAAGCGAAGCCTGAGCAGCAGCTCCGGTAGCCTCTATTTCTTCCTTATCTGCCTTAAATTGCGCCTTCGCAGCCACACCGGCAGCTTCCGCGCTTACTTTTGCCGCCTGTTCTGAGAGTTTGGCAGCATTGTCCGCAATATTCTGAGCGTTTGAGTTCATAACCTTAATCCTTTAAATTAATACTATCTTTAATTTATACATTGATAGAACAAGGTTAATGCGCAAGTGGTTGTGAGGATAATATTTAAGGTATATTAAATTGCGTTAATCAGACAATAACCCCGAACGTATAGTGCCGTCAGCGAGAGTAGTTTCAAGGACCGCATCGGGCGGAAGTTGCGAGGCGGAAGTAACAGCCTTACCGGCATAGCGGGTTATGGAATAACCGCGGCTTAGAGTGGCTTGGGGCGAAAGGACTTTCAGGAGTTCTTCGATCGAGTCAAGACGTGTACGCTTGCGTTCCACGATGGTACTCAATGAATTCCGCACTCTGTCGGCAATGAGATTAAGGCGACTGTTTTCCGGCGCCAACTTACGATTCACGCCGTCGGCAAGACCCATCATGTTGCGGTCAATACGTTTGCGAGCATTGTCAATGGCTTTTGCCGGCAGGAAGGGAAGACTGGCTGTCATGTATGCCAATTGCTCACGGCTTCCTGACAATATGGAGGATGCCGTATTGTGTATAGCCGAGCCAAGCGCATCGAGCCGTGAAAGGGCGTCAGCACCCCGGCTAATCAGCCATTCGGCAGCGGCTGTCGGAGTCTTGACTCTCATATTTGCCACATAGTCAAGCACCGTCACGTCACGCTCATGCCCTATACCTATTATAATAGGCAACGGGAACTGCGCCACATTTGCGGCTAAATCATAGTTTTCAAACGAGGCAAGGTCGCTCGTGGCACCGCCACCTCGTATTATGACGACGCAATCCCAATTCTCCTCTTCGGCAGCTATATCCTCAAGGGCTGAAATGATGGAAGCCGGAGCCTGTGTCCCCTGCATCACGGCAGGGAAAAGCTTGGTGGAGAAGCGTAGACGGTACTCGTTATTATAAATCTGGTGTATGAAATCGCCATAACCCGCCGCTCCGCCAGCCGAGATGACAGCTATGCGCAACGGCACGTCACACCATTCTATTGTACGGTTTAGGTCTATCACACCCTCCTGTTTCAGACGGGCAAGTATCTCCATGCGTATACGCATAAGGTCGCCCATAGTATAAGCAGGGTCTATATCGGTGATGTTAAGCGAGAGCCCGTAAGAGGGATGATAGTTGGCAGTAACCTGCACCATCACCTTCATACCGCTATCGAGCCGCTGCCCTGTTGCCACGAAAAAGTCGGCATCTATCCGGGCAAACACCGAACGCCATATAGTGGCTCTTGCCCTTGCCACAGGCTCGCCCGTGACGGGATGTTTTTGTATCAACTCCAAGTAGCAATGTCCGCTTCGGCGCAGGTCGGAGGTCTCAGCCGTAACCCACACATTACGCAATGCCGGAGTGGAATTAATCAGTCCGCTGATACGTCCGGTCAGCTCCTCTAAAGTTATATGTTCTGTCTTCATTCTAACATCAACTCTGTTTCCGTCAACAAAAATACGAAATTTTGGTAAACATTTCACGATTGATGGTAAAACTATATGATAGCGTGTATGTTAATTTTGTAAGTGCAATTATAGCCCATACTTGTATAATCAATTAAAAACATATAAGAAATTATGGAAATCAATCTCAAGGAACTACACAGCCCGGCAGACATCAAGCATCTCGACATCCAACAGTTGACCGACCTGAGCGAGGAACTTCGCGCCATCCTGCTTAAGAAACTAAGCGCGCATGGAGGGCACGTGGGTCCAAATCTCGGTGTTGTGGAAGCCACTGTGGCGCTTCACTATGTGTTTGACGCTCCGACTGACAAGCTTGTTTTCGATGTGTCGCACCAGAGCTATGTGCACAAGATGCTTACCGGACGTATCGAATCATTCCTTGATCCGGCGAAGTATGACGACGTGACCGGATATACTTGCCCCAGAGAAAGCAATTATGATCTGTTTGAAGTCGGGCATACCTCAACCTCCATCTCGCTTGCCACAGGTCTTGCCAAAGCCCGTGACCTGCAAGGTGGCAAGGAGAATGTGGTAGCGTTCATCGGGGATGCTTCACTCGGAGGTGGCGAGGCGCTTGAAGCTCTTGATTTTGCACCCGAATTGGGGACAAATTTCATCGTAATCCTCAACGACAATCAGATGTCTATCGCCGAAAACCATGGCGAGCTTTATAATCATCTTGCAGAGCTGCGTGAGTCAAACGGCACATCGCCTAACAATATTTTCAAGGCTCTTGGATACCAATACATATATGTACGTGAAGGGAATGACCTTCAGTCGCTTATCCGGGCATTCCGTTCAGCCAAGGATGCCGACCATGCGGTGCTGATACATATCAACACAATGAAAGGTATGGGGCTTCCGTGCGCTGAGACCCACAAGGAGACTTTTCACTACCATGGTCCCTTCGATCTAAAGAGCGGTGCACCTGTCGTGATTGACGATAGCGAGGATTATGCCGATATGTTTACTTGCCACATGCTCATACGAATGCATGACGACAAAAATGTGGTGACTCTCACAGCCGGAACGCCGGGAGCATTCGGTTTCACACCAGAACGCCGAGAGGTTGCCGGGAAGCAGTTTGTGGATGTGGGTATCTGCGAGCAGAACTGCACCGCTGTGGCTGCCGGTTTAGCCAAAGGCGGCTGTCGCCCGGTGTTCGGGGTCATGGCAACATTCATTCAGCGAGCCTATGACCAGTTGTCACACGACGTGGCTATCAATAATCTTCCGGCGGTGTTTGTTGACTTCGCCGGCGGGGCGATGGGCGGACTTACCGACATGACCCATCTCGGCTTCTTTGATATCGCCATGATTTCCAATATACCTAACATAATGTTCCTCGCTCCTGCCTCAGCCGAAGAATATATCTCGATGGTTGACTGGGCAATCGACCAGACGGAGCATCCAGTGGTGATCCGTACACCGGGAGGGGACGTTGTTCACAGCGACCGTCCGATAGATGTTGACTTCACCAAATATGACGTAGTGGAGGAAGGCTCGGAAGTGGCAATCATCGCTGAAGGGCAAATGCTGCCGGTAGCCCTCAAAGCCGCAGAAATCCTTAAAGCCAAAGGTGTCACTCCCACTGTGATCAATCCCCGCATGCTCTCACAGGTTGACTCCGAGTGTCTCGACTCGCTCAAAGGTTATCGCAAGGTGATCACCATGGAGGATGGCATACTTGACGGTGGCTTCGGGCAGAAAGTTGCCGCTTATCTCGGCGACGCCCCGACATCGGTAGTCTGCCTTGGCTTGCAAAAAGAGTTCCTCGACCGCTTCGACGTAGCCGAAGTCCTCAAAGCCAACTACCTCACCCCCGAGCAAGTCGCAGAAATAGCACAGGGATAATAACTTTAAATAACATATTACGAATTTCAGTGCTCGCATCAGCCTTGATGCGGGCACTATGTTTTGTCAATCTTGAATTTTTCGAATAATTTTTTGTGCTATTTTTCGAAAATGATTGCGAAAAAGAAACAAAATCGTTACTTTTGCGTTATCATTTTAAAACTCTTGAATTGATGAAAATATCAGAGCTGGTGAGGATTATATCGAGAGCCGGTTGTTATCTTCTAAAGCATAAAACAAGGCATGACCTTTGGATTAACCCGGCAACAAACGAAACTTTCCTCATACCAAGGCATCAATCGGAAGAGGTGCCTAAGGGGCTCGAAAAAGCGGCATTAAAATGGGCTCAACAAAAATAATCTCATTCTTTGCCTAACTACTTAAATTTTAATTAATTCATAAGTTTAACCATATCTAAAACATAGGACTGATGAAAATAACCGCTACTATTGAAAAGAACGATAATAATTTCTATGCTATCACTTGTAATGACGTGATTGCGGGTTGTCATTTCGGAGGATACGGATATTCCGCAGAAGAAGCAAAAACCGATTTCATGGAGGGCATTAAAGAATCATTGGAAACCGCTAAAGAGATGGGAAAGGATGTACCTGTAACCCCCGAAGAAATCGAAGTGGAATTTAGATATGACATACCATCTTTCTTTAATTGCTTTGACTGGATAAACATTTCGGCATTTGCAAAAAAAGCAGGCATAAACGAATCAAAAATGAGAGCATACAAGGCAGGGATTGCCACTGCATCCGAAAAGACCACCAACAAAATGCTATCAACCATAAAAGCAATGGGTGCCGCTTTAAGTGCCGCATCGCTGTAAGAGGCATACTTCTTATATGCACATAATTTTATCACACTATTGGTGGAATAATAAATGTCTATTAGATGATTAGACCGGGAGGTTTAGAAATATAAATAATTTTTGTTATATTTGCGCTCGATAAACCAATTTAAATCATGAAAACTAACTTCCTACGCATCTCAGCCCTGTCGCTTGCCGTTGCTTGCGGTATGGGGGCGGCTTACGCAGAGCCTACTAACGAAATGGTGATTCAGACCAATAAGGTCGGTGCTGAAATCCAGCCGACAATGTACGGTCTGTTCTTTGAGGACATCAACTATGGCGCAGACGGTGGTCTGTATGCCGAAATGATAAAGAACCGTTCATTTGAGTTCCCGCAGAATTTCCTTGGATGGAACACCTTCGGAAATGTGGAGCTGAAAAATGACGGTCCATTCGAACGCAATCCCCATTATGTGCGTCTCTCAGACCCCGGACACCGCCACAAACGCACCGGACTTGACAATGAAGGTTATTTCGGCGTGGCGTTCAAGAAAGGTGAAGAATACCGCTTCTCCGTATGGGCTCGTTCCGGCTCAGATGCTGCAAGCAAAATACGTGTCGAGCTGATCGACCCGGCATCAATGGGCGAAACCCAAGTGATGGCAAAGCAGGATATCGACATTAATTCCAAAGAATGGAAGAAATACACAGTCACACTCAAACCTTCACAGACTGTTGCCAAGGGGCGTCTACGCATATTCCTTTCATCGCCCAACAGCGTTGACCTTGAACACATCTCACTATTTCCGGTTGACACTTGGAAAGGTCATGAAAACGGACTCCGCAAAGACCTCGCTCAAAAGTTTGCCGATGTGAAGCCCGGTCTGCTCCGATTCCCCGGCGGATGTATCGTGGAGGGTACCGACCTTGCCACACGCTACCAGTGGAAAAACACAGTTGGTCCGGTTGAAAACCGCCCTCTTAACGAAAACCGTTGGGAATACACATTCCCGCATCGCTTCTTCCCCGACTATTTCCAAAGCTACGGACTCGGATTCTTTGAATTCTTCCAGCTATCTGAAGAGATAGGGGCTGAACCGCTCCCCGTGCTCAACGTTGGACTCGCATGTCAGTATCAGAACAACGACCCATCTGCACATGTGCCTGTGGATGAACTCCAGCCATACATTCAGGATGCGCTTGATCTCATCGAATTTGCCAACGGCGACACTACCACAACATGGGGTGCGCTCCGTGCGCAAATGGGTCATCCGGCACCGTTCAATCTGAAGTTCATAGGCATAGGTAACGAACAGTGGGGCGAGACATACCCTGAGCATCTCAAACCGTTCATCACCGCAATACGTGCGAAATATCCCGACATAAAAATTGTCGGATCGTCAGGTCCCAACTCGGAAGGTAAAGATTTTGACTACCTATGGCCCGAGATGAAGAAGCTCAATGCCGACCTCGTTGACGAGCATTTCTACCGCCCCGAATCATGGTTCCTCTCACAAGGTGCCCGTTATGACAACTACGACCGCAAAGGTCCCAAAGTATTCGCCGGCGAATATGCCTGCCACGGCAAAGGTAAGAAATGGAATCATTTCAACGCCGCCCTGCTTGAAGCCGCCTTTATGACAGGGCTTGAACGTAATGCCGATGTGGTACACATGGCTACCTACGCTCCGCTTTTCGCCCATGTGGAAGGATGGCAGTGGCGTCCCGACATGATATGGTTTGACAACCTTGAGTCATTCCCGACATCCAGCTACTATGTGCAGCAGCTCTATGCCTCCAACAAGGGGACAAACGTTCTCCCTCTCACAATGGATAAGAAGCCTGTCACAGGTGCCGAAGGGCAGAACGGTCTGTTCGCAAGCGCTGTCATTGATAAAAAAGCCGGAGAATACATAGTCAAAGTGGCTAACACAAGCGATAAGGAGCAACCCATCACACTCAACTTCGCAGGGATGAAGAAAAACAACAAGCTCACCTCTTGCAAAGTCATCACTCTCAACGCTCCGAATCCCGATGCCGAAAATTCGCTCGAAAATCCATCGCTTATAACCCCGAAAGAAAGCACTATGCCAATCGACGGGCAGTCGCTCCAGACTACCATCGCCCCGCTCACATTCCAAGTATACATACTGAAATAGTCTAACCGACTCTCCCGTATACTCCTGACATTGACGTGAACTGACTGAAACCACAGGTTACGGCAATATAAAATATCTGTTAAAACCGGATGAAATACCACTTTCTTTTCCGGTTTTGACAGATTTTGTGTATCTTTGTGATTGGAAAAATCTATACATTTATAAGACAATGAATCTCAAACGATTGATATTCGGACTATTGCTCACCATGAGTGTCTGCACAGGTGCCAAAGCGCAGTCGGCTATCGCCAATGAGCCCTATTTCCCTTACCCTTTAGTGCCTGACTCCATACAGGCATTCCAAAGCCGATGCGACTATCTCGCACGCCATTTTTGGGATTTTTGCGAACTATCCAAAGCCTTTTCGGCAAGACAGAAAATGGCTAATGAATTTTCCGTATACCTGAGCATCCTTAAAAATGCCTCGGTAGACTCAGCTCTTGCCTCAGTGGAGAGATTGGCAAAGAAATTGGAAAAGCAGCCTAACGACCTTCTGTTTCTCGCCCGACAGGCGGAGGCAAAACTCTACAGCGACACAGCCGAAGCATGGGTTGACGGACTATATTTGCCATTTGCCGAAGCGGTGGTCAAACATAAAAAAATCGACAAAGCAAGCAAATCACGCTTTGCCCATCAGGCAACCATTCTTAAAAACACCATGATGGGAGGACCGGCAGGACCTCTACCCTACACCACACGTGAGGGCGCAACCCGCAACCTCAGCACTGATTCGGCGGAAGTATTGGTAGTGTTCTTCAACGACCCCGACTGCTCTGACTGCGATATGGCTCGCATACGTCTCGATGCCGATATATCGACTACAGAGCTGATAAACGAAGGAAAAGTAAAAATAGTGGCAATATCACTTACCGAACCTAACGAAGAATGGAAGAAATCAGTTGCGAACTACCCCGCATCATGGACGGTAGGTGCCAACCCTGACGCCGATTTGATATATGACCTTCGTTCAGGGACGCCCAATTTTTATATCATTGACCGCAAACACAATGTGCGCTTCAAACATCTGCAAATCGACCAGATGCTTGATGTGATGCGCCAATTGAAAAAGCGGTAATATATAACGGTTTACAGAATTCACGTTAACAAAACAAATCACGGCAATATATGTGTTGGTATAACTCACGGCCTATCAATTGGTTCATAAAACTGTCAGGATACACTTACAGTAATCTCGCCAGACTTTTCATGAGACTGTTTGTTGGGGTTATGCTTCTGCAGTTCGGCATAAGGCATCTTGTAAATTACAGCCTTCTATGCAACACCTTCCCCACGGTACTCAACATGTCATCTGAATGTTCGCTCATACTGATGATCATAATCGAACTTGTGTGCTCCCTGTTCATCATGGTGGGATTCTTCACACGTCTGAGTGCCATACCCCCTATATGCGCCATGATAGCCGCTGAGTACTATATACTTCACGACATGGTACCCAACCTTCCGGTATACGGACTTGACAGCACGGATCCGGGCTATCTCCCCATCATGTTTATCGGAATATATATGTACCTCCTTATAGCCGGTCCGGGTAAAATATCACTCGATTATTTCACTTCCCTCTACATAATCCAGCAGAAAGGGAAAGACGAGGAAGAGGAACTTGATGAAGTATAAGATTCGGTAATCACCTCAAAGTTTCGCATCTCAGTTAAACATGAAAATAGCAGTATTAATATCAGGAGGCGTTGACAGTGCGGTGGCTGTGCATCAGCTGCTGGAACAAGGTCATGATCTTCACCTGTTTTACATACGTATCGGACTTGACACCGACGAAGGTGACTGCTCGGCAGAAGAGGACATCGAAATGTGCTCCTTCATAGCCAGACGTTATAATCTGCCTTTTGATGTGGTGTCGCTGCACGAGGAATATTGGGAGAATGTCATGGAATATGCTCTACGCACGGTGCGAGAAGGGCTTACCCCGAATCCCGACATCATGTGTAACAAGATGATAAAATTCGGATTTTTCGAAGAGCGGTGGGGGCATGAGTTCGACAAGACCGCAACCGGGCATTACGCAACCACACATGAGATTGACGGCTTGGTATATCTCGGCACCGCAGCCGACAAAGTAAAGGATCAGACCGACTTCCTCTGCCAAATATCTTACCCACAACTCAGCCACATCATATTTCCCATAGGTACACTGCCAAAAGCGAAAGTGCGTGAGATAGCTGTGGAGACAAAAATGCCGAATGCGTTCCGGCGTGACAGTCAGGGTATATGCTTCCTCGGAAAAATCAATTATAATGACTTCATACGTCGCCATCTTGGAGAAAAACCGGGTCCGATAGTGGAATTGGAGACCGGGCGCAAGCTTGGCGAACACCGTGGCTTCTGGTTCCACACCATAGGTCAACGCAAAGGGCTTGGACTGAGCGGAGGTCCATGGTATGTGGTGAAGAAGAATGTGCATGACAACGTTATATATGTGTCACAGGGTTACGATACCGAAAAACAGTATGGCACCACTCTGCATCTTGACGAAATGCACTGGATAACCCGTGACCCATGGGCTGACGGTTGCGATAATGTGCAGATCACATTCAAAAACCGTCACACACCCGACTTCCTCCCGGCAAAGCTCACCAAAATAGCCGACGGAGAGTATGTCATCGACTCCGAACGTCCGGTACAAGGGATAGCCCCGGGACAGTTTGCCGTGATATATGACAAAAATTCGGAACTATGTTACGGCAGCGGTGTGATAACCGGCAGAAATATTATGTTATAGGAAGGAGACGGCAATGAAGAATCGCATCAAACTAAAAGTATTAGGCATCTCATACAGCCAGATTCAGGCAGGGGCATACGCACTGATCCTCGCGCAGGTCAACGGACCATTCCGTATACCCGTGGTGATAGGTGCAGCCGAAGCGCAATCCATAGCACTCAAGATGGAGGGTATCACCCCACCCCGCCCTATGACGCATGACCTATTCGTCAGCTTCGCACACGCTTTCGGAGTGAAGCTCGAAGAGGTGTTCATCTACAAATTTGAAGATGGCATATTCTCATCAGAGCTGACATTCACCGACGGGGAGCGCACCGTGACGATAGACTCACGCACAAGCGATGCCATTGCCATAGCCATGCGCACAAACGCTCCTATTTATACCACACGCCAGATCCTTGACGAAACAGGATTTGAAATGGAGGTACAGGATGAAACCGAGAGCCATGCAGACTTATCAGAGACAGCAGAAGATATATCCGCTGACGAATCAGGCAACAACAAGGCACCCAAACTCGAAAATTACGCTATTGAGGAGCTTGAGAAGACACTCAACCGCCTCATAGAACGTGAAGAATATGAGGAAGCCGCACGTGTGGCAGAAATATTAAGGAAAAAACGAGACTCGCAATAATCACCTACAAAATCAAGAACCATGCTTAACATCAAACCCATCCAAGTACGCCTTGCGGCGATGAACTTCTTAGAATTTGCAGTCTGGGGCGCTTATCTGATCTCCCTCGGCAACTTCCTTCACTCCGTAGGTCTGGAAAAACAGATCGGATGGTTCTATATGATACAAGGTGTCGTGTCACTCTTCATGCCGGCAGTGGTAGGCATAGTAGCTGACCGTTGGCTACAGGCTCAAAAGATGCTTAGCTTGTGCCATCTGCTTGCCGGAGGCTTCATGGCAGCCGCCGGAATCTACTGTCTGACAACTCCCACTATAGAATTTGCGCCGCTGTTTGCGCTTTACACCATATCCGTGGCATTCTTCATGCCAACCATCGGACTTGCTAATTCCGTGGCATTCAACGCCCTTAACCGTGAAGGGATGGACACGGTAAAACATTTCCCACCCATACGTGTGTTCGGCACAGTGGGCTTCATCTGCTCTATGCTGTTTGTGAACTTCACGCAGTTCCAAGGAAATCCCTACCAGCTCATAACTTCTGCCGTGCTGAGTTTCTGTCTTGCCGTCTATGCGCTCTCGATGCCTAAATGCCCGACAAACGCCGCCGGCTCTAATTCTATCTCTGAAATGCTTGGGCTTCGGGCTTTCAAGCTGTTCAAAGTGAAGCGTATGGCAATATTCTTCATATTCAGTATGCTTTTGGGTGTGTCGTTGCAGATTACCAACAGTTACGGCAACACATTCATCACTTCTTTTTCAGAGATTCCGGAATTTGCCAATACATGGGGCGCACACAACGCCAACGCACTCATATCACTCTCTCAGATGAGTGAAACACTCTGTATACTCCTCATCCCCTTCTGCCTGAAACGTTTCGGCATAAAGGGTGTGATGATGATGTCGATGTTCGCATGGATGCTACGCTTCGGATTCTTCGGGTTAGGCGACACCGGCAGCGGTCTGTGGCTACTCGTGTTGTCATGCATCGTGTATGGTGTGGCGTTCGATTTCTTCAACGTGTCAGGCGGATTATATGTGGATCAGGAAACCACCAAAGATATCCGCAGCAGCGCGCAGGGTCTGTTCATGATTATGACCAACGGTATCGGTGCCACTGTCGGCACATTCTGCGCGCAAGCCATAGTGAACCACTTCGTATTCTCGCAAAGCACCCCTGAAGCGCAACATGCCGGATGGGTGACTTCATGGTATATCTTTGCCGCTTACTCACTGGTGGTAGGTGTCCTCTTTATGTTAATTTTCAAAGATAACAAAACGCCGTCAGTCAAAGCCGAGACCGAGCTTGTTGATCGAAGCAACTCGGCAGCCGACGGACTTGTGAACGAATGATACAATTCTATTCTCCAAATATAGCAGAAGAGTTAGTGTTGCCTGAAAGTGACTCCCGGCACGCCGTGCGTGTGCTTCGAATGAAGGAGGGGGATGAGCTGCAGGTGATAGACGGCAAGGGGAATGTGTACACATGCCGTTTGGTAGACGCACATTCCAAACATGCCGGAGTGGAGATACTGGACTCATATCCTCAACCTCTCCCATGGAGCCAACAGCTTGCCGTGGCGGTAGCACCCACCAAGCATCTCGACCGGATGGAATGGCTCGTGGAAAAGATGACAGAGATAGGTGTAAACCGCATCATCCCTCTGCTCACCGACCGAAGCGGGCGCAGGGAAATCAAGGTTGAGCGGCTTGAGAAAATTGCTGTAGCGGCAATGAAGCAATCGCTCAAAGCCACCCGTCCCGTAATCGAACCGATGACTCCGCTACATTCGCTTATCACAATGATGCCGGACTCGCAAAAATTTGTCGCTTACTGCGATCCGGAAATTCCACGTGTCAACCTCGCCCGCAGCTATCAACCGGGACTTGACACTCTCATTTTAATAGGTCCGGAAGGTGACTTCACTCCTGCGGAAATTCGGGCTACACTCGATGCCGGTTTTAAGCCGGTCACTCTCGGCGACAACCGTCTGCGCACGGAAACAGCCGCTCTCTTCGCTCTCTCCACCTGTCATGTAATAGATCAACTCAACTCATAAACCAATATAGGGACAGATCTCACAGTCCCCAATCATTGTCACAAAATGTTTACATTCAAAGAATATTCATTACAAACTCAATTTTTCCTGCTTGCCGGGCCCTGTGTGATAGAGGGTGAAAGCATGGCAATGGAAATAGCCGAAACAGCTTTGAAGATAACTTCGGAGCTTGGAATACCATACGTGTTCAAAGGCTCTTACCGCAAAGCCAACCGCTCACGTCTTGATTCATTCACCGGTATAGGAGACCTCGAGGCCCTTAAAATCCTCTCAAAAGTACGTGACACATTCAAAATACCCGTTGTAACCGATATCCATACCGCTGAAGAAGCTGCGATGGCTGCCGAATTTGTAGATGTGCTACAGATTCCGGCTTTCTTGTGCCGACAGACCGACCTTCTTGTAGCCGCAGCCCGCACAGGACGTGCAGTGAATATAAAGAAGGGACAATTTCTGTCACCGGAAGCCATGCAATTCGCCTTACAGAAGGTTCGTGATGCCGGCAATGATAACGTGGCTCTCACCGAGCGCGGTGTTTCATTCGGCTATCAGGATTTAATAGTGGATTACAGAGGCATACCTGAGATGCAACGCTTCGGTGCGCCGGTGATACTTGATGTGACCCATTCACTTCAGCAGCCCAACCAGTCAAAGGGTGTGACCGGCGGTCGTCCTGACCTGATTGAGACAATCGCACGTGCCGGTGTTGCGGTCGGTGCTGACGGACTCTTCTTGGAGACCCATCAGAATCCCTCTGTAGCCAAAAGCGACGGAGCCAACATGCTTCCCCTCGCACAACTGCCAGAGCTTCTTCGTCGTCTTGCGGCAATACGTCTGACAATCAATCAGTTCTAAGCAATATTAAATTTCCAATAGGTAAACATACGTACTACGATGAACTTAAAACATTCGTTATTATCATTTCTATTCATTACCGCCTCTACCCTCGTAAGTTTCTCTCAGAATCCCATGGATAACCCGATGACGCAAACTCTGATGAAGACTTACGACCAACTCCTTGAAGAAGATCCTCATGACGCAGATGTTTTGTTTCGTCGAGCCAACATATATTATAAGTGCGGGGACTACCTGCGTGCGCTCGATGATATAAACATGGGATTCAAATATGCCGAAAACAGCGAATTTGACACTCAGCAGGCACTTGAACTCAGAGCTAACATATACATGATGCTCCATAAGGATGAGCAGGCTTTGACCGACCTTAATGCCGTGCTTGCTAATGATCCGGCAAACTACATAGCCACTTATCAACGTGCCACAGCTCTCTATAATCTCGGAAGATACAATGAGGCTAAGGCTGATTTCCGCCAACTCCAACTCATGAATCCAAGGAGTCAGGAAGCTCTGTTCGGACTCGCCCGCACAGCCGTGAAGGAGAACAATATCGGCATCGCAGAGGAATTGTGTGACCAAGCTGTGGCTCTCACACCGACCAACAGCCAAGTATATATGCGTCGAGCAGCGGTGCGCACCATGATGGAAAATGACCAAGGAGCCGTTCAGGACTATCTGGTAGCCATATCAACCGACCAAGAGAGCACTCCAAAAGCCATCCGTGAACTGGTATCACTCTCACGCACAAATTATCCGGTGGTGATCAGCGGCATATCAGGCGCTATCCGACAGGCACCCAAGAACGGTATATTCTACTTCCTTCGTGCCATGATAGCACAGGGTCATTGCAACTATCTCGCAGCGATTTCCGACTACGACCGCATAATAAATGAACATCTCGACTCATATCCCGGCATTAATGCCTCACTTGCCGAATGTTATTATGCTCTTGGAAATTACGACATAGCCGAAGTCAATATCGACTATGCCATCAGTGCCACTAATGACAACACATTCTATTACGTGTTGAAATCACGCATCGAACGTGCCCTCGGCAATACCGAATCAGCCATCTCATGTGCTGAAAAAGCGCTTGAAAAAGAACCAGAGTCCAATGACGCACTCATAGCCAAAGGGCTTGCGGAACTGTCGGCAGGTGATGCCGCAGACGCATCGGTATGTTTCAGCGAGGCAGCGATGAATAACCCGGAAGATCCTTATTTGGCTCTTCTCCGCGGATGGGTTCTTGCTGATTACCGCAAGCAGGAAACCAATGCGAAACGCTGTTATGAACGTGTGCTTGACATGGATTTACCCATAGATGAAATCTCATCCATGCGTGGATTCGCACTCCTGTTCCTTGACAAAAAAGAGGAAGGTGACACTTGGATGCAACGAGTGCTTGCAACTGCCAAGGATTATGACGGCGAAGTCAACTACTATGCGACATGTTACTATGCCCAAAGCGGCGATTTTGACAAAGCCTTCAAATGCATGGCAACCTCACTCGAAAAAGGGTATGCCAATTATCACAACTGGACCAATAACGATGACGCTCGTGTGAACGTAGCCCCACTCCGTTCAGACCCACGCTTCAACGACCTCCTCAACAAATACTCAATCCTATTCAAAAAAGTCACAGACTGACTGGTAGGCTCCGAGATTGGGGGTTGGGAGGCGGTGGATACCGTAGATATCGGTGGCAGCATCGGGATGTGTGAGCGCAGGATCGGCTGTGTTGATGGCTGGAGAGCCGGGACGCAGACGATAGTCGAACAGATATTCATCCCTGACCGTGCCGTAAAGAGGATCCATCCCCCAAACACAATCAATGAAATTAGCATCGTCCGAACCATTGCTCCCAAACAGGCAATGGCGGAAACATACGCCATTTTCAGAATCACCGACAGTATTATCAGAAGCGAAGCTCTTGACCGATAACTCAGTCCCTAAACCGTAAAAGATACAGTTTGAAAAATCAGCTGACAGAACCGGGAGACCTGACCCGTCAGACGAAGCAGCGTCATAGTGTTCAAACTGCACCATGGCACCTCTTATCGGTGAGAACAGGTAATAGTTCGCAAAAGTGCAGTGATTAGCCACCACATTGCCGCCGGTAAGTTTCATCACACCCTCACCGCCATCGGCAATTTCACACCCTATGAGCCGTATATCAGCATGAGCGGCACTGAGGGGATATCTGGCAGAATTTCGCAGACGGCAATTAAGGAATCGTATATCTGTACCTCGGTTAGCCACAACCCCTCCGACAGTGTTACGCACAAAGGTATGGCTGAGATTATTGTCACGGCTACCGGCAGCGAACTCCAATCCCTGCCATTGCGATGCCATTAGGTCAAAAGGTATCTCACCGACCACATTACCCATACGGTCGCCGCATAAATCCACCGGAGCGTCAAATGTCCCCTCAGTTACCAGTGTGCCATACACACGCATATAGCTCCTATCGTGAAAATGTAGTTTAGTACCCTTAGGGATAGTCAGAGTGACATCTTTCTCCACTATCAACGAATCGAATACCTGATAGGGATATGTGTTATCAAGGCGTGTGTCAGCATCTAATGATTTCCCCCTCAGGCGCACCACATCCTGCCCGACAGCCTGCAACTTAACAGACGTAGTGACTCCGTTGGTGACAAAATCTATATGCCCTACCCTCTCCGCAGGTATCGGACGATCCATCTCGGGCAAGAGAGCGTCCACAAAAATATAAATGGAATCCTTTGGGCGTATCTCCACATCCTTAAATTCCCGACCAGCCATACCATCAACATTAATGCGGAAACAGTCATCACCTCCATGAAGAGATATGTCACTTATGTTCATCACTTTGTCATGACGGTTATATACCATCAGACGAGTAGTAGGGGTGCGTTCACCAGTAAACACGGTTCCCAAATCTACTGTTTCGGTAGAAAATAAAGGTTGAGACGACGATGAGGTGTCAATGCCATCCTCGATGCATCCCTGCATGAGCATGGCTGTGATTATTAAAAAGAGTATTGTAATCGGGGATTTCGTTATCATAAGTCAAATTTAGGATAGCCATGAGGGCTACCCTAAATAACTAACGCTATCAGCATGATTTTATTGCACTTTGGCAGGCTTAAGCTTCTGATTTTGCGGACGCTTAACCGGTTCAAGCTTATGGCTATCCGAGTTATCGGGAGGGAGAATACTATCAGATGCAGTAGTAACACTGTCGGAAATCAGATGCTCTTTCAAGCGATACCGCAAAGTATCTACCGCAGAAGCTATAGAACGACCTCTGTATAACTGCTTGCCAAGGCTGTCAGTAACTATGAAAAACGGAGTGGTAGGTACGGCAAGATTACGTATCTGTGAAGCGGCATTACCACCGGGAACCCAAGCCTGAGTCCACTTTGCGCTATCGATGCGTATAGACCTGCGCCAAGTCGCACTGTCGCTTTGGAAAGAGAGTTCCATAATCTCCAACCTACGTCTATGATAATCCTTAATAAGCTCATTCAGACGGTTTGTAATGGTATCGCTCTTACGATCGCTCACAAACACCAGAAGCCCGTAGGAATGGAATGTAGGCATAAACCGCACGATGGTGTCATGACCGTTAACCGTATCACGCCCGGTGTGAAAAGTCATACCTCTCACATTCCCTCTGGCACTTGTCGATACCTGCTCACCCACCAATGCCGCAAAACTTTTCATAAGAGCTGACGGACGCGCTTCGGGTACAAGAATATGAATCAGCGAGTCAGCAAGCATCTCATATCCGGGAGCATGGAACATCGTCATCAGAATCAGAGCCGATGATATACGGTCGGGATGGGCGGTAACCTCCTTGGTTATAAGAGCATTTATACCGGCGGCATCACGTGTGTTCACAAGTGTTTCCGCATTCGTGCTGATGAATTTTGCATACTGCTCGGATATATCATTTCCTTCTATGGTTATTGCGCCAACCTTTGAAGGGTCGAGCTTAACCTCAAGTTCATCACCGTTCTTGGCAACGCAGGTGAAGAGCAAACGATTGTCAAGGGTGAAAACCTCTACCGGGGTAAGGTCGGGTGACGACCCTCGAAGTGTCACTTTCCCGTCATCGGGGTGGAAGGACACACGTTGCAATCCTCGGTTGAAATATACCATTTCAACACCCTTGTCGCCGAGGTCCTTAATACGGCAATTAATCACAAATTCGTCATCGTTGCCGCAACCGGTCATAACGACCCCAAGCAGCATAATAACTAACAGATATATGTGGCGTGTCATAATGATTTAGCTTGTTTATGATACAAAAGTACAACTTATAAGCCGAAAAGAGAACTAAATTACATTTTTTCTCTCAAATTCGACATTTAGTGAGTATATTTGCACTCATAAAATCACAGATCCACATTATGCGACTCATCATAACGTTGATATTAGCCATAGTTTTTGCGGTAAGTGCCCCACTCGCCGCCGAAGCGCAGATTGTAAGTATAAGTAACGATGATGTCAACTCCGACAGCATCCGCAAGGCGTTTGACGACGGACCATACTTCGGATTATACAAGGATAATTATTTCATCTTCGGATGTCCCATCGGACATGGGATCAGACGTGACAACACAAACATAAAATTTCAAATATCCATAGCCCAGCGTCTCACCAAGAGCACACTGCCGTTTGGGACATACCTATTCCTATTCTACTCACAAAAATGCTTCTGGAATGTGCTTGAAAACTCCATGCCAATGACCGATCTTAACTTCAATCCGGGTATCGGACTGACAAAGCCATTGTTTGTAAAGGACAGGTTCGTGGGGAAAATCAACCTCATTGCCGAGCATGAGTCCAACGGTCGTGACGGAGCGGCATCCCGCTCATGGAACCGACTGAGCCTTGGTGGAAGCATCATGATAGATCCCTCCATTGTGGTGCATGGCAAGTTTTGGTTGCCGGTCATAGACGGTTCCGAGAACAAGGATATATTAAATTACTGCGGTATATACCAGATGGGTACAAGTTTCACATCGCAAAACGGACGTTTCGGATGCGCTGTCACACTCGTAAAGCGCAAAGGATGGAGGCTTAATTACAATACCATCGTGGAGCTGAACTACCGTATATTCAAACGAGACAATCAATTCCTGTTCCTTCAATATTACAACGGTTACGGAGAAGGGCTCCTCGACTACAAACAGTATCACAGCATGTTGCGTGCCGGTATTGTAATCAAGCCAAGACTTTTCAGCGACTATTAAATTTAGAGGTTGTTTAATAACCTCTTAATGTTTACGGCTGATGACATTGCCATTGTGATGTTCGGCACTCCCATACCAGCTCTCCCCTTCGCCCAAGGTGCCATTGAGCCAATTGGTGAAATTATAGTATGTGGTCTGAATTGAAGACCTTTCCGAGGGCCATTCCCAAGCTGTACCTACACATATCATCTGCGGAGCAGTGAACCCCTCACCCTGCATCGGTGGCTGGACTTTACGAGCGGACTCAGGGAAGAGACTCGTCGCTTTATAAGTATGTGAATCCTCACTAAATTGTTCCTCCGGGTCTACAAGCAACCAGAATCCACCCATATTATTCTCCCATTTTGAATTATTAATATGTGACGCAAGACTGAATTGTCCCGGCACACGCACAACTACCGCCTTATCTTCGGGGCAAATATGTGTCACTGAGCCATGTACATTTATAGGTGTCGTTGAATCACCACCTCCTAACCATAAATGACATTCAGACCCTATCACGTATGTTTTTTCAGTGGAATCATCACCCAATCTGCCATCATACATAAGATAAATAGGCAAAGTGCCACCGGCAGCGAGCGGAGTTATGGTTACATCGGTATATTCCGGTGAGGAACCGTCTTTTACCGCATTATATTTCACACTGACTACCAAGTCATTAAAATCAAAGTCATTGATTCCGCCAAGATCCTCTGCGGCGATAAGCCATTCATAAGGTTCATAATCAGGCTCGACAGTTTGTCCCGGCAAAGCGACAGTCGCCTGAGCTATCTCATCGTACACCACCGGAACAGTCGCCTCATCAAACATGAAAACAATATCAGCCAAGTCAAAATAAGAATCATTCTGCCCGTCCTCAAATGCAAAGAACAAGCGAGTGGTGCCGTCAGAATACTCTACTGGATTGAAACAAGCAGCAACGTGCTTATATTTTGAATCAGAAACTGAGCTCCATGAGTGATTATAAACTTTACTTTGCCTTGTCGGCGAACTATTAATTTGGTAATCCAGTAAACCATTCTCATCTACGATTCCGTTTACTGTACCAAATATCTCATTCAGATAGGCTTGAGAAAAATGTACATAATCAAATTTCTTAGGCAGACTTGCCCCTTTTGGATCAAGAAATGATAATTTAGCATCGCTTTTATCATCTACAATTGAAAACTTAACATAAAATCCATACTTAATGCCACTCTCAGCAAATTTGTATGTTATACCTCGTGTTGTAACTTCCATATTATCATACCAATTTTCAGTTATAGCTGAATTGAACTCAAATATTCGAGGTTTTTTAATCGACAACTGAGAGCCGTCACCATTAGTTACAACATAAGTTAACTCTTCGGTATATCCATAATATAAATCACGCATATTCTCTTTTCGAATCTTACCATTATCTTCCTCATTAAGCCAGTATATCCCAAGACAATGACTGTAATAATTTGATTTATCAGAACTATTAGTTATATAAAACTTACCATCAACAGGATAAATGGTCATCTCTTTATTCGCTTCAGATATGAACGAATAATCAGAAATCGCTTTTTGATAATTTGTCTTATCTTTACGGGGCATATTCCATGCGAACTTTGACAATATCGATCCATTAAACACCCTCCGGTCCTCTTGAGGGTAATATGACACCGGCGAACCATCGTCGGTGCTTGAATTTATAGTGCGTGAACCTGCCCGATCAAGATTAAGAGTAGAGCCAAGTCGGACTACATGATTCCTATTGCCTGTACGAACTATTACATCTTTAACTTCACGAGGTATATCGAAACTAACTTCCTGGGTGCCTGAAACATTCTTATAATCCGCAAACAAATATCGTTTGCCGTTGACATCGGCTAAAACTTTCAGGTCGGCAGGCTTTGATGACACAACCGTCACCACTCCCCTCACAGCCATGTTACAATCTTGCTTGGAATCAATAATCCCTATCTGCTTGATAAATTCCCGGGCATATAATTCATCTGCCGGCACTTCTATCCGCTCTACATTACAAGCGGATATAGTCACACTGATCAAAGCCAGTGCGAGCAATGACCTAATTTTAGAATACATAGGAAAAATTTTGTTGTTTTATAGTTATATACATTAGTGTCCACTAAAAAATCATAAAAGTTCTTTGAAATAATTGAAATTCAATT
>CAJTMJ010000002.1 GCA_910577335.1 uncultured Duncaniella sp. | reverse complement strand
AAACCACTTTAGTTAATCGCCTTCAAATCTGTCAACACTTTTCAGGGATAGTCAGCCTAACCTAATATTGATGGTGCATAAGTTCTCCTAAATTGGATATTCGAACCAATTATTTATCCTTATTGTTGAATAATTAGTCAGATTGGCAATTAAACAATTTGTAAATTTGCACTGATGTTTCGACTGTTTAACTACATATTATCAATATTTATCTTTTCACTAACGGTTTCACCGGTTTTTGTAAAGGCTGAATCTCTGCGTGACAGCGTTGAGACGATTAACTACTCTATACAAACCGCTGATAATGAGACAAAAGATAATGCCCTGACAAGATTGATAAAATATTTTGATTCCTCAAATAAAAAGGAAATCACCTCACGTCCGGATTTCTCAGTACTTGGCGGTCCCCATTATTCAAGCGAGAAGGGTTTCGGACTTGGTTTAGTTGTGGCAGGATTATATTCAACCCAACCAACGAATTCACTTTTACCAATATCCAATATCTCATTAGTGGGAAATATCGCCACTAAAAAATTTTATATGGTAGGAGTAGAAGGTGTTCATGTATTCCCTAAAAATACCAAACGTATAAATTATGATTTGTCGTTTGAATCGTTCGCCACATATTTTTGGGGTATAGGTTATGAAATGGGGAATAATAATAGTAATAAAACAAAATACGATCTCTTAAAACTGGACTTTGTGGCAGATATGGAATGGCGGCTTGCCGAGGGTTTCTATATAGGACCTGCCATACGATTTGTGCATAGCAATGCCAAGAATATCAGAAACGACAGGACATGGGCAGGGCTTGACCATGCTTCGACATCAACGGCTGCGGGTCTGCGTCTTCAATACGATTTGAGAGATAACTTCACTGCTCCTAAAAGAGGATTGCTTTTAGAGGTGACTCAATTATTTTACCCGGAGTTTTTAGGAAATAGTTCTAATGCATTTAGCTCCACTGAAGCCGGATTCAGTATGTATGTCCCTGTATGGAGAGATGGTATAGTAGCCGGTCGTATACATGGATTGTTTACCTACGGCAGCACTCCTTGGGATATGATGGCATATATCGGGGGTAAGAATATGCGAGGTTATTACGAAGGTCGTTATAGGGATAAAAATGAAATAGATTTAACATTGGAACTTCGTCAACATGTGTGGCGACGAAGCGGTATTGTGGTATGGAGTGGTGTCGCTACGGTATTTCCCCGATTCGGCGATATCCGGTTCAAACATTTTTTGCCTGATTTCGGTTTTGGTTACCGATGGGAGTTTAAAAAGAATTCAAATGTAAGAATTGACATTGGTTTCGGCAAACATTCCACGGGATTCATGTTTGGATTGAATGAAGCTTTCTGATACATTCATGCCACAAGCTGTAAAACATATTTAGATTATGCAAAAGATTTTATTTTACATATTTTTATTGGTGATTATTATACCCAACCTGTGCTTGTCGGTTCTTGAACCGATGGGTATAATCCCTGCATTGGCAAATGTGCTTTTCCCTTTGGGTGTAATATATCTATTAATGTGTATTTCTCCGAAGATAGGACGTACAGTGTGGCTGATGTTCCCATTGATATTTCTTGATGCGTTTCAGATAATACTCTTAAGCCTTTATGGCAGGAGTGTGATAGCAGTAGACATGTTTCTTAATGTTGCGACGACTAACAGTGCGGAAGTTTCGGAATTGTTGGAAAATATGCTGCCTATAATATTTGTGGTTGCCATACTTTACATTCCGGTATTGGTGCTTGCCGTTATATCAATACGTAAAAAAGAAAGATTGTCACGACATTTTATCTCCTTAAACCGTAAGATTGCATATATTATCACTGCCATAGGTACTGCTTTGGTAATGACAAGCTATGCGACTACTCCTGACTATTCAGTGAAAAGAGATTTATACCCTGTAAATGCTATTTATAATGTGTATTTGGCATGTGACAGAACAGTTCGTACTTCACACTATAAAGAGACATCTAAAAATTATAAGTACGATGCTGTCCCCACTCATCCCGAGGAAATGCGGGAGGCGTATATACTGATAATTGGAGAAACTTCTCGTGCCGATAACTGGCAGATATTAGGCTATGACAGGAATACCAATCCGAGACTGTCAAAACGTCAGGATGTGTTAGCTGCCGGTGGAGCTATGAGCGAAAGTAACACGACCCATAAAAGTGTGCCTATGTTGCTTAGTCCGGTGGATGCAACCAACTTTAATGACGAAATTTATAAGACAAAAAGTCTTATTTCCGCATTTAAAGAAGCCGGTTATGCCACTGCATATATCTCAAATCAGAGGTATAACCGGTCGTTTATAGATTTCTTCAGCGAGGAAAGCGATACTGCGACTTTCATACGTGAACAGCTCGGTGAAAATATGAGACCGACCTCCCGGTCATTTTATGATGTGGATCTGCTCCCGATTGTAAAAGAAATTTTATCGAAGAATAAAACCAAGCAGTTAATAGTGCTTCATACTTACGGCTCTCATTTTAATTATAAGGACAGGTATGATAAAGAGGATGCCCGCTTCACCCCAGATGATTATACCGAAGCCATGAAAAGTGAGCGAGACAGATTGATAAACGCATACGATAACACTATTGTTGCCACTGACCGCTTGATATCGGAATGTATAAATCTGTTGGATTCGTTGGATAACACATCTGCCGGATTGCTTTACACATCAGATCATGGGGAGGATATATTTGACAATGGCAGCTCCCGATTTTTACATGCGTCACCTTTACCTACCTATTTCCAGCTGCATGTGCCTATGATAGGATGGTTTTCATCCGAATATCAGGATAGCTTTAGCGACAACTATAAGGCTGCAGTTAATAATTTCAGAAAGGAGATCTCCACATCCCGCTCATACTGCCCTACGGCTTTACAAATGGCTGGTATAGCAACAGAAAAGTCGGATACGACAGCTTCGTTAATGTCTGAAAGTTATAAGGCTCGTGACAATTTCATATACCTTTCCGACCATAATGTTCCGGTACTTTTGGAAGATATAATTCTGACAAAATGAAAGTGTATCTTTCCTTATTGTAGGGTTACTTGTCGCTAACTTTACTCTCATTCTGCTGCTCTTTATTCTCCTCCTGCTGTTCCTTCGGCTCCTCTTTCTCTTTCTTATTGGTCTTCTTTTTACGGCGAAGGAATGAGAATATGTTGTCGAAATCACGCTTGAACACAATTCCCACACCTTGGGTGGTCAAAGCACTCTTCAGATAATAGTTCTGGTCATTGTAGCGATTATAAGCTTTCAGCTGAATTGTCCCAGCACGGTTAAGTAGATATCGAATATCGAAATCGCCGATGAAGCTGTTATTGTTTAATGCCTTATCTCTATAGCCAAAATTACCGTTGAAAAGGAGCCGGTTATTAAGAAGATGGCTTGAGAGAGCAACATCAACTTCCACATCAGAAAAATCACCACGGTCGCTTCGTATGGTTGGTGCAATACTCCAATTATCGCTCAACTGTCCAAGCATAGAGCCGAGCCGAGAGGAGATGGTGGATGACGCCACAGAAACCAGTTCATTGCCGTGTGTTGTTGACATATAATCTGGTGTGTAGAATCGGTTCAAAGCCAATAGATATATAATCTGTCGGTTCATCATATCCTCTGTGGATACAATAGAGCGAACCTTACGATATATGTCTCGTGTCAATGTTGGGAAATCGAGGTCGAATGACAATTCCGGTTGGCGCATATCACCTCTTACGTTCAGCAAAGCTTCCACAGGAACATTTGTTCTGTTAAGATCTTTGTCCTCTAAGAATGACTCGTCAAGGTCACTTAGATTTGCATTTACCGTGTAACTTGCCGCAATGTTGAGCTGGGCTGCATAAGGATCACCGAGGAATGATATCTTACTACCCTCTTTGATAGTGAAATCTTTTATTATTATATCCTGCAGCGTGAAGTTATATGACCCTCGTTGCAAAGTATAGTCGCCATACATGCGTAGATCACCGTCGGAACTATATGTCATACGTAGGTGTCCTGAGCCGTTGGCAACGATTTTGTCTCCGCCAACCGGATCCATAATCAGGTTCATAGTAGCTGCCGGGGTGATATCCACATTAAATTCCATAGCATATAATGACGGATTATCCTCTTGCTGTTTAATGCGCTCTTTTAGTTGACGTACTATAAGTGGTGGCGCATTTAACGCAGCTATAGAATCCTTTTTGGCGGCATCTCTGTCACGAAGGGTTATAAAGTCATATTCCATGGCATTTTCCGCATCGCTAAGGACAAAAGTAAATGTCGATTTAGGCGCGGTTGACATAGTGACACCGATATCCACACGTCCGGGGACTCCGGTGACAGTAGCATTGCCATTTCCGAAAATTCTTCCATACCACGGATCTTCGGTGGCATGTTCGTCCACATCGTAAACAAGGAAATCACGTGCCTGTGTTACGTTGAATTTAAATGTCGGATTATGGAAGAATTCATGGGTGACATGACCGCTAAGTTTGGCGGTCTGCCCATATCTGTCTTTAAGTGTAACGTCACTGAATTTTATAAGCCCCGGGGTTATATGAACCGAGTCAGTTGTGGTATATGAGGTATTTGTAAAATCCAACTTCATGCTGAGGTCTTGCAGGAAGATATCTCCGGTCATATCCAAATCTTTAAAAGTACCGAACAGATGTGCATCCCCTGATACTTCTCCATTGATTTTGGATGTGAAAGCCGACATAAACGGAAGCATAAAGCCTACGGGAGCTTTATGAGCATTGAATTTAAAATCTAATTCCTCGGTAAATGGACGGATATAGCCGTTGATAAGCGACTTCTCTCCATTGCGTTGTGATATTACCGCATCGATACCAATTGATTTCGTGGCATTGTCCCAATAGCTTTTAATATCGCCGTCACCCATCTCGCAGAAATTGTATTTAAGAGATTCAACTCTTAAGCGAGGTGTATAAAGTACAGGCTCTTTTGATAGCAGTGCTGATCCGTAGAAATCTCCGGTTGCCCTACCGCCAAACATTACCGCTTCACCGATATTCAAGGTTTCGAATATATAGTCAAGGTCAATATGGTTAAGTGAAACCACTAATCTGTTTATTGTGTCAGCCGCTGCGACACCGTTTATGTTTAGTGACTGCCCGGCTCGTGAACCTCCAAAATTTGTTACTGTTATATTCCCCGGTACTATGTCAATACGACCGGGGTTAACAATCCATGCGGAGTCATTGAATACCAAATCAGTCGGGATAAAGTCAATAGATGTATTCAATCCCTCGTTATTTTCATCACGGGAAAATGATGTCAGGAAATTCAATTTCCCATGAAAATCTTCCTTTCGGTTTATCTTCCATAAAATGTCGGTCATTAATGAATCTGAACCTCCGGACGATGCTATATTGAGATCAAGAATACCGTTTTTAGTTGGAAATGAAGTTCTAAGCGTCAGAAGTGATGAATCATTTAGCGCATCAATCAATCCGCTTATATGTGAGTCCTCAATCAATTTGTTCTTTTGGCGCAGATATGGAGCGTTAAGGTCAAATCTGATAGTTCCGTTTGATGAGTTGGCATTCGCATTCAACTTTACGGGGTAAATTATATCTACAGGAAGTTTGAAGAAATGCGATATAACAGTATCCTCTTTTAGATTTATGTCAATCGATATGTCTGATAAATAATTCTCAGTAATCTCTTGATTAGGTATCAGAGAGGGATACACTGTTCCGACGATTCGTTTTATATCTTTTGTTAAATTAGCAAATGTAAAGTTACCTTTCACCTTTGCATCCATTGGTGCACTTTTAACAGTGATGCTGCGAATTGAATCAGATGTTTCCGATTCAACTTCTATGGATGACAATGCCAATGTTTTGTCATCATGATTGGTAAAATTAAGGTCTGAAATCTTAACCCAACCATCAACGTTATCCGGTTTCCGCCCCTGCAATGAAGCATCCATATCAAATGCTATAGAAAAGTCCTTGTATGTGCCACTTGTGACAAACGGGGATAGGGATATGTTATTTACTTGTGCAAAAAATTCTGTAAGAGGTTTCTCTCCACGCAATTCACCGCCACCCTTAATTAAAAAATCGAGTGAGGATGACTTTGATTCCAATTGCCCGTCCACCTTGTTGCCGGCAAATGATGCGTTGGCTGATATGTCAGTGTAATTCGAACCATTAAATTCAATGGTCGGTATATTAATTTCAGCAGACCCGTTAATATCGCTACGATTAGCTATTGAAAGGTCTACTATGGCATCAAAAGCCACTTCTGTCAATTTTGACAATCGGCTATCAATCTGTGAAGGATTGAATTTTTCTGTTCCTAAAACACCGTCGATTTTTAATGGAGATGCAGGAGTTACCCGTAATATCCCCAAGTCAACACCTATGTTGCCACATTCGGTACGAATCTCCCCATTGAAATCCATATTTTTAGGGGAAGCTGCTATCTCTCCAAGCAAATTTATTTCACCGAGCGATTTTAAAGGCTCTAATGTTTTATGTAACTTGCTTAAGGGATTGCCGGGAATGGATGAGTATTTTGTCAACGCTTCTACGTTGACACCTAAATCAAACGGCTGGAGACGGAATGACAAGCTATCCTTAAAATGCGATACGTTTGTTATCGCTCCTTCACCCTTAATCCAAATTGCATGGTTCCTATCGGAAATGTCAATTTTTTGAACCTTAAAATCATCAAGGGTGCCGTCTGCGAGAAATTCCAAGTCAAAGGTTGTGTCGATATTATCCATCGCCGGAATGAACGGAGACAGATCCTTTAATGATATATGGCTTCCCTCAAGTATTGAGATTGGTGAATTGAGAGCTGTGTGGATGTTGAACGATTTGTTGAGAGGCGATACTATATTTATATCCCCCAATAGCAATTCGGATTGAGGGAGAGATAGTTTAAAATTATCAACAGACGCAGATATTGAATCTATTCGGACTGATGCTGTGAAATCATCTAATAAAAAGCCACTTCGTTCAGTTGCCGCTAAGCGTTTTATCTCTACTTTAAAATCATTGTTTGCAATTTTAGGCGCACAAAGGTCGGCTCTAAACTCTGAAATAGCGATATGATCTTTATTAAAGATGCGGGGTGTCGGGTCGGGAATATTACGGACATCATAATTGAGTGATGAACGACGTATCACCACCATGTTTACCGCTAAATCAAATGCGGATGGCTCTTTCTGTTCCTCCTTTTTGAATCTCGCAATGATAGGCTGGATATTGAGTGGCGCGCCAATGGAGTCACGATAGAGATTCAGGTTTAAGTCTATAAATTCAGCGTATGATATTATAATCCGGTCGTTCCAAAGTGACTCACCTACGCTGATACCTGCTCCGAGATGCCCGACTGACAGTGCCTCTACCCCATTGTCATCAAGAACCGAAACGTCAGTAAGTGTAACTCTGTTGAATGGAGCAATAGACACTTCACCTATGGATACCTCGGTGCCTAATAGTTTGGTGAGTTCTTTTTCTGACAATTTGCATATATAATTCTGCACGCCGGAAAAAGAGAGGGCAATATATAGGATAGCTGGTATCGCCAACGGCAATACCAGCAACGTTACAAGGATAAACCTTAATATCCTATAAAAAGCTTTCAAAGCAGCTTAAAGTAATTTAGCTATTGAAGAATCAAGGGCGGATATGTCAGTGACACGTTCAACGAGTTCGCCGTTGCGGTTGAAAAGGAATACAGTAGGAATAGATGTCACATTGTAAAGTGAAAGGATTTCAGCTCCGTCAGCAGCTCCGTTGAGAACTGTTATCCACGGAAGATTCTTTGCGGTCTGTTTCCATGCGTATTCGTCAGCGTCAAGTGACACTTGGAATATCTCGAATCCTTGATTGTGGTATTTCTCATAAACCTTGTTAAGGGCGACATTAAAAGCCGGTGATTCGTCAACAGTGTATGCGGTAAAATTCAGAAGCACTACTTTTCCGCTTTCGGTAAGTTCCAGCAATGAGTGCTCTTTACCCACGTTGTCGAAACGTTTAATGTCAAAAGCTTTGACTTCGGTTACCGGTATATTGGAAGTCTGGGTAGATTCAGAAACACGGTTTGATAGGAACAGACGGCGCAGATATGATGTGCGTGGGTCAGATGGGCGCATGTCATTAAATGCGTTGGCAACAGCTCCGATGTACCTCAAATCCATTTTGTTTGCAGGATTATACAAAGGTTTGCCGTTAATCTTCTTGCTGATTATATAGTAAGTGACTATGCCTGCGGGGTCTGCAAGCAAAATCTGACCAAGTTCATGCTTTAGATTTTCATCGTTGACAACAGTAGTAACCCCATGCTGATTAGCTGAATTCATAAGCAGGCTATCGACAATCATCATATTGCGAGCTTGAGGTGTTCCGCTTATAGAGTGGTTTAATGCAATATCAGGGGCTTCAGCTGAAATTGTTACAGTTTCGATGCTGTCAATAGGGAAATATAGAGAACTTGTATTCACACGGAGACGGTATATGTCAGGATATCCTTGCGCAGCATGTGAATATTTGAAAGAACCATCAGAACGCATCTCTAATGTGTCCATAGGATACCAGTAACCCTGATTGTTACCTTCAAGAATTACGAGATCAGTTCCATTAAGACCTGAAATTTTACCATCGATTTTCCATTCGTTTCCGTTGCCGCAAGATGCGAGAAATGTTAGAGAGCCTATTGCGATGGACTTAAATATAGTTTTCATTGATGTAATTATATCCAATTTATAGTTTATTATCGTTCAAATTTGAGTGCAAATTTAATGTTTTTCCGTATAATTTTCAAGAAAATAGATGTTGAACTGATTTAAACTTTTCATAAAAAGTTAAACTAAGACTGAAATTTACCCTGTTACAAAAATTTTTAATCAGTTCATTAAGAAAAGGCATGGATTGCGAATTTGTGTCCGTAATCCATGCTCATTAATATCTTAATCTCAAATTATGCGATTAATTCTCATCGGGAAATAATATTTTACGATCCTGTTTAGCTGCCTGATCGACCAATTCGGCAGGGATGAAATGCCAATTGTCAGTGACTTTAGGACTTATCGTTTTTCTCTCCTTGATAGCCTTTATAAGGTAGAATCGCAAATCTTTGTCGGTTGATGATAGTATTCTTGAAGTTAATTCATCATGCGGTATACCAGCGCCTTCGGTCATCAGATTGCCTCCGCCATTGCCTCGGTAAGAATTTACCGCTACTTTGTAGGTTTTGTTTAGGTCGAAGGGTGTGCCGTCAGCCATAGAGATAATGTTTATCTTTTCACCCTTGGGCTTGGTGACATCGACTGTATAGTTTATCCCAGCTGCTGAATCAAAATTGTACGATGGATTTTCCAGTTTGGCATAATCACCCTTTGCTGGTTTACCCTTGGTGAAAAGGAGCAGATGATCATCGGGCGATTTCATTTGGTCGGTCCAAAGTGAATAGCTCATTTCGAGATAATCTTTAATCTCTTGTCCTGTAAGAGCCATAGTGTATAGCATGTTCTCATATTTATAAAGTGTGAACATGTCGCTCATCAGCAGATCTCCTTCCTTTATTACTGCATCAAATGACAGTGGAGCTGCAAATGATATCTCTGCTCCGGTTATCTCCATTTGTAAGTCATGAAGAAGTTCCATGAAAGCCGATGGCCCGAAGTACGCATCACGCACAGAAAAATCGCCTGTCGCATTCCCTATTTTTTCTGTCACGAAATCATAGATGGTCTTTCTTTCAGGTTCGAACGTGGCGAGGAATTCTTTGTCAGGCTCTAAAGAATTAAGCGGTGTTATCTGAGTTGTCATCTTCTTGCCGACAACTTTTCCATCCTTGACAGTGAACTTAATACCGACCTCTGCGAGATTATTTGCATTGTTCGCTGCATTAAGTATGACTGGCAATGATGGCGCATCAGGCATATTGGCTGAGTTATAGACTTGATGGTCATGTCCCATAAATATTATATCGAATCCGGGAACTTGTTCCGCCACTAATAGAGAGGCATTTTCCCTCCATTCGCCTGTCATGCGTGATGAGTCATGACCGGCGTGGAATAAGCCTATAAGTAGATCAGGCTTCTCCTCTTCCATGATTTTAGGAACCCATTTTTTAGCAGACTCCACCATATCTTCGAATTCCAATCCAGCCCATAAATTCTCAGGCAGCCATGCCGGGATAGCCGGGGTCAAAAGTCCGAAAACCACAATTTTAATTCCATTTTTATTGATTACACTATATGGCTTAAAATATGGTTGACCTGTGGACTTATCAATGACATTAGCTCCCAACAGAGGTATTGGTGACAATTCTTTGGCATACCGGTCGTATACGGCATGACCGGTTTCCACATCGTGATTGCCAATGGTCTGAGTGTCGTATTTCAGATAATTGAGCATCCGAGCCACCACATGTGGAGATACTGTATCTATAAAATTATAGTAATACGCAGTGGGTTGCCCCTGAAGTATATCACCGTCATCAAGAAGAACAACATTCTCCTCGCCTATCGAATCTCTTAGTGTCTTTATGCGGGAGGCTACTCGTGATAATGAGCCGCTGCCCGGAGATAGAGTTATAAAATTATAAGGGAAAAAATTCCCATGCACATCAGTGGTTGACACCACTGTCATATTAATCTCATCTTCCGCACGAAGATGCTCCGTGGCTAATAAGGATGATGCAATAGCCATTGCGATGACGGTTGGTTTTAGATTCATTATAATACAGATTAAGGATTCGGACCGGTATATAACGCCCTCACCTTACCAACGGCAAGAGACCCTTCCACTTTAAGCGGAATTCGCTGCGAGTCAGCCGACATCCATCCTGAAATAGGGTCGGAGCTGACTTTGCCGTTACGGGTGAAAGTGAAGTTTATGTAATAGGTGTCAAAATTTCTATTGTTAAGTGATAGCTGCTTTCTTCCAAGATATGTGATCTTTAGCTTCTCTTTTTTAGAACCGGAGAAGATATTCACAGTAACACTCTGTCCTTTAGACATATTGTCGAAGTCAAGCGAACGGAGATAGAAGAAAGCACTTAGCATATCTACGGTCATGCCGTTAGCTTCAAGATGCTTGGTTGACTTTACTACAGGCTGACCGGGCGATTTTTGCTTCCATCTCTGAACATTTGCTGTAAACAAATCGCCGTTATGAGAAAATTCAAGAATATCCTTCTTATATTTCCCGGCTTCGTGAGCTATATAAGTGTATTCGAGAGGATACAACCCCACTTTAGTAAATGTGGTATACAGTGTGTCTCGTAACATGTAAATGCTGTTTGCCCAAGGCGCATTTTCGGCAAATACCGAGGCTTTGTAATAATCCCCTTCGTCACGTAGCGACATGGTTGCATAGCCTGCCACTTTGTTGATGACCCCCCACTTATATATCACATCGTAGGTTAATGTCTCATTCACCAAAACGGCTTGGCTTTGGGATTGAGCCGACATAAAGCTTGAAATGGGGAGCAACGCAAACAGCACAATGCTGGATATAAATTTTCTCATGATTTTAATTGTTTAGGTCACTCGCAAGAGAGTTCCCTGAATGGAAGTATGGAGCGGTATGATTGTTCTATACGCTTGTTGCGCCAACATTTGCGACACACAGCAATATACCTGTCATCACCGCCTATTTCAACTTGTTCGCCCTCTTCCACGAAATCTCCATTACGGTCAATTCGGGCATTGATTATAGTCTTTCGTCCGCAGGTACAGGTCGATTTTATTTCATCGATTGTATCTGCTATCTCGAAGAGTCGTCGTGACCCTTCAAACAAATGGCTCTTAAAGTCAGTACGCAATCCGTAACATACGACATTGCTGCCAAAATCATCCACTACTCTTGATAGTTGGTCAACCTGCGCAGCTGTTAGGAACTGCGCTTCGTCAACAAGAAACCAATCGATAACCGCCAGAGAGTCTTCGAAGAGCTGCTGCGCCATATCATAGAGGTCAGTGTCATGATATATCCATTTACATTCACGCTGTATGCCTATGCGCGATTTTATCACGTTTGATGACTCACGAGTGTCGATGATGGGTTTTAGACACACATATTTCATCTTGCGCTCTTCAAAGTTATAAGCGGTGGTAAGGAGCAGGGCTGTTTTGGCAGACCCCATCGTGCCGTATCTGAAATATAATTTACCTTTTCTGTTCATTGGTGAGCTGTATGTTGTCAATTTACAGACAAAGGTATAAAAATTTTTTTATTTTGACTCATCTTGCTTGGTAAAGACATAATCATTCTTACCAATTTCAAATTTCATCAAAGGACCTTTTATCTTAATGTCGTCTAACTGACGGATGGAAGCGTAACGCATTGATAATGTGTGCTTGATTCCGTCACGTAACGTGGTTACCATACCTGATTTTAATTTCTCGATAGATGGATTATCATTGTTTGTCACAACATTATTGGCAACTGTCACAGCTTCCGGATCCATATTTACCACAAGAGTTTCAGGGTTGAGAACCAAGGCGATCTCATCGTCGTCAATCACAGTCCATGTGCCGTTGATGGTTGAAACTGCACTTGCGGTTAATGTCATAGGTTCAACAAGGGTGCTGTCACCAAGGATTTGGGTGGAGCAGGAAATCATGCCGGTTATTGAGATATCACCACCATAAGCACCTTTCGATAATGTTCCGGCTGCGTCAGTGAATGAATATGTCTCAATCAGAGTGGCAGTTATGGCTGAATTGTCCGTGACATTTTCCGGTGTCCCTGCCCAAGTGCCATGAATTTCTTTTGCCAAACGAGCATTCTCGTCACACGAAGCTAATGTAAGTGCGATAGCCGCACTTATCAAGCAATATATACCTTTCATAATTACAAAATATTGTTAACGTATTTTCATGATAAACACCTATTGGTAAAAATAAGTTTCATGATATGAAAAATATTCGTTAAATTTGCGGTAATTAACCATTGATTATAGTAATTGTGAGCATCAATAAGGTAATATTAATAGGTAATGTCGGGAAAGATCCTGAGGTGAGGTACATAGAAACTCGCCCTATTGCAAGTTTCCCGTTGGCAACTAATGAAAAGGCTCGCAATCTACCGGATGGCACCAAATTGCCTGAAAGGACAGAATGGCACAATATTGTAATGTGGGACAAGAATGCGGAATTTGCAGAGAAATACATCCGCTCCGGCTCACGATTATATATAGAAGGTAAGATACGTTATCGCGTATGGGAAGACCGCAATGCTATAAAGCGTAACGTAACTGAGATATATGTGGATAATTTTGAATTGCTCGGCTCTAAATAAATGAGTCAAACAAGGATGGATACGAGTCACCTTTTGCCGGGATGTCAGCTTTTCCGGAACTATGGTTTGCTTTAGTAGTGTTTTTGTTTTTATTTGTAAGCACTAAGTTGTGTTGTTGAGTCCACCCTTGTGTGCTGTTACGCAAACGCATGGTGACCATTCCTGTCTCTAAGGAAGTTTTGTCTTTCACCTGACGGTATATCTCCCCTATTGTAGAAAGACCACTCAGTTCTGTGGAATACAAATTAGCTCCACCATGAAAAATTGTCACAAAAAGACGATCGGTTCGGTTGATCTTTGTCATAACGTTTGGATTTAAATGCAGGTACTTTTATTATTGTATTGCAAATTTACATACGCACATGGGCATAATAGTTGCACACGTGATATAATATGAGTTAAAGCATTGTGATAATTAGCGATATCTGTCAAGCAAAGTGGTTGAAAAGTCGATTGTGCTAAACTCATTTTACATTACAGATGTTTTAAAATTGAACTCATTCAGACTTTAGAATCTTGAAGAGGATTATATTGATCTCCTCGTCCAATGAAAAGTTTGTGCGAGCTTGTTAATCCATTAGTAATTTATGAAGACTTTAAATCACGTTCTACTATTTGTTTATGCGATGACCGGATGGGCTATTCCTGTTATGTCTCAGGAACAACCATCCGGCTCGAGGTATTTGGAGGAAAGAATGCCTGAGAGGTGGAATTATATACCTGAGTTTAGTCAGACTCTTCCTGACGAGGATATCTGGTGGGAGTCGTTTAAAGACCCTATGCTCGATTCGTTAATAGCAGAAGGTGTTGAAAAGAATTACAATGTAAAAATAGCAATGCAGAGGATAATGATGGCCCGTCAGGCGGTGGGACAGGCTGCTGCCGATTACTATCCTATGTTAAGCATAAATGCCGGATATAATAAAAGCCGTATGGCTGGTGCGATGAACGGCTCAGATATACCATCGACTAACAGCAGCTATTTTTCTCTCGGTATGGATATGAACTGGGAGATAGATTTGTTTGGCAGAATAACGGCACAAGTAAAAGGTAAAAAAGCAGCTGTCGAGGTCTCTAAAGCTGACTATCTCGGGACAATGGTTAGTCTTACGGCTAATATAGCATCATATTATGTCAATTTAAGGACATTGCAGGCTGAGTATATGATTGCCCAAGAGCATCTAAAGTCTCAAAAAAGGGTTGTTGAGATTGCAGAAGCGCGTCACGAGGCAGGTTTGGTTTCCAAACTCGATGTTACCCAAGCAAAGACAGTGTATTATTCAACCGAAGGTGCGATTCCGGCAATCGAATCTTCCATACATACGACAATAAATGCGATTTCAATATTGTTAGGGACATATCCTGACTCCTTATATCAAAGATTGGGCGAGATAAAGCCGCAGCCTGAACACCGTTATCTTATTAGCAGTGGAGTGCCGATGGATCTGCTGCGTCGGCGTCCGGATATAATTGCGGCTGAGAAAGAATTGTCAGTTTATGCCGCACAGCTTGGGATAGCTAAGAAGGATTTTTTACCAACGTTGTCGCTGAGAGGGTCCATAGGAGTAGCGGCTCATGATGCCGGAGATTTGTTCAAGAAAAATGGTTTTGAATATACTATAGCGCCTACACTCACATGGACGTTATTTGAAGGATTTGCCCGAAAATATGCTGTAGCTGAGGCTCGAATACAGATGGAAATCGGAATTGAAGAATACAATCAAACGGTTTTGACAGCTGTGCAGGAGGTTGATAATGCTATGACTTCATATAATGCAGCTCTTAAAGCTATGGAGATCGACAAAAAAGTTTTTGACCAAAGCCGTGAGTCATTCGACCTTTCTATTGAGCAATATAAAGAGGGGTTGACTGCGTTCTCGAATGTTGTAGACGCACAGATCTCATGGCTTACATACGCTAATTCTTTGGCAGAAGCCAAGGGTAATGCATTAATTTCACTTGTAAAACTTTATCAGGCATTGGGTGGCTCTCCGATGCAATAATTTATATAATTATGGATATGAAAAGGTATGTTATATCAAGTGCTGTTGCTATGATAACAGTGATGTCATTCACAGCATGTGGACATAAGAAGTCGGCAGATATAGATAGAGGTGTTGAAACAGTGGATGTGGCATTCCCTGAAATTGATTCTGTGGTGCTGACTAATACTTTTCCCGGATACCTTAGTGCCACAAAGGCGGTTGATGTTGTAGGTAGGGTCAATGGACAGTTGCTGTCTCAGAATTATAAGGATGGTGATAGGGTCATGGCAGGAGCATCATTGTTTACTATTGAGTCAACCACCTACCGGGATGCAGTCGAGCAGGCTCAGGCGGCATTGGCGACAGCAAAAAGTACCCGTGATTATGCCGAGAGCCATTACATAGCGGTGAAAAAAGCATTGGAGAGTGATGCAGTGTCAAAAATGGAGGTTGTTCAGGCTGAGAGCAACCTTAGACAGGCGGAAGCATCTATAAAAAATGCTACCGCAGCTTTGGAAACCGCCAAGAAGAGACTTGCATATTGTAATGTCACAGCTCCGTTTACCGGCGAAGTTTCAGCAGCGGAATATGATGTAGGTGCATATATCGGTGGTGAAGGCGCTCCTGTGGTATTAGCTCAGATTTATGACAATAGCGTGATGTCGGCAAATTTTGCAATCGACGATGATCAATACATGTCGCTTCTTAAAGGGATGGAGGAACGTGGTGTGGATTTAAAATCTGTCCCGTTGGAATTTGGGGACACTTTGCCACATAGATATACCGGCGACTTGTCATACGTCTCCCCCGCTCTTAATAAGTCTACCGGAACAATGAGGCTGAGATGCCGGATTGAGAACCCCTACAATGAGTTGAAACCGGGTATGTTTGTTCAAGTCAAACTGCCATACGCAAGTAAATCGGATGCAATACTTGTCAAGGACGCTTCTATCGGTTCAGATCAGTTAGGAAAATATCTGTATGTTGTGAATGATTCCAATCAGATTGTCTATACACCCATAAAGATTGGAGATGTTTATCGTGATTCTATGCGTATTGTGCTGTCGGGACTGACACCTAAGAGCCGATACGTGACAAAGGCTTTGCTTAAAGTGCGTGACGGGATGCCCGTCAAACCTCGCCTGACAAAATAGCGAGAGTGGAAAGAATCGGAATCAGTGATAAAAACAATAGACTAAGTTATGTTTTCTAAATTCTTTATTGATCGCCCTATATTTGCCACTGTGCTGGCAATTATAATGGTGTTGGTCGGATTGGTGACGGTCAAGACCCTTCCGGTAGCACAATTCCCGGATATCACACCTCCTACCGTTATGGTCAATGCTACATACCCCGGTGCGGATGCGGAGACTGTGGCTAAGGTAATAGGTCAACCTATAGAGGAGCAGATAAATGGTGTGGAGAATATGATGTATATGAGCTCAAACTCCAGTGACGGCTCGTATAGCTTAACCATCACATTCGAGAATGGGACAGATCTGGATGAAGCTGCCGTCAAGGTGCAAAATAGAATCTCTCTCGCTGAAGCCACACTCCCTACCTCGGTCAAAGAGCAAGGCATATCAGTCAGAAGTGAGGCTTCCAATATAATCCTCTTCATCGCTCTTGAAGGTGATTCCACCGGCAGGTATAATGCCTTATATCTCACGAACTATGCGAAGCTTAACATTATTGACGAGCTGTCTCGTGTGAAAGGTGTAGGCGGTGCCGGTGCTTTTGGTGCCGGTGAATACAGTATGCGTGTTTGGCTCGACCCTGAAAAGATGCGGATTCGTAATCTGACCCCTCAGGATGTCATGGGTGTCATTCAATCTCAAAATCTTGAGGTTTCAGCAGGTAGTGTGGGTACACCTCCCGTTAATAGCGATGTGGACTTTGAATTCACATTGACAGCACAAGGCGAATTGAACACTGTGGAGGAGTTTGAGAATATCATAATCAGGACTGACGCTGACGGCTCGATGCTCAGACTTAAAGATGTGGCAAAGGTTGAGCTTGGAAGTGAAAGCTATTCCACAATATCACATGTTTCCGGTAAGGCTGCAGGACTTATAGGAGTGCAGCAACTTCCCGGAGCTAATGCTCTTGAAGTTGCGTCGCGTGTCAAGGACAAGCTCAATGAACTCTCGCAGTATTTCCCCAGTGGCGTACATTATCGCATAATAATGAATACGACTGATTATGTCACGGCTTCTATCGATGAAGTGCTTGTGACCTTCGTGGAGACAACATTGATTGTGATGATTGTAATATTGCTGTTCCTTCAAAGCTGGAGAGCGGTGATAATACCGATGATTGCGATACCTGTTTCTCTGATCGCCACATTTGCCGTGATGAAACTCTTGGGATTCTCGCTTAATACCCTAACCTTGTTCGGGCTTGTCCTTGCCATAGCCATAGTCGTGGACGATGCGATAGTCGTGGTGGAAGATTGTGCAAGACTTGTGCAGGAAGGGAAACTGACACCGAGGCAGAGTGCGGAAAAAGCTATGCAGGAATTGCAAGGTCCTGTCATAGGTGAAGTCTTGGTGCTGTTATCGGTTTTTATCCCTACTGCATTTATCAGTGGCATTACCGGAGAACTATACAAACAATTTGCGTTGACCATTGCCACATCAGTGGCTTTCTCGGGATTTAATGCCCTTACCTTCACCCCGGCAATGTGTGCGTTGTTCCTTAGAAAGAAAAAAGATACTAACACACGGTTTTTCCTATATAGATGGTTCAATGCCGGATATGGATGGACATTGAAGAAATATGTAAATGGTGTTGGCTCGTTATTAAAACGACCCATTGTCGCTATATGTATATATGTCGGTATTTGCCTATTCGCATTTTGGGGATTCATTAAATGGCCCTCAAGCTATATACCGTCTGAGGATATGGGATATTTTATGACCTCAGTACAGCTCCCAACCGGAGCGTCACTCGACCGTACTGATAAAGTTGTGACGGAACTGACTGCCGATATATTAAAATTACCGGAGGTGGAGAATGTCATTTCAATATCAGGTGAATCAATGATGGGTGGTGGCTCCGGAGGTAATATGGGGTCAATGTTTGTTGTGCTCAAACCTTGGAATGAACGAAGAGGGAAAGATCAAGATGTGAATTCTGTGATTGACAAGGTAAATGAAATCGGAGCTACATATCAGGAGCCTATAATATTCTCTATAAATCCTCCTGCCATTCCGGGACTCGGTATGACCTCTGGATTGCAGATGCAGATTTTGGATATAAACAACCTCGGGGTTGAAGCCATGGAACAGGCTATAATAGGTATGAAAGATGCTGCCAAAGATGATAGCCGTCTGGCTCAACTTACTACGCAGTTTCAGGGTGAAGTGCCGCAATATGAGGTCAAGGTGAACAGAGATAAGGCAAAAATGCTTGGGCTGACACTTGAAAATATATATGCTACCCTCTCTCAATTCATGGGTGGTAGTTTCGTTAATGATTTTGTGAAATTCGGAAGGACATATCAGGTGACTTTAAGCGCTGACAGCAAATCGCGAGGCAGAATAGATGATATACCCAAGCTTGCTGTCAGGAACACAGACGGAGAAATGGTGCCATTTTCAGCTTTTGCGGATGTTGTACCATCCGTGGGTCAAGCCACTGTTAGCAGATATAATATGTATAACACAGCATCTATAACCGGGACGCCGGCTAAGGGTGTGTCAAGCCACGATGGTATAAAAGCTATGGAGGAATTGCTTGAAAAAGCAGTAGGTAACAGTTTTTCTTATGCGTGGACTGGAGAAGCTTATCAGGAGACTCAATCAGGAACTACCATAACAATAGTATTGATATTTGCTGTCATAATAACACTGCTTGTCCTGTCAGCTCAATATGAAAGTTGGACTGATCCGATTGCGGTGGTAATATCAATGCCGACGGCTATTTTAGGAACGGTGCTTGGGTGTATAATAATGTCACAATCAATATCTATATATACACAAATTGGTATAATCCTTCTATTAGGATTGTCAGCAAAGAATGCCATTTTGATTGTGGAATACGCTATCGATTATCGAAAATCCGGACAACCGATCCGGACTGCTGCTCAGAGTGCCGGAGAGGTGCGATTCCGACCCATATTGATGACTGCGTTGGCTTTCGTGTTCGGTGTGTTACCTATGTTGTTTGCCACCGGCGCCGGAGCGGCTTCACGAATAGCATTGGGAACGGCAGTGGTGTTCGGTATGGCGGTAAATGCCATTGTTGGTACACTTTTTGTCCCGGGATTCTGGGAATTGCTTCAGACTTTTAAGGAGAAGCATTTGCAAAACATATTTGCTTCATCCGATGATATTGCGCAAGAGAAATAGAACATATTAGTTTTAATACATAACGGGGATTGGATATATCTGACCCCCGTTATGTTATTTATGGCATACAGAAAAGTTTAATATATCGCTGTGGTGTTGTAGGAATAATTCATTTTATATACCTTTGTGGCAAATCGATTATTTCACGTTAAAACTAATATCAATGGTTATTAAAAATTATTTCGGGCTATTGGGTATAGTCTTTATGCTCATGCTGTGTGGATGTTCAAAGTATGCCAATCGCACTGTTGAAAATCCTAACATAGAAACAGCAACCACTACTGCTCTTGACATCTCCAAAATCGAGATGACAGATTCATCCACAGTGATGAACTTTAAAGTTAGATATTATCCTAAGTATTGGGTTCAGTTAGCTGAAAAAACATATATAGAAGCTGACGGAGAAAAATATTATATGGTTAGTGCTGACGGAATTACTCCGGGTGAACGTTTGTGGATACCTGAATCAGGTGAAGCTGAATTCACATTGGTATTCCCACCTATCCCGGCATCTGTGAAGAAAATCAATTTTGGAGAAGAGGCTGATTCTCCTTGGTTGATATATGGAATTGATGTGACCGGAAAGGCTACTGCCGATTTCCCTCATAAAGATTTGCCAAAGGAAATGACAAGCGCATCTGGCGAAGGGAAGATGCCAGAGGTAGTTTTGGATGTAGACACCACAACTGTTAATGTGCATCTGCTGTCATATTATCCTGCATTGGGAAATAAACTTGAGACAGTGCTCAACACTATGACAGAACAGGTCAAGGATGATCTTCAAATAGATATAGACGAGCAAGGTAACGGTTCCAAGAAAATTTTACTGTATGGTTCATCTAATCTTGTATTGATGGGATTAAACGGGGGAACACCTCTGACAGGTTCAATATGGCTTGCTCCGGGTGAGACTGTTGATGTGTATGTGGATTGCCGTCAGGTCGGACAGCAGATAATGGCTGAGCGTGAAGGACGTGAGGAGGTTTCAAATGCATTTATTTTTGACAATGGTAAATACTCGGCTTTAAATTATCTAAAGCAAACAGAGCCAATACCTGTTTTTTTCAAATACCGCTCAGGAAAATTTGGCGATTATAGAATGACCGGGGATGAATATGTGGAATACCTGAAAAAGGAATTTAAAGAAGCGAAGGATTCAATTGCTCGCACAAATCTATCACCCATGATGAAGGAAGTTGCACTCAATTCGATTGAAGCCGGTATGTTGAGCGCAGCAGAAAATTTCCGCAATGTGGCATACACCAACTATTATGTTACCACAGGTGCTGATTGGAATGAAAAGATTCCTGAAGGTGCTATAAAGCTTCAGATGACTCCTGAAAATTATAAGAGTGTAGCAGCTGAAGTTAGGAATATAGATGATTTGAATTTGGTTATGGCTTCTGGTGTCTCTCTACCCTTTACTCATGGCGGAGCTTTAAGCGCACAGGCGTATCCCGAATCAAAACTCGCTGAGCTGGTAAAATATCGCAATCTTATGAATAAAGTTTCTCTTAACAAGTTGGATGCTGATGACAAGGCTGCGATTAAGAGTTTCACCACTCCATTTTTCACTAAAGCGATAGAAAGACATATAGAGGAAGTGCAGAATACTATTAACAATGCTGATATGTCGGTTGTGCAGCCTACCCCTGAAGTGGCAAATGATAAGTTGTTTGATGCTATCGTCGCTCCGCATAAAGGCAAAGTTGTAATGGTAGACTTATGGAATACTTGGTGTGTGCCTTGTAGACGTGCCCTCACTCAGAATGAACCTGAAAAAGCCGGAGATCTGTCAAGCGATGATATAGTCTGGATTTATATCGCTGATGAAACATCACCTCTTCCCGCATATCTTAAATTGATACCCGGTATAAAAGGTTTGCATTACAGAGTAAATGCCGATCAGATCAAAGCTATTAAGGATCGTTTTAATGTAGACGGAATACCATTCTATATACTTGTGGACAGAAATGGCAATGCCGTTGGACGTCCTGATCTGCGTGACCATTCGCTATTTAAGAAAACTTTGATTGAAGAAGTTGCAAAAAAGTGACATTTTCCTTGAAAAATTTGTAACTTTGCAGCCAAAATAGTTAATAAACCGACACTCGCATGGCATTAAAGACTCGCGAACGGCTTTTGGATGTTGCGCGCCAACTATTTGCCAGTAATGGGGTTGAGCGTACGACGATGAATGATATCGCTACTGCTTCTGACAAGGGGCGGCGTACCATTTATACCTATTTTAAAAACAAAAGAGAGATATATGACGCTGTAATAGAGCGTGAAAGCGAGATCATAATAATGCGTCTTCGTGAGGTGGTTGCTTCCGATTTGGAACCTGAAGATAAATTAAGAAAATATCTTGAGGCACGATTTGATATAGTGGAAGAAACAATAAGGGAATCTACCACTACCCAGATTATCTCTTATCTCACATTGGATTATAAACGACTTGAGCGAATCAGACAGCTTGCAGTTCAGAAAGAACGAGTGTTGTTTAAGAAGATGATTGATCAGGGAGTCGCTGCCGGAGTGTTTGATCCGAGACAAGCTGAATTGCTCCCGTCGATTCATCAGATGATATTTCAAGGCGTGGACTATTGCCATTTGAGAAATAGTTTTGAGTCGTTGGGTATGACATCGAAAAGTATACGGAGCGAGGTCATCGAATTTGTAATTAACAAGCTGATAATAAGTAAAACTAATCATCTATATTAAATTAAAACAAGAAATGAAATTACTTGAAGGAAAAGTCGCACTTATCACAGGTGCGGCACGAGGAATTGGTAAGAGCATTGCTATGAAATTTGCTCAGGAAGGGGCTGATATAGCGTTTACAGACCTGAACAGAGATGAAAATATGGAAGCTACCGAGAAGGAACTCGAAGCTCTTGGCGTTAAGGCTAAAGGCTATGCTTCAAATGCGGCTGACTTTGCACAGACAGAAGATGTCGTTGGTAAGATTAAGGAAGATTTCGGACATATCGACGTGCTTGTAAATAACGCCGGTATTACAAAGGATGGTCTCATGATGCGTATGACAGAGGCTCAGTGGGACGCAGTTATCGCTGTTAACCTCAAGAGCGCTTTCAACTTCATCCATGCAGTGCTTCCTATCATGATGCGTCAGCGTCAAGGCTCAATAATCAATATGGCATCTGTAGTTGGTGTTCACGGCAATGCCGGACAGGCTAACTATGCTGCCTCTAAGGCTGGTCTCATCGCTTTGGCTAAGAGTATCGCTCAGGAAGTTGGTTCTCGCGGTATCCGTGCTAATGCTATTGCTCCCGGCTTTATTGAAACAGCTATGACCGCTGCTCTTCCCGAAGATATTCGCAAGGAATGGGCACTCAAAATTCCGTTGCGTCGTGCCGGTCAAGTTGAGGATATTGCAAATGTTGCAACTTTCCTTGCTTCAGATATGTCAAGCTATGTGTCAGGTCAGGTTATCCAAGTGGATGGTGGCATGAATATGTAAAAATAGCTTAAATTTATAATATAAGGGCGAAAGGAACAAATGTTTTTTGTACTTTTGCCCTTATGTTGTATAGTAAATAAAGTTTATAGATGCTGACATATAACACTCAAAAGAAAAGGCTTGTGCTTCCGGAATACGGCAGAAGTATCCAAGAGATGGTAGACCATTGTCTTACCATTGAGGATAGAGATGAACGTACCCGTTGCGCATATTCTATTATAAATTGTATGGGGAAACTTTTCCCCAAATTAAATGAGGAAGATGACCATCATCATAAATTATGGGATCATCTTGCTATAATGAGCGATTTTAAGCTTGACATAGACTATCCTTGTGAGATTGTCCGTCCCGAAAATCTCCAGTCGCTTCCGGATAAGGTCCCCTACACTAACCAGCATATCCGCTATCGCCATTATGGCAAAGATGTGGAACTGATGATTGCTAAAGCAGTAGCGATGGCTCCCGGTGAAGAGCGTGACGAGCTTGTGCTGTTAATAGCAAATCACATGAAGAAATTGCTTCTGGCTGTGAATAAGGATGGTGTCGATGATGAGAAGATATTTAAGGATCTTGCGGAATATTCACACGGTGAAATAATCCTGAATCCTGAAACGACCACCCTGCGCAACTTTAAACTTGCGCCCCCTCCAGCCACATCTAAGAAAAAGAGAAAGAAATAACTAATATCTGGACTATGATTTTAGAACGTGACCTGATAGAAGCAGGGAAATTTAATAAGCCACACGGTATAAAAGGTGAAATTTCCGCTACCGTGGACCTTGATATTGATTTTGATGATTTAAAGTGCATTGTCATACCTGTTGATGGTATTTTTGTGCCTTTCTTCATCGAATCGGCACGTCCTAAAAACGGAGACACTTTCCTCATAAAGTTTGACGGGGTTGATAGCGAAGTAAAGGCTCAATATTTTACGAACAGGCATTTCTATATACTTAAGACGGATGCTCCGAATGAAGAAAATGCTGAGGACGGTTTTTATGCCGAAGATCTGTTAGGGTATAAAATTATTGATGACAATGCAGGCTATATCGGAGTCATAACAGATATAAACGATGCTACCCAAAATGTCCTTTTCGTTGTGTCGTCGGATGATGGTAAAGAAGTGTTTATTCCTGTAGTGGATGAATTTATAACATCAGTTGACACAGAGTCTAAGATAATAGAAACTGCATTGCCCTCAGGGGTGGTTGAGTTAAATAAATAAAAACTTGATTTATTATGGAATTTGACGAAAAGCAGGTTGTAAAATATATGCGGGATGCAGTCTCAGAGACATCTTCGAAATTATATGACGATGATGAGTTGCTCAATGTCGTCGATATGATATGGGATTGGTATGACGACCAAGGTCTGCTTGAAATCGACAACGAGGCGGATGATGAAGATATAAATGTTGATGCGCTTATAAAATATGTGAGGAAGATGCTCTCAAAGGATAAAGCCTCCCCTATTTTACAGGAAGATGTCGAACCGTTAGTAATGGCAGAATTAAGATACGAACAGTCTCTTGATGAGGCTGGCATTTAAAACTGACGGTTATGAAAATTAGATATGTAATATTATTGCTGTTAGTTTTAGCTGTAGCCTCACCGGCTATGTCGAAGGATAACTTTGTGGATCCATATAAAGGTTACGATGAAACTTTATATATGGATATGGAGCTGAACGACAATATCATGTCGCCTAATGTCCGCAAAGAAGAACATTCATCTATAAAGGCGCACATGAATCGGTTGGCGCAGGATTTGGCTCGTAAATACACAGTTGATATGGTGAGGGATGATGAAGTCATATTGATTACTATCCCGTCGGACGAATTATTCCTCCCTAATGACACATTACTCGCTCCCTCCGCACCCGCAAGATTGTCACCGATAGTATCGTTGCTTCGTGACCCTGAAATGATGAAGATGGTGTATGCTATTCATACAGACAATACAGGTTCTCCGAACTATAACATGTATTTATCGCATGAACGCAATAATTCTTTGTATGATTGGCTGCTGGACAATATCAGTGAGGATCAGATTGTGATCCCATACGAATTTGGCGATACAGAACCGATGGTGCCCAATGATACCAGAGACGGTCGGGCTGAAAACCGTCGCGTGGAATTTTACCTTATTCCGGGTCCAAAGATGATAACATTGGCTCATAAAGGGTTATTAAAATAGGAACATTTTAATTTTTTTTATAATTTTGCACTATATTACTAAAAAGTAAATGTAGTAACAATTACAATGGCAAAAGAACTTAAGGATCTTACCAAACGCAGCGATAATTATTCGCAGTGGTATAATGAGTTAGTAGTAAAAGCAGATTTGGCAGAACAGTCTGCAGTAAGAGGTTGTATGGTTATCAAGCCTTATGGCTATGCTATATGGGAGAAAATGCAGCAGACACTTGACCGTATGTTCAAGGAGACCGGCGTGCAGAATGCATATTTCCCGTTGCTAATTCCAAAATCATATCTTTGCAGAGAAGCTGAGCATGTTGAAGGCTTTGCAAAGGAATGTGCCGTGGTGACACATTATCGTCTTAGGAATGATCCGAATGGAAACGGTGTCATTGTTGACCCTGATGCCAGATTAGAGGAAGAGTTGATTGTACGTCCTACCTCTGAAACTATAATTTGGGGCACATATAAAAATTGGATTCACAGTTATCGTGACCTACCCATTCTCTGCAACCAGTGGGCAAATGTAATGCGTTGGGAGATGCGTACCCGCATGTTCCTTCGTACTGCCGAGTTCCTTTGGCAGGAAGGTCACTGCGCACATGCCACAGCTGAGGAATCGGAAGCCCGTACAGTACAGATGATAAATCTTTATGCCGATTTCGCTGAGAAGTATATGGCAATGCCTGTTATCAAGGGCGTTAAGAGTGCTAACGAGCGCTTTGCCGGTGCCCTTAACACATATACTATCGAAGCTATGATGCAGGATGGTAAGGCATTGCAATCAGGTACATCACATAACCTCGGTCAAAACTTTGCTAAAGCATTTGACGTTACATTCGTCAATAAAGAGAATAAGCCTGAATATGTATGGGCTAACTCATGGGGCGTTTCAACTCGTCTGATGGGCGCATTGATTATGACCCATTCCGATGACAACGGACTCGTGCTTCCTCCGCATTTGGCTCCTATTCAGGTTGTCATTATCCCGATTCATAAGAATGCCGAGCAGCTTGCCCAGATTTCATCTGTAGTCGAACCAATCGTCAACGAATTGAAGTCATTAGGCATAAGCGTTAAATACGATGATGCTGACAATAAGCGTCCCGGATTTAAGTTTGCTGATTATGAACTGAAGGGTGTGCCCGTGCGTCTTGCTATAGGCGCCCGTGATTTGGAAAACGGCACAGTAGAAGTGATGCGCCGTGACACTCTTGAGAAGCATTTCGCACCCCTTGAAGGTATTGCCAAATATGTGCAAGGATTGCTTGAAGAAATCCAAACCAACATATATAATAAAGCCCTCGCTTTACGTGAATCCATGACTCGCACTGTTGACACTTACGAGGAATTCAAAGTAGAGATTGAAAAGGGCGGCTTCATCCTCGCTCATTGGGATGGCACTACTGAAACAGAAGAGAAAATCAAGGACGAGACAAAGGCAACAATCCGTTGCATACCTCTTGAAGGCGACAAGACTCCGGGTGTATGTATGGTAACAGGTAAACCTTCTGCTCAGCGAGTTATTTTTGCCCGCAACTATTGATTTTGCTGTCTGCTTACGGTAAATTGCCGTAATTGTATAATATAATGCTCCCTTGCTATAATAGAGGTAGTAACAACCTCAATTTACAGAGAGGGAGCTTTTTATAGAAATAAGACTCCTCTGCGTATAGAATTTACTTTTTACAATATAAATGGACAATAAGACTTTTACAACGCGTCTCGCCAAGAGATTAAATAGGGAACCTTCAGAGGTAGGCACCTTGATTGAAGGCATCTGCACATTGTTCAAGGAAGTGGGCAACGATCTTGATTCAGTGGCAATCCCCGGCTTCGGCACATTTAAATCATTAAAAAAGGATGAGGAAATTGTGGTAGACGAAGCTACCGGGAAACGGACGTTATTGCCCCCGTCAATAACAATGGAATTTCAACCGAGTATTGTGTTACGTAAAAAATTGGTAAAATGAACCAAAAGATACCTTTCCATGAGTTAGCCAAGCGGCTTTCTGCCGTTAATTCCATAAGCGATGAGAGTGCTGAAGTTTTTATAAAAAACTTCTTTGATTTGCTGGGTGAGTTAATTGTTGACGGAGAAACTGTTAGAATAAAAGGACTTGGATCATTTGCCACTGTTGGCGCCGGCAATGAACGTGTTGTAGAGTTTATCCCTGATAAAGATATCTCCGATACGCTAAATGCACCATTTGCTTCATTTGAGCCTGTAGAGCTTAATGTAGATGTTACTGCAGAAATGCTTTCCGAGTTTGATGCTGAGGAGCGTCCCCAAGTTGAGGATATGCAATTGCCAAAGGTCGAAGTTCCTGAAGTCGAACATCTGTCCGAAGAAACTGTAATTAATACGGATAAAACAGAATCTGATCAAAATGAATCTGAACCCGCTTTACAAGTAGAACCTGTTCAGGAAATAGAATTTGATCAGGAGCCTGATGCAGAAACATCGGTTCCAGAAATTCATGAGGAAGAGAAAAAAATACAAGCCGAAATCGAAGTCAACTCTTGTATAGCAGAGACAAACGTCGAGGAGCAGGTTATGGAAACAGAGCCTGCGCCAAAGGTTGCATTTGTCGAAGAGCAATCTATGGAAGAAGAGCGCCCTGCCGTCCCCGAGCCACCGATATACTCAAAGTCTACAATAGTGGAAGAAGAACATTCAGCCAAAGCGCCCGAACCTAAAATGCCCTCGAAGGCAGCTATATTGGAGGAAGAGCCGGAAGAATATGTAGAGCATGTCACTTCTGACGGCGAATCCGGTAATGGCAATTTCGGATGGGGTTTCCTTGTGGGACTTTTAGTGGGATTGGCTCTTGGCGCATGTGCGGTTTATCTCGCTATAGATTACCTATTCCCGTATGGACGAACTGTTGAGCCCTCGGAAATTGAAAATACCGAAGTCATAGCTGCTGAAATTCCTGACGAGCCTGTTGTTCCGACAGATTCCATTACAGAAGAAGCTAAAGAGTCTACTCAGCCCGTGGAAGAGGTTAATAAACAAGAACCCACTCCAGAAGTAGCTCCTGTGGCTGCAAATCCGGCTCCGGTGGAACGACGTGATACAGTACGTCGAGGATATTTGATCCATGATATGTCAAAAAAGTATTATGGCTCAAAGGATTTCTGGGTGTATATTTATGAGGAAAACAAATCAAAAATTGGAAATCCTAACAAGATGCAGCCCGGTGATGTCTTAGTCATACCTTCTCCCGAGAAGTACGGCATTAATGCTTCAAGTAGTGAAAGTTTGAAAAAAGCGAGAAGCAAAGCCGGTGAAATACTTTCAAAGTATAAATAAGAATATCTACCATAAGCCTATAAAAGTTCCTTTAGCAATCGATATGATTTATGTAATCGATTCCTAAAGGAACTTTTTCAATTAAGAGACTATTGGTTAAAATTTCTCAATGTTAAAGGAAAAATAGCTAAAATTAACACACTTTATTCACACTTTATTTGTTGTTATTTATAATTTTGTATTCCGTTTTAACGCAAAATCTGTTTAGAAATAACATATCAATAATAATATTTTTACTGAGACTATGAGCGAATCAGTTAATATCAGAGAACTCAACGACCTCGTTGCAAGCAAGAATGATTTTGTAAATCTTGTGACAAGAGGCATGGATCAGACCATCGTTGGTCAAAAACATCTTATAGATTCTCTTCTTATTGCCCTCCTTTCCAATGGGCACGTGCTACTTGAAGGTGTTCCCGGTTTGGCAAAAACTTTGGCAATTAAAACTCTTGCGCAGATTATCGATGCGAAATATAGCCGTATTCAGTTTACACCTGACCTCCTCCCTGCCGATGTGATCGGTACTATGATATATAGCGTTCAGAAAGAACAGTTCCAGATTAAGCGTGGTCCTATATTCGCCAACTTCGTTCTTGCAGATGAAATTAACCGTGCTCCAGCCAAAGTACAGAGTGCTTTGCTTGAAGCTATGCAGGAACGACAGGTTACTATCGGTGATCATACTTTTAAGCTTGACGAACCGTTCCTCGTAATGGCAACACAGAACCCTATTGAGCAGGAAGGTACTTATCCTCTTCCTGAGGCTCAGGTTGACCGTTTCCTTCTCAAGGTCATTATCGGCTATCCCTCCAAGGATGAAGAAAAGCAGATTATTCGCCAGAACATTAATGGTGAAAAGAAAGAGGTACGTCCGTTGCTTCGTCCAGAAGAAATTATAGAGGTTCAGAAAATAGTTGAGAAGATATATCTTGACGAGAAGATCGAAAGATATATCGTTGATATTGTTTTTGCAACACGTAATCCGGCTGATTACAATCTGAAAGACCTTGCCGGAATGATCGGTTTTGGCGCATCTCCCCGTGCTTCAATAGGTCTTGCCCGTGCTTCAAGAGCGTATGCATTCCTGCGTGGACGCGGATATGTGATTCCCGAGGATGTTCGTGCCGTTTGCCATGATGTGCTCCGTCACCGTATCGGTCTCACATACGAAGCCGAGGCTAACAATATTACTCAGGATGAAGTCATATCTGAAATCCTTGATAAGGTTGAAGTGCCCTAATAAATATCCATACTCGCTTGTATGTGCAATATTCTCTCTAAATTATCCAATTGAATTATTTTACCGTTCCTAATGGAAGCTAACGAACTATTAAAAAAAGTACGAAAGATTGACATAAAAACCCGCGGGCTTTCCCAAAATATATTTGCCGGAGAGTACCACACGGCGTTTAAAGGGCGTGGTATGACTTTTTCAGAAGTGAGAGAATACCAATACGGGGATGATGTCAGGGACATCGATTGGAATGTCACAGCTCGTCACAACCATCCATACGTGAAAGTGTATGAGGAGGAGCGTGAATTGACGGTGATGTTATTGGTCGATGTGTCAAAGAGCCGTCTCTTTGGAGCTATAGGTGAAGAAAAGCGTGAAATGATTGCTGAAATAGCGGCTACTCTTGCCTACTCTGCTATCACTAACAATGATAAGATCGGTGTTATATTTTTCTCGGACAAAATTGAAAAATTCATTCCTCCGAAGAAAGGCAAAAAGCATATTCTGCTTATCATCAGAGAGCTGATTGATTTTACCCCTGAAAGTTTCGGCACAGATATAGGCGTGGCATTGAGATATTTCACTGATGCGTTGAAAAAGCGTTGCACCACATTCCTAATATCCGATTTCATAGACACTCACGATTATTCCAAACAGCTTCAGATAGCTTGTAATAAACATGATATAATAGCTATTCAGGTTTATGATAAGCGTGACACATCTTTGCCTGACATCGGATTGATGCAAATGTCTGATTTAGAAACAAACACTACTCGCTGGGTAAACACTTCTTCAAAAAAAATCCGGCAAATATATAGCAAATGGTGGTATGAAAGGCAGCAAGCCATGATGGCAATATTGAATAAATGCCGTATCGATCACACTTCAATAGCTACCGATGAAGATTTTGTGCGTTCACTAATGGGATTGTTTAAGAACCGAGGAGTCCGGTGATTGTTTAAATTGATGTATTGAGACTATTATATACATAGAATGAAAATTTTAAAACATATCAAAATACTTTTGGTCGTTGGGTTTGCATTTATCGGTATAAATTCAGCGATAGCCAGTGCTCCCTCGATCAAGGTAAGTCTTGATTCCGCATACCTGTTGATGGGTAAGACAACACCTCTTCATGTCGAATTGGTCAATGATGCCTCCACTTCGGGGCAACTGCTTATCCCTAAGGATTCAGTATGTGATAAAGTGGAAGTTCTTAGAATCCTTGATGCTGACACCTCCGATTTAGGTAGCGGCAGACAGGAAATCAAACTCGATATATTGTTACAATCGTTCGATTCCGGAATGTATCGTCTTAATCCAATCAAATATGTTGAAGGCGGTGAAACAATTTCCTCGAATCAGCCGGTGCTTAAGGTGTTGCCGGTAAGCATCGATACCTTGCAGACAATACATGACTATGCGGATGTCGCTGATATTGACAGAAGCTTTATAGATTATCTGCCCGATTTCGTAGTTGATTATGGACTATGGATTCTGGCAATAATTGTTGTTCTTGGTATTGCTGCATACGTCATATATTTTGTCACAAAGAAGAAAACTCCGTTTGCTTTTGCGCAACCGAAACCGGTGCCACCTTATGAAAAAGCTCTTCAGGAGCTTAATCAGCTGCGAAGTGAAAAACTTTGTGAGCAAGGGAGAGAAAGAGATTTCTATACAAGGCTTACAGATATACTCCGTATATATCTTCAGGGCAGATTTGGCATAAATGCTATGGAGATGACCTCCACACAGATCCGTAATACTCTTCAGTCAAATGAGGAGACCAGACTGTCAAAGCGACACATGGAACAGGTCCTTGAAATCGCAGACTTTGTTAAATTCGCAAAGGTTCGACCTCTTCCTGACGATAATGTTAGAGCATTCAATTCTGCAATGCAATTTATAGAGGATACTAAACCCCAGCCGGAACCGGAGCCGGAATCAGAATCTGAATCCGAGAAGGAAACCACTGAGGGAAACAAAACTGAAACTAATAAAAAATAACATACGAAATGTTACTGGCACATCCCGGATATCTCTGGCTATTTCTTCTATATATACCGCTAATCGCATGGTATATCTATAAGAGACGTTCGTTGCACCCCGCACTCGGGATGTCAACGCTGGCGCCTTTTGCCAAGACTCCTCGCTCGTTCAAGTCATATTTGCTTCACCTGCTCTTTATTCTTCAGCTTGCCGTGATAGGTTGCGTGATTGTCATTTTGGCACGTCCGCAGACTCGTGATTCATGGAATACCTCAAGGGTTGAAGGTACAGATATCGTTTTGGCGATGGATATCTCCACCAGTATGCTTGCGAGAGACTTCAAGCCCGACCGTTTTGAGGCGGCAAAAGACGTTGCGTCAAAATTTGTTGCCGGACGAGACGGCGATAACATCGGAGTCGTGATATTCGCAGCCGAAAGTTTTACTGCCATCCCTATGACAACCGACCGCTCCATGATAGCAAATTATATCAACGACATCAAAATGGGGATGCTTCAAGACGGTACGGCTATAGGTGATGGTCTTGCGACATCTATTAATAGAATTAAAGAAGGTAAAGCCAAGTCTAAAAGTATAATTCTCCTTACCGACGGCTCGAACAATACAGGTAATGTAGCACCTATAACTGCTGCCGAAATTGCAAAACAACTTGGTATAAAGGTTTATACTATCGGTATTGGTACCAACGGAACCGCACCCTACCCTCAGGAAAACATGTTTGGACGTATTGAATATGTCAATCTTCCTGTGGTGATCGATGAAGTTACATTGCGTACCATAGCGGAGACTACCGGAGGAAAATATTTTAGGGCTACCGGTAATAATGTGCTTAAAGAAATTTTTGCGGAAATCGACCGCCTTGAAAAGACAAAGATGGACCTCAGGAATTTCACAAGCACAGAGGATGATTATCTCCCATGGGCTATTGCAGCTCTCAGTCTGTTTGGTCTTATTGTTTTGTTGCGATACACTGTATTGCGTACTATTCCATAGGTATTTTGATTATGATAACTTTTGCATATCCATATTTACTATATTTGCTTCTGCTGCTCCCGTTAGTGGCAGGGCTGTTTTTGTGGTCACGCTACAGCCGTAAACGTAAGCTGCGTCAATTTGGCAGACCGGAGGTTATTGAGCATCTTATGCCTGAAGTATCAAAATACATGCCTTGGGTTAAATTGTCAATGTCATTACTGATAATTGCCACGTTAGTTATAATGATAGCACGTCCGCGAGCTACCGGTGGTCTTGACCAAGATACAGCCGATAAAGAGACTTCGACGGGTGTGGAAGTTATGATATGCCTTGACGTCTCAAATTCAATGCTTGCATCTTCGACTGATGACAACGGAGGCATAAGCAGATTGCAGAGGGCAAAACACATATTGGAAAAACTTATCGACAAAATGACAAACGATAAGATAGGTCTTATCGTTTTTGCCGGTGACGCATATACTCAGCTGCCTATTACATCCGACTATATCTCAGCTAAAATGTTCCTTAACGGAATCACTACTGATATGGTTCCCACACAAGGAACAGCTATCGGTGCGGCTCTTGAAATGGCAATGAATTCGTTTACTCCTACCGATGATATGGGTAAGGCTATCATAGTCATTACCGATGGCGAGAATTTCGAAGACAATGCCGTTGAGATAGCCAAGCGTGCGGCAGGTGCCGGTATTCAGGTTGATGTCATAGGTCTTGGCACACCAAATGGTGCTAAGATACCCATAGGAAGAGGTCAGTATATGCTTAACCCTATGACAGGTGAAGAGGTCGTCACTCATTTGGATGAAGCGACAGCATCGCAGATAGCAGCTGCCGGTGAAGGTGTGTATGTTAATGGCGCATCAAATTCGGCTATAACTACTGTGGATGATAAAATGAATGAATTAAAACAGGCCGAGTTTGAGAGGAAGTCTTTTTCTCCTCAAAGTGAGCAGTTCCCGATAATAGCAATCATAGCGTTGATTCTTTTATTGATAGACTCATTCGTTGTGACACGCAAAATATCATGGTTGAAGAAATACCGGTTCTTTACTAAGGAAGAAGGAGGTAATAAATGAAAAGATTATTGACATCTGTTCTGCTTTTGGCTGCGGTAATGTCCGTTAGTGCTGAATCGAAGGGTTCAACTACCCGACATGAACGCAACTTCATAGTGGAAGGGAATAAATTATATAAGGAAGAGAGATATGCTGAAGCGGAAGTCGCATATCGGAAAGCTCTTCAGGAAAATGCAATGAATGAGATTGCCCAGTTTAATCTTGCGGCATCTTTATTGCGTCAAGGTTCTGCTTCCGGTGAGACTCAGCAGGAAGCAATGAGGATTCTTCAAAATCTCACACGTGACGCTGAGAATATATCTATTGCAGAAAACGCTTTTTATAATCTTGGCAATATAGCTTTCAACAGTCAGGATTATGCTAAGAGCATAGAACTGTATAAGAATAGCTTACGTCGCAATCCTGATAATGATAAAGCTCGTGAAAATCTGCGTTTGGCACAGAAGAGACTTGAAGAGCAGCAAAATCAGAGTGACGACGACAAAAAACAAGATCAAAATAAAGATCAGGAAAAGGATAAGGAAAATCAGCAAAATCAAAATCAGAACCAAAATCAGAACCAAGACCAAAATCAGGATAACAAAGATAAGCAAGATCAACAACAGCAACAGAATCAGGATAAACAGCAACAACAGCAGCAACCGCAAAATGGCGGCATAAGCAAGCAGAATGCTGAGAAGATTCTCAAGGCGATGGAGAATGAAGAGAATGCCACACGCCAACGCATAAATGCTGAGAAGAAAAAGAATGGTGCGCCGTCTCGACGTCCTGTCACTAATCCTTGGTAATAATTGTGTGAATTATGAAACGTTTCGCTATATCTTTTTTAATGGTGATATTAATGGCAGTAAATGCTATCTATGCAGAGGTAACCTTTACTGTCAAGCCTCCTACAAGAGTGTATGAAGGCGACAAATTCCCGGTGACGTTCAAACTGACTAACGCCGACGGCTCGGATTTGAAAGTGGCGCAGATTAATGGTTGCACATTGCTGTACGGACCATCCACATCAACGTCGCAGAGCTATCAGGTGATAAATGGAAAAGCCTCTTCAACATCCGCTGTGGAGTTTACATACTATTATCGAGCTGACAAAGCCGGTAATTATTCTATTCCGGCGGCATCTATCCTTGCCGATGGTAAGAGAATGTCCACTAAAGCTGTATCTTTTACTATTCACGAGAGAGCTGATCGTGATAAGCCTGCATCACAGCGTCCGGTAGACGTTGATGATGTCGATACTCAGGCGGCTGGGCGACGTGTCAACTCCGATGATGTATTTGTACGTATCATTTTGTCAAAATCATCGGCATACGAACAGGAAGCCATAGGGTGTACTATTAAGTTATATACAAAGTACTCTATCTCTTCATTCCTGCCAACTAAGCAACCTTCGTTTGACGGATTTCTTATTCAGGAACTGGATGTACAACCCTCATTAAACGAGATAGAGTCATATAAAGGTCAGAACTATATGACCGCAGTGCTTAAGAGATGTATTATCTTCCCACAGAAGAGCGGAGAGCTTACCATCAATTCCGGTAACTATGACATTTCGGTGGTTCAGTACGAAAATGTGAACATGGGTATGTTCCAAGTTCGCCAGCCGAAGGAAACTAAGATAAAGGTAAGTTCAAACACAGGCTCTATAGATATTAAGCCCCTCCCCCAACCTCAGCCCGAAGGATTCACAGGTGCTGTTGGTAAATTTGAGATAGACAGCAGACTTGTGGGAAATTCATTCCGCACAAATGATGCCGCAACCTTGATATATACTATTTCAGGTACAGGAAATATTAAATATGTCAAGGAACCGGTGATTGATTTTCCGACTGAGTTCGAACAATACACACCGAAAAGCGATATTCAGACCTCTGTCAGAGGTAATGATGTCAGCGGAACTATGACTGTTGAATATACCTTTGTGCCTCAGAGTGTAGGTGACTTCACTATCGGAAGTAATAAATTCGTATATTTCGATCCGTCATCTAAACAGTATGTGACACTCTCAACACCTTCATATCCTATAAAGGTGGCTAAAGGTGTTTCTGCTCCTGTTTCCACTGAGCAGAAGGATGTGGAAAATAAAAATTCAGATATCAGACATATATACTTAGGCGATAAGAATCCTCAGAAGGAGCATACATTGGTTGTGCTCACTACCTACTATTGGTTGCTTTATGTGGGATTGCTGGTTATTGCTATTTTAGTGATAGTGGTAAATCGCCGTCATGCTCGAATGAGCGCAGATGTCGCAGGTCGGAAATTGGCTAAGGCAAGTAAAGTGGCTCGTAAACGTCTGAAGGTCGCAAATTCATTTATGCAGTCAGGCAATAGCGAGAAATTTTATGAAGAAATGCTGAAAGCTATCTGGGGCTACCTGTCAGATAAGCTTAGTATGCCTGTGTCACAGCTCTCACGTCAGAATATCGTGGATACTTTGGCCGGAAAAGGTTATCCCGAGAATATAACCAAAGACTTGGTGGCTGTGCTTGATGAATGTGAAATGGCTCGCTACACTCCTGACAGTTCAACTCAGGTTGACAGAGTGTATCAATTGGGCGTGGATGCAATCAACAACATTGAAAATTTTAAGAAATGAAACGAATATATCTCATATTAATAATCGCTTTCCTATCTTCAATAGCTATTTCAGCCCAATCCCTTTCATTGTCTGAACAGGCTGATTCAGCATATAACGCTGACAATTATAAAGAGGCTGCTGACCTATATCTCCATATTATACAATCGGAAGGTGCTTCCGCTGCCTTGTATTATAACTTGGGTAATTGCTACTATCGTTCCGGAGAGATGGGGAAAGCTATTTTGGCATACGAACGTTCATTAAGGCTTGATCCGACAAACGATGATGCAAAAAATAATCTTGATTTTGTAAATGCCCGCATCTCTGATCGTCCCGGCGAACGTGGAACTTTCATTGGCAACGCATTGGATACCGCAGCTAATACCGCTCATTCCAACACATGGGCGTGGTTGGCGTTTGGAGCATTTGTGCTTACCTTAATAGGTGTTCTCGCATACATATTTTCCAATATTATTGTTGTCCGTAAGATAGGTTTCTTCGGAGGATTTGTTACATTGATCGCAACAGGTATATTTATATTTTTCGCTTATCGGTCGGCTGCTATAGCTGTGGCAGATGATGCCGCTATTATAACAGTGCCTTCAACTATTCTCAGCACATCTCCAAGAGTGCCTAAGGATAGAAATCAGGAGGCAATGTTGCTCCATGAGGGCACCAAAGTGATGATTCTCGATTCGGTCAAATCCACTACCGATTCGGTAAATTCATTGTGGTATGACGTGGCTGTCGATAATAATCACAGGGCTTGGATTAACGCTGCTGCTGTGGAGAAAATATGATGTTCACCCCTTATTTTCTGTGTGACAATTCATTATGGCAATTATGACGATAGGGAATCGAAAAAGTGTTATAAAACATACTAATTTTTTTATCGAATTATTTGCCTAAACGGAAATTAAACTATAATTTAGTGACGTGGAACTTAAAAACTCCATAATAAACAACAATAATAACTTAAACTACTAACCCCCCTAAACCCCATAAGTATCATGACTAAAACTATCACCTTCAACGATCTCCGCCGCATCAAAGACAGTTTGCCTGATGGATCTATCCGTCAGATCGCCGATAAGCTTAATGTGACTCCCCAGACTGTTCGTAACTATTTCGGAGGCACAAATTATGAATTCGGCAAAAATTGTGGCGTTCACATTGAACCCGGACCAAACGGGGGAATCGTAGTCCTGGATGACACTACCATTTACGATATGGCGGTAGAAATTCTTCAGGGCCAAAACAAGGAAGACTAAAAAGGACGAAAGAAAAATTTAGCGAAAGGGCAAAAATACTTGTTTTAGCAAGTGACTTTTTGTCCTTTCGTTTGTTTAGAAATAATATCAATACCTTACTAATAAATTAATAGGATATGGATTCGAGCCGGCTTATAACTGTGGCAATACATACTTATGATAAAGCCCATCAACTAAAAAACATTTTGGAATGCGAAGGTGTAAAAGTTGTGCTTCAGAATGTAAATCTGTCATCGCCGGTTGTATCGTCCGGTGTGCGAGTCCGTATTCAGGAGAGCGATCTCCCTTTAGCATTAAGGGTAATTGAGAATATTGAAATCTTTGCTCCTTCCGCATTAAAGGAATGTCCTGAAGATGGAGCCGTGATAATGGTGCCTGTGGATTTTTCGGATTATTCTGTGCGGGCATGTAATATAGCATTCCACATAGCTCAAATCCATAAGGCTAAGATACATCTGCTTCATACGTATATGGATCCCATCATGACTCAAGGTGCGGCTTTGCAGTTGTCCGACACTTTGACTTTTGATGACGGTTTTGATGCGGCGACACAGATTCAGGAGGACAGGACTATTCGTCAGATTGCAGAACATAGACTGCGGACTTTCGAACAGTCGCTTAAAGAAAAAATCAAGGACGGCATCATACCTCCGGTGAAGTTCACCTCTGAAATCTCCGAGGGATTGCCAGAGGAAGTCATAGATGACTATGCGCTCAGAGTGCATCCGTTACTCATAGTTATGGGTACACGTGGAGCGGATGTTAAGAATAGGGAATTAGTGGGCAGTGTGACCGCTGAAGTGCTGGACTCATGCCGTACTATAATATTCACAGTGCCTGAATCCACAAAGTTTAAGTCGTTGAATGATCTTGACAAAGTTGTTTTCTTTGCATCATCGCAACAGGAGGATATATTGGCATTGGATGCGTTATACCGCTTGTTCCCCGAACTTCCGTTAGAGGTAACGCTTGTCGGGCTACCGCAAAAGAAGACTATCGGAAAGAGTGAACCGTCATTGAAACGGCTTGTGGAATACTGCAAGGAAAATTATCCTGCATACACATTTAAGACCGCTTCCCTTACACTCACCAATCCGATAGAAGACTTCAAAAAGATTGAAAGTGAAACCCCTGTGGATCTGATTGTGGTTCCTAATAAGAAGAAAAATATTTTTGCCAGACTCTTCAATCCTACTCTGGCTCATAAATTATTATTCCATTCCGACATCCCAATGATGTCAATTCCGGTTTAATATTGGCGCTTTCGCTAAAATTTATTAACTTTGCCAAAAATTATTGAATATAATTTGTCCCTAAATTTTCACAAGATATTATAAGATATGAGTGACCAGCGCTATAATCTAAGAGGTGTGTCTGCTTCTAAAGAAGATGTGCATAATGCTATAAAAAATGTAGATAAGGGTATTTATCCTCATGCTTTTTGCAAAATTATTCCTGATATATTGGGTGGTGACCCGGAATGGTGTAATATAATGCACGCTGACGGTGCCGGCACCAAGTCTTCATTAGCATACGCATATTGGCGTGAGACCGGCGATCTTTCAGTATGGAAAGGTATTGCGCAAGATGCCTTAATCATGAATATTGATGATTTGCTTTGCGTAGGTGCTACTGATAATATCCTTGTTTCATCCACGATAGGTCGAAATAAAAATCTTATACCCGGAGAGGTTATCTCAGCAATCATCAACGGCACTGAAGAACTTCTCGCTCAGCTTAGAGAGCTTGGAGTCGGAATATATTCTACAGGTGGTGAGACTGCAGATGTTGGTGATCTCGTTCGTACTATCATTGTCGATTCTACCGTAACATGCCGTATGCGTAGAAGCGACGTTATCAACAATGCCAATATAAAAGGTGGTGATGTGATAGTAGGTCTTGCTTCATTCGGACAAGCTACATACGAATCCAAATATAATGGTGGTATGGGTAGCAATGGTCTTACTTCCGCACGTCATGATGTGTTCGCTAAATATCTTGCAAAAAAATATCCCGAAACATACGATGCGGCAGTGCCTGAAGAATTGGTTTATTCCGGTTCAAAGAAATTAACCGATAAGGTCGAAGGTACAACTGTCACTGCTGGAGAACTCGTTCTATCCCCTACCCGCACGTATGCTCCGGTTATCAAACGTCTGTTGAACGAAATGCGTGATGATATTGACGGCATGGTTCACTGCACGGGCGGAGCACAAACCAAGGTGTTGCATTTTGTTGAAAACAAACACGTGATAAAGGATAAACTGTTCCCTATCCCTCCATTGTTTGATTTGATACAGAAAGAAAGCAATACTCCGTGGAGTGAAATGTATAAAGTGTTCAACATGGGTCATCGCATGGAAATATATGTCAGACCTGATGCCGCACAAAAAGTCATTGATATTGCAAAAGACTTCAATATCGATGCTCGTGTGATAGGACATGTCGAAGATGCACCGGAAAATAAATTGACGATAAAGTCAGAAGCAGGTGTGTTCTTATATTAAATCTCCACGCGATCCCTCTCACAACATTTACTGCAATACTGCACTTTTATAAATTATAATTCTTAACTAACATCTATGAGAAGGGGATTTTGTCTACTATCCTTGTGTGTACTTATGATTGTTGGGGTTACCAGTTCGTGTGGTAACTCCTCTAATCGTTCTGATAATGACAAAGACACTCGAAACGCTGTTTCACACACATTTCCTGACACTTTAAAAGTTGTCACACTCTATAGCCCGGAAGCGTACTTTATGTATAGAGGACAAGAAATGGGCTATGACTATGAGTTGGTAACAGCATTGGCTGTCGATAAGGATCTGGCTCTGAAATTGGATGTCGCACCCTCCTTGTCACGTGCTATTGAAATGCTTGATTCCGGATTGGTCGATTTAATAGCATATCCGGTACCTGTGACTGCTGAGAATAAGGAAAAGGTCATACCGTGTGGACCAGAAAACATTACCACTCAGGTACTCGTGCAGCCTAAGAAAGGTGATGCGGAACTGATAACTGATGTGACTGATCTTGTTGGTAAGGATGTATATGTGGAAGCTGATTCAAAATATGAAGCTCGTATAATAAATCTTAACCAAGAGATTGGTGGCGGAATCAATATTCACACTGTAGACCGTGATACCATTATTACGGAGGATTTGATCTCTATGGTGAGTGACGGTACCATCCCATTGACTATTGTGGATAGCGATATAGCCAAAATAAACAAGACATACTATAATGATCTTGACATTTCATTGCCATTAAGTTTCGAGCAACGTTCAGCTTGGGCTGTCGCTCCCGATAAGAGTTGGCTTGGTGATAGTATTAACTCATGGCTTAACGGCGATAAACCTCGTGGCGAACAGGCTCAATTATTGAAACGATATTTTGAATTAAGTAAAAATGAAAATGGCAAAAACTATTTCAACCTTAACGGAAGATCTGTTTCGCCATTTGATGACCTGTTTAAAAAATATGCCGAAAATTATAATTGGGATTGGAAACTGTTAGCATCACAAGCATACGTTGAAAGTAAATTTGATTCCACTGCTGTGTCATGGGCTGGTGCCAGAGGTATGATGCAGATTATGCCTCGTACAGCTAAAGGTTACGGGCAGTCAGCAAAAAGCATGATGAAAAATGATGTTGCAGTCGAAACAGCGCTTAAGCTGCTCCGTGATCTGGATAAACAATTAAAAAATAAGGTGCCGGATGACGCCGAACGCAAGAAATTTGTGATTGCGGCATATAATTCAGGCTTGGCTCATGTATATGATGCCATAGCATTGGCTAAAAAGTATGGACTAAATCCTAAAAAATGGGATAACAATGTGGCTAAGGCAATTCTTTGGAAATCGAACCCCAAATATTATAAGGATCCCGTGGTTAAATTCGGATATTCCCGAGGGAGGGAAACATACGATTATGTGAATCGCGTATATAAGTTCTATAGTAAAGCTAAGACCAAAGCTTGATTTTATAAATTGAAATCCTCACGTTATCAATTATACTTAATATATTAATTCCTCTAATTAAATTCATCAAAACAATGAAAAAACGTTTTTTACCCGTTGCTTTAGTCATCGCACTCGCAACATCAATGATGACTTCATCATGTATCGGTAGCTTCGCATTGTTCAACAAGCTTCTCGCATGGAACAATCAGGTGAGCAACAAGTTTGTGAACGAACTCGTATTCGTTGCATTCTGGATTCTCCCTGTATATGAAGTGTCTGCGCTTGCTGATATTCTTGTAATCAACACTATTGAGTTCTGGAGCGGTTCTAACCCTGTGGCTTCCGGCAAGAAGGTGATTGACGGACAAGATGGCAAGTATATCGTAGAATGTGATGGCAAGGGTTATACCATTACCTCTATGAACGACAAATCTGTTGTACGCTTCAATTTTGATGAAGAAGATCAGGCATGGAGTGTTGTTCTTCCCAATGGTGAAAACTATGAATTCATGACTTTCATTGATGAAAATCACGTTTCAATGCCCGGTATCGACGGAACTCGTCAGACTGTTGAACTTTCAGCTGACGGTCTTCTTGCTTATAAGATGATGGCAAGCGAGACTCTTTGGGCTCTTAATAAATAAAACGGCATAAGGGGAGACTTATCAGATATATTCATTAAAAATTTGTAATGAAGAGATTATTGTTTATCCCCGGGTATCAATTGACTCTTATTGTAATAGTCATGATACTTTATTTAACCCTCCTCCCCCAGCCTCTTGGGGAGGAGGAATTTCCTTTGTTTGAGGATGCTGATAAAGTAGTCCATTTTATAATGTTCGGTGGACTTACGGGCACTTTTATTTTTGACAGGTGGCGAATATCAAAACCGTTGACACTTAAAGCAGCTATAATTGTAGCTCTATGCTCGGCTGCATTCGGTGCATTGATTGAATGGCTTCAATACGCTATGGCACTCGGTCGTGCCGGGAACGATGTGTGGGATGCGTTGGCTAACACACTTGGTGCTTTTACGGCTGTGCCTATATGTTATTGGTTACATTGGATCAACGTCGTAATAAAGAATCGCACCTGACATCTTTTTTTCATTTACCATTTTAATCTGCACATTCCTAAGCAGATTTTTTACTTTTGAAATAGAGGCATTAGTCTCTATTTTTAGCATTATACGACGTATATATAATGTCTGAACACGTGCGACAGACGGTTCGTCTGGACCGCTTACACGATTGCCGAAAAGGGCCCTTAGCCTTGATGCGAATTCGAATGAGATAGTGGATACAGCTGCCGGATCCTTATGCTTAATATAAACATAGATCACACGGACGAAAGGTGGATAGTTGTAGGTCTGTCGTTCCGCTATTTCATTCTCATAAAATCCTTTATAGTTGTGTGCAAGTAGGAATGGGAATATTGGATGTGACGGATTATAGGTCTGTATGGTCACTTTCCCGTTTTCTCCACGTCGTCCGGCTCGTCCGGCTACCTGTTCAAGCATATTAAATGCCCGTTCCGAAGCTCTGAAATCGGGGAAATTTATCATCATGTCGGCGTTCACAACACCCACTGTGCTCACATTATTAAAATCAAGACCTTTAGTGACCATCTGTGTGCCGACGAGAATCTGAGATTTACCTTCCGAGAAATCATCGATGATATTTTCGTAGCTATCTTTACTGCGGGTGGTGTCAAGGTCAAGTCTTGATATTTTAGCCTTTGGGAATATTGATTCAACTTCTTCCTCTATTCGTTCAGTTCCATATCCAAGAACTTCAATGCCCGGTTCTTTACAAGCAGGGCATACATCGGGCACAGAATACGGAGTCCCGCAATAGTGGCAGATCAGTTTGTCTGAGTGGCGGTGATAGGTCAGGGAGACATCGCAATTATTACATTTCGGCACATACCCACACAATTTGCATCTGGCGATTGGAGCATATCCTCGTCGGTTCAGAAACAAAATTGCCTGTTCACCTTTTTTGAGCGATTCATTTACGAGACGCTGGGTCTGTAGTGAAAATATCCCTTGGACCTCACCTTTTTTTCGAGCCAATGACATATCTACAAGTTCGATTGATGGTAGTTTAGCACCCTCATAACGTTCAGATAATTCTACCAAACCAAATCGATCAGTCTTAGCTTTGTAATATGTCTCAATGGATGGAGTGGCACTCCCGAGCAAAGTTTTTGCTCCATGCATACTGGCAAGCACGATAGCCGCATCTCTCGCATTGTACCTTGGAGCCGGATCCTGCTGTTTGTAAGCCTGTTCATGCTCTTCGTCAACAATCACCATACCCAATGATGAAAATGGAAGAAACACTGAGGATCTCGCACCGATCACAACGCATGGCTCAGATGAGTCGAGTAGCTTTTTCCATATATCTACCCGCTCGTTATCAGAGAACTTTGAATGGTATATCACGACTTTATCGCCGAATACTTTCTGGAGACGTCCTGTCAGCTGGGTGGTCAAAGCTATTTCAGGGACGAGATATAGTACCTGTCTTCTCTGCTTGAGCACATAGTCAATCAGGTGGATATATAGTTCTGTTTTACCGCTTGACGTTACACCATGAAGCAATGTGATGTCATGCGTCATCCATGATTTATGTATCTTGTCGAGAGCTATATTCTGCGCATCGGTCAATTTTGGCAATATGCCGTTTATTAACCCTGTGAATGCAAATCGGCTAATCTCCTTTTTGTAAATTTCGATAATCCCTTTTTTAGCCATTGCCGAGAGTACAGTCGAAGTGACTCCCGATTTCTCTAAAAGTTCACCTCTTGTGACTTCTCTTAATGATTCTGCCCCCTGTCTCATGAACCCGGATAATTCAATGAGTGCTAATAAGGCTGTCTCTTGCTTGCTGCCATTGCGCACGGCATCAAATGCCGAATGTATAGCATCGTTATTACCCTTTTCAGCTGAAAGCTTTACGTATGTTATTTTGCGGGAATGATAACGCTCAACTAAATTTTCAGATATAATTACAGCCTCTTTCTCAAGGAGGGAGTTGATGACCGGGCTGATATTATTAAATCCGGTTTTCTTTTTTAATGTCTCAACAGTTACTTTTTTGTCTGATGACATTATGGTTTCCAGCACAATTGTTTCTCGTTCGGTGAGCCTATTATCCGGATCCTCTTCGAAGTCTGTTGCAAGTGAAATGAAGGTTTCACTCTCTATCTTTAGACCTGTAGGGACAGCGGCTTTAAAAACTTCTCCGGGAGTGCATAGGTAGTAATCGGCTAACCATTGCCAAAATTTAAGCTGAGGATGGCGCACGATAGGTGTTGTGTCAATACCTGAAAAGATATCTTTCACCTCATAGTCCTGAGGAGCGATTGGGGTGAGTGCTGAAACTATACCTGTATAAAATTTTTTCTTGCCGAAAGGCACTATCACACGATGACCGATTTTCACTGTATCGGCGATAGATTCCGGCACATTATATGTAAAAGTTCCCTGTATGGGGACTGGTAAAAGCACTTCAGCAAACATATCAGATGTATAATTATTTTGTAAAAATACAATAAAAGGTGTTTAATACCAAGATATTTTTAAAATTAATTTGTAATTTTGTACTTCGTAGCAGGACGGTCGTGTCGCTTGCCGATGGATTATTCCGGAGCGGCAAGAGGAAAGTCCGGGCAACACAGAGCACCATACTTTCTAACAGTGAGCTGTCGGCAACGGCAGAGTAACGTGACAGAAAATAACAACCTTTATTCCTCATGATAAAGGAAATGGTGAAAAGGTGGGGTAAGAGCCCACCGGGTATCATGGTAACATGGTATGCCGCACGTCTTATGGGTTGCAAGGCCATGTATACCGGCAAGAAGGTTGAGCCTTAAGGTTCCTTTCAATGGGCTGCTCGTCCATCGCCGGGGGGTAGGCTGCTCGAGCGCCGAAGCAAAGCGAGGCGCCACTTAGATAAATGACATGACCGCCGCGGTAACACCTCGGGCTCTTTGCTTGATAGAGGTCCCGCGACGACATAACCCGGCTTATAGTCCTGCTACTTTTTTATTTAAGCGCTACTACTTAATTTTAGGTTTGATATTCGTCACGTTTTACCTTAAATTTATGAAACAAATTCCTTTTACTCTATTGGCTTTATCAGCGGCTTTTGCTGTTAATGCTTCTATTCTTAGTGTGTCTTCACCTGACGGGAAGTTAGTTGTCGATTTTGATAAAGCATCTTCAGGTGCCATTACGTACTCTGTTGCATATAATGGGAAAGTTATGCTTGACCCCTCCCCTCTTGGTTTTATCTCAAATGAAGGGGATTTTTCAGAATCTCTATCTCTGAAGGGTCATGAATCGAATAAGATTGAGCGGCAATACTCATTGGATCGTTCTAAAAAGAGCCAAGTGGATTACAAGGCTAATGAACTCCGTTTGAATTTGGTGAACCGTGATAACAATCCGTTTTCTATCGTATTCAGGGTGTCGGACAATGACATAGCTTTCAGATATGAATTGCCAAGGCTCAATAATGATAAAACCGGTTCAATAGTAATAGAAAAGGAATCTACCGGCTTCGATTTTCCGACCGAAACATCAGTCTTTCTGACTCCACAAAGCGATGCGATGGTTGGATGGAAACGCACAAAGCCGAGCTATGAGGAAAATTACCAATTCGACACCCCCATGACCCAAAAATCAGAATTTGGTCATGGATACACCTTCCCCGGTCTATTCCGTATAGGGGATAATGGTTGGGTATTGGTAAGTGAAACAGGAGTTGACCGCAGGTATTGTGCGTCACGTCTTAGCGACATGTCAGGCGATGGTCTGTATACTGTGGAATACCCCATGCCGGAGGAAAACAATGGTAACGGTACTGTTTCACCTGCGTTCGCATTGCCGGGCGCTACTCCTTGGAGAACTATAACCGTGGCTGACAATCTTGCTCCTATAGTAGAGACAACCGCTCCTTGGGATAATGTTGAACCTCGTTTCAAGTCATCAAATAAATACGAGTATGGCAAGGGGACATGGAGCTGGATAGTATGGCAGGATGGCTCAATTAATCTTGAAGACCAAAAGAAATTTATTGATTTGGCTGCTGAAATGGGATATAAGTATACATTAGTTGACAATTGGTGGGATACTAATATAGGCAAAAAAGGTATTGAAGAGCTGGTCAAGTACGCACGTGAAAAAGGTGTTGAACTTTTCCTTTGGTATAGCTCCAGCGGATATTGGAATGATATAGTTCAAGGTCCTATTAATAAGATGGATTCACCGATTTCCCGTAAAGAAGAAATGCGATGGATGAAAGATTTAGGGATCAAAGGTATAAAAGTGGACTTTTTCGGTGGTGATAAGCAGGAGACTATGCGACTTTACGAGGATATTCTTTCTGATGCTGACGACCATGGGCTAATGGTTATTTTCCATGGTTGCACGATACCTCGTGGATGGGAAATGTTATATCCAAATTATGTTGGTTCTGAGGCTATACTTGCATCAGAAAATCTGGTGTTCAACCAATTCTATTGCGATGAAGAAGCTCGCAATACTGCGCTTCATCCCTTCTGTAGAAATACTATCGGCAATATGGAATTTGGAGGTTGTTTTATGAATCATTACCTCTCTAAGGGTAACAAAAAAGGTACTGTGCGTCGTACTACCGATGGTCATGAACTTGCCACGACAGTTCTGTTTCAGAATCCCATCCAGAATTTTGCTCTGACACCGGAAAATCTGCTCCCTGAATCAGAGGGAGGTGCGCCGATTGTGGCTTTGGATTTTCTTCGCCGTGTTCCTACCACTTGGGATGATACAAAATTCATTGACGGATATCCGGGCAAATTTGTGATTTTGGCACGAAAGAATAATGGCAAATGGTATGTAGCCGGCACAAATGCTGAATCAAAAACAATTAAGCTGAACCTTGACCTTTCTCGTTTCATTACTCCTGATTCAAAAGTATCTATGATATATGATGACAAGAAGACCGGTAAGCCCCAATCCAAAACGTTAAAAGTCAAGGATCCGACAAAAGTACCTGTTGAAATATTGTCTATGGGCGGTTTCGTGATGGAAATTGAATAACAGAGACATATAAAAACAATTTACCCCGGTTTACATAAAGTGAAGTAAACCGGGGTAAAAATTGTTTTTATACTCTGATTATAATTAGAGTCCGATCATCTGCAAGAACTCATCTTCATTGATTATAGGAACACCTAACGATTTTGCTTTTTCAAGTTTCGATGGTCCCATATTCTCACCTGCTAATATTAAGGATGTTTTCTTTGAGATTGAGCCGGAGTTTTTACCTCCGTTTTTATCAATCAAAGCCTTGTATTCTTCACGGGAATGTTTGGAAAAGACACCGCTTATTACGATTGTCTTTCCTGCAAGTATATCTGTATGGTCGTTTGTGTCTTGCTCCGGCATTGACATTTGAACTCCGGCAGCCCTGAGTCGTTCTACCAGCTCCCGGTTTGCTGGATATGCGAAATATTCAATTATTGCATCGGCTATTCGAGGACCTATATCCTCAATGGCTACAAGTTCGTCACGTCCCATGTTCATAAGCGTGTCGATATCTCTGACAGCTCTGGCAAGTTTTCGTGCTACAGTCTCGCCGACGAATGGTATGGATAGAGCATATATCACACGTTCGAATGGTACGGATTTAGATGCTTCCACACCCTCTACAATTCGCTGTGCTGTTCTGGGACCGACCCTTTCAAGCGGCATTAGGTCTGATTCTTTTAAATCATAAAGGTCGGCGGTATTTTTTATAAGACCGGCATCATATAGCAGAGCAGAGTTTTCCTCTCCTACACCTTCAATATCCATCATGTGCCTACTTACAAAATGCTCAATACGACCTAATATTTGCGGGCGGCAGCCATATTTATTGGGGCACTGCCAAGATGCTTCACCCGGGATTCTGATTAGAGGTGTATTGCAATCGGGGCAGTGTGTGACGAATTTAATAGCTTTGGCATCCTTCTCACGCGCACTTTCATCAACACCGGTAATTTTGGGTATTATCTCACCACCCTTTTCCACATAGAGCATATCATGCTCATGAATACCAAGTGTCTTTACAGTGTCCTCATTATATAAGGAAGCTCGCTTTACTATTGTGCCTGATAGTAACACCGGTTCAAGATTTGCTACAGGGGTTATTATACCCATACGTCCGACTTCAAATGATACGAAATTCAATTTGGTCAATGCTCTCTCAGCCGCAAATTTATATGCAATCGCCCAGCGTGGCGATTTTGAGGTATACCCGAGATTAAGTTGTTGCCTCAGATTATTGACTTTAAAAACAAGTCCGTCAGTGGCGACAGGCAAATGCTTGCGTTGCTCGTCCCAATAATTTATAAACTCGTCAACCTCCTTAATGCTATGAAGCAATTTCATGGCATCACTCACCTTAAAGCCCCACTCCTTTGCCTTTAACATATTGTCATAGTGGTTGTCGCAAGGCAAATTATCGGAGATAAGGTAATAAAAATATGCATCTAACCCGCGACGTGAAACTTCTGCGGAATTTTGCAACTTCAAAGTCCCGGCAGCTGCATTTCGAGGGTTGGCGAAAAGAGGCTCCTCATTAAATGCCCTCTCCTCATTTAATTTGTCAAAAGCTTTCCAAGGGAGCACTATCTCACCTCTTATTTCGAATGATTTCGGATAGTTGTCGCCATGCAAAGTCAAAGGAATACTTCTGATGGTTTTAATGTTTTCAGTAACATCATCACCCTTCTCTCCGTCACCACGGGTTACGGCTCGCACAAGACGTCCGTTTTCATATATCAGCGATATGCTTGTTCCGTCAAATTTCATCTCTCCAACAATAGGAATAGACTTCATGCCGTCAGTGTTCTCCAGCATATCATTGCATTTCTTCACCCATTCGTCCACCTCTTCAACAGAGTATGTGTTGCCGAGCGAAAGCATCGGGTGAATGTGGGCGACCTGAGTAAATCCTTTGGTGATATCAGAGCCTACACGATGAGAGGGTGAAAGATCATCGTCAAATTCAGGATGTTCACTCTCTAATTTTTCGAGTTCTTTCATCATCATGTCATAGTCATAATCGCTTATAGTGGGAGCGTTATTCACATAATAGGCATGATTATGTTTGTTAAGCTCTGTGCGAAGCTCATCTATGCGTTCTTTAACAGTCATATCTTTATTAGATGTTTTATCGTTTCTTTTGTATGCAAAGTAAACAAAATTATCGGAGATTTATACCATTAAAATATAAAATCTGACGAACTGATTTAAACTTTTTATTTTTTAAGATTTGATGCTATTTTCGAGATGAATTATTAGCTCGAAGAGGGAGCTTAGCGAGCTAAGTGACCGAAGAGTTCGACATAAAAAAGAGACAGCTTCTATCCAAATTACGAATAGAAGCTGTCAATTAAATTATGCTATTATCGTTATCCGCAATAGAAATATTCATTTACAAGCTTTTGCATCTGTTCAGGATTATCTTTTAAGAATTCTGCCAAATGCTTATCGTCGAACGCGCTGAGACGTTTGATTGTGTCATCTATCATTGCCGGAGCAAACACATCGAATGCTTCAAAATAGGTTCTTTGCTTACCGAGTGCATCAGCGGACTCCACGCAGCATGTCGGTAACGTGTTGAGCGAAGCGAGCTTTTCTGCATTTTCTGCCGCATGGATATTTACATCCACGTATGTCTTCTCAGCAACTTCTAATGCGTTTTCCATCTCAAATCCCACTCTTGCTGCGACACACAGTGCTGCCATGAGTTGATATACATTTGCGGAACAGTCGGGTGAACGCATTTCAAATGTCTGTTTACCGTATGTTTCAATTTCACAAGGGCTGTTAGGATTTGCCTGAACGCACATATCCTTACCGGAAGTCCAACCTAACGGCACACGTACCAATACTGACCTGTTTCGGTCGCCCCAGCAGATGTTTGTGGGCGCTTCCTGATGAGGTACAAGACGGAAATATGAAGTCGGATTTGCGTTGCCGAATGCGGTGATAGCAGGAGCAAGAGTCATAAGCCCGGCTATCACTTTTTTAGCATCGTCGCTTAGCTTGCGATCCTTTGTCTGTGTGACGTTCTCGCCATCTTTCATCAGACGCATGTGTATATGGAATCCTGAGCCGGCTTTTCCTACAGTGATTTTGGGTGCAAATGTCACATTTAAATCTTCTTTTGCAGCAAGATTTCTTATCACCCATTTAGCAAGCATCAACTGGTCGGCAGCTTCCAATGCGGGATTAGGCAAAAATTCTATCTCATTCTGCTCATATACCATTGAATTCTGAGTGAAATTTCCGACCTCAGAATGTCCGTATTTTATCTGTCCTCCTGTTGAAGCAATCATTGCCATTGCCTTGGTACGGAAGTCATTAAATTTAGCAAATGGAGCCGATTCATGATATCCTTTTTGATCGGTCGCAGGGAATGAGCCGGGATCGGCGGCTATTACATAGAATTCCAATTCGCCCATACATTCGAATTCCATACCCGACACTTCCTTAAATGCTTTACATGCTCGCTGGAGCACACCTCTCGGATCACTGTCCAAGGGATTTCCGTCTTTGTCAAAGAAACTGCAAAGCATGGATAACGTTGGGATCTCTGCGAATGGGTCACGGAAAGCTGTGGCGTAACGCGGGATCACATATAGGTCACTTCGTGAGGCTTCAATAAACGGGAACAGACTTGAACCGTCAACTCTTTCACCTGTTGAAAGAATGGTTTCAAGATATTCCAAGTCATTGATTACAAAGTTAAGAGTCTTAAGGCGACCGTCAGCTGCGGGATACATGAAGTTTACCATCTCGATTCCCTCACGCATGATATAATCAATTATATCTGCCCGAGTGAAATCAGATGCCGGTTTATGTAAGGTTTTTACTACATGGTTGCGGTTCATCGCAAGCTTTTTTTCTGAAAACATGATATTTACGATGATTACAAATTATTATAATAAGGTTAACTGAAAAAGAATAATTCTTTTTCCAAAATTAAAGAATAATTTCTTTAATTCAAAATTTTAAGTTTGTTTTTAACAAAAAATGGACGTTATCCATAAAAAATAACGTCCATTTAGTCTATATTAAATGAAGCTTAAATCAGCTCATTAAAATTCACTTGAGAAATGGAATTTAATCTTCGGGAAATCGGTTTGCGCCATCTGCAGCACATAGCCGGAGTCGGCGAGGAATACATCTCTACCCTCTTTGTCAACTGCCATAAATTGGAATTTCCTTTTCTTGAATGCCGCAAGAGCTTCAGGGTCATCGCTTTCAATCCAACAAGCTTTATACAATGATATCGGTTCCCATCGGCACTGCGCCCCATATTCATGAAGCAAGCGATATTGTATGACTTCAAACTGGAGTTGTCCTACAGTACCTATAATCTTTCTGCCATTAAATTGATTGACGAACAGCTGAGCAACACCTTCATCCATAAGCTGCTGCACACCTTTTTCAAGCTGTTTCGCTTTCATCGGGTCGCTGTTTTCTATATATTTGAACATCTCAGGCGAGAAACTTGGAAGACCCTTGAAGTGAAGTATTTCACCGGATGTCAATGTATCACCTATCTTGAAATTACCTGTGTCAGGTATACCTACAATATCGCCGGGATATGCTTCGTCAACAATGCTCTTCTTCTGCGCCATAAATGCCGTCGGAGCTGCAAATTTCATTATTTTGCCTGAACGGACATGCTTATAGGGAGCATTACGTTCGAATTTACCTGAGCATATTTTCACAAAGGCGATACATGAGCGGTGATTGGGGTCCATGTTCGCATGTATTTTAAACACAAATCCCGAAAATCCTTCTTCGTCAGGATTGATAACACGCTCTTCTGTTTTTGTGGGACGTGGTGCAGGCGCAATTTTCACAAAACAATCAAGAAGCTCCTTTACACCGAAAGTATTGAGCGCAGATCCAAAGAATACCGGAGCGACTTTACCTTGAAGATATTCATCCACATTAAATTCGGGGTACACACCTTCGATAAGCTCCAGATCTTCACGGAGCTTGGCGGCATCCTTTTCTCCGACATTTTCATCAATTCTCGGGTCATCAACCGATTCGATTTCCACACGTTCGCTTACTCGCTGCTTGTCAGGAGTGAAGAGGTCAAGTGAATGTTCGAAGATATTGTAAACGCCTTTGAATTTTGCACCTATATTTATGGGCCAAGACAACGGACGCACCTTGATTTTTAATTCGCTTTCAAGTTCATCGAGGATGTCAAATGGGTCACGACCTTCACGGTCAAGTTTGTTCACGAATATAATCACAGGAGTGTTTCTCATTCGGCACACTTCCATGAGCCTGCGAGTCTGTTGCTCCACACCTTTGGCAACGTCCACAACTATGATAACGCTGTCTACAGCTGTTAGCGTACGATATGTGTCCTCGGCAAAGTCTTGGTGACCGGGGGTGTCAAGGATGTTTATTTTGTAATCGCCGTAGTTAAATCCCATCACTGATGTGGCAACAGAGATTCCACGCTGTTTCTCTATTTCCATCCAGTCAGAAGTGGCAGTCTTTTTAATCTTATTTGATTTTACCGCTCCCGCAATATGAATTGCACCACCGAAAAGGAGTAATTTTTCTGTGAGAGTTGTTTTGCCGGCGTCAGGGTGAGAAATGATGGCAAACGTGCGCCGGCGGCTTATTTCTTCTTGTAAAGACATATATTTTATTAATAATGGGATTTTCGGAGTGCAAAATTACTAAATAATACCTAAAAATCCAACCGTTTGTATCTTGCTTTAGCTACGGCACGACTAACGAGATTGAAGTGCCACCACTCAGACCTCAGAGGCGTAAATCCTCCCGCCTTCATCACCCTGCGAAGCAGTAATCTGTTTTGCCGTTCGGTTTCTGAGATTACACCTAATTTTACCAGCAAAATTTCCTTATCAATATTAGCTTCCTTTCCTAAATGATCCACTTTGGTTCCCATGGGGAGCTCATTGCCATTCTCATCCGCAATAGTTATATCCACTGCCAGACCGTAATTATGCAAACCTCCCCCGTTCTTCGGATTTGACACGTATGGTGCCATAGGTGTCCCTTGCACCACTTTATACATCTTCCGTTGGACGCTCATAGGGCGTGAAGCATCCTTTATCAACAGTCTGTAGCCGGGATGGATTTGACGCAACTCCCTATTAGCTTTTAGCAGAGCCTCGGCTGCTTCCGGATGTAAATAAGCTTTATTCAGGTCATTATATAGAACAACACCGGTGAAATTGTCAGGATGACTATACATTAAATCAACCATAATGGTAGTATCCATGCTTCCGACATCAACCATTCCGGCTTCCTTCAACTTTTCATTCAATGTTTGTCCGTTAACGGTTGACTGACAAAATAATACGACCGCCATATATATTATTGCCTTTAATGATTTCATGGTACAAAATTATGAAAAAAACTTAAAAAATCCTGCCGTATGAGTATAAAACACTATATTTGTAGGTAATTTCATAAAAATCATATCTGTTTTACCATAGGTAAGAAATGCTAAAATTCGTACGACAATCATTAATCATCATATCACTATTGCTCGGTTTTTCCAACGCTCATTCTCAGATTAACACTGATCAAGTGATGCGTATCGGTATGAATAATTTATACTTCGAGGATTATGTGCTATCCATTCAATACTTTAATCAGGTTATAAATGTGAAGCCATACCTTGCGCAGCCATATTTCTATAGGGCTATCGCTAAACTCAATCTTGATGATTACCTCGGGGCTGAGCAGGATGCGACACTTGCCATAGAACGTAATCCGTTCATCACAGACGCATACGAAGTCAGGGGTGTTGCCCGTCAGAATCTTGGGAAAAACAGAGCTGCAATCGAGGATTATAATAAAGCTCTTGATATGTTACCCCAAAACCGGGGATTGATGTACAATAAGGCGTTAGCCCAGCATGAAATCAGAGATTTTGATGGTGCGGCTTCCACATACGAGGCATTATTGAAACGATATCCTAACTTTGAGGGTGGCTATCTTGGACGAGCCCGAATGCGCCTTGAGAAAAAAGACACTGTTGGAGCGCAGGAGGATATTGAAAAAGCGTTGAAAATCAATCATAATGCCGTGAACGGATATGTCATGCGTGCGGATATAGCTATAAATAGCCAAAAAGATTACGCTGCCGCACTTAGCGACATGGATCAAGCTATTAAACTACAGCCCCGCTACGCCGGATTTTTCATCAACCGTGCTTTCCTGCGATATATGACCGATGATTTCCAAGGCGCATTTGCCGACTATGATTATGCATTGCAGCTTGAACCTCATAATACAATTGCATTATTTAACCGTGGTCTACTACGTGCTGAAGTGCATGACACGAATCGTGCAATTGATGATTTTACCAGCGTGTTGAGCCTTGATGAAAAAGATTACAAGACGTTATACAACCGTGCGATACTGTTGGCTGAAATTGGAAGTTTCAATGAGGCGTTAGCTGACCTTGGGAAGGTAATTGATGCTTTCCCCGATTTTGCAGCAGCATATTTTCTCCGTTATGACATAAAACGAAGAAAAGGTGACATGCTGTCGGCGCAAAAAGATTATGAGAAATCCCTTGCATTGGCTAAGACACGAGTGCAACATACTCCCGACAGACAATTTGCCACATCTGACAGCACTAATACGACTACTGATGGTGTAGAAGGTGTTTTGGCGGATGCATCGGATGATTACAATGGTACGTATGAAACACAAGAACAGGTAAAGCGTAGATTCAGCTCGCTAACCACTATAGCCGACAACTCTTCACCCGATCAGGTATATAATAATAAAGAGATACGTGGTAAGGTGCAGGACAGAAATATAACTATAGAAATCGAGCCTATATTTGTGGTATCGTATTATACCTCCCCTACCGAGCTTAAACTGAGCGGCGATTATCTTAAAGAGGTTGATGATGTCAACTCTACTCGAATGTTGCGCTTCCTGCTTCAAGTCACAAATCATCCTCCGACCATGACTGATGAAGAAGTCGCGCAAGCTCACTTTAATTCTATACAATATTATAATTCATACCTTGCGGGACATACTCCACGAGCTATAGATTTCCTTGGCAGAGCTATGGATTTCATTACCTTGAAGGACTATGAAAATGCCATTGCCGACCTTGACAGAGCGATAGCGATAACCCCTGACTTCACATTAGCATATCTGCTAAGAGCAAACTCTCGATATCTTGCATCAAAACAGGTGCATGACGATGGGAACATATCAAAAGCACAGACCACACCCAAAGAGCTACGCCCGCAAATGCGAGCTATCGAAGATTTGGATTCAGTGATTAAACTGTCGCCGCTAATGCCGATTGCTCATTATAATAAAGGTGTTATTCTTGCGGAAATGGGAGATTATACCTCCGCTTTGCAAGAATTTAATAAAGCGATTGAACTCAAGCGTGATTTTGGTGAGGCATATTATAATAGAGGATATGTATATCTGAATTTAGGGAACAAAGACTCCGCTTTTGCCGATCTCAGTCGTGCGGGGCAGTTGGGAATAGTTCCGTCATACAATCTCTTGAAAAGAATGTCGTCAAAGTGATGTGTCCTGATTTAGATTAGATGGATTTTAACGGTATTTTTGTTGCAATTTGTAAATTTTCTCAGGAATATTTTGTCTTTTAGTAGAAAATACATACCTTTGCATGACAAATTTAAATAAATAAAATCACTTCCACTATCTGAAAGTTATGAAACGATTTTACGCGTACGGTTATTCTTATTATTTTTATTTTGATAAAAAATAAAAACGGGATTTTACGTGCGTAATTTCGATTCAACCAGTCTGAATGATTAATCAAAAGTAAACGATATAATCCCGATCCAATCAAGGAATCGGGATTTTTTAATTGAAAGGAGATGAAGAAAGTAACGATTCAAGGCGTAGCAGGTTGCTACCATGACGCAGCTGCTCATTTATATTTCAGCGGACAGGATGTCACAACAATCCCTTGTGAGACGTTCCCGGTTATGTTTGACACATTAGCGGCTGACGCTTCATTGCTTGGCATAGTCGCTATCGAAAATACCATTGCCGGAAGTTTGCTGCAAAATCATGAATTGTTACGTCAGAGCAATCTTAATGTCATCGGTGAGCTGAAGATGAGAATATCTCATGTTATTGCAGCATTGCCGGGACAATCGTTGGATGAATTGCAGGAGGTAAACTCTCACCCGATGGCTCTCATGCAGTGTGAACATTACATTCGCCGTCATCCTAATTTGAAAATTGTGGAACATCTCGATACTGCCGGTAGTGCAAAAGAGATAGCTGAGGGAAACTTAATGGGTCATGCCGCTATATGTGGCGAATATGCTGCCAATCTCTATGGCTTGAATATTCTGGAAAAAGGCATTGAGACAAATAAACGCAATTTCACCCGTTTCCTTATAATTGCCGACCCATTAGTGGCATCGGAACTCGGACCAAAGGAAAGCGAGATAAACAAAGCCTCAATGGTGTTCTCTACTCCCCACACTCATGGAGCTTTGTCTAAAATTCTTACAGTCCTTTCATTTTATGACATCAACCTCACTAAGATCCAGTCAACCCCAATCGTAGGACGTGAGTGGGAATATCGTTTTTATGTCGATGTCACATTTGACAGCCTTGTGCGCTATCATCAGGCTATTGAAGCTATTCGCCCTCTGATAAGAGATCTGAAGATACTTGGTGAATACACCGAAGCCAAAGTTACTCATGCATAAATGAAATATAAATAATATACGAAAATGGAAATAAAGCCCTCTACGAGAGTCCAAAATATTAAGGAGTATTATTTCTCCACTAAATTAAAGGAAGTGGCTGCGCTTAATGCTTCAGGCGCTGATGTGATATCTCTTGGTATTGGCGGTCCTGATAGACCTCCGCATCAAACGGTTATTGACACAATGGTGGAAGCGTTGAACGTGCCTACCAACCATGGGTATCAGCCGCATGTTGGAGTGCCTGAATTGCGCAACGGTTTTGCCGCATGGTATAAGAAATGGTATGGAGTCGATCTTGATCCTAAGAGTGAGATTCAGCCGCTCATCGGCTCCAAGGAGGGTGTTACCCATATATCACTCACTTTCCTTAATCCGGGCGACGGTGTGTTAGTGCCTAATCCGGGATACCCGACATATTCCTCAATAAGCAAACTTGTGGGTGCTGAAATATTCCATTATGATCTTGTGGAGGAATCTGGTTGGCAACCCGATTTTGATGCCCTTGAAAAATTACCGCTTGATAAGATAAAGCTTATGTGGCTTAATTATCCTCACATGCCTACCGGAGCAAAGGCTCGCCGGGAGACATTCGAAAAGGCGGTTGAATTTGGTAAGAAGCATGGGATTGTTATTGTGAATGATAACCCGTATTCATTTATATTGAATGACACTCCACTTAGCATTCTACAAATTCCGGGGGCAAAGGATATAGCTATCGAAATGAATTCGCTTAGCAAAAGCCATAATATGCCCGGATGGCGTGTTGGTGTTGCTGCTTCCAATTCCAAATTTATTTCTTGGATTCTTAAGGTAAAGAGCAACATCGACTCCGGACAATTCAAGCCTTTAATGCTTGCCGCAGCCAAGGCGCTTGAAGCCGATAAGAGTTGGCATGACAGCGTGAATGCTGTATATGCTTCCCGCAGACTCGTTGCAGAGGATATCATGAGAGAGCTCGGATGTACTTTTGACCCCACACAGAGTGGTCTGTTTTTATGGGGCAGACTTAATGACGAGTCAGTGACAACGGAAGAATTGGCTGATAAGCTCCTTCACGAAGCCCATGTCTTCATCACTCCGGGCTTCATATTCGGATCAAATGGTGACAGGTATATTCGTCTGTCATTATGTGCCACTGAGGAGCGTATGCGTGAAGCGCTCGACCGTATTAAAAAACTAAACAACAGCAAATAATAATTTAATAATAGATATTAAAGATGGAAGATATAAAGCCGTTAGCCATAGATGGGGTTGAATTGACAAAACCCATCATTATTTCCGGTCCATGCAGTGCTGAGACAGAGGAACAAGTGCTCGAAACTGCGCGTCAACTGGCTCGTCAAGGTGTGAAAATTTATCGTGCCGGTATATGGAAGCCTCGTACAAAACCCGGTGGTTTTGAGGGCGTGGGCGTACCCGGACTCGCATGGCTAAATAAGGTAAAAGAGGAAACCGGCATGAAAGTAGCCACAGAGGTCGCTAATCGTGGTCATGTGGAAGCTGCTCTTGAATATGACATCGACCTTCTTTGGGTTGGAGCACGTACATCTGCCAATCCGTTTGCCATGCAGGAGATTGCCGATGTGCTTCGTGAAAGCGGAAGAGATATACCTGTGTTGGTAAAGAATCCTGTCAATCCTGATCTTGAACTTTGGATTGGAGCTTTGGAAAGACTATACAATGCCGGAATCAAACGTCTTGGCGTTATCCACCGTGGATTCAGCACTTACGGACTTCACATTTACAGAAACCATCCTCAGTGGCGTATCCCCTTGGAACTTCGTCGCCGTTATCCTAACCTTCCTATCATCTCCGACCCCAGCCATATCGGAGGTAAGCGCGAGCTTATCGCTTCACTTTCCCAGCAGGCGCTTGACATAGGTCTTGACGGTCTTATCATCGAAAGCCATTGTAATCCCGACTGCGCATGGAGCGATAAAAACCAACAGATAACTCCTGAAGTGCTTGGTGTCATTCTTGACAATCTCGTTTACCGTGATGCTCCCGCCCCGGCTGAAAGCCTTATGCAGTTGCGCCGTCAGATTGACCAACTCGACAATGAGCTTATCGAGGTTCTTGCGAAGCGTATGAATATTTCACGAGAGATAGGTGAATATAAGAAGAATCACAACATGCCGATCGTTCAGGCTGGTCGTTACGGAGATATAATGAATACCCGTGTCATGGCTGCCCGCCAGATGGGAATGTCTGAAGAATTTATGCGCACCATCTTATCAACTATCCATGAGGAGTCAGTACGTATTCAGGTGGAGTTGAGCGAAAAAGATAAATAATTTATTGGTGAACGATAAGATTATGAAAATTTTGATATTGGGCGCCGGTAAAATGGGCTCATTCTTCTGCGATATACTTTCATTTGACCATGAGGTAGCGGTATATGACCCCGATGCGCAAAGATTGAGGTTTACATTTAATGCTCTTCGATTTACTTCTATGGAAGAAATTAAAGAGTTTGAACCTCAGCTTGTAATAAATGCGTCAACTGTGAAATATACTCTTGACGCATTCAGACAGGTACTCCCCTATCTTCCCAAGTCGGCGATAATAAGTGATATAGCGTCGGTTAAAACCGGACTGCCGGAATTTTATGCTTCATGTGGACATCCGTATGTCAGCACACACCCTATGTTTGGTCCGACATTCGCATCACTAAGCAATTTGAGCAATGAAAATGCTATAATCATTAGCGAGGGGGATCATCTTGGCAAAGTATTTTTCCGAGACCTTTACAATCGTCTGCACTTGAACATTGTGGAGTATACTTTTAAGGGACATGACGAGACTATTGCCTATTCACTTTCAATACCTTTTGCAGCGACTCTCGCTTTTGCAGGCGTGATGAAGCATCAAGAGGCTCCCGGTACTACCTTTAAGCGTCACATGCAGATAGCACGTGGGCTAATGTCCGAGGATGACTATCTGGTAAGTGAAATCTTGTTTAACCCGAACACCCCTGCTCAGCTTGAAAAGATTCAGCAACAGTTGTCAGAACTTCAAGATATAATTGCACGACATGACAGTGTGGCGATGAAAGAATACCTCGCCCGTGTGCGTGACCATATCAAATAACAAAATTTTCAGATATAAAAGTTAAAAGCTCCTTGACGCACTTGCCAAGGAGCTTTTAACTTTTATATATTCAAAGAATTACATTATGCCTCTTTCACGAAGCTTAAGCTGCCATGCCCATGCCGAGCGCATAGTGTCGGCAAGTGTTGATGTGGCTTTCCAGCCAAGAACTTCGTTTGCGTAAGCAGGGTTAGCCCATACCTTTTCAATATCACCGGTTCTGCGACCTACTATCTTATGAGGGACTTTCACACCTGTCGCTTCTTCAAACACGTTGATCAGCTCAAGCACAGAAACGCCATTGCCGGTTCCGAGATTGAAAATTTCTATTTTGGCATCGCTCTTATCCTCAAGCATACGCTCAACAGCTATGACATGAGCTTTGGCAAGATCCACCACATTTATATAGTCACGGATACAGCTTCCGTCGGGTGTGTTATAGTCATCGCCAAACACGCTCAACTCTTTACGAATACCGATAGCTGTCTGTGTAAGATAAGGTATAAGGTTTTGAGGAACACCGTTGGGAAGTTCTCCGATCTCTGCTGACGGATGTGCGCCTACCGGATTGAAATAACGAAGTATGACACTCTTGAACGGTGTGCCGGCATTGATTACATCGGTGATAATTTCCTCTGAAATCTGTTTGGTGTTGCCGTAGGGCGAAGTCGCTTTTTTGATAGGAGCTTGTTCGGTTACAGGATTTTCATCCGGTTCACCATATACGGTGCATGATGACGAGAACACTATACCCTTTACTCCGTTCGGACCCATAAGGTCAAGGAGATTAAGAAGAGTGTTAAGATTATTGCGATAGTACAATATAGGCTTCTGCACGCTCTCTCCGACAGCCTTAGATGCAGCGAAGTTAATGATACCCTTAATATCCGGATACTGGGCGAAAAGGTTTTTCACAGTTTCGAGATCTGTACAATCCCCTTCCACGAAATCAGGGCGAATCCCCGTGATTCGCTCAATGCCATCCACCACATCTCTGTTTGAATTTGAAAGGTTATCGATGATTACAACAGGGTAACCTGCCTGCTGGAGTTCAACCACGGTATGGGAACCGATATATCCGGTTCCACCGGTTACCAAAATTCTTTCTTTTTTCATATTATTTTAAGGTTTATAATATTCGGTTATGTCGTTATTCTTGAGGCAGATGGAAAGTGCATATATGTCGTTTCTTTTTCTCCTCAAATATTTCGGAAATAGCAAAAAATATACCACTCTCTTCCACATCACCAAACTCGTCATTAATAGCTGTGCCAAACATTTTCATGGTCGGTGAAAGACTCATGTATGAATTGACCAATGGGGGAATATTGAAGCCATATTCCCTGACCGCATGATTTAGAATCTTATAATCCTCTTTGAAATTTTCACCGATGAAAAGTTTTTTCATCTTCTCATCATCGATATCTAATTTGAAGGGTTTGATGGGTCGTACAAGTTTTTCAGAGTCAGGAAAATGTTTGTGAAGGAAATACAGAATCATGTTCCGGCAATCTATAGAATAATTGGGATACATGGTCATTTTCCCGAATAAATATTTTATCTCCGGATAAATAACGGTTAAAGCGCCTAATCCGTCCCACAAATTGTCAAGTGCGAAGAGTGCTTTTGCGCCGGCTTTGGATGATTGATATTCCAATCTCACGAACGAGCGTCCCAATTCTATGGTCTGTGGAAGGTATTCTTTCACAAATCGCTCGGAAAATTCAAACATGTGACTTGTGGCAATACGAGGTTTCCCCTCTTCATCTATTTTGATATCTTTGCCTATTATAAAACGATATCCTCCAAGTATAAGCTTCGATTCCGGATCCCATACCACTAATTGCTTACATGGAGGATCCATCGTATCAAAAAAGTCTATGTCACAGCTTTTTCCGGTTCCACCGCCCGCAGTTCTAAATGCTATCTCACGTAAACGGCCTATCTCTCGCATTGTAGCTTGACATTCTCTGCCGTCTACCACATATATCTCGTTGTTCCCTTTATTTGTCGGGCGTAGTAGTCTTTCTTGAGTCAATTCAGACTCAAGAAGTTCCACATCTACCGGGTCTATAATCTTTTCGGTCATCAATGAAATTGATTTATTTTACGGATAAATTATGACCGCAAATAATTCTTTAAGTTATATACAGTTTCTCTCAGACTATCAGCTTCAGCTTGGGCATGAGTGCCTCCTTTTAGAGTATCCCATCTGATTGGCTCACCGATTACAATATTAAAATGCGTATCCTTCCGTTTGAATATCTCTCTGGGTAGATATATCATTTCTATATTGAACTTGATGCCAAGCTTAGTCCTTAGACGTGCAAATTTATAAAAAAACTGTGAATTCTCACCATTAAAATATAAAGGAATTATATCTCTTTTTGATGAAATCGCTTTTTGTATAGCCATCTTGTGCCATCGCAGGTCGGCTATAGTGCCATCATCTCCCTTTCGTGACACCAATCCGGCTGGAAACATTAGTATCTGTGCGTCGCTATTAAAAGCTTCTTCAATTTTAACTGATGCGTCCCTTGACTGCTTGCCGTGTTTGTTTACTCCGAGGAAGATTGATTTAAGAGGCTTGATAAATGTCAAAAGGTCATTTACAACAAAACGCACATCTTTCTTGTCTTTATATCCTTTTGAGATGAAGTCAGAAAGTATCAGTCCGTCAAGTCCACCTAACGGATGATTTGATGTAATGATGAATCTTCCGTCATCAGGCAAAGTCCCTATAACGTCATACGTGACGCCTAAATCCTTAAGCGCACCTCGACAAAATTCCACCCCGTCAAGTCCTGCATTGTTTTGCAATATCCCATTCATCTCTTCTTGACAAATAGTTCTTTCAAGCCATCTGATTATAAATTTAGGTATAAAGCGATAATGCTTGGCAAGACGGGTGCGAAGCACTAAATCAACATCGAGTTTCAGTACATCTTCCATGAATTTCTACAGGTCTTTAAATGTCTGCCATAAATTATCTTTGGGAAGAGGAGCTGTTACATCTATCTCTTTTCCGGAAACAGGATGTATGAAATGTATATGTCGGGCGATAAGCGAGATAGATCCATCCTGATTACTGCGTTTATCCCCATACTTCAAATCTCCCTTTATAGGGCAGCCGATTGCTGACAATTGGACTCTTATCTGATGTTTTCTCCCTGTTTCAAGTTTCACCTCTATAAGGTTGTAACGGTCAGATGCCCCAAGTAATTTATATGAAAGGACAGCTTTTTTTGAATCTTTTTTAGGCGTGAGAGATGCGTATGATTTATTGTTCTTTTCAGTAGATGTTATATAGTGTTCCAACCTGTCTTGCTCTTGCGGAGGACGATTGCGTGATAATGCCCAATATGTTTTTTCGACTTCACCATTCCTAAACATATCGTTCATTCTTGCCAAAGCCTTAGATGTTTTTGCAAAAATAACAAGTCCTCCTACCGGTCGGTCAAGGCGATGAACAACTCCACAAAATACATTTCCGGGTTTATTGTACTTTTCCTTCAACCATTCCTTGACTATTTCCACAAGAGGGACATCTCCGGTTTTGTCACCCTGCACAATTTCACCGGGCGCTTTATTGACTATTATAATATGATTATCCTCGTAGATTACTTCCATTTTCTTATACTTTACACCACAAATTTATATAAAATTCCTATTATTCTAATACAAATTGCAATTTTTCATTCTATTTGCCGTCAAACGTCATGACTATTTATTCAGAAATCACTGATTTTTTCTTACTTTTGCATAAAGATAAAATCAGTTCAATTCCATGTACGAATACATTAAAGGCACCGTCTCAGAACTTACTCCCACCTACGTTGTGATAGAAAATAACGGAATGGGATATATGATTAATATATCGTTATCTTCGTTTGAAAAAATACAGAATCTCAACGGAGAAATAAAATTATTTTTACACGAGGTAGTTCGTGAAGACGCATGGATTTTTTATGGCTTTACGGAATCTAAGGAACGGGAAATGTTTCGTCTGCTTATCGGAGTCAGCGGAGTGGGTCCGAATACCGCCATGCTGATACTTTCATCAATCCCTGTATCTGATTTGGAAAAGGTTATAACCTCCGGTGACCATACATGCCTTAAAAATGTGAAAGGAATTGGAGTAAAAACCGCCCAGCGAATAATTGTTGACCTTAAAGACAAAATAAAACCGAGTGAAGATACGTTATCTATACAGCCCAATGTCTTCTCCGGTGGTAATGAGGTATATGAGGAGGCCTTAGCTGCCCTTACGGCTCTCGGTTTCGCTCGTCCTCAGTCACAAAAAGTACTGAAACGCATTTTCGATGCAGCCCCTCTCGTAAAAGTTGAAGTCGCTATTAAGAAGGCATTGAGCATGATGTAGTCACATTTTGCTTGTTGTCGTTTCTGAAATATAAATATAACATATTCATCCGTGCTTATTTTATCGCAGTTACGTTATGTGTGATTGTGATTTGCACTGTTATATCTTATGCTCAGGCACCTTCCGGATCTGTCACATTAGATGTATCAGCCACCGACACTGTAAAGAATGAGATAGCTGATACTATAAACACCCGGTATCCGATACGCCACACCCTACCCGACAGCTATGAAAATTTTATGAGGGGGGAATATCCGATGGATCTTGCCACTCCGTCTAACATACGCACCACGGCGGAATATAATCCGGACATGAACTGCTATGTGATACGCACATGGCTCGGAGAACAGGAAATTGTAACTCCATTTTTCCTCACCAAAGAGCAATATGATAATTGGCAGATGCGCAACGGCATGTGGGATTATTTCAGAGAACGCAACGCATCTGCGCTTAACACTCCCGATAAGGAACCGTTTAACATCCTTGACATGAATTTTGATCTCGGTCCGTTAGAACGAATATTCGGTCCCGGAGGTGTGCAATTACGCACTCAAGGTTCCGTCTCAATTTCCACAGGCATAAAGTCGAATAAAACAGATAACCCTGCATTGTCTCTCAACTCACGTCGTAAAACTTACTTTGATTTTGACCAGAAAATCCAAGCCACGATTGCGGCAAGTGTGGGCGACAGGTTGAAATTCAATATGAATTACAATACTGACGCCACATTTGATTTCGATTCAAAGAGTTTGAAATTAGCATACGAAGGGAAAGAGGATGATATAATAAAATCAATTGAAGCCGGTAATGTGTCAATGACTACCGGCTCGTCACTGATTAGAGGTAGCACCGCCCTGTTCGGAATCAAGACGCAGATGCAATTCGGGAAATTCACTGCTACGGCATTGGTGTCGCAGCAAAATTCGGAATCAACCACTGTTTCATCTAAGGGTGGAATCCAGACTACCGATTTCTCTATTCCGGTGGATAACTATGACCAAAACCGTCATTTCTTTCTTGCCCATTATTTCCGTGACAACTATGATAGGTTTGCATCCAAACTGCCATTTGTGTCTTCAGGTGTAAATATCACAAGGATTGAAGTATGGATAACCAACAGGAACACTAAATTTGACCAAAGCCGTAACTTTGTGGCATTTATGGACTTGGGAGAGAACAAAGTGCTTGCAAACAATTATTGGAAAGGTAATCCTTCTCAAAACGTTCCGTCCAATAACTCCAATAACCTGCTTGAAGTCATTAAAACTGAATATCCCACAGCCCGCAATATAAATTCTGTGACACAAGCTCTTGCCCCATTATCGGTATATGGTATTGAAGGCGGACGGGACTATGAGAAAGTCGAATCAGCTCGATTGCTGTCTTCTTCTGAATACACATTGAATTCCACTTTGGGATATATCTCGCTGAAAAGTGCCTTGGCTGCCGATGAAGTGCTTGCTGTGGCATACGAGTATACTTACGATGGCAAAGTTTTCCAAGTCGGTGAATTTTCAAGTGACATCGCCACTACTGAAAATTCGCTATATCTGAAAATGCTTAAATCGACTAACATTGACCCAAGACTCCCCTTATGGAATTTGATGATGAAAAATGTCTACTCATTGGGGGCATATCAGGTTCAGTCATCTAATTTCAAGCTTAACATAAAATATCTCAGTGACACTACCGGAACTGAGATAAACTATCTCCCGATTCCATCATTGGCAAACACACCCCTGCTTCAGGTGATGAATCTTGACCGCTTGGACTCTAATCAGGCTTCAAATCCTGACGGGTTCTTTGACTTTATTGACGGATATACCATATTACCATCGCAAGGCAAGATAATATTCCCTGTGGTAGAACCATTCGGCTCACATCTTGCAGCTAAGATCAATAACCCTGTCATAGCCGACAAATACGTATATCAAGAGCTTTATGACTCCACTCTCATTGTGGCAAGACAGTTTGCCGATAAGAATAAATTCATTCTCACAGGGCATTATCAGGCATCGGCTGGATCTCAGATACGTCTTAATGCCATGAATGTCCCTCGTGGTTCGGTGATAGTCACCGCCGGTGGAGTAACTCTGACTGAAAACAGTGACTATACGGTGGATTATGCTATGGGTATTGTCACCATAACCAACCAAAGTATCATCGACTCGGGACAGAGTGTGAATGTCACACTTGAAAATCAGTCCTTGTTTTCCACACAACGTAAGACTTTGCTTGGGCTTGACTTGAATTATCGGTCTAACCGGGATTTTAATATCGGTGCCACCATCATGCATTTTTCAGAAAAGGCTCTCACTGAAAAAGTAAATATAGGTGATGAAGTTGTAAACAATACTATATGGGGTCTGAACATGCAGTACAACACTAATTTTATGTGGCTTACTGATCTTCTAAACAAAATCCCTACCGTCAATGCCGATCAACCGTCAACGTTAAGCGTTCAGGCTGAATTTGCACATCTTATCCCTCATAAGCAGAAATCAGGAAGCAATAAAGGATCGTCGTATATTGATGATTTTGAATCCTCACAGATTGGCATAGACCTCCGATCCCCCTATTCATGGTTTTTGGCATCGACTCCGTACGACCCATCTTCCTCAGCATTATTTCCGGAGGCTGCCTTGTCGAATAATGTGGATTATGGCAAAAATCGTGCGTTATTGAATTGGTATTTTATCGACAGGATGTTTACCATGCGTAATTCATCCTTATGCCCGGGATATATCAGAAGTGACACCAAAATGCTTAATAATCCGTATGTCAGGGAGATTACCACTCGTGAGATTTTCCCCGGGCGACAACTTACATACGGTGAATCAAACACAATTCAGACCTTAAACCTTTCATTTTACCCTACAGAAAGAGGTCCATATAATCTTGATGCCACAGATATTGACGATCAAGGGAATCTGCTTAATCCTCAAAAGCGTTGGGGAGGTATAATGCGAAAGATGGAGAATGCCAATTTTGAAGCTTCAAACATTGAATATGTTCAATTTTGGCTATTGTCTCCGTTCCTTGATCCTGACAACGATAATTTGTCAGGTGGTGACTTGTATTTAAATTTTGGTGAGATTTCTGAGGATATTCTCAAAGATGGATTAAAGAGTTATGAGAACGGAGTGCCAGTCGATGGGAATGACCAGTATATGCAGTCTACTGTTTGGGGACGTGCTTCGTCTCAAAATTCGCTAACGTATGCTTTTGACAATAACAATTCAGCCCGAAACATTCAAGATGTGGGTTTGGATGGACTTATAAACAAAGATGAATTTGGGTTTAGCTCATATTCCGATTATTTGTCAAAACTACGGCAAAAACTGAGTCTGGATGCCATAGAGCGGATGGATAACGACCCGTTTTCTCCATTTAATGACCCTGCCGGCGACAACTATCATTTTTTCCGTGGCTATGACTATGACGAACAACGGCTTGGTATAATCGAACGTTATAAAAGATACAACGGGGTGGAAGGTAACTCACTATCTCCTGAGGATGCCCCCGAACCTCTGTATCAATCATCACGTTCGTTGCCTGATGTTGAAGATATCAATCAGGACAATACTCTGAATGAATATGAGAGATATTTCCAATATAAAATTTCTATACGTCCTAAAGATTTGGAAGTGGGGAAAAATTATATAACAGACAAACAGGTCTCAATAGTGCCTAACACCGACGGCACTACTCAGGAAGTCGTATGGTATCAATTCAAAATTCCTTTGTCAGATTACCAAAAAGTGGTCGGAAATATCAAAGACTTCTCTACTATCCGTTTCGCACGTATGTTTATGACCGGATTTAAAGCTGTCACTCATCTTAGGTTCGCCACTTTTGAACTGGTAAGGGGTGAGTGGCGTCCCTACGATTTCAATCTTAACACACGTGGTGACACTCCGGCTGAAGGTAATTTGGATGTGTCGGTGGTTAATATTGAGGAAAACTCTGAGCGTGAACCTGTGAACTATGTCCTCCCTCCCGGCGTAAGTCAAATCACTGATCCGGGACAAAGCCAGATAGTACAGTTGAACGAGCAATCTTTGTCGCTTAAGGTGACCGATCTTTCAGCCGGTGATGCAAGAGGTATTTATCGTAATACATTGTTAGATCTGCGCAACTATAAGCGGCTTCAAATGTGGATACATGCGGAGAAACTGATTGATGATTTAACGGATCTTAAATCCGGCGAATTAGCCTTGTTTGTGCGCATGGGAAGCGATGTCAGGAATAACTATTACGAGTATGAAATACCGTTGGAACTTACTCCCGAAGGTACATATTCCGATAGCAACAGTGACCGTTACAAGGTCTGGTGCAAGAATAACCGAATGGACTTTGACTTACAGTCATTGGTGAAATTGAAACAAGAGCGTAATCGTGCCAAGAACGAACAGCAGCCGGGAGTAGGTTTTGCCACACTTTTTAGTTCCAGAGATCCCGATAATGAACGGAATCGTATGTCTGTTATGGGTAATCCATCTCTGAGCGACATCCGGGTGCTATTTATCGGTGTCAGGAATAACAGTAGTCGTACTAAAGACGGCACTGTGTGGATTAACGAATTAAAGGTTACGGATTTCAACAGCGAAGGCGGATGGGCGGCAAAAGGTAACGTCAATCTCGGAATTTCAGATGTCGCCACTCTTAATCTCGGAGGACATGTTGAAACTGCCGGTTTCGGTGCGGTTGATCAGGCATTAAATGCTCGGCGTATGGACGACTATAAGCAATATAACTTTGCCATGCAGGTTGACGCCGGACGATTTTTCCCTGAAAAAGCCAAATTAAGAGCGCCTATATATTATTCAGTGTCTAAAGAGACTACAACGCCTAAGTATAATCCGTTGGATCAGGATGTGAAACTTGACGATGCCCTTGACGCATGTTCCACAAAGTCACAGAGAGATTCGATTATGAATTATGCCGTGGAACGCTCCACCATAAAAAGTTTCGCTATCTCAGGCTTAAAATTCGATGTCAAGTCAAAGAATCCGATGCCTTGGGATCCGGCTAATTTCACGTTTAATTTTTCTTTTAACAAGCAGTCAAAGAATGATCCGACTACTGAATATGAATATGCAAATGATTATCGAGGGTCGTTGCAATACTCATACACTCCATACGTAAAAGGTGTGCGCCCGTTCAGTTTTATAAAAAGTAAATCCAAACACTTGCGTTTTATAAAGGATTGGGAATTTAATTATCTGCCTGCTAATATTTCATTCCTTACCACTATATCCCGCTATTATTATGAGATGCAGGCAAGATCAGAAACGGATATCGATTTCCAACTCCCGGTTTCGGTAAGTAAGAATTTTATATGGGATCGTCAGTTCTCTTTGAACTGGAATCTCACAAAGTCCTTATCGGTGAACTTTAACAGCAATACATCCGCTCGCATTGAAGAAACAATGGGAGCGGTGAATAAAAAATTATTCCCGGAAAGATATAAGGACTGGAAAGATACTGTGATGCAAAGCATATTGCACCTTGGTACACCTTGGAGCTATAATCAGACACTCATAATGTCATATCGTGCTCCGTTTGGCAAAATTCCTGTTTTAGACTGGCTTTCAGGAAATGCATCATACAACGCAACCTACCGCTGGGATCGTGGAGCCGAGGTTGATGGCGTATCTATGGGTAATTCTATAGCTAATCAGGCTGCATGGAACGTTGACGGCAGAATCAACTTTGAAACATTGTATAATAAGTGGCGATTCACTAAGGATGTAAATCAACGATTCCATAATAGAAGGGCATTTACTACCCCTCGCAAGCCTAAACGCTATGAACGTTCATTTGCGTTAAATCCGGATACGTCATTAATAATACGTCATAATTTAAGAAGTATACGTGTGCGTGTCAGTGCTTCAACTTCTGACGGAAAACCGTATCGGGTCAACCATAAAGTGATTGACGCAAATACGGTAGAAATTCTCACCAAAGGTGATAAAAATCTAAAATTCACTATTTCAGAAATTATCAGAGAGGATAAATCCTTATGGCGCAATATAGCCGAACATGCCACACGTCTGCTTATTTCTCCGAGAAGTGCCGCTCTACGCTTCAGAAGCACCAAGTCGCTGTCATTACCACTTTTCCAACCTGAAATCGGAAATATATTCGGACAATCGCGTAGCTATGGACCGATGTCCCCAGGACTTGACTTTGCATTCGGTTTCACAGATGAAGGCTATATCGACAAAGCATTAGACCGTGGATGGCTCATCACTGATGACGGTCAGACCTCACCGGCGATATTTGCTCACACCAAGGAACTTAATATTGAACTTACGCTTGAGCCTATCAAGGGTCTGAAAATACTTCTGACGACCAATCGTACTGATAACAGGACTCAATCTGTGCAATTCATGTATGATAATATGCCGACATCTTTAGCCGGTTCGTATACAAAGACACATGTGGCATTAAAGACTGCATTAAAGCATTTTTCTGCGGGAAATGGTTATAAATCTGAGACCTTCGATAAATTCCTCGAATATATTCCTGTTATTGCCAATCGTATTCAGAGACAATATGAAGCACTTAATTATCCGATGGGGGGATTTATGGATGGTAATATCAATGCCGGTCATCCGTATAATCCGGAAGTCGGCACGGTGAGCCGGACAAGTTCCGATGTGCTGATCCCTGCATTTATTGCCGCATACTCAGGCGGTAATCCCAATAAGCAATATTTGTCCCCATTCCCGTCTTTCGCCCAAGCTCTCCCTAATTGGCGCATAACTTACGATGGGCTGATTTCGCTTGGAAACTTAAAGAAAATCTTTAAAAGTTTTACTTTAAGTCACGCCTATCAATGTACTTATTCTGTGGGTTCTTACTCGTCATTCCTTAACTGGATGAGTGCAGATGGAGGTGGTGCGGGATTCATAATGGATGAGCTTACAGGCAACCCCATACCGTCATCGCAATATAATATATCATCTGTCGCAATTACGGAAAAGTTCGCACCCTTGCTCGGTGCTTCGGTTACGTTGCAAAACGATATGACACTATCGGCAGAATATCGTGATGCCCGCACCCTCACACTAAACACTTCCGCAGGACAAGTGGTAGAGGCAAATCAACGGGCATTAACATTCGGATTAGGCTACAAGATAGTCGGGTTTAATACCGTATTGAAAATGAAAGGAACAGGTGTGGGGATTTCAAACGACCTTACAGTCAACGGAGAGTTTTCATTTGGAGAGACGCAAGCATTGATAAGACGCATAGAGACCGCATATACACAAGCTACATCCGGAATGCGTAATCTCTCATTTAATCTTTCCGCATCCTATATCATGTCTCGGCGCTTGACGTTAGGTGCCTATTTCGATCACCAGATAACCACACCTATCGTATCATCAACTTCCTATCCGACAACCGATACATCCTTTGGATTCAACGTCAACCTGTCACTCTCACGGTAGCCCAACTGATACAAAATAAGCAAGGAGTTAAGCTGTTGATTGCTTAACTCCTTGAATTATGTTGTCTTACCAGGATTCGAACCTAGACAGGCAGAACCAAAAACTGCAGTGCTACCATTACACCATAAGACAATCCTTTTGCCCAAACTTTAAAGCTATGTCTCTAATCCATTGGTAAGATTATTATAAAATCCATAACCTTTTTTGTCTAAAGCGATGCAAAGTTAGTAAGTTTTTGGATAATATCCAACATCTTTAGCGATTTTTATGAATATTTTAAAACCTATTGCCTCTAACAAGAGGATAATCAATCGTTTAAAATTAATCACATCGCAAATGATCCATCATAACGTAGGCAAACGGACGCTCTCCAACTTTTTTGAAGCCTAAACTTTCATATAGACGTCGTGCGTTGTGGTTTTCTTTTTCAACCAACAGACCTGCCGGCTTGCCAATCTTTCGAGCTTTTTCGATTGAAGCTTTCAACAGAGCTGAAGCTATACCTTGCTTACGATATTCGGGCAATACTGCAAGAGTGTCTAAATATACTTCTAAAGGATCGGTCTCATCCTGTACGTCAGTCATATCTTTATCAAGGATACGCATCACCGCTTCAAAAAAAGGCTTTCGGAGTTCATGAAGCTTTGCCCCGTCGTAACATATACAAGCTCCGACCGCTTTACCTTCGTCATTAACAGCTACCAATGTGTTTAAATAACTGTACTGGCTGTCTTCCCTTTCAGCAAGTTCGGTGAAAAGCCGCTCAACATCATCTAAGGTATGGTTAGCTCCGGCTAAATCATTGCATATTTCCGCACCTACACCTGCCATTACAGACCGGGCAATCAACGATGCGTCCTCTTTACGAGCATTTATTATTTTCATGATTTTTTAATTGTTATTATACGGTTACCATCAACTATTATACTATCAGAAACGTTAAGCCTACCTACTAAGTTCGGAGCGCTCACTTTTCCGTCGATTGCTTTGGCTCCGATTTCAACTCTTACCTCATCCCAAAGGCAATCATTAATGAATGATTGGAGCACTTGAGCGCCACCTTCTACGAGAACCGAAGTGATCCCTTTTTCATAGAGCTGACTCATTGCTCCTTCAAGTGAACGATAGTTGTCAAGTAAAATAAACCTTGCGCCATCATCCTTACGGCACTTCATATCACTGCTGACTCGATGTCTTCTGTCAAGTACAATCTTAACAGGTGATTTCCCCGCAAAATTTCTGGTATCCAATGACGGATTATCTGCAAGGACAGTGCCACTTCCTACAAGGATACCGTCATTTAAAGCTCGGAGTTTGTGGACTAATGCAGATGTTATTTTGGTAGAGATCTTTCCATCGATATATCCGTTAGCACTCTGCGCCCATTTCAACGTTATATAAGGGCGGTGTAAGGTATGTGCAGTGATAAACTTATGATTTAATTCCCGACACTCTTTTTCAAGTACTCCGGTCACTACTTCAACCCCGGCTTCACGTAATCGCCTGACTCCTCTGCCCGAGACTTTTTCGAATGGGTCAAGAGTGCCTATCACAACTCGGGAAATACCCGTTTTTACGATAAGCTCTGCGCATGGAGGTGTCTTGCCATAATGGGAGCATGGTTCCAAAGTCACATACATTGTGGCATCAGTAAGAGATGATTTATCTTTTACTGACGCTATGGCATTTACTTCAGCATGACCTTCGCCACAACGACGGTGCCACCCCTCACCTATTATCTGTCCGGATGAATTAACTATCACGGCTCCGACCATGGGATTAGGTGATGCGTCCAATTCTCCGTTACGAGCCAACTGCAAGGCTCGACGCATATATTTATCTGCAATCTCCATCATTAATTTCACTCCGGGTCAGTCCAATCTCCGTTCGCCTTTATAAGATCAGTCAGGTGTGAAATAGCATCCTCTGCAGGTATGTTTTTTTCAATACATTCCTTTCCCTTATATAGACTGATACGTCCAACTCCGGCTCCTACATATCCATAATCGGCATCAGCCATTTCACCGGGACCGTTGACAATACACCCCATGACACCTATCTTTAGACCTTTCAGATGAGAAGTCGCAGCCTTAATCTTTTTAAGCGTTGATTGGAGGTCATAGAGAGTTCTGCCACATCCGGGACATGATATGTATTCTGTTTTCGACATCCTTAATCGGGCTGCCTGCAGAATATTCAAAGCCAATGCGTTAAGCTGCTCCTGCGATAACACGGATGATTGCAACCATATTCCGTCTTTAAAACCGGCGAGCAATAAAGCACCTATTTCGATTGAAGCTCTTAATACAACATCCTCCTGAGATGCTGCGCCGAAGTTTCTGTGTATAATCACCGGATTCTTCAACCCATTTCTCATCAGTTGGAACATGAAATTTTTCATATTACCAATGACATTTTTGGATCTGGATGAAAGCACAATCGGACGCATCGGGTCGTTGCGTAGCTCAGATACAATATCATCAGTCAACGCATCTTCTGCTTCAATAAATAATGCATCCTTAAGCGCTGACTCATCAATATCGAGTCCGACCACCTGTGGCAACTTGTCAGACCAAGCGCTTACTCTCATAGCGGGAGCAAGAGAATCGTAGCCGTCGGGGAGCTGTACATTTTCCAACGACGGATTGAGAGCATCAGCTGCCATGTCAGATATTTGTCGCACGATAGCTTGGGCTACCGGGATCTCACATTCAGGTTCTTCACTCAAAGATACCCTTATGGTATCACCTATCCCATCCGCTAAAAGGCTGCCGATTCCAACAGCCGATTTAATTCTGCCATCCTCACCGTCGCCGGCTTCAGTCACACCCAAATGCAACGGGAAGTGCATATCCTCTGCGTCCATCGCTTTCACCAATCTGCGCACAGTCTCAACCATGACAGTGACATTGGACGCTTTGATGGAAATCACTACCTCTTTAAAATAATGTTTGATGCATACTCTCAAAAATTCCATGGCACTTTCCACCATTCCTGCAGGAGTATCACCATAGCGGCTCATGATACGATCAGATAACGAGCCATGGTTGACACCTATTCGTAATGCTGTGCCGTTTTTCTTGCACAAATCTATGAGAGGCACTAAAGAATCTTCGATTTTTTGAATTTCAATCGAATATTCTTCATCGGTAAATTCTATCTTCTTGAACACACGTCCGGGGTCAACAAAATTACCGGGATTGATACGCACCTTTTCGACACGTGATGCTGCCGCAAACGCTGCATTAGGGTTGAAATGAATATCTGCCACGAGTGGCACATTCACTCCGTGCGCACGCAGCTTTGCCGATATATTTTCAAGATTTTCAGCCTCGCGCACCCCTTGTGCGGTAAGACGCACTATGTCACCTCCGGCATCAACTATACGTTTGATTTGTGCAACCGAGCCGTCGGTATCCATTGTACTTGTCGAAGTCATAGACTGTATGACGATAGGATTTTCCCCGCCTATAGACACACCGCCGACATTGACACACCAAGTGGCACGTCTGTTATAATTAAGATTCAACATCAAACCTGATTTTACTTTTGGTATTAAGCAATTGTTCTAAGAAATGATTGTATTCTCACAAGGATCATAAGAAGGATTATAAAGACTAATCTACTTTGTAGTCGTATTTAACCTCTTTAAGCTCCTCGTTAGCTTTTACAATCTTTTGTGACAAAGTTGACCGATAAACCTCATATCTGTTTGCCAGTTCTGTGTCACTCAACGACAATATCTGAACAGCCATCACAGCAGCATTCATACCTGCATTGATACCTACAGTTGCCACTGATATGCCCGGAGGCATCTGCACGATAGAATAAAGTGCATCCATACCGCTGAGAGTTGAGTTGATAGGAATACCGATTACAGGTATCGGAGTCATTGCAGCAATCACCCCCGGAAGAGCTGCTGCCATGCCTGCTGCGGCTATTATCACTTTAATCCCTCGTTTTTGAGCATTGCGGGCAAATTCTTCTACTTCAAGAGGCGTGCGATGAGCCGACAGCGCATTCATTTCAAAAGGCACCTCCATCTGATTCAGAAAATCAGCCGCTTTTTTAAGAATAGGGAGATCACTTGTGCTCCCCATAATAATACTAACGATTGGTTTCATATTTTAAATTTTAATATGATGAATTCGATTAATAAAATTCACAAGCTATTAATGGATCATTGACAACAAATATACGCAAATAAATCCATTTGCAAAACCGGCAAGCACCTGCCACAGAGTATGGCGTTTAAGATAGACACGAGATGTCATCACCATACCGGCGACAATTATCATGACCGACAGCCATACATTTAGATTATAAAGCGCATAATGTGACGCTATGATTCTGAACATAAGAGCCACAAGTCCACCCATACCGGCAGCATGAGCACTTATTTTCCACCATCTGTTTACGATTATATTTATGACACATGCCACACCTCCTCCGGCAAAAAACATCGGGAGCCAAAACGGAGCGTTGGCTTTATAAAGGAAAAATCCACAGCCCGCATAACATAATGCTGTAACAATGTATGGGATTGTGCGTTCAGTCCTTTCATTTAACCCCGGGTCTTTTATATACCCTGTTCTGTACATTGCCATAATGGCAGTCACAGGGACAAGGCATGTGATGACAAATGTGATTCCCACCGCTGTCCATATAAGCGATACAGGGAGCAGATGTAAAATTGTCAATGTCCCGGCAATAGCCATCCCGTATGTCGGCACCAATATCGGTGAGAACAATGCTGATATTATCTTTGAGATCTTGTCCATTATAATCTAAGTATATTAATGTAATCAAATTTCTTTACGCAGACGAGCCACCGGGATATTTAAACGTTCTCTGTATTTGGCAACAGTACGTCTTGCTATATCGTAGCCTTTTTCATGAAGAAGCTTCATTATGGCATCGTCATTAAGCGGATGTCCCTTATCCTCATTCTCTATCAATCCTTTTATAGTCTGCAAAATCTCCCTTGATGAAGTTTCATCTTCACCCTCTCCTACTTTTTCATTGAAGAAGAATTTCAAAGGGTAGATTCCGCCCGAAGTTGCCACATATTTTCCTGCTGTCGCACGAGATATCACAGATAAGTCATATCCGGTAAGTTTTGCAATATCTTTTAATATCATCGGGCGAAGTTTGCTCTCATCTTCCGTGACAAAAAAGTCATGTTGCCATCGAATTATTGCAGACATCACCCTATACAGAGTTTCTTGGCGTAGCCGCAGTAAATCTATGAAATCAGAAGCCTCTTCCCGCTTTCGCCTGATAAACATCATGGCTTCATCAGTTCGCTTTGCAATCGGTGCATTTATGAATTTTTCGCCATCAGTCACAAAACTTTCTTCTATCCCTAACTCCGGTAGATTATTCAGCAACGACAAAGTTACCGTGTTGCCTTCCACTTCGACATTGAAATCAGGGATAATATGTCGGGTGCGGTCATCTTCATCACTGCCGTTGAAATGGCTGCCCGGTTTGGGGTCAAGACTTTTTATAACATCAATAGCTCGTTGCAACTGTTCTTTTGTCACACCAAGCATATTGATTAGTCGATCATAATGTCTGAGAGAGAACAGGTCAAAGTAATGTTCAATAATTTCAAGCGCAAGTTTATTATCATCGGTAACAGGCAATCTCCGTAATTGCAGCACAATGCAATCTCTCAGGTCAAGAGCGCATATCCCTGCCGGTTCAAGGCTGCGAATACGATTAAAAATTTCGCGAAGCTTATCCATCGAAATCTCAATGCCAACATTGAAAGCCAGATCGTCAAGTATCTGCGACAATGTTCGGGTGAGATATCCGTTGTCATCTATATTGCCGATTATATAGTTTGCTATAGCCATATCACCTTCCGACATGTCTGTTTCGGCAAGTTGGGAAATCAAATTATCCATAAGTGTGCCTGAGCCGGCTACTGCCACAGGCTCATAAAACTCATCATTGACACTATGATTTCGAGCTTCAAGACGATACGACGGCATATCGTCCTCGTCCTTGTAATCAGCCATTTGAAGTTGTTCCGCACTTTCTCCATAGCTTGAAGTCTCATCCTGAGTGGCAGGACTATCCATAACTTCAAGTGCGGGATTATCATCAAGTTCACGTCGCACTTCATCCTCCATTTCAGGTCCATTCATCTCTAACATTCTCACAAAACGCATCTGCAAAGGTGATAACCTCTGCTGCATTTTTTGCGTTAATGATAATTTCAATGCTTCCTTCATAATTCTCAAAATTAAAGGATGATGCGATCAGTCTCCTAAACTTCAATCAGAGTGTCGTAAGGGAAATCATTAATAGCCACCTTGCCGATTATGCTATCCCACCTCATAGGTGAGATGCCATTTCCGGGGCGTTTTACCGTGATATTCTCCTCGGTAAATATTTCTCCTTTTTTTATGTCTCGGGCTGCTACGATGCTTTTACGTGCGACCTCGATATTGCTTTTTTCAGATTTTGCGACCGCTTTTTCACCTGAACCTAATGCCTGTTCGATGCTCCTTATAGCCTTTACCATCGCAGCCAACTCGGACGGGTCAAGTGATGCCCGATGGTCAGGACCGGGTAAGGTTTTGTCAAGAGTAAAATGTTTCTCAATCACTCTCGCCCCCAATGCGGCGGCAGCGATAGGTACTTCAATACCTAAAGTATGGTCACTATACCCTACACCACCAACATTAAGTTTTTCCAACGCTTTCATCGCCAAAAGATTCACGTCTGACATGGGTGTCGGGTACTGGGTCGTGCAATGAAGCAGATATATATCTTTACGGGCAGTTCCGTTTTCAACAAGTATATCCACCGCCTCGCTTACTTCTGAGATGGTTGACATACCGGTTGACATGATTATCTTATCACCTTTCTTCGCTATTTTTCTAAGATATGGCAGATTGGTGATTTCTCCCGATGGGATCTTCCAATAATCCATATTTAAAGCATCAAGCGTGTCAATAGACACAAGGTCAAAAGGTGTGCTCATAAAACCAATGCCGACCTCTTCACATAGCGATGCCAATTCAGAATAAGCCGATAATGGAAGATGGATAGCCTTACACATTTCTAATTGTGATTCAGCGTTCCCTGTAGTCTCCTTTTGATATTCTGCTTTAGGTGCGATGGACGATATGACAAGTTCAGGCACAGCCGTCTGGAATTTCACATAATCAGCACCTGCTTTTGCAGCTTCGTATACCATACGTCTTGCCATCTCCATAGAAGCGTTGTGATTGACCCCCGCTTCTGCTATGATGATTATTTTATCTTTAGTCTTTTCCATTAGAATACCGCTTCATCAAAATAACGGCATATCAATGTGCCTTGTTTGATACAATTACAAATTTCAAGTTTTCTTCCGGTGGCTTCATCCAATATCAAACCCGGAATATCCGCACCGGCATGTATAGAACATACCACTCCTCCTCCTAATCGAGGATTAATTTCCATCAACATTAACCGGTTTGTTTTATTGTCTCTGATAAATTGCAGAGTCACGGCACCTTTTAGCCCCAATCGTTCAATTGTTTTTGTAGATTCAGCCAAAATTTCCGCATCGCCAACTGTTTCCGTTTTAGAGACCTCACCTCCGACAACTTCAAGCCTGATTCTCGGACTGACACAAAGTATCTTGCCGTCCGATGATATGTAACAGTCTACTGTGTATTCTGTATGGTCGGATATATATTCCTGTATCAGATATTCATCCTCTCGACCTGCGATACATTTAAAGTCTGTTATATCCGGCAATATTTTTATACCCTTTGAAGCTGAACCTTTGCGTGGTTTAGCGATTAATGGGAAGATAGGATGCTCCTCATTATATGTCAGAGGTATTGGCAAGCAAGCGTTTTCAAATGCTTTAGCCGATTTCACTTTATCGAAAAGCGTCTCCGCCATTTCCGGACAAACCACAGGACTCCACACATCACCATATTTTGATATGTAGGATGCAGCGATACCCACGGCACCGTCAACAAACGGAAGCATGACATCTATATTGAATTCAGCTACAACTTTATGCAGATCCTCAAGGACATGTTCATCATTCCATTTCTTACCGATAATGACATCACCTATCAGTGCAATAGGGACTCTCGGGTCAAGCTCATAGCTGAAAATTCTCAATTTAATACCCCGCGATTCTGCCGCCGCAATTAATTTGCGCCCGAACGACACTCGCTTAGCCCCGCCAAGGAAAAGGATATTTAATATATCGCCATTGCTATTCATCACACATTATATATTCCTGATTTATATTTAGCAAGGTTCTCCTTTTGGGTAAACCATTTCACAGTTTCTCGCAAACCAGCCTCCAAATCATATCTTGGACGCCAATCAGTAAGTGAAGTAATAAGGCTGCTATCGCCGCATAATCTGAACACTTCACTACCTGCCGGGCGCAAACGTGCGGGATCGACAACATATCTTACATCCTCTCCCATTATGCGTGCTATCGTTTCGAGAGTCTCCTTCATCGACACTTCGGTTCCGGTGGCAATATTTATCTCTTTCCCTTCCACACCTTCCGCTGTACCCAAGGCTATGAATCCCGCAGCGGTATCCTTCACAAAATTAAAGTCACGTGTAGGTGTCAGGTCTCCCACTTTGATTTCACGTTCACCTGCCGCTATTTGTGTTATAATTGTAGGTATTATGGCACGGGCGCTTTGGCGAGGACCGTAGGTGTTAAACGGACGGGCTATCACCACAGGTAGGTCAAAAGCGTTATGGAAACTTAAAGCAATCGCATCCGCCCCTATTTTGGTAGCACTATAAGGTGATTGAGGCTGCTTCGGATGTTTCTCGTCAATAGGCACATATTTGGCTGTTCCGTAGACCTCACTTGTCGATGTGACAACCAATCTCTTCACGCCACAATCACGAGCAGCCTGACAGATATTGAGCGTACCTTTTATATTAGTATCGACATAGCTGTCGGGAGCCACATAACTATATGGAATTGCAATAAGGGCGGCAAGATGGTATATAGTGTCACACCCTTCTGCGATATGTCTACACAGATTCGGATCTCTTACATCGCCGGTGACAACCTCCAATTTAGGATTTTCTATATCCTCAAGCCATCCCCAATTATTGAATGAATTATATTGGCTAAGCGCTCTTACAGCATAGCCTTCCTTTAGCAATGCTTCGACAAGATGTGAGCCGATAAAGCCATCAGCCCCAGTCACAAGCACCTTTTCTTTATTTATATCCATAAGCTTATTTTTTATCTAAATTTAAGGAACTTTCCTTAGATGATACACATATTCTACGTCTTCGGCATTTTTATAACTTACCTGCATTTCCCTTGACGAAAGATGTTCAACGGTAAGTTTTGTTATGCCGGATGAGTCGAAATGGAGCGGAACGGGAGGTTGAAAGCCTGTGGTTCCACTATCATTTTTATGTGTAAAATCCAGTATTAAAAATTTCTCTTCTCTAATCCATGTGCCATAGCAATTGCTATGATCCATATTATTCCTTATATCCTGCACCCGGATTATATGACTCTGGAATGCCCACGTGTAGACTTTTGTCATACCTCCGTAGAGATCCAATTCTTTCCCGTCTTCGGTCAAGGTGTCAAGTCGCCATGTGCCAAAGAGATCGCCTATGTCGCCATTATTGCGAGTGCAACCCAATTGAAGCAGCCCGATAATTAATATGAGTAGTAAGCTATATTTTCGTGTCATATCTGCATATTCAAAGATTAAAAAGTCCCTCATATTTCACTGAAAACATCGCTCCGAATGCATTACATGGCATCTTCCCTCTGTCAACCTCGCATTGGCAGGAAAGAGTCAGACCCTGTATATGCTTTACCCTCCATTGAGCTTCAACCATAACAGATGTGGAATGTATCGGTTCCGGCAATATCACACCTCCCGTCCCCCACGATTTCCTATAGCCGGCTTTCATACGGTAATCTATATCATTGGTTACAGAACCCTCTATACCGACATGGAATCCTCTCATCATATTGGCGACAAAAGCCGGGTTCCCATCTAAGTTATAAATTGGTGCCATGAACGTCGGGGAGCCTATCGCCATGCCATAATTGGCGTATGAACGATGGAAACCATTATTATAATAATTATCCGAGCCTGAAGCATGGTCTTTTATTGTGCCACCTTCATTATCACCGGGAGCATAGTGCAACGGACCGCTCTGATTTGTAAAATCAAAATATTCTATCAAAGCTCCGTTCAATATCTTCTTGCCGGAAGATTTATATTCAATCCCCCATAGTCCATCCCAACCATTTAGTTTGCCGATGCCTGAGCCGTCAGTCCACAGCCATGAAAAATATGCAAAAAGTTCGTCATTATTGCGCAATTTGTAACGAGCCCGCATATCCCATGTGCCTAAATGATCGCCGGTATAGAATCCTTCACCACCATCTTGGGTAGGTATAAGCATTTTGAAAAATGTTTTAAACTTCGCCGGATACTTGGTCGTGCTTATAAGCTTACCTCTATAATAATGTTTCTGTGTACCTCCAAATTGCGCTATAGCTTGCATACCGATTGTTACAGAGAATGGCTTGGTCGGATTTGTGCGGAAATAACACCTCTTATAGTTGTACCACTCCCCTTTCTCGATAGCGTCGTTATAGAAGCTGTAATGATCTTCTATCCAGCCGAAGTCGGTATACTTGCCATAACCGACCTCCCCTTGGATTTGCACCCACCCCGAGGTATATGGAATATCTTGAAAATCAATCAATCCTACTCGTAATTGAGGTATTGGTCTGGCATTTCCGCTTTCAATCAGGTCGCCACTTGTAAGGTTTTGATTCAGCAACGGAGATTCATACTCTTTCAATCCAGCCATAACAAACACGGAGCGATATTTTATTTCACCATAAAGTTGCTGGATCCATCCCGCAGATGGACCTACTTTATGTTCATACCAACCTGTATTTTGGTCATATCTGCCGTAATCGACTTTTGACGCATACCCGCCAATCAGGTCAATGCCAAAGCCATAGCTAAATCGTTCAGTATCATCCAACGGTCTCCATACTTTGCCTTCAAGCTGAGTATTATACTGCTGTGTGAGTTTTCCGTGACGGAGTGACGATATATAATAGGGAGCAAAATCCCCGCTGCCACCACCTGCCGTAAAAGAAGCCTCATAATTAAGAGGATACGCACCCCATGATAACAATGCCGGAAGCATCATTAAGAGAGCTGTCAGTGCTTTAATGTGATTGTTCATAAATGATGGTTTTTTAAGGATATTTGTCCTTTTGCAAAATTAAGCAAATTCTCCCAATTATCCATAAAAATCTAATCATACTGCCGATTTAGCATTCTTAATGAACTGATTTTATAAAAAGTTTATATCGGTTTAATGGCTGAAAATGCGCTTTCGATAATATCCCGGACTTTACGAGTCTTGTATTTTGCCGAAATCGCATCTGTTTTACGGAGCGAGAAAATTGTCCCTGTCAATTCAGAATCCATAGCAGCAATAGCCGATGAAGCACCCTGTGCCGGTGTATAAATTAATGGGCGGAATAATCGAGAGCTTAAATTATCAATAATGCGGTTCCCCATGTTAATTATACCTGAATCCACTATCCAAGGGTCAGAGCAATTCACCCGATTACCTTTATTTCGTAATCTATCAGACAATAAAGCAGCGTATGCCGTAAGCATTTTTTTACTTCGTCCGTATGTTACAAATCTGTTATGATGTCTTTTCGAAAGAACATCCCAATTTTCGTGAAATGCGGCAATACGTCTTGTCATGGATGTGGTGAATACTATCGCCGAACCATCTCTTAAGGTCGGTAATAACAATTCTGTAAGAAGCATTGTAGATAGAAAATTGGTTTGGGTAGCCGATTCATAGCCGTCAGAAGTTATGCGGACTTCCCCCCGCATTGTGCCGGCATTGTTCAGCAATGCTTTAACCATATATCCTCTGCTTTTCACTTCATCGGCAAACGCTATAACTGAGTCAAACGATTCAAGGTCAAGATGTATAGTCAGCAACTTTGTATCTGCACCATTGTAATCAGCAATTAGCTGCGATGCCAAAGCAGTATTCCTACAAGCAAGGATAACCCTTGCTACGTTTCTATTCACCAATTCTTTTACCAAAGCCTTCCCGATACCTCCGGTAGCTCCGGTCACAATATATGTATCTTGATTGACGTTACTGCTCATTTGTCAAATTTATCAAGAAGGTCATTTTTTATCTTCATCCTCACCCATTCAGGCAATGATGCCACAAACACTATCGACAGACGATTTAAAAAGCCATTTATGTATTGAGCCTTACCTCGCATAGTCTTCTTCAACGCATTCCTGACAAACTTCTGCGGAGTGCTTAGTACTCCTATTTTAACGCCTAATCGCTGCAAGTTTTCAGGCAATCCAAACAGCCCTGTGGCAATACCACCCGGACATGCCACTGATACGGACACGCCCCGATTTTTCATTTCTATACGATATGCCCTCGTAAACGCACGTATGTAGGCTTTAGTGGCAGAGTACATAGCGATTCCCGGCATTGGCATCCAGCATGACATTGATGACATATTCAGAATATAACCACCTCCGTTCTTACTCATCAATGCGCCTATTTCCCGCGTTAAAAGAGTCACAGCTCTAATATGCAGATCGATATACAAATTCAATCTCCTTTCCGAAAGATGTTCCACAGCTTTAAAATCGAAAATTCCTGCATTATTAATTAATAATTTGGGAATTACACTATTTTTCTCAAGCAAAGCTAAAACTTTTTCTGTGGCATCAAAAGAAGTCAAATCTAAGTTTTCATATAGTATTTTTACCCTATATGTATCCCTGAGATAATTAGCGGTTTCCGAAAGTTCTTTAGGCTGATTACTTACCATGACAAGATTACAACCCATCTCGGACAGGAATCGACAAAATTCCAATCCGATACCTGATGATGCACCGGTAACCAATGCCCATTTGCCATGTAAATTTCTAACAGTTGCCATTTTATTACCTGTTGGTCATACTGCGTTTTTTAATCCTTTCGATTTCCTTACATAATGAATCAGGCATATCCTGTACACATTTATGACATGCCATCTCTCTGGAATACATACGTCCGATACAGTAATTCACATGCTCACACCCTGATGATTCCAGCCCATCACGCATACGATTTACAAAATCAGGCATGGTAAGGAGCGCTCTCGCCATCTGCACAAACTCAAAACCCTCCCCAAGAACTTTCTCGATAGAGCTACGTGTGGAGGCTCCTCCGACATATATTAGGGGTAACTTAAGCTCGTTTCTGAATATCTTTGCATCGTCAAGGAAATAGCACTCTTTATATGGCACAGATGGAATCATCATTTTTCCAAACATCCTGACACCATATTTAAGCCACCAGCAATCCATATAGTGTGTGAGTGCGCCTATTGGCATCTCCCCTCTCATCACATACATCGGGGCTTTGCTAACAAAACCGCCACTCAACACAAGGGCATGTGCTCCAAGCTGTTCCAATTCACGTGCGATGACAATGGCGTCATCAATATCTATGCCACCCTTGAATCCATCACGCATATTCGTTTTAACCACCACTCCAAGGTCATTCCCCGCAGCTTTCATAACCTCCTCCATACATAGACGCATGAAACGCATCCGATTGTCAAACGAACCGCCCCATCTGTCATGTCTATGGTTGGTATACGGCGACAAGAACTGGCTTATCAAATAGCCGTGTCCGGCGTGAATCTCCACACAATCCATCCCTGCGTCACGAGCCAAACGCACAGCATCGCCGAATGATTTTGACATTGCCACTATCTCGTCGTCACGCATACGCCTGACAGGTGTCGGAGAGTATATGTTGAATCGTCCTGAAGCCGAGATAGGAGTCTCTCCAGCAGTTGATTTATGAGACATATTGCCGCAATGTCCCAACTGAATTGAGACTTTGGCTCCTGTCTGATGAATAGCGTCGGTGATATCTCTAAGAGCAGGTATAATCTCCGGTCTCATCCAAAGTTGGCGAGGGAAAGATAATCCATTACGTGTTACGGAGGCGTATGCTATCGTTGTCATACCCACTCCACCATGAGCTACCGATAGATGATAGTCCTTAAGCATCTGCGACGGGCTGTTCCCGGGACACATTCCCTCGAACGCAGCTGAACGTATTGTGCGATTTCTTAACGTTACCGGACCTATAGCTGCAGGTGTGAACAGTATTGAATCAGGATATTCCATGACATGTATATTTATGCGGTTAATAGATATAAGGGATTATGCGTTTTAGATGTGACGCCGAAAATTCGTTCTTAAATTCCCTTGAGTATCGATTATAAATTTTAGCGGCTCGTGGGGCAAGATTTGCAAAAGTCCATAATGCGAAAACCGCACCTGCCCATGACCAAGTTAAGATTGCAAAACCTGTCCATTCTATAAATTCTCCGAAATAATTGGCTGAGGTGACATAACGAAACATACCTTTCTTAGGAAGATAATGTTTTGTGTCACCCGGCTTTCTCAGATTGCGTATCACTGAATCACTGTGGATATTTATAACCATTCCTGAAATAAATATCACTGTTCCAATTATAAATTGAGGTGACAACAGCCATGATGACGGATAACGGTCAGCCGGTGAAATATAAAATATCCATCCACCTTGCATAAGCGCATTCAGGACATTAAACAATACTCCCATAAGTATTATACTTAAAGGCATTTTCCCTTTAGTCCTTATTAATAGCGGGAAGATAAACGACCGTTGAAAATAATGGAGTTCAAATAGCAAAAACATCACCAACGGTGCCACTTCTGCTCTCCTTGACGAACACCACCATAATATTGCCATGACTATGAACACCGGGGCTTCCATCATCACCCATCCAAGACGGTTGTTTATTGCCGGACCCCACTTTTTTGTATACATCATGCCATAACCCGCCTCAACGAATTGAAGTGCTATAAACACAATGACAGCTGTTACAGCCATTACAATCAGAAACGTGTCAAATATTCCATTGCTTATCATTTTCAGCTCTATTATTTTCTTCCCAAATTTATATAAAAAACATGAATAAACAACAAATACTGTTACATACTTACAAGAAAATCCCACAATTCGGCGAATTGCGGGATTTTTTCATGTCGGGAGTGTTAAACTTTCATTACCAACCGCCCCCGAGAGCTTTATATAAACGCACAAGCGCAAGCTGTTTGTCTCTGATAGCATTGCTTAAGCCCACTTGTGCGTCGAAATAGCTACGCTGGGCATCCAAGACATCAATATAGCCAATCACACCGTTTATGTATTGCAGCTGGGCAAGCTCCATCGTTGTCTTAGATGATTTCTCTAACTGAGACATAGACTCATATATATCCTTGGTCTTGTTAAACGCAACGATAGCATTTCGTGTCTCGGTAAAGGCATTCATGACCGTTTTCTCATAATTGTAACATTCCTGCTCATATACATGTTGCTGGGCACGATAGGCACTTTGACGCTTACCCATATCAAATAATGGACCTAACAGTGCGCCGCTCAAAAAATACATGGGCGATTTAAACAGATTGGAGAACTCATCGCTTTCAACCCCATATTGGGCTGTAAGTGTCAGGCGTGGAAAACGGTTTGTATATGCGACACCGACAGCGGCATTGGCAGCTATAAGTTTTTGCTCGGCGGCTTTTATATCGGGACGTCGCTCCAAAAGAGTGGATGGGAGTCCTACCGGGAGTGATTCTATCCCTATCAGATCCTTTGATATCTTAGTTCTCTTTACTTTGAAATCCAAATCGCCTGTTAGATACGCAATCTCATTCTCCATCATAGATATATCTCTTTCAAGCACAGGTATGTGAGTGGCGGTGCGGGCATATTCGACTTGCGCCTGTTGATAGGAAGTTTCGGATGTGAGTCCGCCTTCAAATCTCAGTTTCGCCAATCTGACACCCTCTTTTCGGGCTTTCAGAGTCTGTTTTACAATTGAGAGTTCATTGTCAAGCGCAACAAGTTCGTAATAATCCTGTGCCACTCGGGCTATAAGACTTATTGTCACCGCACGCTGATTCTCGATACATTCCAAAACCTGCGCCTTACCCTCGTCATTAGCCCACCGAAGATTACCCCAAAGATCTATTTCCCAACTCAAAGCGGCTTTCAGCCCTACTTCCGGATCATTCTTGTAGTTGTCACCTCCATAATTCAGGGCTTCTTTCTGGGTGTAGACATTCCCATTAATCTGTGGGAAAAAGTTTGCGGTATCAATACGTTTGCGAGCCGCCATCTCTTTAACCTTAGCCTCGGCAATCTTCAGCTCTTTATTATTTTGCAAAGTTATGCGTATAAGACTCTGAAGAGTGGTGTCAGTATATATATCCCACCATTTCATATCGCCGATAGAGAATGTATCAGCAATGATCTCCGGCTGAAATTTGTTAGGGACATATACATTCGGGCGTGAATATTTTTGCCCCAACTTGCATGCCCCCACTGAAAGGGAAAGTAGAACGACTAATAATATTCCGGAAATTTTTATATTTAAATTTGTCATGTTTTTCCAAATTAAGATGAACTGATTTAAACTTTTTATAAAATGTTAAACTCAGTTCATTAATAAATTACTGAACCTGTATAGTTTTCTTCTTTTTGGACGGTAGAAATTTTTCTACGCTTCTATAAACTATCACAAAGAAGAATGGCACAAGAAGCACTCCGAATATCACTGCAAAAATCATGCCAAAGAATACTCCGGTACCAATTGCCTGACGGCTTGCAGAGCCGGGACCTGAAGCTATGACAAGTGGCAACATTCCGAGTATGAATGCCAATGATGTCATAAGAATAGGTCTAAAGCGCAATCTTGACGCATAAAGGGCTGATTCGAGGGCGCTTATTCCTTGGTCGGCTTGTCTTTTTGCGAAACCGACAATCAAAATGGCATTCTTGGCAGCCATACCCAAAAGCATCACCAAACCAATCTGGAAATAGATGTCATTCTCCAAGCCACATGCCCAAGCTCCCAAATAGGCACCGAGGGCGGCGACAGGGAGTGAAAGTATCACTGCAACAGGCACACTCCAGCTTTCATAAAGTGCAGCAAGGAACAGGAATACAAAGATGAGTACTAATGCCAATACCATGCCGGTTTTACCGCCAGCCTGTTTCTGCTGATAAGACAGACCGCTCCATTCCACTCCGATATTGTCGGGCAGATGCTCTCTGACTATATTTTCAATCTCGGTCATAGCTTCACCGGAACTGTATCCTTTTGCCGCTTCACCTCTAATCACAGCGCTGTTAAACATATTAAAACGCTTAAGATTGCCGGGACCGGTTGTAAATGTCGCAGTACCTAATGATGTAAGAGGTATCATTGTGTCATCAGTGCCTCGCACAAAATATAAGTTTATATTTTCTCTATGCTCACGATATGGAGCCTCAGCCTGAATATACACTCGATAGATACGATTGAACATATTAAAGTCATTGACATATACCGAACCAGTATAAGCCTTCATAGTTGAAAACACATCTGCGAGAGGTACTCCGGCAAATTTAACCTTATCACGATCCACATCAAAGTAAAGTTGCGGGATGTCGGACTGCAACGATGATGACAGACCGGTGATTGCTTTATTGGTTGACGCATATTTCATCACGGTATCAACAGCGCTTTCAAGATCTTCCAAGGTGGCATCATTGCGGGCTTCAAGCTGCATTTCAAAGCCGCCCGAAGAGCCGAGACCGGGAATAATCGGTGGACGTGACAGATATACCTTACATTCGGGATATTCTTCCATATCTTTTTTCACCTGAGCCATAATATCCTCTATCGTTTCAGAATCACGTTCCTCCCAAGGTTTTAATATGACTGTAAGCTCACTGCGTGATTGGCTGCTGCCGACCTGTGAACTGCTTCCCGCCACACTTTGAACATAGTCAACGGCAGGATTTGCCATAAGGTAATCCACAGCTCTTTCTGATACAAGCCGAGTGCGCTCCAGAGTTGCACCCTCAGGCAATTCAAGTTCGACTTTGAAATATCCCTGATCTTCAACCGGCAAGAAGCTTGAAGGCATCAGCTTTTCAATCAGCACTATTACACCAATCATACATACGAATCCTATCAGCACCCGTTTTTTATGTTTGATTAGTACTTGTATTACATGTAGGAATTTGTTGGTACCTATTTCAAGATCTTCATTTATTTTTCTAAACACAATGTTCTTTTTCTTGCCCGGTTTCTCCTGCTTAAGTATCAGCGAACACATCACAGGGCTAAGAGTCAATGCGACTACCGCCGACAGAAGGACGGAAACAACAATTGTGACGGCAAACTGACGATACAATTGTCCGGTGATACCACCCAAGAAACATACCGGCACAAATACTGCCGCCAACACTAACGAAGTAGCAATAATAGGTCCCGTAAGCCCGCTCATAGCTTTCTTGGTAGCTTCGTATGGTGATAGCCCATCCTCTTCCATAGTATATTGCACATTCTCCACAACAACTATGGCATCGTCAACCACTATACCGATGGCGAGTACCAAGCCGAGGAGTGTTAGCATATTTAGCGAAAAGCCGAATATGAGCATGAATCCAAACGTTCCTATTAATGATATAGGCACCGCTATAAGTGGTATAAGTGTGGCACGCCAACTCTGCAATGACAAATAAACCACAAAGATTACGAGAAACAACGCTTCAAAAAGTGTTTTGTACACCTCATGAATTGATTCCGAAATATATGTGGTCATATCAAACGGAATATTATAGCTCAGACCGTCAGGAAAACTTGAGCTTATTTCTACCATGGCATCCTTTACACGTTGCGCCACTTCCATCGCATTAGCTCCCGGGAGCATATAGATGGCAAGCACCGCTGCATTTTCACCATTGATAGCACTTTCGGTATTATATGACTGGGCTTCGAGTGAAATTCTCGCAACGTCACGCAGACGAATCAATGAACCGTCAGGATTTGCCCTTACGACCACATCTTCAAATTGAGCCACGGATGAAAGACGCCCTTTGGTAGTGATAGGGATAGTCACATCAAGCCCTTTTGTTGGTTGCTGACCAAGCACGCCTGCCGCTGATTCACGATTCTGATCTTTCAACGCTTTCTGCAAGTCGGCAATCGTGATTCCGAGGTTTGCTAATTTATCGGGCTGTACCCAAATCTGCATAGCATAATAACGGCTTCCGATATTTGCCACTCGTCCCACTCCGGGGATACGTCTCAAAAGGTCAAGCACATTTAGAGTAGCGAAATTACTCAGGTATATCTCGTCAAATTTAGGGTCGCTTGATGTCAAACAGATGGTGAGCAATTGGCTTGAAGCCTGCTTCTCGACCGATATGCCATTTTCAACTACCTCTACCGGTAGGCGTGATTCAGCAAGCTTAACACGATTCTGAATTTCAACAGCCGCAAGTTCCGGCGATGATGATATGTCGAATGTCACTGTCGCCGAAAACCCACCGGAATTTGTCGATGACGATTCCATATATAGCATACCCGGAGTACCATTTATCTCCTGCTCTATAGGAGTAGCCACAGCTTGTGACACTGTTAAGGCACTCGCACCCGGATAGGATGCGCTTATCTTTACGACAGGCGGAGTAATCTGAGGATACTGGTCAACCGGCAACATCGTAAGACCGATTATGCCTATGATCATTATCAATATCGAAATGACCGCTGAGAACACCGGACGGTCAATAAAAAAACTCATTTTCATAATTACTGCTTTTTAGGCTCGGAAACATCGTATGCTGATGAGTCCATCTGTTCATCTTGATCTTCTTTAACAGTAGTTAAATCCCCTACTCTGACCTTAACACCCGGAGTCAACTTGTGCTGACCTTCCACCACTATATTCTCTCCGGGTCTGACGCCTCGTTCGACCACCATGTTATTTTGGAATTCAGGACCGAGTTCTATAAAGCGTTTCTCAACAGTTGAGTCCTGACGCATCACATATACGTATGCACCACCCTTTTCGATTATTATTGAGCGGCGCGGAACTACAGTTGCATCCTCTCTTATGTCTAAAAGCAATCTTACTTTAGTGAATTGACCCGGCAGAATGGCTCGTGATGGATTCGGCATTTCAGCTCTGACAGAGAAAGTGCCGGTACGGGGATCGACCTGCGGGTCTGCAAAATCTACCAGTCCCTTAAACGGATACACCGTATTGTCTGCCAATGTAATGGTAACGTATGGCTGCCATGAACGGGAAAGGTCTTTCTTACCAAGCTCCACATTACGTTCCTTGCTTTTGAGATAATCAAGAGCTGTCATACTGAAGTCAATCAGCACTGTGTCACTCTTTACAATTGTCGCCAATAATGATTTACCTCCGGGACCTACAAGAGTTCCTATGTCGGCATTTCTTTCACTTATGTAGCCGGAAAGAGGTGACCGTACGGTCGTGTATCCAAGTTCAAGTTCCGCCTGTGCAAGGTCTGATTTACTCATTGCAACCGAAGCTTTTGCCACATTATAAGCAGCTACTGCATTATCATAATCAAGTTGACTTGCAGCGTTTTGCTCATATAGAGGTCGTATACGGTCAAGATCTCGTTTCGCTTTCTGCTCCTGAGCTTCATCCTTTTGCAACTGAGCTTTAGCTTTGTCAACTTTAGCCTTATATTGGTCACGGTTAATCACGAAAAGAACCTGATTTTTCTTTACAGGGGTCCCTTCCTCAAAAAGCATACTTTCGAGATAGCCTTCCACTCTGGCACGGACTTCGACAAACTGCTGGGCTCTTGCTCTCCCTACATATTCGCCATATATCTCCACATCCTCACATTTAGACGGGGTTACGGACACAACTGGTAATTCTGTCGTCTGTTTCTTACATCCTGAAGCCATAAGTAGCAGACCACAGGAGAAAACAATGCTATATGATTGAAACGATTGAAAAATAGTATTTAACCTCATGATTGGTATGTTTTTGGATGAAACAAGAATCTAATTCTTATTATAATATGGATGAATTATTAATTAAACTTATTGTCTTTATACTATAAAATGCTTTCCGACAAATATTGTTTAACACTTAATTAAATTTTTTCAAAAACCATATCCAATCCAAATCCCTGACGTATCCTTAAATCTCCAATCCTTTATTCATATTTATATAATATGTGTTTATATAATATGTGGCTAATCTCCCCAAATCAGCCACATAAAAAGCGCATACGTAGCACATTTCAACAAAGACGAGTAAAATTAGGCAATAAAAAGAAAGGGAGCAAAAAGCTAATTAGTTAAAATATAGCTTTTTGCTCCCTTAAATTTCGTATCTCGGTATATCCGTAGTACCTCGGAGGGGAATAATATATTATATGTTATTTGCTTATTATTAGCGTTTTATGTATTGATAGGTAGCAATCAAGTAACAATTATTAGGGCGTTTGATGATTATGCCTATGCCTATCTCACATTTTTCAAGATCATTTACGAAATTTCTTTATCAGCCATATCACGGATGCGGTGATAACCACTATGAGGACTATGATGGCTTCTCCGCCGTAGTCCATCTTGGTCTTTTCCCATCGTGTAAGTTGTCTCTCCACCGGGTAAGGCACACGGATGGTGTCAATACGTTCAAAAAGGCATGTGTCATGAACAGATACAAGCCTTACGTGTTCACGCTCACGTATGTCATGAACGGTATCGCCCTTGACCCAAACAAAGCGTATATCATGCACAGTATCGGTCACGAACTGTGACATGTTACGGTCTTTATACTCCGTACGCACGCTCTCCACCGGCACGTATACCGTCTTTGGTGAACACCCGCAGAGGATAGTGGAAACTATTGCGACCACGGTTATGACAATACCTTTCATAAGTCCTTGAAGCCAATCTCCCTTGTGGGACGTGTGTTGAGAATAAGTTTGCCGTACTGTATCGAGTCGAGCCGCCTGAGCCATCCTGACTCGAACACTTTCTGCCTCGGATTTTTGGCTACGATGTTGCGTATGAATTTCACACGCTCAGCTTTGATCGCATCGAAAAGCTCCCGTGAGTCCCTTGCGTTAAGTGCTCCGAGCGTCTTTGCTCCGACTATACCGTCAGCCTTCACTCCAAGCAAACGCTGCACGCCAGTTATGCCATGCTTCCCGCTCGCCCACACCCAGTCCACAACAATGTTCGCCACGCTCTGCGACAGGATGAAGTCTGCTTTCCAGCGGTTCCAATAATGCGGGACAAGCACACGGTCTCGCACATCCTTGTCGGTTATGAGCCGCAGATCGTTCACGTCAATGTCTCCGTCACCGTCCTTATCATAGCCCACCTGTCTCCAAGTGGCTATCGTGACACCTTTGTTTGTGGCTCCTCCCTTGTCTGCGGGATGATTGCTGAATCCACCCTCGAAAGAGAGGATGAATGGTAATAATATGTCTACTTTAGCCATAATGAAAAATGATGATGAAGCCATACCGGAATCACCATCAAAATGAAAGCTACCATAACCCATTACGGAATTATGGTAGCAAGGCGTATTTTTAGTTCAATTAGAACCTTACTGATTGCAGACGGCTGGCTATCTTTCCAATCTCCGACTGAATGAGCTGGCGTTGCTTTTGCGACACCCCTTTCTGTCCGGATTTGTAACGACGCATGAGCGACGGGTTAATGCCTATGGCTGCGCCGAGCTGCGATGCGTTTATGAAAGGGAACGCCTCAAAGAATCCGCTCAATGAATATGTGTATTCCACCTTGATGCCGTCGGCTGAATACCATGCCGGGTATTTGCCTGTGCTGTCAAATGTGTCCTCAGCCTGTTCTTCGAGCATCTCCATAAATTCGGCTTTCGCCTCATCCTCTGTTGGTGCTGGGGCATACACACCCGGCACATCAGGTGAATAGACGGAAAATCCCCCATCCGAAGCTTTTTCGATGATTGCGGTTAACGTTGCCATGATCACTTGGTTTAATTGGTTACTATGTCAGTTATCGGTCTTTTGACGAAAAAAAGCAGCCCGCCCGTGCAGAACGGGCTGCGGGTATTTTCAAGGTTTCAATCCTGCATCTTTCATAATCTTGAGGTAAGTGCCGGTGGGAACTTCCTGAGATTGATGTCTACCTACAATGATTGAATACCCGTGATCGGGATGACATAACTTGTCATGTCCCCCTTTCCTCTTACCCTTTTTCAACACCCATCCGTTTTGCTGGAGGATGCGGTAAAGTTCCGAATATTTCATCACTTTGTGGTTTAATTGAACTTAAAAATACGCCACAAAAGTAACGAAATTGTATCTAATAAACAAATTTAGATACATAAATGTTACTTTTATGATATATTTTTAACATTCAATGGTGATTCCAATATGTCAATGTTCTCGTTTTGTTGATTAACTTAACTGATCAACTTTTCATTCCTTCTCCTCCAGCACGTCCTCGATGTCCTTCCGGTTTATGAATTTCCAAAAGTTGAAGCGTTTTCTGACACCCTTGTACTCGAAATAGTTGTTGACGCACGAGGATATCTCTATGCCGTAGATTATGAAAAGCATTGTCATGCTCACAACCGGCGCACCGAGCGACACGGCAAAAGTCCTGCTCATAAGCTCGGCGACCGTCACCCAGCACAGGTAATCTATCATCTTGTTTATTGTGCGCCTCCACGCCCGGGAAAGACGTATTTCCTCTCCACGCACCCTCGCAGCAAGGACACCGTAGCGCAAATCCACAAGGACAAGCACCAGCCCGAGCACCAGCCAAGGCGCAAGGTGCGAGTAAAATGATGTTATCAGCGTCCCTGCAGATGCCACAGCCGCCTGAAATAGATTGTTTGTCTCTGTCATTTCATGTCGTTTTTTTGATTGGTTTGAAATTAATTACTATATTTGTAAATGTTAGTGATGCCCTGCCGTTGTGAAGCGGTGGGGTGTTTTTATTGGATAAATGCTGATACCGGGCGCGCTCTGCCCCTGGCGCTGGCCTTAGTGGTCAAGTGGAGGTAGCCGTCGCTGAGGCCCAGATGCCATGTGATCGACGCGCTGCACTCTGTACTTGTCCAGTACCAGTTTTCGAGCAACTGGGTAGCACCCGATATGAGGCTAAGACAGTAATTTATCTTAGTCATGTTGGCGTATATCATCATCATCTCGCCGGCACTCGGAAGCCACCACTTACCTGCGGTCAGACCATAGCCGTTGGCGTTGACACGGCTGTAGAGGTTGCAGAAGCCGGGGGCGTATGCCGCAGTATTGGTGACCGCAGGGGAAGAAGATGCTGCGATAATGGCTGTCGTGTTAGCCCTGCCATTCCAGTCATTCATCGCCGTTACTCGGTCGCTTGTGGTGGTCGCGCCGCCGCTCACTGCTGCGAAACTCCACAAAATACCTGCGCTGTCGGCTTCGGTGGGTGCCACTACCAGCACTTTGCCGCCCTCGACGATTACCACACCGTCGGCAATCTCGCCTGATCTTTGTAGGCTCGCCCATTTGTGGGGCTTGACCATGAGTGGGAAATTATCTCTCTTGCGGTGGCACATGATGAAAATATTACTCATAATCAACTCTAAGTTAACATCTCCGAGTATTGCCGGGCGCAGACTTTCGACCTTGATTCGATTGCCCGACGCTCCGACAATTTCGGTGTTTCCTGCCACTGTTGTCAGGAGAGGAAGGGCGGTTGTTTCAATGATTTTATCACTCATGCCGCCGCCTCCTTTCCGACTCTTAGGACTGAATTATCACAGAGGATTGCGGCAGAACAATCCATTTGTTGAAATTCCCATTGTACGCCACCCTGAAAGCTAACAAATGTTGCCCTGCCATCCAATTGTGGGGTATATATATTTGCGCCATAAATAGCTCGGCCACTGCCACTATAAGGATACCGTACTCGAATATTGTGGCTGGATAACCCGACTTGACGTTTTCCGGACCTATTGAATAGACGCCCGATTGAGTCATTTCGTCGAAGCTCGCCTTTGTCGGTCTTTCGACCAAAGCGTCCGTGAGTATGGATTTCAGGATTCCGTTGCTCAGCTCCATAACCTTTTCGCTCATGCCGCCTCCCTTCTTTCTTGCAAATAGTTGAGAGATAGGATTTTACCCCCCCCGAAATTTGACTCCCAAACAGTATCGGAAGTCTCTATCGTCGGATTAAATACAGATTCTGCGAGTGCGAAATCTCCTGCAATACGGTTTATTGATAATGAACTCGGTCGTAAACTGAAGTAGAGGTCAAGATAGATACGGTCATTCGACTTCTTAACAAGCCGTGCCTTTGTGAAGACATCGGATTTTAAGAGGTTGACAACTCTGTTTACAACGGCGCCTCCGTTGATATGTGCCACCGCGGAGAGAAGTATTGTAGTTGGGGTTGCGCCGCCCCATATAGTACCACAATATAGCAGTGTGTCTCCTTGACCGTCAAACCTACCGATTCTTATCCACCCGCTTTTGATAGATATTGGGAATTCGACTCGCAAGAATCTATCGGAGTCAAGATTACTGCGACTTATCTTCCGGGGATTCCCGTCAGTATTGATAGCGAGTATCCTGTCATTGGCTGCGAGGGCTGTGACCTCCTGCGCTCCCTTGAGCACGTCGTTCAGACTTACTGTTTTTTCATTATTTGCCATAGTTCCTTCAGTTTAAGCAGTGAGTGAAATGTGATATTTTGCTGCGGTGGTGCCGTTTCGTCTGTGCCTTCCTCGGGCTTGTGGCAAATATCGTTGCTTGCAACTCTTTGAAAGTCTGCGAATTACCCCCCCCGATTAAATCCTCCGGGGCTGGAGTCCAGCCAGTTGCGATATTGCTTTCTTCAAGCTTTGCCGCATGAATCACGCATCGGGATTGCACGCTGGATGGCATTACATGGATATTTAAGGCGGTAGCATTTGCCATGCTTTGAGTCGCAACAAATGAGCCTTTATATATACCATCGGAACTCCTATGGCAAATGAAGAGTGGCACCTCTCCGGTTTCATTCCAAACCTGGTAGGCATCATCTTTACCATTCCCTATTTCACCTTCAACCGTCATTACGTATTGTTTACCCTCCGTCATTTTTTTACGTAGCTTGTATTGCCCTAATCCATAATTGCCGGCTTTTTCTTTATGGGAATCTATCAGCAAATTTGTAACCCCGATCTTTATCGACTTCCTGAAGATTTCCATCAGTTTTTCAGCGTCAATCTTGGTGACGGTTCCCTGCGAGTCTATCAGAGCAAGCGATGCGCCCTGAGGTATCGCTGTGACCTTGCCGATGTCATTGTCGGCAAGCGTGGTTGTTTTTTCTGTTGCCATAACTTTATAATTTAAGTTTAGTATTTATAAACTGTTATCTCGAAGCCGCCGTAGTTGGGGCTATCGTCATCCGACACAAGCACCTCTATCACCATCTGCCCGGACGAAAAGCGGTAGGACTTGACCGTTGCCTTTGACGCGCTGCTTCCGCCCTGCGCCACGACTCCGTAGCCTGTCAGCTCTACCTTGACGTTCGCCATAGAAAGACTGTAGGCTGACGGGAATGTGAATTTGTACAAGCCTTCCGTGGTGGTCTTTACGCACTGTACCGAGTACCCCGGCACACACGTTAGGACGCTGGTAGAACATGCGGTATTTGCGTTGGTCGAAGTGTCCGTGACACGTGCGGCATAAACCACTTTCGGCTGCTTAACGCAGTCAATATAGAACTGACCTCCGAGCATGAGCTTCATCACGCTGTCCTCGTAAATGCCTATGAGATAGTTAAGCGTGTCCTGCGTGAGGGCAAAGCCGTTTTTGAAGTAACGTGCTATGAACGAGTCAGCAACGAAAGTCGCACCTGTCAGCGTCACAGCTGCCGTGGCTGGCGAACCGCTTGCCACAACTTCAAATCCCACTTCATGTCTACCAGCAGGGACGGAAACAAGGAATGACCGTGTTGTCTGAGGCGATGTTATCGTGCCGTTAACACTCTCGGCGGTGGATGTGAAAAACACTCTTTCGGTATTGATTAGAGTGCCCGATGTGTTATAGGTCTTGACAATGCAATACAGAGTGCCGTGGGGCATCATCGTGGGTGTCGAAGTGCCTGACGAAGATACTCCATCCATCGTTATTTTGCCCGATGCGTTGACCCTCACAGCACCCACTGTCGTAGCCGATGACCTTGCGGTGAATGTCTTTGAGCCTGTAGCCTGTGAGGTTGCCGTGCCGTAGGCGTAGATGTTCTGTACACCTGTGGATGATATGGTAATCGCTCCACCTCCCGAGGGCATGATGGATGAAGATGTGTATGCCGTGCCGTCAAGACGTGCGCACTCGCCGCCGGACTCATCATAGATAGCCACCGCCTTTGTGTCAGGATCGAGGACTATTCGCTTTCCGTCCTTGTCCCCAGCCACAACCCTGCCGTAGACATCCACGTTGTTGAATGTGCCTTTGTTGCAGGTCACATTGCCGTTCAGGGCTTCAAAAACGACATTGCCCGAAGCGTCAAGCATCTGAATGAACTCGGCGCAAAGGTTCTTGATTCTCGCAAGCTCGGCGAGAAGAAGCTGCGTGGCTATGAAAGTCCACTGCTGCCCGGTCTCCCAAACCTGAGACGAATTGGCTCCGAATGGCTCGTAGTACGACTGCTTGTTATGCGAGACCTTACAGGCGAGGTAATATATCTTCCCTGCGTACTGATAGAGCACAATATCCTTTCGCTCTTCACCGGGTGCGCCGCATTGGAAGCGATAACCGCTGGGGTACTCGCTCCAATATCGGGGGATAGGCACGAATGGACCCTGCGCTCCGGGTTCGCCTTTTTCGCCCTGATCGCCTTTGTCTCCCTTCGGAGTGTAGCAAACGAAACCAACTGCCTTAACACTATTCATACCTTTATATTATTAGAAAGGTACATCGACTTCAACGATAATCTGCACTCCCGACTCGGCTTGCTGCACCATCGCAAGTGTCACGTCTTGGGAGCTTTTCTTGACGGTGTTCTGACCGCTGTTAAGAATGTTACCTGCCGAGTCCACTACGGTGAAATACGCCTGAGCGTTCGCCTTCTGCACGATAACCTGACCTGTCTTTCTCGACACCACAGCAACCTGCACGTTGACCGAATGGTTTCCTGCCGGGTCATCTGTGATGGTCGCACTTGCCGGGTCGTAGTGGAATTCCACCAAATAACAGTCCGATGCATCCACTACCATCTGAGTGTCTTGCCCGAAGAGCGTACCGGATGAGTACACTTCGACCTTGTACATGCCCGATACGAGGATGTCGGCTTCATGCACTGTGAGTGTCGAACCGTCTGAGCTTATGGTTTCGGGACCATTGGTTATCTGAACCCATTGCCCTGCTGTCAACTTGAACCATTTATAGGTTAGCGAGGTGGGGTTTACAAGCGTGCGACCCGCACGGTAGCTCACAGCCTTAATCTGAACGCTACCGCCCTTTGTGGATATGGCGAAGCCATCGACAGCCGACACAGCGGCTATCTTCACAAGGTTGACAGCACCGCCTGTGTTCTGCTGAATCTTTGCTGTGATGAACGCCTGAATGGTGTCGCTGTCGTTGCCTACCACTATTCGCCCTGTAGCCTTGATGGTCGCCGGTGCGAAGTTGGCGATCGCAACAAGATTCTTTTTAATCTTCAAGCCCGGATAGACGTAACCGTTGGAAGCCGATGGTGTGACCTTTTCGAAATAGCCGGAGAATGAACCTGTGGAAATGTTGTCAGAGCCAAATTGTATTTCGGTATCATTGAAATACCATTTAACGTCTCGCACGTCCGCCAAGCCCTCAGCCACACGTGACGATGTGACAACGAAGTCAAGAAGCGGCGGCGTGTAACCTGCTGCTTCGAAGTCCGGCACACAGCTATAACTTGATGCGTCACCGGTGTATAGCTGCGAGAGGTCACCCTCCGAGCAGAAGAGATTGGACGAATAAGAGCCAATTTTCGGGCTAAATGCGACTTGCCCTACGGCGGTAACTGTGCTCATTCTGAACCTCCTTCCTCGTTGGCTGGAGTGTCGGACTCATCGGACTGAGCGGACTTATCGGACGGTTCGGTGGGGGCTTCGGGTGTTTCAGTGACCTCGGTTTCGGGAACTACCTCGGGAGTTTCCTCTGATTCTTCCTCCGGCACTTCCTTAGCCACTCTGAACATTTCCTCGGTAGCTTCGGGCAATTCACGACAAGTCACACCGTCCTGCTCATCTCTCGCTTCGGAGGGTGAGAGAAGCAGCGAGCCGGTCTTTGCTGCTATGGTGCGCAGGTCAGGCCATTCAGGAAATTTAGAGAAATCAGCCTGCCAAGCGAGGTGGTTTCCATCTTCAAGAGCCACACGTTCTGTTGGTGCGCCTATGTATTGGTATGTCTTGTCATTGCATTTTACGTAGTAAGCCATAATCGTTATATTTTGATTGTTAATAATGTCTTTAACCACCTCTTGCCATCAGTAGCTTTCCATTCACTGTCAGATACTCTCCAGTAGGGAGCTTGAGGTATTTAAGTGGACCTCTATCTTTCACCTCCACCGCTGTCATTCCACCCGATGCCGTGACAAAAGAGGTTGACACATCTATATTCTGTCCTCTTCCGATTTCGGAATATGACGGTGTGGCTGTGTTGGTCGAAGTGTACCATACGAATTGCAGCTCCCTTTCAGGAGTCGGCAAATCGCCCTTATCGCCGTGGATTCGACACGTCAGCCTTATGCGTGTGGCATCAGGGGGGATGTTGCGAGGTGTGGTGTTCTCGTAATCGTAGTAACACAGCTCCCTAACGCACGATATGCGCTTCTCCGGCGATGTGTCATCCAGTGTCACCGATGCGGGGTTGCCGTCGGGGTCGAACTTGGCACGAACCCTCAGGTCAATTCTTGTACCCATGAGTGAGCGGTCGAGCGTCAGCTCCGAACCGTCAGTGTTGACCGACACCTCGTTGTCGAGTATCGAAGAGCCTATTGCCGACCAAGTGCCATCATCCCTTAGCATATCCCAAACAAAGATTGTTTTACCTGACGGCACGGGACCATTGGGTAACATCATCTTAGCTTTTATAGTGATGGTCTTGGAGTCACTATGATAAATCGGATCCCATGTCGATGCTTCCGGGAAGTCCACAACAAGATCAGGGGATGTGATGGTTTCATTGTGACAGATGACAACGCAATCGTAATTCAGCATCATCACGGCGTTCTTTCGTGGGTCAAGATACTTTGCCTTGAAGCGCAATGACAGCTTCTCACCAGCATTGACATTTGCGTTAAGCTGCAACCTCCAACCGTTAGCCGCTGTGCCGAGGGTGTATTTCAATTTCGTAGCGTCCTGCGGTGATTGCTCATTGCCGGTTATGGCTGATTCCGTGCCTTGCGACACCTCATACCATGTGACATCGGCAAGCTGTGAGGTCACATCGGCTGTCGAGCGTCCGTCAGGGTCGATTACTTTGACCGAGGGGCATAACACAAGAGGGGTGAGCGAATAGTCCGGAGCCCACTCGTTCATCGTGCCATTATAGTTCTGAGTGTCACTGACAGCTCCTGCCGGTGATATGTTGATCACCGGGGCGAGGTCCTTGTAATCGAATGATATGTAGCTTTGTCTCATGAATCCTTGGAGTTTAATTAATGAATGTCGCTATCATCTCGTCCTCGTGGGTGGTGTCATGCCGTGCGTCTCGCAGTATCACCTTGACCCGGAATTCAACCCGTTTGAGGGACATGGGATTAGCCGGGAAGTCAGTGGAGGTGATTGTGAGCTGCTTGCCGACGGTTGCGTGTGACAACGCCCAAATGTTGTCGGAGGCTGTCTGCGGCACTCCTGCGGCATCCTCCGTGTAGCGGGTCCACTCTATGTCGGAGTCCTGTATGTCAGTTGTCACATCCTGGTTATAAAGCCATGCCCGGATTGTAAGGGTTCCGTGGATGTTTTCGGGATCGAGCCAAATGCGGTTTCCCTCCTCGAATTCGATTGAGAAGTTAGGGTTGCCTTCGACCATAGCCCATGATGTGGAGTTCCACAGGGGCGGAGAGGTTACACCTGTGACCATGCACCGCCATTTGCAGCCGAAGTACCACACCTCGGACTGCTCGTAGTCCGATGTCTCGGGACGCATGGTGTCGCCGGAATAATACATCTGCGCAGGATCGTATGGACCTCTGTCACGGATGGTCGGTAATGGGTTGCCTTGGTGGTCTAATTTCCACGTGCTTTCATCAACGAGATTTTTGACGTACAATCCCGAACCACCGGGTGGTATCGGCAGTATCTCGCTGATTTTTTCAGGGTACGTGCCTAATGAAAATTCGTAATTTCCGAAGTCGATGATAGGCTTGGTGACATTGCTTAGCTTCACAATTCGCCCTTCCGTTGTCGATATGTAGAAGAGTGACTGTCGTGTCTGGTCTGTCTGGTGTCCCCAGCGTGAAATCCTCATCAGATCGCACGGAGGGAAGTTCTGACCCGCCGGCACTTCATCATCCGGGTAAAGGCTGATTTCAATCGAGTTGGCTGCCGTGTTCACAGAGTTAGCCCGCATGAAAGAGGTGTAGTACTGCCCTCCGCTTCCTGCTGCGAGGGTGTTGACAGTGCCACGGATGACAGCACCGGGGGTGAAGGCTGTGAAGTAACCATCCCACTTGCTCCTGAGCTTAAGGGTGTAAGTGCCGTCGTTATTGTCGGTCACAGTCTCGATAGTGTCGAATTCCGAGAATACAGTGTCACCCTCTATGGCTTCCTGACGGTTCATGATTATTTCCAGAACCCAAAGTGCCGAGCGGATACGTGCCGAGTTAAACTCGGCGTTGCCCTTTTCATCTACAGCACCGCCAATGCCTGTGAGCATACCCGACACGAACTCGCCGAACTCCGCACCGCCCTTGAACCGTGAAATCTCCCGTGAAATCAGGCCTTTGAGGAATGTGATCAGACCGGATGCGGTGTCATCCTCAAGACGGCTTAAAAATTTCTGAGCTATCGGACTATCCTTCGCCAAATCATAAGCCAAGTCGGCATAACCGGCTTTGACCTTTTCAGTGATGGTCTTAACCTCGACTTCCCCGGTCTCCTCGTTAAGGATCTCGACATCTCGTGTGAGCCACTGGTAGCCGTCCTTGTCGGTTGTTATCTGATCGAGGGCTGATTTGTTATCGTGCGAGTGCCCTTCGGAGGTGTTGGCACCGCCGGTGTTGACGGTAACAACATTGCTGCCACCGACACCACCGCCTACTCCCAGCTCACGCAAGCGTTTGCTGCGTGGGCGGGATTCCCGGTTATTGGATGTTAACGTATAATCAAGTGCCATTTTATACCTCCTTCTTCTTGTATTCGTCAGGGCGAAGTTCAGTTATAGTCGCATCGCTCGTGTCGGTTATGACATCCTGCACCTCATCAGTGACCATGAATTTCTTAGATTGCTGGTTTGCCTCGGTATACACGCCCAAGCCGCCTTTAAGAATCTCCATCTCACCCGACAGCTTAGTGTGGCGTGAGCCAAATTGGCTAAACAGTGTGCCGATTAAAAGATCTTCCACCTGAGATGTGCGTCCGGCACGTGTCAGGGCAGTTACCTGCGCACCTGTCGTAGCGTTGAAATATGCGCCCCTTGCGGTAGGCACACCTTCGGCGGAGCTCCCGCAAATGGTCTCAATCTCATAGGGCTCTTTTGCATCGGTGTTGATCTCGGCGTTGTATTCGACATCATCGGTGTTGATTTCCTTGTCAAACAATGAGGTGTTGACTATCTCGACAGACGGGATTTTGCACATAGCCCATTCCATCTTGCCGTCACGCATGAGTGCGCTTTTATCCTCGCTCCTTTGATTTGTAACCACCCAGCCCGACAGCACCTCCACAGTGAGAGTGCCGCCTTTTGAGCCGAATTGCGGATAAGGTATATATTGCCCTGTCGCCTGTTGCATTGCCACTGTAAGCGTCTCGTCATGAGGATTTATAGCAGGGCGGTTGCGCTGCCATCCGAGAACTCCGCAGCTGTATTTTCTATCTTTCGGATCATAATATGATAGATAGCCAAACTCTGCGCCGGTGTACGACACCCATTGTCCTTTAGACAGCTCTATCGATTTCACATTATAACTTCCGTTGACAGTGGCTCGATTGTCCCAGCAATACACACTTCCGTCATCGGCGTTGAAAAGTACCCTAACCGGGACAAAGACAAAATTGCCATTCTTTTTCCAGTCATCATAAAACGCCTTCTCGTAACGGATCTTCATAAAAGCATCTTCCGTGTGAAAATTCTCCGCTTCGTTGAAGAAATTGATTCTTGGGTCAATGAGAGTCTCCAATGTTATATGCAGATCCAATACTTTTGACACAGGAGGTATCCAGCAGGGTACGGTTGAAAACAGTGGTGTGCCCGCAACTCCCATGATGCCGGGTAGACTGGTGTAAAATCCGTTATTCTGAATCGCAAAGTCTTTGTTGGTATCGGATGGCAAAGACACGGCAGTTGACACCCATGTGATAGCTACGCCTTCACTCTCTGAGCCTTCATTTTGTGGAACTAACTTAAAGAACCGCACAGATGAATCTTTGAGAGTAGCATTTTTACCATCAGGAGAAGTCCACAAAGAGAAGCCGGTAGCGGTGTAATCAGTCCTGATGTCAACGTCACGGGGGTTGCTTCCGTAATGGTACGAGAACACACGCACTGTGCTGAACGGCACTGTGGTTGAATATGGGTCTTTACCGCCGAGGGAATTAAGGGCTGTGAAATTGGGATCTACCTCACCTTCCCACCACTCCTCGTCGGTGAGCTCGCTCGACTGCACGTAAGTGTTCCAAGTAATCTTGGCGTTGTTATACACCTTGTCTGTTCCCATGGTTTGGCTGTCGCCATTCCACTCCACCTGACTCACAGGTGCGGACATATATAAGGCGTTAAGGTCATGCACATACACTTTACCGGCTCGTTGGATTATGCGCAAGCCCAAGGGCTGCAACACACCTTTCATCACCTCTTCAAGCGTCATCGCCTCGCCGTCCTCGTCATAGAAGTTGTCACTTCTGACTTTCAGATCGGCAAGTGACATGGCGTCACCTCCGGGTGTCAGGCTTGTGCTTATTAGAGATTCGTCAATGGTTGTGTTTATGCCGCTGCGTGTCACACATGAGGTTACAATCTCTTGCAAAGTTTTCATCCCCGACATATCATATTTCAGCCGGTCAAGTATTCCGAAGTCGGAGAAAGTGAGCGACACGGTATAATTATCGGCTTTCTCGTAGGGCTCCTCGTAGAACTCAGGATCAAGCATACCACTCCAGTATAATGACCCATCACGGTACACGTCCATGCGTATGCGTCCGGGAATGATCGTATATAAATCCTCGTATGTTCTGTCACCGGGGCTAATGATTCTAAGAGTCGCACCGCTTCCACAGATAACCGACTCCTTGTCAGAGCGATTCCACTCTATCACAAGAGCCTCGTCAGCTTCAAAATCAAGCGAGCCTACAGAAGCAAACGCTTCGTCCGCTTCCTGCAATATCTCCACATGCCATGTCACACCGGCACGGCTGAGGAATTCGCCCATATATCTTAACTGCTTAGCCATCAGTTTCTCTTTCTATAATTAGTTTCTTTTTCCAATACACCTACAAGTGTGCGACCGTCTATTTTAAATTTGACCACACCACCTCCGGACTCACCGGAAAGATTGAGAAGTGTTCTCAATTTATCGAGAGGTGCCACGACTTCCGGATTGTTGGAAGCCCCTGCATACTCACCGAAGAGCCCCAAAGTCGGACCAAAGGCAATACCGCCATCAGCGAATTTCGGGATTGAAGCCATAGCCGCTATCACTGACGCAACAGCAGCCACAGCCATAGCCGGACCGACAAACGGAATATCAGCTACTGAAGAAGCCGCTTTTGCAGCCGCATCACCGGTAGCTTCATTTTTGCTTTTTTTATGAAGCTCTATAAGTGTCAATATTTGAGGGATAGCTGTGGAGACAGCCTGTGTCACGTTCGCAGCATATTGTAGCCACTGATCCGCAGTGCCTCCTATCGCATCCCCTAACCGATAGAACGCTCCGGAAATAGTACCAATGGCTCCTGACAATTCTTCCTTTGTCAGCTCCCCTTCTTTTCTAAGCTCCTCCAGCCTATCTCTCGCAGATTTAATCTCAGGAGATAGCGAATCCAATGTCTTGATATCTATTGTGGCTATCTCTGTAGGCAAAGTACTGACCTCAGGCAATTCCGTTTCTTTGAAATTTGGGAACTTATATGAAATTTCGATACTGCGTTTTTTCTCTGTCAACAAGTCCAGCTCTCGCTGCAATGCCGCACCGCTTTCCTTATCGACAGCAAGCTTGATCTTAGCCTCGATGTCACTTATACGCTTTGAAATCTCCGCAAGAGAACCGGCTGGGATCTCAGGATTAACGGTTATTTTTTTATTTTTATTTTTATCAGTTTTCCCATTACCTTCGTGTGATAATGGAGTTTCTATGGGGGAATCAATCAGAGCTGGTAGTTTTATGCCACTTCGACGCATAATATCGTTTTTATGGGCGATAGCATCCTCAAGCTTTTTGTTACGTTTTTCGATTCCGTTAATTAAGTCAGACTGTTCTTTTTCAAATTTTTTAAATTCAGCATTGTTGCTTGTGTAATAGGATATGCCTTCAGGGTCACGTCGTTCATGCCACTCATCTCTGTTTTCTTTCATCCACTTAGATTGCTCCCTGACGCTCTCGTCATAACGTAATTGATCTTCCGCATTCTGAGATGCCAACAATTTCATTTGTGCTTCATAACCGAGCATATCGGCATAATCTGCTGATTTTCTTGTTAATATATCATACCATTCCGCTGCTGTCTTATGATTGCCGAATATTGAGCCATATTGGTCATTGAGCCTTTTCACTGCCCCGGTAGTGTTATCTGTAGATTCCATAAGAATCTTTAGACGTTTAGCCTCATTGTCTAATTCAACCCTCGCATTCCCAGCCACTCTCACAAATTCCTCTTTGGCTTCATGTAATTTGTCAACTGACTCCGTTGCTTCATCAGCCTTATCCATGAAAAAGCTGACGGCATATCCCAAAGCGACCATAACAGCCCCTACCCCGCTTGCGATCATTAAACCTCGTAACGCAACTTTTAAAGCCGTTCCGGAAATCGCGCCCTCAGCCATAGCTTGGTTTAAAAGTCTCTGTGTGGCGGCTGACCTTCCGGAAACAACGCCATACGCAGAAAGACTAACTGCGAGTATGCGTGTTTTCACGGTACTGGCAGTGGCGACGATATTGAAATTTTTGACTAAAGTTACTATTTTTGTGGTTCCGACACCGGCTTCACCTATTACACTAAGCCAATATAACGTTGACTTAGTGCATTGCGCTATCACCCCCACATTATCCATTATGGAAGCGTACATATTCTCCCAAACTTGCCTTTGAGCATCGGCACTTCCTGCCATTTCCTCAAAAGCGGTATCCATGGTACCGGCACTTTCCACCATGGCATCAACATTCTCTCCGAATTTTTCAGAGAGGTTTCCCATAAGAGGACCTAACGCTCTGAGCGACTCCGCAGAGCCGAACAATTTTGCCATAACCGACTGTTCAAGCTCACCGCTTGCTGCTGAATAAGCAGCCACGCTATCCTTTAGTTTAGTGAGGAAGTTGCTGAACCCTCCAGCCGCTTTGATTGATGCGGCATCAAATTGGATTCCCATCTCTGCTGCAAGGGTTGACGCTTCCTTAGATGGCTTTAGCAACGCTGTGAACACTGCGGCAAGCTGGGTGGAGACCTCGGCGGTGTTGCCCGACACGCCTGTGAGAGTCGCAAATGAAGCCATCAACTCGTCCACGCTCACCCCGAGAGCCGAAGCGTTGCCCGACACCCTCGGCAAAGCCGCAGCCAATTGCTCAAATGATGTCACGCCGTTTTTAGCCGTAAGCTGTATCTTATCCTGAATTTCACCGGCTTTTTCCCAGTCAAGCGCATAGTTTTTGAGTATTGTTGACGTTACGGTGACAGTCTGCCCCAAATCAGCTATACCGCCCACGGATGACCGGGCAGACTTCTCAAGGAATTCCATCCAGTTATCCTCAGGGACACCGTTTGAAATGACCTGATACAGACCGTTCGCCAAAGCGTCACGTGCGACAGGCACTTCCTTTGACAACTCCCTCACAGATTCTTTTAGATTGTCGAGTTCCTTGCCGCTTTTTCCAGCCATTGTGTTAGCGGCTCGCATTGACTTGTCGAAACTTTCATATTTAGCAGTTATGTCACCAATGGCATTCTCCAACCCTTTAACCAAACCAACAGCCTGATCAAGACCTTGAGCCATAAATCCCCAATCGCTCATCTGCTTTTGGAAATCCTTCGCCTGTTTATTCACGGAAGCTATCGTGTCCGCAAGCTGCTTGGAATCTATGGCAAGCTTCCCAAGGATTTCCTTGCCGTTGGTATCGAATTTTATACCTAACTCTATTGTCTTAGCTTTTGCCATTTGATGAAAAAATTGGTCAATTTGGATTATACTTCATAATTGCGTTTGCAATTATGATTATTTTTTTGTTATTTTGTGAAAAGGAGATGATTATGAAAAAGTTTGTAAAATATATACTCTATGTAATCACGGTGGTGTACTATCTATTCATGTTTATCATGCCGATAGTGACTAATCCGAACCCGAACATCAGCCTATGGCTGTTTATCCCTGTATATATAATTCTCTTCCCGCTCATTGGAGTTCCTGTCATGATGATGTGGAAAATATTCGATGACTGGGACAAACCTTGGACTGGAGCTGATCCCCGCAGCTGGTTTTAACTGCTCCCACCAATTCACTGAACCGGGTCGCTGTGCTCCGTTCAACCTTTTCTGCCGCATTTTTATGTGGCTTTTTTTGTTTGTCTCCCGGGAGTGGAAGAAGTTGCCGGGGTGTGATTTTGCGCTTGCAATGCGGTTGTATCACGATTGCCGCAAGGGTGCGTAATCTATCCCATCTATCATAAGCCTCGGAACGCCTCTTTTCGATATACGTTTTCTGCATTGCCACAAACTCATCAACTGACATTGATAGAAGATCATCCCTGCATATCCCGACCTCGACAAGTCCGAAAGAAAGAAGGTCCTCGATAGTCACACTTTTTTTTTATCCTCATCGGCATTGTTTTCCCTTTTGTTTGAATCCGACAGGTACGCCATCCATTTTGCGAATACTGAACTGTCAAGGTGCCCCGTGAACTCATCAAGATCATAAGGGAACTCCTTCTCCTCAGTGGCGCACGCCGCCCATACGCAACACCAAAGGAACGTGATCATGTCAGTCACGCCGTTGCCGTCGAGGTTTCCCCAGTCACGCCCTGTGAGCTGCTTGAATTTAAGCATTGCCCTCAGCGTTATGCGACACGGATATTTAACCCCCTTTATTTTTATTTCAAAATCTTTCATAGCCGATTTCGTTAGTGTATGTTTTTAATGCGGTGCCGCCGGAATTTAGCCTGACGACGGCACCGCCGGTGTCATGATAGGACCTCAGAATCGAATGTGGTAGGCATACCGTCATTCTCAAGTGAAATTGAATAAGTGGAATCATCCTGCGCTGGATCCGTGCGTTCAAGCGAGGTGATGATGAACTTACCTTCAAGATACGGGGCTTCCGAGCCACGTTCCATACATTTCACATCCACGCTGTCGCCTTTAGCCGCAAGCGCAAGACTTTCCTTGTATCCGTTTTCTGTCTCCTTATAGAAGCACAGTCCTTCCGCACTTACGGAAAGACTCATCCCGGACACTGTCTTGTTTTTCCATTTGCCCTGCTGTTTGGGCAATGAGGCGACCGGCTTGACTGCCCGCTCTTTTGTCTCCGCATTGAATGTGGTTGTGTGCGAGGAGCAATGACCAATCGCCTTACCGTTTATGCAAAGCAGCATGTCTGATCCATTAACATAACCCCCTTCTGCTACAACTACTTCTCCTTCTGCCATAATTTTTAGTGTTTAGTTGATTTTTAATTTAAATTCCATGTACTGAAGGTAGGAGTCATCGACCCATCCCTCAGAACTGTTGACCATCACTGCGCTTCTTAGTTTCAGGTTTTCGGTTGAAGCCTGTTTCCCCTCGATGGAACTACGCACTTTCTCGGCGAGCTCTATTGACATTTCATAATCGGAATGATAGCACCAAAGACATATCACAACACCGTCGGCTCCGTCAGCACCTTTGACAGGCTCACCTGTTTGTGATTTCCGGGCGAATACCACATACGGAGCTTTTGTCTCAGCTGTAGCCGCACACGGATACACACGTTCGTTAACACCCCCATGCTTAAGCAATGAAGGGATGAAGAGACCTGCGCTCAATGATGTCCTTTTCATTTCAATTTCTTTAAAGCAATTCGTACTACAACATCACCCATGTTTTTTGAGATTCGTGTCTCAGCTCCGGGAAGCTCGGTGCGCTCGGTACTTTCCATGAACTTAAGAGCACCGCCTTTCTTACCCATCATTTTACCGGTATAATGACCTTTGCGTTTGCGCATCATTTTACGACCGCCGAGAATTTTATATTTTGAAATTCTCTTGCCACCCCAAATTTTATTTGCCCTGCTGTTTGGGCAAATGAGGCGACCGGCTTGACTGCCCGCTCTTTTGTCTCCGCATTGAATGTGGTTGTGTGCGAGGAGCAATGACCAATCGCCTTACCGTTTATGCAAAGCAGCATGTCTGATCCATTAACATAACCCCCTTCTGCTACAACTACTTCTCCTTCTGCCATAATTTTTAGTGTTTAGTTGATTTTTAATTTAAATTCCATGTACTGAAGGTAGGAGTCATCGACCCATCCCTCAGAACTGTTGACCATCACTGCGCTTCTTAGTTTCAGGTTTTCGGTTGAAGCCTGTTTCCCCTCGATGGAACTACGCACTTTCTCGGCGAGCTCTATTGACATTTCATAATCGGAATGATAGCACCAAAGACATATCACAACACCGTCGGCTCCGTCAGCACCTTTGACAGGCTCACCTGTTTGTGATTTCCGGGCGAATACCACATACGGAGCTTTTGTCTCAGCTGTAGCCGCACACGGATACACACGTTCGTTAACACCCCCATGCTTAAGCAATGAAGGGATGAAGAGACCTGCGCTCAATGATGTCCTTTTCATTTCAATTTCTTTAAAGCAATTCGTACTACAACATCACCCATGTTTTTTGAGATTCGTGTCTCAGCTCCGGGAAGCTCGGTGCGCTCGGTACTTTCCATGAACTTAAGAGCACCGCCTTTCTTACCCATCATTTTACCGGTATAATGACCTTTGCGTTTGCGCATCATTTTACGACCGCCGAGAATTTTATATTTTGAAATTCTCTTGCCACCCCAAATTTTGAATGTGGAAGTGTTTCGTTCGTCAGTACCGGTATCAGCCCAAAGTGCTATGGGTTTTAATCCGCCTTTACCAGTCTTATATCCCTTGCCTTTCTTGGGAACTGTCGTAATCTCAAAGCCTGTCAAATTCTTCGGCACTGTCATGCGTATGCCCTCACGGAAGGTGTCATTAACTTTAAGCTGGTGCGCTGCGGCTGTCTCCATCGCTTTGTCACGGGCCTTATCTCTGATCCTTTTAGCTTCCATCCTGATACCACCACGCATGGCTTTTGCAAGTTCCTGAGGTGTGAGCTCTTTTGCCAAGTCAGAAAACTGCTTGCTAAGTGTATTTAAATCTTTGATTGATTTATTCATTGACTTTTTCGCACTCAAGAGTTAACAGTCCTCGTTCCTTATCAGGAATCACGTTGCAGACTTCAAATAGCATGGAAGTACCGACCTCCCGTAATCGCCATCCTTCAGTAATGTCCGAATGGGACGAACGGACACGGTATGTCACCTTGTAGTCGGGATAAATCTCATGAAGCTCAATCCGACGATCACCCCTGATATTGACACGTTCCGCCCTTATAGTCCTGCTTTCGGTGTAACTACTCGCTTCCATGCCGAACTTACCGGCACTTTCTTCCGGCTTATAAAGCTGCAATCGATATTTAAGGCGTCCCGCAATCATCCTTCAACGAGTTTGACGTATGGTTTGACCAATGCCTGAAGTGTGCCCGGAACTGTGTGCATCTGCACTGAGCTTACGCTTTCCCTTTGGTTATACCAGTGCGCCGCCACCATCATCACCGCATGTTTCAGCGGGAGGGGAAATTCACCGTATGTGTCGTAAATTTCCTCCATCGAACGGTGGGTAGCATTGATGACAGCGATCTCGGCAGTATCCAAAAGATGCTGCAAGTACACGTCATCACCGGTAAAATCATCGGCATACACATGCTTTTTAAACAGTTCCAAGCTCACAACAGCCATAATACTCAGGATAAAGATCGTTATGTGGTGTTATCGCCTCCGGATTAGACAGCGTCGGCTTTCGCCTTGCCCAAAACAAATGCCTCCTCATAAAGGGTGGTTGTCGCAAACCGGGTGTTCAGCACGAAGTCGGTTGCGTTCTGACGTGCGAGGGTGAACGGATCCACTGTCATGTTCATCGGACCGAAGAAGCCCGCAGCCTGATAGCTCCAGTCTCCGTAACCGATGTTTCCCTCGCCGATTTCAGGTGTCACATACACAGGTACTCCAAGCACGGTGTCGTTCTCGCACAGGAAACGACCGCTTCCGGGATCAAGCGGAGTGGCTTCAAGCTCGGTCTTCATGTCCTCGGTCATGACCCAGCACGGCGCAATGACCTTAATACCCGATTTTGCCACTTTGCTCTTCATTTTAAGAAGCTCACGGCGGGTGGGGACAGCTCCGGCGAATAACACGGGATTCTTTGCGGCTTCCACGAAAGGTCCGTACACCTTGCGTGGCTGCTCAGATCCTTTGCCATCGGTGTAAGTCGAGGATGTGGTGAAAAGAGCCTCGTTGACGCAATCGATCACCGCAGCCGGCATTTCCTCACGCACAACGCCTTCCACAACGCCCTGTGAGTCATCGAGAGTCTCACGTGTTATCGGAATTGCGCATCCGAGGCGGCGTGGGGTGACATTGAGCTTGTCGAAGTCGATTTTACCGTCCTCGATACGCTCTCCCTCGTCAAGGAATCTCGCCTTAGCCTTGCCATGCTTGGGCCAGCGCAACTCCGTGCCCGCAAGGAAGCTGCGGATTCTGAGACCGACCTTATCCCAAATGAGACCTGCACGGAGCGGCTTGAGCATCTCCTGCTCCTGAATGGGAATAATGCCCGTTCCCTCAAGCGACGATGACATCTGAATGGCTGTGTCACGCATCAGCATCACGGTGACCTGCTGCTTGTCAGCCAATGAGTCACGCAGCATCTTGTCCGCATCGGGCACATGAACGTCCCTCAAAGATGCGTTGGAGAGGACATCCATCTTCATAATGAGCAATTGGTCCTCACGTTTGAGGGAATGATACTCGTCATCCTCCTCTTGTGTGCGCTCACGCTTTTCAGCCTCGCAAGCGTCGGCGATCTCGCCGATTCGGAATGTGATTTCCTGATGGCGGGCTATTAGCTCACGCACATTTACTGTCTTTTCTTTCTTCATATCAAAAAAATTAACGGATTCTATCTAAACTATTCTTTTGCCGGCTAAAGCTCTCATTTCCCTGATTTGAGCTTTAACAGTCTCCGATTCGCTTTTTTCAGTTTTACCACCGCCGCCCAAAGCGTCCTTCCGGAGGTTCTCAAGTTCCCTCGATTCGACCGATGTCTCCGGATATGCCGGATCGGCTGCGAGCGTGAAATCATGGACCGCATCGATGGCTCTCACTGTGTATGTGATGTGACTTCGGTTATCCACACGTTTCACTGTGCGCTCCACGCATTGCGCATCCCAGTAGTCGGTGGTGAATGCGAAACTGCAGCCCGACAAATCCCCCCTGCGCACAAGTTCCAAAGCCTTGTCGCCGTCGATTGTGGCTGGAGCCTCGAACTCAAAACTAACCCCCTTATCATCGACATCATATTTCAGCGTCCCCTTACCTTCACGTGACCGGGCAAGTATGAGCTGGCGGTCATGGAACATTGTGAATTTGATGTCGCAGCCGTCAAGAAGCTCCTTGGTTATGGCTTCAGGGGCGATGATCTCACGTGCCTCACTGTCATTATCGCTCCACAGTGGCACTGATTCCACGCCAAAGAGGATTGCATACCCGGTAATGACACGGCTCGGTGTCTCCCCGTCCCCGGTCTCACGCACATGGAGGTTTGCGGCAGTGGTGCATCTCGTAAATTTAGTTTTCTCCTTCTTTTCCATCGGTTTTGTCATCTGTCTTTTCCGGCATGGTCGCCGTTTGTGTGAAAGGTTCGTCAATCCCCTTGAGGTTAGCCGAGATGAAAGCACGGTCGCCACCGTCAATGGCGGGGCGGTTTTCCAACCTCCTCAGCTCGTTCACCGTGTAAAGTCCGGTGGCGAGCATCTGTGCCTGATATTTCGCCTTGCTTTCGAGGTCACAGGCGTAAAGCCCGAAGCGGTTGAACTGGAACTTGTATTTGCAGCAAAGGCTGTGCGGTACCAGCTTTCGGTGAAGCTCGCATTCTATCTGCCTGAGAATCGGATTTAATGTGTTGCTCAAGAATGCCACATTCGCCATCTCGGCACTTTTGTAATTGTTGCTGGTGTCATCGAACACGAATGAGGGATGCACTCCGAAGAAGCGGCAGATTTCCCTGACTCCGAATTTACGTGACTCAAGAAACTGCATGTCGGTGGAACTGAGAGAGAACTGTTTGAAGTCAACATCGCCGGGAACGGCGACTATCGGTTGTTCCTGTATTCGTATGCTTGTGTCCGCCGCAAGTTTTTGCAATTGCTCTGTCTGATATTCCCCGAATCCCTGCACAGCCGAAGTGCTTTTGCCGATAAGACCACGCACATTGCCCCCGGTCTCAAACCGGTTTAACGTCTCACGGTCGCCGGTAGACGCTATGGTGGTTGTCAGGCGTGCGTACGACAGCACGCTCAACCCGTGTTTCCCGTCTATGGTGAATCCTTTGAGGTGGATAATCTCATTTTCATGAAAGACCCCGTTTATCCCGTTGACATAGTCACATACAGTATACACATCCTGTGCGATGTCATGTCCCACTGTGCCCCGTCCGCAAAGCACGAGGACGTTAATGTCCCCCATGTAGTACACTGGCACTATGTAGGCGTTACCGTCAAGGAGTACGTTTTGCACCGCCTGCTTCCAAAAATCGAATGAGCTTTGCGCCGGGTTAGGCTGTACCGTGAGCAGGTAATGGAGCCTATTTGAAATGTCCTCGACGAAAATTCCGTTACGCTGTCTCATGTATTGCATCGGCAGGTTAGCCACACTTTCAGACAACAGCTTGACGCAGCGGAATACCGAGCTGATGCATAACGCCCCATGCTCGGAAGTCAACCACGTATAACCTGTACGTGGTTGACGCTGCTCGGCAGTCGGTTCGGCTTTGCCTGAACTTTCCCGTCTGATCCATTTTACGAACGTGGAAATTAATCCCATAAATAACCCTAAAAATAAATCTAAACCCTATAATCGTGTGTGTGACAATGGATACTGCAAAGATAATCAATTTTTAACAATGTTGGGCATAAAAATTGCACATTAAATTTTTTAACGTTTGAACGAGTTCAACAAGCCTATAGTCATGAGCATGGTGATTGCACCGTCAATCTTTTGGTTGTCGCTACACTTCATCGGCTTTTTGTTCTCAAGGTTGTCAGTCATAATGACCGAATTGGTAAGACAGTATGCGTTTATCGGATTGTTGTTCAGCCCGATACGTGGCGGTGACATATAGGCAAGCATCTCAAAAGCTTCCACAGGGAGGTTGAACGATCCGATAGTCTGAGAATACGGGGTCAGCACACCCGATCCTCCCGCTGCGCTTAGAATGTTGACAAGATCCTGCGCCTTGTATTTGTCATAACCGATGGCGATGACATTGAGATTTTTTGTGCGTCTGATTATATCGTCAGCTATCATCCGCACATCGATACAGTCACCCTTGCAGAATTTCAAGTAGCCCTCATCGTGCCAAGTTCGGTAAAGAGCCTCGTTTGGATGTCCGGGCAATGCGCCTTCGGGGAAATAGTACTCAGAGTGGGAATAGAATTTTTTCTCAGACTCGGAATAAATAGTGTATGACACCGCACTGAAATCATCATGAACCGAAAGGTCAAACGCCACTGCGCAAAACGGGAAGCTTCGCACCTTGTCTATGTCAAAGCCACACATAAGCTCCCTTGCTTTCTCGTAGCTGAACCACCTCTTAGCCTCGTTTATCGTGAATATATTCAGCAGTTTGGTACGGAATACCATCATATTCTCGGCTGACATCCGGGCGTTTTCCCATTCCTTTTCGTAGTAATCCGACTGAACCGTAATTCCCAGATGGGGCTGGACTTTCGCCCATGTTGCGGGATCATCCTCCCGGTCATCCACGTCAGGCATGAAGATGGAAGCAAACATAGTGTCTGCCTCGCTCTCGCCACGGAGCACCCTTTTCACCCCTTCAAGCTCGTGGGCGAAAGGACCATCTATAACCTCGCTGGCTGTCGTTATGATGACGGTCAGAGGTTGTAAACGTGCTCCCATGGAGGATGTGAGGGTGTTTTTCAGGTCAGCACCGTTTTTCCCAGCCGTGTTGCGGGCTTGGGCGTATTCGTCCATTATCACAAGCGAGGCGTTTAGACCGTCCTGTGTGCGGGCGTTTGCAGTAAGGCATCTTATGAAGCTGTCACGCCCACGGTCTTTGAACGAAATCTTTTCACGGTTGACCTGAAAATGCCGTCCCGATCGGTCGATGTCCTTCATGATCTCTCGAATCTCGTTGAAACAGATTTTAGCCTGTTCGTACGAGTTCGCACCCACATACGACTGTGCGTTGTTGTCACCGAAAAGCATGTCATCAACTGCCAGCGCAGCCGCCGATGTTGTCTTGCTGAATTTTCGTGGGACGAAAAGATAGGCGGTTCGTATCAACCTGCGTCCTTTTTGGTCGGCAAGTCCATAGATATTCGCAAACTGGAAGCATTGCACGGGGGTGAGTTTATACCGCTGGCGACCCTTGGTGCCGTTGAATCGCAGTGTCTCGTAAAGCTTGAAGAAACGCTTTACCCTTTTTGGCTTCCATTGATACTTATCAAGCATTTGAATGAAACGGCGCACTGAGAGGATTTCATACAGATTATGTTTTTCGGGCGAATCGATGACACCGCATACGTACTCGGCTATGCGCCCGTCAGTGTCGGTGAGCGCATAGCCGTATCGGTCAAGAATCGTCGGGCGCATTCCCTCAAGCTCCATAACGATCCTCGCTTTCAAATCACGTGCTATCTTCTTTTCCTCCTCAGTCATCAATCATCATCATCCCTGAACCGGTTCAAGAAATCATCCAAACTGTCTTTGCCGTCACCTTTCCTTTCCCTTGCATCTGTGTTCATCCCCAATGCTCGTAAAGCCCGCTGGCTTTTAGAGACGTAATCGAGGTATAGACGCTCCTTGACACTCACGCTTTCCCTTTTATTCCCTTCACGGCTGTACTCTACAGAAACCGCCTCGTGGGTTTCGGCAAATACCTCATCCGCAAGCATCTCGGTCTTGACAAGAAGCTGAGCCACCAATCCGGCTTGCATACTGAGCTCTGCTGTGTATTTGCCCTCCTTCTTAAGCAGCCGCACAAGGTATTTCTTCTTGTTTTCGACCTTCTTAAGAACTTCCGGTTTTACCTGAGGTGCGGGGTCTGGACTGTCAGGCAAACTGTATTCGGGTAGCGGCTCAGAGTCCTCCTTGGGAATCGGCTTTTCGGTGTATCCACGCTTCTTAAGCTTGGTCTTGCAATAGAAGATGATGGACTGCGTATCATTCCCTTTGATGTTTTCAAGCAGCTTACTTTCCACGAAATCCCCCTGCACCTCCATTATCAGCTCGGCTTCCCTGCGGAAATCCGGATCTGTGTCTTTCCAGTGGTAATAAGTGCGTCGGCATATACCGGCATACTGACAGGCTACCGATATTATTCCGAACGCCTTAGCCAGCTCCTCCAAAAATTTAACTTTTTTCGTTTCCATAACAAAATATTCGCCCCTTGCGGAAAATATGAACGTGCGCCCGTGCGCCCGATTCGAGAAAAATGCGTAACCAAGAGCCATTTACCTCCTGCCCCCAAGCCCCGATTTTTCAGCCCGTGTGTGCAAAAACCGGCGGGCGAGATTTAGGAGCAGGAGGGAGCCCTTAAAAAAAATCACCCCCCGGTGTCAGCGGTGAAACTTTTCTTAAATTCCTCCAGCTTCTTACCGGTGCGTCTAACGTTGGCTTCCTTGCCACCTCTTCCTAACTCAATGTGGATGTCAACGTGGCATCGGTGACACAACGGCATGAGGTTGGATGGATTGAACATTAGGCGTTCCTTATCGGCTATAGTCAAACCTTCCTCCACAGGTATTATGTGGTGCAACTCAACTGCAAGAGTGATAAAGCCCTGCGCCTTGCATCTGCGACACAACGGCTCACCGCTAAGCACTGATCTGCGCAGCTTGACCCAGCGTGAGGAATGGATCATCTTGTTATAATCCTTGTCTTTAGCCATAGTCAGCAATTGGAAGTGCCAAGAGTGAGAAACTTATTTATGAAATACTCCTGTCCTTTCGCTGTCACCTTGGGAGTGATGGTTGTTTTCATCACGCCGTCACTTCCTGACCGGACACCTTTCTTAAGTTCGAACAATCCTTGCTCGATGTATTGCTGCTGCGGGATGTTATATCTCTCGCCCTTAGTGCCGAGATAACCGTTTTTCCTCATCCACACAAACAAACGGTTCTGACCTATCGCTTTACCGTTTTGAGTTATGATCTTGGCTAACTCACCTATAAGGCACGATGACTTTGAAGCCACTATAGCATTGGCAAAAGCCACCTTTGGCGCATCCTCATCTATCTTAGCCGACTGCTCGTCCATTTTAGCGGATTGTTCAGCAAGACGTTTAGACTGTCGTTCAAGAGCAGCCTGTGCCACAACCAGCGCACGAGCCATTATCTCCTCAGGCGATTCCTCATCTCTCGCTGCTATGTAGCCGCCTGTCTTGCGGATTGACGGCAGAACTTCATCGCATACCCAATCCTGAAACTTCTCGGCTTCCGGTTTACGTGATTGGAATATGCACTTGTATAGATTAGCTTCATTGATGTAAGTAAGTGATTGTATTCCGCCCTTGGTGAGGGTGTCAGCATTACTTATACCCTTTGATGACAATCTTGTCTTTACCATCGCTGGATTTGTTAATTCCAATGCCTTGCAAACATCGGAAAGACAAAACATGGGCTTATCGTTTTCGGCAATTGTAACTCTTACATCACCGAACTGTGGATTATTGAAAATTTGGATTTGTTTATTCATAATATGACCGTATTAGATTGTTTAAACTCTTATAGGCAATCCGCTCTCATCTATGGCAAGAAGCAACGCATCTCGCTCCTCCTGATTGGTTCGTCCGTATATACCCGCACCGTTGATGTTACGGCAGATGTTGTAAAGCTCCTCGTGTGTGATTTTCCTATCCTTGCCACGCCAGCATTTGACCAAAGGTCGTTTTTCCTTATAGGTCATACCCAAATGACGAAGGAAGGAACAAATGTCGATTCCTATCTGATGATTGCGTCCGGCTTGCCTTCCCTTGGCTGCCGCAGCTGCACGTGTGTCACGGGGCGAAAGATGCCAGTTGGACTGATTCAGCCATCCGGCTTCCACAACCACCACCATAGGGAGTTCAGTGCATTCACGCATCATCCTTAGCCAGTCGATTAATGCCGGAAGCTTCATCGACTTCATGCAGAAGGTGGGGGTCTCGGTTGCGAGACTCATAACGCCCACTCCTGACTCTTCCACGTCAGGGTCAATGCCAATTATAATTCTTTGTGTTGTTTTCATTGTTTGTTATTCGCTGTGTTTTCAATCTTTTCAAGGGTGCGCATGGTTTGCTCTATTATGGTGTCAACCTTGTTTTCCCAATATCGTTTGCTTATGAGGAAATCTTTGTCTCGAAGCACCTCCCATTTGCGCTGTGTGTCACGCATCATCTTGACATACTCGAAAAATTCCCTTGCCTTCTCCCTGCTCACTTTACCTCATCGATATTCAGGTAATAATACTCTGTGCCTTTGCGGAAGTAATGGTGCGATCCGTCATCGCTCTTCACGGCATAACTCCCGCCATAATGCCTTACCACACCGCAAAAGTGTGATTCCCTCCCAATGGGCGACCTTGCTTTGACCAGAACCCTCATCCCGATCATTCCCGGATCTAATGTCATTCTTCTCCAATTCATTTTTAATCTGATTTAATTTATATTATTAAGTTACTTTAAATTTTATTTTCAGACTTAATTATTTGTTCTCTATTTGTTTGTGATAGTATGCTTTATTAAGACAGTCTTGCATGGACAGAGCTGCTTTGATTTTGGCAATCTCATCCTGCGTTAGTGATTTGCGCAGTTCTTTTACTGTCATCTTCGCGAAGTTTACTTCGTTAGCAAATTCTGTTCGATAACCCAACAGAGGGTTGAGAATAATGCGTCAATGAGTTCTGAATCTACTCCGACACCAACAGGGTGCGGAACAAGGTCATATCCGACAAACCATTTTTGGCAGTTTTTATCCCACCTTATGCTTATCGGGCATACGTCATCATCGCACATGATTGTGTCGGTTACAACCTCTTTCGGGAGCAACGAGCAAACATCTGCGAGGGTGAAGATTGGCTCATAGCCGTCAAATACTCTCTTTATCGAGCCGTTTTGAAGCTCAACAGTCTTGTATATTCTTTCACCTTGTCTGCTCGCCTTTTCCGCGCTTATGCCTTTGGCTATGAGTATTGCGGACTGCTCTGGGGTTAGGGTTATTTTCATAATTCGTTAAATTCTTTATTCAGTTCTACCATTCGGCTGTAGACATAATCTAGTGCGGCGTTACACACTCCGTCATGTACGCAGAGCGTTGTGCCGAAATAGAGATTATAGGGCGTATTCTTTTCTATTTCTCTTTGCAGAGGTCGGAGCTGGGATAATTCATTTTCTATCTCCAATGCCCGCTTGAAATTATCTCTTGTCATATCTTCTCGGTGTTTGTGTCGGGGATAGACGGAATTGGCATCCAATGGGTAGGGTTGATGTCGCCATAGTTTCCATAAGCAAACCACATCTTATCTTGCTCAGAGTAGTAAGCAAGAACGTGGCCATAACTTGAATATGTCAATACAGTTTCGTCATCTTCCGGCAGCTCCTCCTCCACGCTGCGCCACATGGACTGCTCGCAGGCGGTGTAGCCGTCTTTATAGGCTTGTGCGAGAAATGTTTTGACATCATTCCATGGATTTGTCGATATGACTTCAAGCAATTCGGGGAATTTCTTCTCAGCATATTCCTGAGATTGCTGTTCTTTGGTCTTTATCATTGTCTATTCTTTTTAATTCATATTCGTTTATCTCACAACTCGTTTGAAAAGAGCCGCATTCGATTCCACAAGACTGATTATTTCCTTGTGGTAACGTGTCTCACCGTTGAGCACCCCTCTTGACTGCAAGACCTTGAAAGTCCTCAACGACAGTTCAACGGTTTCAAGGCGGTTACCGTCAGCATCACGTGCCGACAGCAGGAGGACATTCGGCGTCTTGTAGTACTCCCTCTCGAATACGCAGTGGTGCATCGCCTCGCCTTCCTCTGCGACCTCCGCCACGGTTTCCAGCACCCGAACCCTGACGTCACCATCGCCGAAGCAGATGCCAAAATAAGCTCCCTTTGCCTTGCGGTATCTCTCCTCGTACTTCAAGGCTTTCATCCTGTGTTCCTCCGCTTCCTTCAACCTCCTGCGGCGTGATATGCGCCTCAGCACCGCATCATGCGCATCTTTCAGATTTTCGGGGCAGACCACCTTCGGGTTGTGAGTGTCCATTTCGAGCTCTCCCGCCATTCCGAGATAATCAAGCCACATCTGGGTGTCCCGCACCACATAGCCGTTGCGATTCGCTATCCTGACCGAGTGCAGGAAAGGCATCTGCCTATTTTCATTTCTTACCATCCACAAAAACATATCCCACTGCCCGGTCTTCACAAGCATCTCGGCTGTCGGCACCGTCAGCAGCCACCTCATTGCGCTCGTAACCGATATGGCACCGTTGTACTTCATCAGCCCTTTCACCCATCCGTTGCGCCTTAACCTCTTCGTCACCCTCACCTTGGAATAGAATCTCACACCTGTAAGGTCGAAAGAGTCCTCCAGCACGTATTGCCCGCCGCTGCTGTAGTTGTGCTCCCTTATCCTCCAAGGCGAGCCGACATCCCATGTCAGATGATACGGTGAGCGTGATAACCTGCGCCCCGTGATGACCTCGTTCCCCTCGTCATCGATCCACGTTTGGAATATCTCGTTTATCGGATACTCCGTTGGTGAACCGTCCTCCCGGTTATACCTCCATGCTTCAAATGTCCTGACCACCTGATAGCCCCTGAAAGTGGTTATGATGTTGTACATGCCCCTGTCCTTGTAGACCGCATCCGTGTCCTTGTAATGCTTTATAGGCATGGATTTCCCGCAGTAGTAACAGTCGTATTCGTCAACATCGATGAACGACTCGATGAAGGGTTTGTCCCACACAGCCACGCCACCGCAACACAGGCACTTCACCTCCCTCTTCCTCATTTTGTACACCGCAAGGGGCGAGAACAACGCCTCAAAGGCGCATCTCTTCTGTTCCTCAGTGATAGACGGCAGTTTGCCAGCCAAGTCCAAGAACAACCTTTCCTTTTCGCTCTCTTTCCTCATGGCTTAGTCGAATAACGAAAGTTGCACATACGGCTCATGATACTCCTTTTTGCCCTGCTTGCTTGGCTTATTCGCCTTCTTAGCCACCTGCGCCTTTTTGTCCTTACCCTCTTTTTTCTCCTGCGCCGGGGCTGCTTCCTTTACCGTGCCGGGATTACCGGCAGTCTCAACCCTCGCAGCCGGAGCTTCTTTCGGGACTTTGATGTCATCCTCGTCATAGTAATGCACCGCCATGCCGAACACTTCCTCGTCCGTCATGCACACCGCAGTGCCACGCTTGCGGGCTTCCGTTAGGATGTACCTGAAACATTCCTCCACGCTCTTGCCTTCCTTGGCGTATGCCGCTGCGAAAAGCTCATCCCTTCCAGCCCTTTCCTCGAGGTACTGCCTTATGCGGTCTATCGTCGCCTTGCTTGATTTGTCACTCATTTTCGATCTCTTTTAGGGTTATATTGGTAAATTTTATTCTGGTTGAAATTCAAATGACTTGTGAGAATACCATCCTCCTCAAGCTCTGAAAGAGCCTTGTCGGCCTCCTCACGGATTATCTTTGAAATTTCCAGGAGACTTGCACCGGCAGGGTATATGCCCGCCTCACGCTTGTCATCGCATATCTCCATTACAGCCGCACACACTACCGATCTCATGATACAACCTCCTTCCTTGTCGATTTCTTAGCCCTGTAATCATCGGCAAATCTTTTCAGATCTGCCACTCTGAACACGTAACCGGGTCTGCCACGGAAGGGCATTTTAAGGATGGCGCACTGAAGTGAGCCACGGCTCACCGCTTGGGTTATCACTTGCTGCGTAAGCCCCACAAGCGATGCCGCATCATCCACGCCTTTGACTATTCCGGTCTGATCCGCCCATTCGGTTTCGGAATTGAGACGGACCGGTGCGGGAAATGGCAAAGGGGTATCGGGTTCGGACTCCTGAGCCGTGGACGGTTCGCCTTCTATCCGCAGCTTCGCCATCCGACATGCCCGGTTCATAGCAATAAGCTGCATTATCGTGAATCGGAATCCCAAGCGGGTATTTGTCTCTGTTTTTGAAATTTTCATTTCGCTGTTTGAATTTGGTTGTGGTTGGTGTCAGTCGGGAAGCGAATGTAAAGCTGCCACGGATCGTGAATTTATGCCGGGCAAGTATTTGCCTGAGACGCTTTGCTCCTCAGTGAAAAACTTTCGGTAGCTCTCGGATGGGAATTTCTTCAACGCCGTTGACTTGCATCTTTTCTTGGCAGATTTGCATCGGAAACAGAACGGGCAATCACCCTCAGCCGCCGACCGCTCAAGCTCCTTGAGATTTGAAAGATGCGCTCCGAAAGATTTGCCTTTCTCCCTTGGGGAATCTTTGTCCGCACCGAGCTCTTTAACGAACCGGTTGAACCGGGCGCACTTAAAGCCGTCGTTCTCTTTCATTTCATCGCCTTTATGGAATCCAATGCGCTTCTCACATCGTCAGGCAACTCTGACTTGCCATTCCCGGTTTTGGGTGCGGCAATCTCAGCCATCGAGGTTCCCGGTTTCACACCTATGCTGCGCAGATAGTCATCGGCACTCACCACCTTCGAGGCGTGTATCCGCTCTTCCTCACGGCGTTTACGGCGTTCCTCCTCCCTCTCGGCTTCCACGTCACGGCGTGAAGGAGGTGCGGGCGACTTCGGCACAGCGAGCTTCTTGCCTATGGCGTTGAGCATGTGGGTGACCGGTCGCTTGCGGTCGAACTCTCCAGTAAGCAGCCACCTGTCGGCTATCTCATTGGCGATCTCCATCACAACCTCGGCTGTAACTCCGAATTCCTTTGCGAGACTGTCTGACGATGCGATAGCCTTTGCCAACGCCAATTTGACTTGGCGAATCTCTCCGGAGGTCAAATCATCCCCCAATTTATCCCCGGCGGTGTCGGAGGCGGCTCCGTCCGCCGACATATCCGACATCTGAGGATATGTTTTATTTAATTTTATTTCTTTTCTTTTTATTTCCTGCATTTTTTCTTGGTATTCGTTGGTTAATGGTTGGGAATCGGCAGTTAATGTTTGGGAAACTGCCTTGTTTTGCTTTTGTGAAATAGGGGTTAATGTTTGGGAAACTCCTTTGCTTGCGTAATTCACTCTTGGTTTTTCAAGCAAATACGGCAATTCACCATCGAGTTTGCGGAACTTGGAAGCTTCAAAATACACCTCCTGTATGCTCTTGCTCGTAAGGACGTTGTCACTGTCGTACAACGCCTTGTCGAAGAATCCCCACAGCACCAGCCTTGTCACTATCTCGTCAAGACGGCTTGCGCCAACTCCCGGCAACTGCGACAGCAGTTTGTACTTGACCATCTCATTCCATTCGAGGTAATAACCCCTGCGGTAGATGGCGCACAGCAGCTTGACTGTGACTATCTCTCCCTCGATCCCGTATTTCCCGGCTATTGCCACCATCCTCTCATCTGAGAAGAAATCGCAGTCGAACGGGAAATAATCGAGACCTTGTTTCTTAGGACGTGCCATACCTCATCCTCCAGTCCTTTCTCCCCTCCGGGAGGTCGATTCCTTCAGCAGCCATACGGCGAACACATGCGGGATTCCCGCACCCACGCCGGCTATCACGGCTGCGTGGGTGATAAATTGCAAAATTCCAATCATCATTTCTCTTGGGTTATTTGTGGGTTATGTAATGTTCCTGAGGTTATGGCTGGGTGCGTTTCCTCCCAGCCGGAGCTGTCCTGCTTCCCGGAAATTTGTTGTTCATGCAGTATGCCTGAGCCTTCATCCTAATCTCCGCATCCGATGACACACGGTTACTGCACTTGTATGCGTCAAGATCCTCCCTTTTGAAATAGCAGGTCTTGCCTCCCGGCTTATAAAACGGGATCTCCCGGCTGGAGGTCAGTTTGTAGAGGTTGCTTTTAGTAATGCCGAGATACTCGGCTGCCTCGTCGGAGGTCAGCATGTCGTCAGGCTTTTTGCTCCCTTCCAGCTTGGCGGCAATAGTGACAGCCATCCGGTCATAGTCAATCTTGGCGGCTATAGCCTCTGCGAATTTCTCTAATAAGTCATCCATAATTCTATGTTTTACGGGTTATTGTTTGATTTATACTTTTTAATGGTTCCCCCGGGGTGACCGGACACCCGCTCTACGCTGGTCGGGGGAATGTCGGGAACAGTCCTTTAAAATCGCCAAATTCTAAATAATCATGAATGCCATGTCGTTCCCGGATTATTTTCATATCTTTGCCATCGCCAAATTTTAAATAGTCATGTTCAATATTTTTTCAAATAGATTCAAACGTCGTTATGACTTTTACTCCAAATGCCAAGAGGCTATCGACTACATCCATAAATCCATTAATGAAGGGAAACTCATAGACGAGACACGGTGTTCTCTAAAATTCGGCAATGATGTGTATTCAGCCATCGTGCATCAGTTGAGAGACATGAACGCTTATGATGATTCAAAGGTGATGACTGCGGCAATGAACTGGTTGTATTTCACTCAATATTTCATATACAAAATGAATGAGGAAAAATTACAGACTAAATATTATGTCATATCTTTAGTTGCGTCTGTGCTATCTTTCATTATCGCAGCAATCTCCTTGTGCATGTCGCTGATGCATTGATTCGTTATTTCCCTGAATAGCATCCTTGCCTCAGGGAAATAGATGTTCTCTGTATCAGGATTTGATAGTGGATACCTGCCGAAAACCACATTGCTTTTCAACCGGTCATTTATGATCCTGCGGTACAACTCCATCATGCCGAGAAGCAATGTCACTTTGTTTTGTTCCATTTTCATAATAATATTTTTAGTTTGGCGGGGACGGCGGCTTCGACACCGCAACCTTTGAGGAATATGCTCCCCGGCACGTGGCATTTCCGTGCCTGTCTCGCCCCCATTGTCCCGGAACCACTGCTAAGTTCCGGGATCTTGGCTCTCCAATCACCGCCCTCCTCCGAGGGTCGGTCCGGCAATCCCGCCTCACGGAAAAATCACCGGAATAGGAAAATTTGAATAATCACACTAATCACAGTCTTAATGGATAGGTGCCTCACGTGTGACCATATACGTCACTCCGTTGTCGTTAGAGAAAACCCTGTATTCAGTGGCACCGAGTCTTGAGTTAGCCCTTGACACCGCTGAACGTGCGGCTGTCAACGCCCCGTGCTTCTTTGCCTCAAACCTTACTTGATCGCCCACCTCCATGTGGTTTATGATTTCCGCAAGCTTGGGCTTAACCTTTATTTCCTCAGGTAGTTTTGTCCTCATATTATTTGTAAATATTTAAAATTTATTTAAATTTGCAGGTGTAACAACAGTTGCAATCCTTTGATTGTAACTTCCTATAACCGGCATTATCGGAAGTGGTTAAATCATGCGTTTACACTGTGATAATCCAAGTATTAAATTATTCATCTAATGTGATTATAACTTCCACTTTTTCTTTTTCATCCAAACGATTAATGAAACTATGTGAAAGGGTGTATAACGATATTGGCTGGATAGGGGTGTCGTTACTATTTAGAATCCATTTCTTAGTGTAATCACCTATTTCGACCTCCATCGATAGAGGGTAATCAGGAAGTCTTTTCCCTTTAACTGGTTCGGAACAAAGAATGGAATTTATGTCATCATAAATTATAGGAATAATTATTTTACCTGAATCATCAAGTCTATATGGCATAAACTTTGTCAATGTCGAATCATATTTTGACGGCAGACCGTTAAAAGAACGCTTAACGTAATGTCGGTTTACAACAGTAACCCTTGCATAAGGTTGAGGTTTCTCAGGCACATGCGGTAATTCTAAAATTATTTGGTTGCAATAGATCTCACCCATATATTTTTGCCAATTAACCTTGAGAAATATTTCAGTGTTGGGGAACAACAGATTCTCTCCGTTTAAATTAACATAATTCATAGCTCTCGATTTAAAATTGATAATAGTTCTTGCTCTCTTATAATTCGAATATCTATACCGGCATCTTTTAGCTCTGTTATTTTCTCCATTTTGCGTGGACCGGCACTTTCCCCGACAATTACAATGTTGGTCTGAGTAGATATTGACTGATTGATTTTTGCGCCTAATTTTTGAATCAGCTCTCCTAATTCGTTTCTGCTGTAGGTTTCAAACACTCCGGTAATCACCACTTTTGAATTATAAAATATTGTCGATTTGTCAGTGACCTCATCTTCATCCAGTTTTGTCCGATACTTTTTATTTAGTTTATGGTCACCAAATGAGTCCTCTGAGGAATAAAACCCACATTTTGTTTCAATTATTGGTTTCCCCAAAAGTTCAAGATATATACGAGCGCATACTTCTGCATCCCATAAAGCATCATGATGATTTATTTCAGGAATACCAAATCTTTCGCAACATTCAGATATGGATAACCCCGTCATACTGTACGTACAGATAACATTAGTTGTGTCTATTCCTTCAAGCCCATAGAAATCCATCATGCTATTAAGGACAGAAATATCAAATCCTTTATTGTGACAGACTATGGGATATCCATTTATAAACATTTTAATTCCTTCAAATATCTCTTTGAATGAGAATGTTTTCTCAACCGATGACAATGATATTCCGTGAATAGGTCTATTGGGCTGCTTATCCGTATGAATATCTCTTATGGGATTAATTAGGGTGTAAAATTTCTGCATTATAACTCCGTCAATGACTTTCACCATGCCTAATGCGCAAGCCGAGGTCCGCTTGGAAGTCATGGTTTCAAAATCAATGGCGACAAAATCATCATTAGGGTCATCATTAAGTGGACGGCGATGTACATGCTCCTCTTCTTGGATATGTCGTTGAATAAAATCGTTGTGATCCATATATTCATAAAGTTTTAAGGAGTATTACATTGTAGGAAAGAATTTGGTTAGGGAGAGGACTCTATACATTCCGAATATTGAGGATTTGGGGATTATCATCGGAGGATACATGGGGTTTATGCTTCGTGCCTCAATGGTTAGATCATCTGCGGGGAATACATTCTTGATGAATGCGCCATTTTCAGTGTCAATCACAAGTGTGTTTCCCCATGGTATGAAGGCTGCATCATTGATCTGTTTCAGATACACTATGGATCCGTCATGGAATTTAGGCTCCATGGAGTCTCCGCTGATCATAATCGCCAACTCAGCCCCGGGGACGGTAGATAGTACAAACTGGCAATCCTCTTGCTTGACACCCTTACCTAAAAATTCGCCCAATGGATTTGCCAAGGCGGTGACGGGTACTAATGGGACGAGTGCTCCAGTAGTATTTTGTTTAGATGTCAATGGCGGATCAATAAACATTTGATCAGAAGAGCCTTTTATCCATTCGATTGATATGAACGGAAATGCCTGTTCAATTCCAGCAAACAAACTGTTTGGGATTTTGATTTTTCCATTTATTATTTGGGACACAGTAGTTTTGTCAGAATTAACCCTTTCGACAAAATCCTGCTGATTCCGGATGTATTTCTGTTCTTTAAGATATTGAACCAGTTCTTTAAATCGACTATGATCCATTGTGTTAAGGTATTAACATTTTTTAATTAGATTATTCCAAACAAAACGTTTGTTATTCCAAACAAAACGTATATCTTTGCAACATCAAAAGCAACAACTTCCGATAATGCCGGTTATAGGAAGTTGTTTTTATGCATCAATTAAAAATGCTGACACGAAAATCTATAGGTTATCCATCAATAATCCCCCGACGATCTCCCATTTTATCAGCAATCCTCATCAGATTTTCAGTAACTATTGACCTCCATCCCCAGAAAAAATTTCATAATTTTCAAGAAGGAAGTTAAATAATTGTAATTATTCAGGTCTTTATTGTACTGCTATTCTTTGAATTGTTATCTTTGCAAAGATTTTACCCTATCACCAAACATCATCAAACATTGCTGCAGCAGAATGTTTGCTGGATATTAATACTAAAATTTATGGATATAGAATTATTCACTTTGTGTGAGTATGCTTCTAACACAAACGGAGCACTCACAATAGTTAATACTCTTGATTCTTTTTCTGCGCCTAAATTCCCGTGGCGTGTTTACTTTGGAATCGCCTTAAAAGCGAACATCATTTCTTCATTAAATGACACATCAACAATAGCTTTTAAAATCTTCAAAGATGATAGGGAGGATGAAGCGATATTTAACACGGAAATTCCGGTTAAGGATGTCAAAGGGCGTTTTACAGCAGCAGGAAATATAAAAGGTCTCATACTTAGTTCTGACGGCAAATATTGTTTCCGAGTAAGCTTGAACGGAAATACCGTAAAAGATTATTTTTTTTATGTCCAAAAAAGAGATGAAACAATTTGATAATTCTAAAAATACTGCTGATTTCAAGCTTGACTCGATAGAGTGCAGCTCAAATCTCATGCTCCATGAGAGGGAACTAAAAGGGACTAATTCCCCATCATTTGAATTTTCATTGTCGATTTCAAATGGCAATGAAAAAATTGACACAACTGAAATTGATGTCAGAACCTCTTTCGAGCAAAATTTACGATATTGGAATGCACAGACCCAGTTCTGCTCAACTAATAATACAGACAACTCCTATTTCCGCTCCATCGTGGAAATGGGATCAGCAGCCGTGCCATACATCCTTAATGAATTGAAAAAAGGCCCCACTCTTTTAGTATATGCGTTAGACGAAATATTCCCCGGAGTGATGAAATATGATGGATATGTGTCTGTTAAAGAAGCATGTGAAAAATGGATCTCAACTCTACAGAAAATAGGAATAAATTAATATGCTATTTCCCGAAGCTCAATAGCGACCCGCATTTCAAAATAACAAGCGAGAACACGACTGATTATAATTGCATAGCATGGGCGATGGGATTTGATGACAGGTGGGTAGAGCCTCCTTCTCCACATAAGCCTAATGATGGAAGATCTGTATGGTGGCCCGTTAATGCTCGTTCAGACATGAGTTATGAAGCACTGATCTCAGCGTTCCAAGAAGTGGGCTTCAAGATTTGCACTGAAACCAATGTTCATGAGGGTTACGATGTGGTGGTTTTATATGGTGATGGTGGTATATGGACTCATGCCTCCCGAATTATCTCTCTCAACGAGGAACATAGTAAGTTCGGAGAAAGTTGGGATGGAATTCATGGCAGACAAATGTTTGATGGCACATCTTATGGCAATCCGTACGCATATATGAAACGCCCAGCAGAGGAGCGGGATTATTGGATTAATAAATTTCCGCTCCCCAAACCTACAATCATGCCAAATATAGACCTTCTTGCGGAACTGGCTAAAAAGATGGGTTTGATTTCATAGAGTAAGATATCGCACCTTGCGGTTAAAGCTCCGATATTTCCGGAAGACTGTTGATTGCGGCTTGTTTGAGGCTGTCAACCGCACGGACATATTTCTCGGTGGTTTTCAATCCGCTATGACCTAACAGGCTCGCCACAGTCTTTATGTTCGCCCCGTTGTTAAGGATATTAAGGGCGAAGGAGTGGCGGGCACAATGCCATGTGATATGTTTGCTTATTCCCGCCTTCTCGACCCAGTGCCTCAAAGCCTTTAGACACATTGTATGGGACGGCAATGGGAAAATCAGCGCACCCCTTCCCCGCTCTTCCGGGTTACCTATAAGACGGAGTAAACTGTCATTCAACGGTATCACAACGCCGCTGCTTGAGCTGTGTCCCCGTGTCTTGTTCTGCTCATACCTCAACAGCCTGTTGGAATAGTCGATGTCCGCAAAAGTCAGTTCCTTCACGTCACACCACCTCATCCCGGTATACAAGCTAAGAATGAATGCTTTCCTTATATCAGGATTTTCCCCCGGATAATGCGTGGATATGAGACGGGAGATCTCCTCCATCGACAGAATATCCTTCTTGATTATGTTGTCATCGACACGGATAGTCAAGCCACGGCACGGATCTTTCTGTATTATATCGTGATCCACTGCATATCTGACCACCTTCTTAAACCGGGCATAAACGGTCTTGGCTCCCTCACCCTTACATGTACGTTTAAGATAATCCACGAAATCACGAATCATCTCACCCGTGATTTGGTCAGGGCGTATCTGCATGGAGAAGCAATTATACTCATCGATGTCGGAAAGAAATTCCTTAAATCTCCGCAAAGCCATAGCCACCACCCTCACGTCCTTCTTCGTGTATGAATTGATGTAGGCTTGGAAATAATCAAGGAAATTGATATTCCGGTCTTTCTTCAGCCTGTAGCCTTCCATCCTCTCGAGCGACTGCTGCGAACGCTCGAATCGGATCCTTTTTGCCAGTTCAAGGGTTTCCTTGTTATAGGTCCGTTCCTCTTTACTGCGAGGTGTTTGCCATAAATACAATTTAAGAGACTCACGTCTGCGTATTATTTTATTATAAACTGTTCCGTTTTTGCTTTTGCATAGCTGGAATCCCATATATGTGTCAAGAAACAAGCTTTCCCTTCCGTCGCTGAGTACTTTTGAGCCAAGTTTGGGATTATCGGTGCTGTCGGTGCTTATTATGCGCACACTTCCGGGAGATGTATTAATTTCTGTCATGGGATATATTCGGGTTATGTTGGATTTTGTTGCAAATATAAGCAAATTTTTATTGTTTCGGGTAGCAATGAGGTAGCAAATTTTAGCAAAAACGGGTAAAAATCGGCAATAAAAAGAAAGGAAGCAAAAAGCTATATGGTTAATTTATGGCTTTTTGCCTCCATTTGTTTTCCCTTGTGATGTGTCGGTGGTACCTCGGAGGGGAATCGAACCCCTATCTGAAAATTAGGAATTTCCCATTCTATCCATTGAACTACCAAGGCTTAAATACGATAGCTGATTGCTGTCAGATTATCGTTTCGTAGTGCAAAGTTACATATTTCTGATTACACTTCCAACCTATAAGAGGAAAAAGGTCGAAACGGCATGTCATATTTTAGTTTCTATACTATATCTGCGCCACTGCCGACAGATACTTATTGACAGACGTGGCTTTTCGGATAGCTTTTGCGGTTTTATGTCCGATTTCAGGTTCTAAATATTCCCAAAACGGTTTTATTTTAGATAAAATCTGAGCGTCACCACACAAATTATCTCTATAATATTCAAACATTCTCCCATGAAATTCCATCATGGCATTCATTCGGCGACTGTCATCCCATTCCTCACAATTTACATATTCCGTGACAAGTGATGGACGCATCAAAAGACCTCTACCTATCATTATTCCATATAATGTCGAAAATTCCTTTTCAAGTGTAGAGATGTCCGAAATGCTCTTAATATCACCGTTAAAAACTACCGGATGTTTACTTTCAGCCAAAAGTTGCGCAAACTGGTCGATATATAAATCTCCGGTATATTGCTGTATGGCAATACGCGGATGCACAGTGAGATGTGACAACGGCATCTCATTTATAATATCTATAGCCCCATGCCACTGTTCCGGTAAATCAACGCCAAGCCGCATTTTTATTGAAAAATTCACATCAGAAAACTCCTCCGACATCTTATGAGAGACTTCCTTAAGCGACTCTGTGTCGCATATCAAAGCCGCACCTCTGCCATGTTTAACTTGTGGCGGAAACGGGCAACCAAGATTAAGGTCTACAGATTTGTATCCGCACTCGATAATTTGCCGGGTAAGGATTTCAAATTCCGAGAGGTCACGGAAAATAATCTGAGGTATGAGATTTTGATTAGTATTAAGCTCTGATGATATGTTTCTGATATCTTGTGGACGCATTGCCCCTTTTTCCACTCTAAGGAAAGGAGTAAAGTAAGCATACACGCCACCATAAATCTCAGCATGAAAATGCCGCCATGCGACATCAGTATAACCTTGTAGCGGAGCTGCGAATATCTTCATTTAACCTATGGTTTATAAGTGTTTATCTAAGATAGATATAAATTCATGTTCGAAATTTGGAGTAAAAACTCCCTTCCCTATATTATCCCTGATTTCATCAAGTCGCCAAAATCTGCCCCCGTCCAATTCATCCGTCGGTTTTATTTCTTGGGTTGTGACAGTGCGAAATGTATTTACAAGCTCCTTTTCCATGTCTGACTCAAACACATATTTAGCAACCGGGGCCTCTTCAAAATCATGAATACCCAATTCCTCGCTTGCTTCACGGTGCAATGCGTCAACTACATCTTCACCGTAATCCACATGTCCGCCCACGGCAGTATCCCATTTGCCGGGTTGAATATCTTTCCATTCAGGTCGCCGTTGCAGATACAACCGACCTTGGGGATCAAAAACATGAAGATGAACCACCGGATGCAATATTTTAGAGCCACTGTGACATTCTTGACGTGTGGCAGAACCGATTACATTTCCGTTCTCGTCCACAACAGGAAATATCTCTTGTGAGTTATCCATATAATCTACATTTTAAGTGAACAACGCTTCGCACATTCAGGACACTTCCCCTTTATGACAAAATTTATTGATGCTGGGATATATCCTTTGGGAATGTCAATATTAGGAATCGCTATATTATCAAAACAAAATGTCTTTCCGCACACTGTGCAGTGAAAGTGAGGATGTAAATCTTGATGCGTATCCGACCCGACAGCATGGCACAACTCGTAACGCACGGCCCCCGAGCCATCTTCTACAGAATGTACGAGCCCTACCTTTAGGAATAAAGCCAACGTGCGTGTTATCGACGACCGATTCACGGTCTCTAACACACCTTCAAGTTCCTGCGATGACAATGGACCATCGGCTTCATCTAACGCCCGGAGCAACAACGTCCTGACCGGAGAGGGTCGTATACCCGCTAATTCTGTCAATCTATCTATATCCTCTTGCTTCATGCTGCGAATTTACGAATTTTTTCTGTCGGAGACTGAATAAAGTCCATAAAATTGTAATAAGTGTTATACCTGTGTCGGCAAACACAGCTGCCCAAAGTGTAGCAAGCCCACATGAACCGAGCACCATCACCAATATTTTCACAAAAATGGCTAACGATACATTTTCGGTCACTACACGTTTAATTTTATATGAGAGTTTAACCCCATCCACAAGTCGGTCTATATTGTTTCCGGTGATTACTGCATCAGCGCTCTCCATGGCGACATCCGTTCCGCCGGTTCCTATGGCTATGCCAACATCAGCCAATGCCAACGAAGGAGCATCATTTATCCCGTCACCGACAAATGCCACCTTATCACCTTCCCGCTCCAATTCTTCAACAATCTTATGTTTATCTTCAGGGAGAAGATGAGATTTATACGAATCAACGTCCGTTTCTTTTGCCACTTTGGCGACTGCCCCCTCCTTATCCCCGGAAAGAATCATAATTTTCTTTATCCCGAGTGAATGTAATTTAGATATGGTCTCCGCAACGCCGGGTTTCAATGTGTCACCGAGCAATATCGACCCTATATATTTGCCATTGACGGCAATACAAATTTCGGATGATGCGTTGCTCTTGGTTTCCACAGTTATTCCATGCTCTTCAAGCAATGTTTTTGAGCCAACTATGACTGATTTGCCATCCACAGTCCCGGTCATTCCATGTGTCACAGTCTTGACATCGGTTGCCGTAGGTACGTCACTACCGGCAGCCTCAATAACAGCGTTGGCAAGCGGATGCGTACTATGCGAGTCAATTGCCGCTCCCATTTTCAACACTTCCTCCTTTGTGATGCCGGCTACTGGCACTATCTCCACTATCGAGAATTTACCGGTAGTCAAGGTCCCGGTCTTGTCAAGAAGCAAAGTGTCAATCCGGCGAAGATCATCAAGATAACGGCTCCCCTTAAATAGCAATCCAAATCGGGAAGCATTCCCAATAGCCGCAAAATAACTTAACGGGATGCTTACCACCAAAGCACATGGGCATGAACATACGAGTAACACCAATGAACGTTCAAACCATAAGCTCCAGTCAAAATGGAAACTGCCGGAAACGAGACTGACAATCCAAGGAACCGCAAAAAGCAATACTGCCAATATCATCACCGTTGGAGTATACCATCGGGTAATACGTCTTAGCAGAGTTTCCGATTTTGATTTCTTTGTAGCCGCATCTTCAATCATTTTCATAATACGGCTCATTGAGCTGTCCTTATAGCTTTTTGTCACCTTCACATGCGCTTCTTCCTCTATTGGAAGGGCGCCTGAATTGATATCTTTGCCGGTAGTTATTGTCACAGGTACACTTTCACCTGTTATCGCAGAATTGTCAAAGGTCACCGGAGTTTTGTTCTCCAATATTCCGTCAAGAGCCACCCTTTCTCCGGGACGGACTATAATAGTATCCCCTATCCTTACATCCTGAGGCGCACTTTCAGTTATCGAACCATCTTTATGCATCACCCTCACACTGTCAGGTATCTGTCTAAGCAAAGACCTTATCCTATTCTTAGCTTTTTCAGAAGCTGAACCTTCCAATTTTTCCCCGAAAGAATAGAATAATAATATGGCAACCGCCTCAGGGTATTCACCAATGACAAAAGCTCCAATGCTTGCCAAAAACATCAGAGAAAATTCATTGAAAAAATCGCCCCGCATCCATGACTTGACCGTCTCTATCAATATCCCTTTTCCTACAGGGAGCACAGCTATTATATAATAGAGTAATATTACAGTGGATTCCTGCATACCGATAGATTGCGCGAATATGCCGAACAGCCTGAAATGGTTCAATATTACCCCCGCAAACAGCAGAAATAAAGTGAACAATTCTATTCCGTATCTTCGCAAACCTCCTATCGAATTATCATGTGTATGACAATTACCATCTGTATGACAGTGATGTGGCATAATTTTAAGTTTAAATCAGTTTCATAATTACCCTGCAAATTTAATGGATATAATCTGCATATAATATGCAAAATCAAACAGGTCTTGTTCAACGTTATAGATATATAACACAATTGAATAAAATTATTTTTATATATTCGCAGAATAAAATCTCAGAATAATGAATAAATATGTAATTCCCGATGAAATTATAGAGAACATGTCCCCCTTCGTAAAGGATATGTTCTTAAAATGGCGTTCATTCATGTATGAAAACGTTATATTCAATATGCCGGATAGCGAAATCCATGCACAGGGTCATTGCGAGCGTGTGTTATTGTTTGCGGTGATGCTTGGTGAAAAAATATTTGGGGATAGCGTCTCATTGGTTGAACCATTGGCTCATGCCGCCATCTTCCATGACAGTCGCCGTCAGGATGACTATCTGGATACCGGACATGGCGCACGAGCAGCCGTATACTATACAGATTTCTGCAAGAAGCATCCTGATATAATAACATTCCATGAGTCAACGGTATATCTCATGCGTTATCATGATCTTAATGATAAATTAGGTATTGAAGCTATCAAAAATCATTTCAAGACTGATAGCGATATAGTTCTCAAGCAATATGCCATATTCAAAGATTCGGATGCGCTCGATCGTTTCAGGCTCGGCAGTCTTGGGTTGGATCCCAAATATTTACGCGCCCCTGAAGCTAAAGATATGATTAGTTTCGCTGAAAAAGTCGTTAAAGCCACTGTCCCGGCAGACCTACTGGCTGCTATCGACGCTAAAGTTAAGGCTACTCTACAGCAAACCGATAACAACAATAATTAAAATCTAAATAACTATGCGACAGATAATCACATACTTCACCGACGATGATTTATATAAATTTACAATGTGCTGTGCGGTAATCGATAATTATCCTCGCGCACAGGTGAAATATGCTTTTACCGACAGGGATAACCGTATATATCCTGAAGGTTTTGCTACTGAGCTTAAAAAGCAAATCAAATATCTTGAAAATGTGGTGATTACTGACGATGAGACAACATTCATGAAGCGTCGGTGCCCTTATATCCCGTTTTGGTTCTACAATTTCCTTAAAGGTTTCAGATATAATTCCGGCTGGGTAAAAATACATCAGGATAATGAGGGGCACCTGTCTGTTGAATTTGAGGGATGCTGGAGCGATACCATACTGCTTGAGGTAAAGGTGCTTGCCATAATATCAGAATTATACTATATGATGACAGGGCAAAACGACCTGATGGATATGACCGAATATTATAAACGGTCATACGACAAAGCTCGCAAACTGATTTCCGAAGGTTGCACTTTTAGCGATTTCGGCACAAGGCGCAGAGCTTCATTCGCTGTACAGGATACCGTGGTTAAAGCCATGTCCGATTGTCAAAAAGATCTTGACGATGATATGGGTCGGTTTGTGGGGACGAGCAATGTGTATTTTGCCATGAAATATGACCTCACCCCTATAGGCACTATGGCTCATGAGCTTATTTGTGGCATAGCCGGAATGTATGGACCTCAGATGTCAAACTTCATTGCAATGAAAACGTGGGCGCAGACCTATCGTGGCGCACTTGGCACGTTCCTGTATGACACATACGGCTGGGATATATTCAGCCTTAATTTCTCAGAAGATTATGCCAATATGTTCAAAGGACTGAGGGTCGATAGCGGTGACAATTATGAGCAACTGATGAAAATCGTCGAGAAATATCGTTCTTTAGGGATTGATTCAAGATCTAAACAAATAGTGTTCAGCAATGCCCTGACAACCGACAGAGCGATAGAGATACATCGGTTCGCCAAGAATTTATGCATACCCTCCTTCGGTATCGGCACACATTTCACCAACGACTTCCCGGGAATTAAGCATCTGAACATCGTTATAAAGCTTACTGCTATAAAAATCACCGAGCTTTGGAATTTCTATAACGATACCTGCAAATTAAGTGAAGATGCCGGAAAACATACGGGAAATTCCGCTGTGGTTAAGAGATTTATGGAAATTCTTCACCTAAAGGAATAAGTCGTTTCTCTTAATTGTCAGAGAGTGTTGCCCGATACTGTTTAGGTGTCTGACCTGTGATACGTTTGAACAGACGGCTGAAATGCTGAGGGTACTGGAACCCCAGATCGTAGGCTATGAGACTGATGTCAATGTCATTCATGGCAAGCTTATGTTTTGCAGTCGCTATCACATGTTGCGATATCATCTCCTGCGCCGTAAGCCCTGTCTCTTTCTTTATCAGGTCTCCGAAATAGCCGGGAGTAAGATTAACCTTCTCGGCGAAATATGCTACTGACGGGATTTCATCTTTATGTGAATCAGAACGATAGTAATCCTTAAGCTCACGTTCGAACTGCGACAGCACTTCGGAGTTTACTTTATGACGAGTTATAAATTGACGGTCGTAAAAACGATGGAGATATTCAAGCAACACTTGAATATTTGCTGAAAGCAATGATGCGGAATGGCGGTCAACCGGGTGTTCCAGTTCTTTCCGTATCTTATCAAGACAATCAAGAAATATGCACCTCTCTTCCGTTGATAGGTGTAATGATTCCATTTGGGAATAGTCGAAGAAGCCAAACGAGGATATTTTATCACTTAACGGAGTGCCATATATCAGATCGGGGTGAAAAATCAGCCCGACGACATCAGGAGCCACCTCTGTTTTCTCCATTTCAACATCTATAATTTGACCGGGCGAAAAGCTCACTATCGAGCCTTCTTGATAATCATAGTGCTTCCGCCCGTATTTCAAAGAGCAATAAACACCATTTTTGAGAAACAGAGCATACACACCATATTTCATACGCACATGGTTCACCGCTTGAGTTGCCTTTTTAAGATCCACAACAGTCACTAATGGATGTAATGTTTTAAGCCCGAACAATCTGTTGTAGGCATCAATCGAATCTAAATTTATAATCTCGTTTCCCATGTGGCAAAGTTAATATTTATTTCAATACCATCTGCCATATTCTGAAATATTGGTAAGTACCTCCGCAATATTGGGAATCATTCCTTGCTGAATCTTGAATTGTCAGTATTCTTTTCAATTCTCGGAGTTCTGAATCCTTTACCGGAGTTAAATTTATAGGTAACGCCAATTTTTGCAGTCAGATAACTTTTTGTATAAGTCAAGCGGTTATATCCTGATGATTCCGTCCTAATTTTACTTTTTCTTTGCAGCATATCTTCGATTCCGATAGATACAGACCAATGCTTACTGAACTGTTTTTGCAAAGTCGGATTGAGATTAAGAATCGGATAGACAGTAATATTGCCTATTTTCATCTTGGAATTGTAGAAGCAATTCATTGATAGGTTGAACCCTTTTGGCAACAAGAACGTGGTGCTTGCCACAAGTTGCAGATAGCCGAAAGTGTCAAACGCAACTGTGTCCGAAAGTTTTTGAGATGTCACTACATACGTCACACTTGAATAGAGATTCCACCATTTTGTGATGTTTACAAATCCATCTCCATGAATGAATAGACTTCGATCCTTGCCCTCATTCTCCCATGTCAGATAAAGCCTTTCGGGATAATCAGGATTTGAAGTAAACATCTGTCTTATAGGATTGTCAGTGACTGAATAACCTGTTGCAATGGTGAATTTCCCGGCAAGAATGAAATCAAGACTGAGCGCATCTGTGAAACTGGGTGTAAGCCCTGGATTACCAACCGTATAGGTATAATCGGCTACCTGTCTTACGATCGGATTTAACGATTGAAATGAAGGGCGCCTGATATTTCTATAGTAACCTAACGCAACAGTATAGTCACCTTTTTCAGATATATTATAGGCTATATTTGCATTAGGGAAAACGTTAAAACGGTCATAACCTGTTCCCCCTCCGTTAGTTCTGTAATACTCACCTCTTATTCCTGCCTTGAACTTCCATCTCCCTGCGTTTCCATTGGCAGTTGCATATAGTGCAACAATATTTTCATCATACGATGTATCATAATCATATTGTTGGTTCAAAATCCATCCTTCCTCTTTAAGAAACTGATGATATGTACGATTTAATACATTATTGAAAGTATATTTTGTCCCGATATTTAAATTCCATCTGTTGTTAAAAACCTTGCGAAATGACAAATCAGTCACAAAAATATTGTAGCGATTGAGATTGTCCGTGTTATAAACCGAATCATTCGGAGTAAAAGACCAGCTCATTTTATTATCCTCTGTCACGGAAGAATTTTGATAATTATAGTTAGAAATTAGCTTCAAAACAGAGCCTTGCTTATCTGTCGTATGTGACCAATTGAACGCTGCATTAAAATTATGGTAACAATCTTCGCTAATATAAGTGCCAAATGTGTTACCATTGGTAGCCGCACCAAACATTTCTGTTTCAGAACGGGATGAATGGTGCAGCCGACTCGGATTATAGTCAAGTTGCAATCCGATTTTGTCTCTACCGGTCGGTTCATAGAACACGCCAAGCGACATATTCCCTTGGAGGCTTCTTTTCTTGTTATGCGAAACGCCATCCATGTATTGGGAAATAGAAGTGTTTGCCGTTTTTGCATGTGACGTGTTTCCATCTGACGGGCTTCCGTTTATATTGCCGTTTATATTCACTATCCATTTACCGGTATGTAGCCCGAGATTGACAAATGGATTTAACCATTGCTTATATTCACCGGCAGTCACATTAAGTCCAGCGGAGCCATTAATGCCATCAACCATGTTTCGTTTGAGATTTATCTTTATGATACCACCTGATGAATCAGCACTATACTCTGCTCCGGCTTTGGGTATAATCTCAATAGTGGCAATAGATGAAGACTGAATGGATTTCAGATATGTCATGAGCCGGTTGCCTGACATATTCACTTTCCTGTCATCAATATAGACTGTCGTACCACCTTGACCATATATAGACATTGTTTCGTCTGTAGCCCAAACACCCGGTGCGGTTTTCAATAATTCATGCGCATCCTTATTTGTCGAAAGTGGATTTGCTGCGACATTCATCACTATCCGATCAGCTTCACGTCGTATTAACGGAGCTTTGACAACAACTTCTCGTAGTGTGGTTGAAGTCTGTTTCAATATGATTTTGCCCATGTCTGAACTGACCGCATTTATTACTGCATCATCGTAACCGACAAATGAAACTCTTATTTTATTGCAGTCAGAGCCGACGTCAATACTGAATTGCCCGTATTTGTCGGTCACGTCCCCTCCCACTACCGAGTCATCAGCAAATGCAGTGATATTTGCAAATTCAACAGGAATTGAATCGCTGTCAATCACAATCCCTTTTATCCCTTTTGCCGATAGTACGGATAAGGAGTTTATGATTATGCAGAGTGTAATGAGTGTCCGTTTCATTTGTTTCTTAGTTTTTGTTCCTGACCTATTTTATAATTTGCGATAGCACGCCAACGTCGCATCTCTATATTATGAGCCCAAAATTCAATATCCCGTATATAGTATTTCAAATCATGTGTCTCATAGAAAGCTTTCCGGAGAGCATCGGGCACATTCATTTTGGATGTGAGGCTGTTTTTTGATTGAAATATCGTTATCTGAGCTATTGGTGCATCTCCATAATCATAGCAATCCACAATAAGAAGCCTTCTTTTCCTCTTATCAAAATAAGTATAAGTATACATCTCCAACGGTTTTCTTATCCACTCTTCTATGTCATCCTCGTTTATCCACATGGTATATGGTTTATCATCATATAGTGGTGATGAGATGGAGGATGGTTTCATAGGTGGAGTATCCTTCTTGGGTTTTACGAACATGGTACACATTTGCGGTGCATAGAACAGAATCTGAGCGCTGTCAAGATGGACTGTATTCAGAATATCTGATAGAAATTTATTCATACCCGGATATTTAGCTGCGGAATCGGCTGATGACACAATTGTTAGCGGAACGGGAATGAGTACATTGCCAAAAGTCATTCGATAAGTAGTATCCCTATCTATAATTTGACCGTAATAGTCGCTGATATGCCAGTCACGATTTGCGAACAGAAGAGCTTTGGGCGTTGAGCATCCGGTGAACGCAATCAACATCGCAGCTATCGCAAACATATTTAGCGTAAACTTTCCTGATTTCATCTTGATTGTCTTTTAAGGTTCATGATGCAAAATTACAGCGATAACAACCCCGACAGTCTTAGCGAAACCTCCTTTAGTCTTAGTTAGTCTTAGTTCAGATATAATTCTCGTCGGAATTCACTATTTTTGTAACATGAAACGCTTTAGAATTATAACAGCCATTTGCTTGTCAGCCATAGCCATTATGGTTGTAGGCAATATATGGTATCTACATAGCCTCTATAACTCGATTAAGGTTCAGACTTTTCAAACTGTGAGCGAATGTGTCCGTAGAGCAGACATTCTTGAAATAATAACAAGACTCAACGACGGCTCTCATGGGAATGACGATTCGTTATTGAAATTAACGCTTGTGGTACATGGCGTGGAGTCGCCGGAAGGTGGATATGAATACCCGAATATCCTTAATAATCTCAGTCAGACTATGAGTGAGTATTTCCATATAATAGAGCGGTCAGACAAGAGTATGCCTGAAAGAAACAGTGCCGTGCTAAATGATTTGTTAAAAAAGGAACTCAATAACTCAGGTTTGTATCCGGAACAAGCCACAATACAACTTATTGGCGACAGCACGGAAGAATGTGATGGATTATGGTCGATCGATTTTGCAATGACCGACAAACAATCACCCATTTATAGAGTTTGCTTCAGTCCCTTGAATGGTCATATTCTGAATCAGATGTCAGGTATAATTGTCACATCCACGACAATACTTATTCTGATGGGATTCTTGATTTGGTATCTGCTTCATTGGGTCGGACGGTTACGAACCATCGAGCAGATGAAGGATGACTTCACCCACAATATGACACATGAACTTAAAACTCCTGTCGCTGTCGCATATTCAGCAGCTGATTCCATGCTTCGCTACTATGACCAGAGCGACGAGGCAAGGAACAAGCAGTTCCTTAAAATTATAATGCAAAGATTGAATTTTCTTTCAGGAATGATAGAGAATATCCTGTCAATGAGCATGGAGCGGTTCAAGACAATGAAACTCGACATCGAGACCGTTGCGATAAAACCTATTGTCGAAGAAGTTTCAGACATGATGAAACTGAAAGCTGACAAGCCTGTGAATATAGACATTGATATAACTGACAATCTTACGGTTCAGGCGGATTCGTTGCATCTTGGCAATATCCTGTCAAATCTCATAGACAATGCAATCAAATATTCAGGCAACTCTGTTACCATTACTATAAAGGCTGATGCCCGCTCAATAACAATAGCCGACAATGGCATAGGTATTGACAAGGAGTATTTGCCTTATATCTTTGACAAGTTCTATCGTGTCCCTTCCGGCAACCGCTATGAGGTCGGAGGTTACGGGCTTGGGCTTTTCTATGTTCAACAAATCGTAAAATTATTCGGTTGGAGTATTTCCGTGACCAGCAAACCCGGAGAAGGTACAAAATTCACACTAAAATTCAACGGCGATGAGGAAAGATAAGATTTTACTGGTAGAGGACGATTCGACCCTCTCGTTCATCATTCAGGATGCGTTGACCCGTGAAGGGTTTGACGTCATCTGTGCATCGAATGGCGAAACAGGTTTAAGAATATTCAAGGAATCATCCCCCGATATTGTTGTAGCGGATGTGATGATGCCTAAGATGGACGGTTTCGAGATGGTAAGGCTTATCAGGCTGTCATCTCCTGCCGTACCGGTACTTTTCCTCACAGCCCGAACGGCTCTCGATGATGTTGTGAAAGGCTTTGAACTCGGTGCCAACGACTATCTTCGAAAACCGTTCCAATTAGCCGAACTGATAGTCCGTATTAAATCCTTGTTGAACAGGACACGGCTAAAGTATCAGGAGGATGCCTCAATCACATTGGAAGACTGCGACCTTGATTTCTCATCACAACGTTTGAAAATCAACGGCGAAACAATTGAACTGACACATATTGAAGCGGTCATATTAAACGAACTGTTTTCACATCCGGACGCTGTGGTGGAGACACGTGATTTAATGATAAGAATCTGGAATAATGACGATTACAACAATCTTAATCGTTTGCATGGTTTTATACATAAACTCAGAAAACATCTTTCAAAATCAGCGAGCCTTGATATTATAAACGCCCGAGGTCTCGGTTATAAGCTTACGACCAAGAAATCTATAGAACTGATTTAAACTTTTTATTTTTTAAGATTTGAAGCTATTTTCGAGCTAATAATTCAGCCGAAAAGAGCTTCAAAGATTGAAAACATGGTAATTTTAAGCCTGAGTTTAACATTTTATAAAAAGTTTAAATCAGTTCATATCTCAAAATCAATGACGCAGCTTATCTCAACCGTTTTTTAAGTTCAATCAGCGCATCTATCAAGCTGCTGTCCATATTTATCCCCTTCTCTTCCAATTTGTCACTTACCATCTGTTTGGTGTCGCCAAGTATGTTGGAATCAAGATCTTCCCATGTATAAATTGTAGAACAATCATCGTTGGTGGTAACACGGGCATTGCGCTCATGCTTATTGCCGACTGAATCGGTCACATAATATATGACCACGGCTTTAAAATTGTCATCACCGCTTTTGCTGACATCCGACAACCCGACATATTCAACATTGGGAACTGAGTTAAGATGCGCCAACACCGACTGTTCAAGATTTCTGTCTCTATTGTCACCTACGCCCATCGAGCATGATGAAAGGAGGTGACAAGCCATAAGAATAGCGATTGTAATGATTGTAATGGTAGTAATTTTCTTTTTCATTTCACATCAATTTTCACTACTGTCCACTAAAAAATGGACGAGGTTAAAAATTAAATAAATTCGGTT
>CAJTMJ010000001.1 GCA_910577335.1 uncultured Duncaniella sp. | reverse complement strand
GCGTCCGACTTATACCCCAAAATTCGATGTTTTCAAATTTTTGTCATGTACTTAAGTGTATTTTATAGGATTAGACTATCAGTCGAGGGTTTGATCGCCCCCGCCGTTAACAAACATAACCTGTCCGCTTACCCATGCCGATGCCGGTGAAGCAAAGAACAACACAGCCTGAGCGATATCAGAAACCTCACCTAACCTGTGGATAGGAGTGTGTTTCAACATCTTCTCCTGCAACTCAGGTGTCAATATCGATTGAAGAGCAGCTGTTTTTGTAGCTCCGGGACCCACATTATTGATTCTCACGCCGTAGGGTCCGAAATCATAGGCAAGATTAGCGGCAAGATGATTAAGGGCAGCCTTTGACGAGGAGTAAACACACATGTTAGGCTCCTTGTCGATAGAGCTCATAGATGTAATGTTTATGATACTGCCATATCCCGATTTACCCATTTCAGGCACTGCCAACTGGCAAAGACGCCATGGGGCAAACACATTTATACGGTAGATACGCTCAACATAGCTCAAATCTATCTTAAAGGGATTCTCACGACCGCCACCGCCAAGACCGGCATTATTCACAAGTATATTTACTGTCCCGAAGGTGCTCACGGTAGTGTTTATCAATTTTACCAGATCGGCATCTTCAAGCACATTGCAGGCAACAGAAATAGCTTTACCACCCGCTGCGACTATACTGTCGGCAACCGCCTTTGCCTTATCGGCGCTAATATCACTTACTACTATCGAAGCTCCGGCAGCGGCAAGAATCTCGCAACATCCTTTACCTATGCCATCTCCACCGCCGGTAACAACTGCGATCTTTCCTGAAAGGTCGAAAAGTTTCTGAATTTCGTACATGGTTATTGTAATATATTTATGAACTGACTTAAGTATCAATTCAGTGCTTAAATAAATATAAAACAATAATCTATTCTACTATGTTTAAACCAAATAGCTGATTTATTATTTTGATGTCTTGTGAGTTATGATGCGGCGTAGACGACGGAGGAAGTTAACGGTATACAGATAAAGGGGCGACGGTGCCGAAACTATATCGGTAGCCATAGTCTCAGCCATAGTCATCGGAGCCTCAGTGCCAAATTGACCCGGATAAAGTATTATAAGGTTAGTGGTGGTAAAATATTTTTGCAAAAATTCGGGAACTGCATCCATATCGCTCTCGAACGAGACAGAAGCACGGCGGGCGCTCACCACTATCAGCAAGTCATCATCCCTCACCTCCTGCGATTTCACCACGAAGTCGTCAAAGCTCTCAAGGGTGGCAAACGACGCACGGATTCCAAGCCGTGACTGACGAAGGACGGTACTTATCATGGCTGCAGTGTCATCCTCGCACCAAAAGACTATCGGGCAATCGGCATGACGGCACAAATTACCGATAGCCTGTACCCAGCGGCGGAAGCCGGTCTCAAACTGAGCCTTCTTGGGGACAGCCACGACTATGCGTGTCACGGTATTTACTGGTATGAAGCAACGTGTTATGACCACCATCCTGTTGGTAGACTTCAACAGACGTTCTATCTTGTCGCCGAGGAATGAATCTATCACGTTAGTGCGGCGATGCAGACCTATAATCACCTCGGTAATATCACGCTCCTCCATGGTGTTGAGCACTCCGGTAATGAAATTGAGGTCATAGCGTTCAATCGGGGTCAACGAAGTCTCAACCGCAGCCGCAGTCCGCTCAGCCACATCAAGAGAATTACGCCCGATGGCTCGTGACGATGCGGAGTTATCGTTGCGCACATGCAGGGCATAGAAATCGCCCGGCTTTGATGAGTCAGGGAAACGCATTGCGAGCGCAAGCTCCACTATACCGGGTGAGGTCAAGGGATTGGATATAGCTATCAACGTGCGCGGATGGCTCACGCTGACATCCTTGGTATTCTCCTCCTCTTCCTGCTCTAATATCTGCAATTTCAGCTTCGAAGCCGCCCGTGCCGTGCCGATTGAAGAAACTGTGCATGTGACAAGAATCATCACCACGGTACCGTTAAGTATCTCCACGCCGAAGAGATCCATCCCGTAACCGATCATCACTACTGCAAGAGCCACTGCGGTGTGCGCATTGGAGAGCTGATACATTATCGAACGGTCAACAGATGTGAGCCGGAAAGTTTTCTGTGTGGCAAAAGCCGCAATCCATTTTGTAAGCATAGCCACACCGCTCATCACTGCCGCCACATAAAGTGTGCCCCACCCCGCCGTCACCACATGAATATCTATAAGCATACCCACACCGATGAGGAAGTAAGGGATGAAGATGGCATTACCCACAAATTCAAGGCGCCCCATAAGCGTGGAGCGTGACGGTATGAAGCTGTTAAGCACCAATCCGGCGAAGAAAGCGCCAAACACACCCTCAATACCGATCCACGATGCAAGCGCGGCAGCGAAGAAAACCATCACCATCACATAGATGAACTGCGATATGCCGTCGTTGTATTTTTTGAAAAAGTAGCGGGTGAGACGGGGGTAAATATAGATTATTCCGACAGAATAGAGCACAAGATACCCTAACACTTTCAGCAATGACGACAACGAGCCTTCACGGTATACCCCAAGCACCCCGGCAAGCACTATAAGAGAGCCTATTACGGTAACGATGGTTCCGGCAATAGCTATGATCACGGCTGGCGATTTAGTGACACCGAAACGAGCCACTATCGGGTAGGCTATCAGAGTATGTGCTGCAAACATGGATGCGAGCAGTATGCCCACAAGCATATCCATGCGGAGTATCAAAACGGCTGCGACAGCTCCGAGCAATAGAGGGATAAGGAATGTGAATGCGCCGAATGTCAATCCCTTGCGCAGATTTTTGCGCAAATGGTACATGTCAATCTCTATACCGGCGAGAAACATGAGGTAGAGAATGCCGACCTGTCCGAACACCTCAAAGCTCATATCTCTGGCAAGAAGCCCGAATCCGTAGGGACCTACGGCGACACCTGCCAATATAAGCCCGATGACATGTGGAATCTTGAGCCGGTTGAGCAATAAAGGGGTGACCAAGATTATCGCCATAACTGTCAGGAAGATAGGCACAGGCGATGTAATCAAGGGAGCTTGGACCGGTATTGCAAGATTCAATAACATGACAACGCAAAATTAGCAAAAAACCTGCAATTCCGAAATAGGTAAACTAAACAATCACGTATCAGCGTGTATGGAAATCGGTAATATCCTGACCGGCAATGTTATATTTGCGACCGTCTTTGATTATCACGATCTGGCCGTTTTCCACCCGTTTAACAGTCTTCGGCTTGGATTCATCCACGATATTATCAATTCCCGACTGTGCATCCACACAATAAAGTGTGATTATCAGACAACATTGCTTGGAGCCGATCTTAAAAGGCAACGACTCACTTACGGGCTTTGCACTGAGGTCAATGGTATGTGTGACATACTTCATATCGTCAGTTTTAGCCGGGAATACGTAATCGGTCTCACCATATTTCACCCCTGCGAGCTCGCTAAGATATGCGTCAACGTCATAATTGTCATAGCCGTTAAATGAGATTTTTACGACCTTCTTCCCTTCGGGAATCTGAATAGTATATTCCACGCCGGCAGAGTATTTCACGGTGTTTGATTTCCCCTTTCCGTAACCTTTACCTTTTTGATTGGACACACTGAAATTGTCGCCAAACATATAGGTAGACTTATCCTCTGAGCTTGAAATATATGTTGCATCTGACAGCTCATGCATCGTCGCATCGCCGGCTTCATTCATAGCATCCACTTTCTGTTTCCAAGCCGGATACTCCACTTTAATCAGGTTCTGGCACCAATCTCCAAGATACTGATAACTGGCTCGATTGGTAGCCATAAGACTTGTGGCAACAGGCAATCCTTTTTCATCTACAACAGGATCGGTATCCTCATAATTATAAAGGAATCGATAGAAAAGATGCGCATATTCATCCTTATATATTGCGAATATTGGCTGATATTCCTTCTCAGGACGGTAGGAACTTCTTGCTATTTCCTCCTCGGTATAGGTGTAAGTCTTGCCTTGGTAAGTATGGCTTCGTGATTTACCTCTTTCACCGAGCATTTTGAAGAACTTTTCATATACTTCCTTCCCTTTCTCACCGCCGAGCTGAATAAATCTGCCCCATATTGCGCTTCCGGGTTTGTCAACAACACGGCGATCCTCTTCACCGGCTGCATTAATGTAATCTTCTATAGCCTTGCCCTCGATTTTATGTTCATCAAGCCATGCCACAGCAGTGGTTATAGCCTCCTGAAGCTCCTTGGACGGCTCGGGGATAGTCATTAGAAACGAAAGCAGAGAAGCCGACTCAAATCCGCTCACCGAAGGCAATTCGTGAGGACGCCCCACAGCCGGAAGCATGTCTGCCGGATCATGCTGTGCACACCATGCCGCCTTCTTGCCGTTGTCATCAATCTGACATTTAATTATCATATCTATACCTCTGTCAAAAGCAGCTTGGCAATGGGCTTTAGCCGCATCGTCAGCTATTCCGGCGAAATCACTTTTATCTCCGTTAATCTCACGGAGAAGCTTAAGCACATTAATCACAAGGTTATCATTAAATGTAATATAGTCCTGATAACTGCCTTTGCCTGAAAGAGGCCAGTATTGCGACCATCCGCCACAATCTTTTTCAGCCTCAAATATCATATTGAGGGCTTTCAAAAATGATTCACGATACTTCTCTACCTTTGTTTTTTGCCATACTTTGGCAAGGAAACGCATTTCCTGAGTCGTGGCGGCGTTATCAAGACATGATTGTTCACCTCTTGAGGCTTTTAGATCCGCAAGTTCCGAGGCGGAGATTATGTGAAATTTGACATTCTTCTTCCAACCGCCGCTGGTCTTTTGTGTTTCTATCAATATGTCAGCCACAGCCTGAGCTTCTGCCGAGCCATACCATTCGGGATCCATTTCGCCTGAACATATTTTGCTCCAAGCAAGCGATGAGAGTTCTGCGGCATTAACCCAGGCACATACAAATGCCAATGCCACAGCAAACATTAATTTACGTAAAAGATTCATAGCTTCATGATATTAAATTTCATTACTATAATGTATTACCACTATCTTCTGCAAAATTAACAAAAATATTACAATATGAAAAATCGGATTTGAAATTTGTAAAAATCGTGGAATTATCTGATATTTGCATATAGGAATGATTTAAGCATTTTATAAAAAGTTTAAATCAGTTCATAAGAATGAAAATTTAAATATCGTTATGAAAAAGTTCTTTATAATGCTTCTGTCGGCACTCGGAATATGTGTCGGCTGCTCGGCTAACGACGGAATCGAAGTGCTCACCCCACAGCAGTTCAATGATATGGTGCAAAGCGACTCATTAGCTACCGTGCTTGACGTGAGACGCCCTGAGGAATATGCTAACGGACATCTGAAAAATGCCATTCTGATAAATTGGCTCGATGCCACCGCCTTTGATAAAGGTATAGAGCAGCTCGACAAGACACGTCACTACTACATATACTGCCGCAGCGGTCGCCGCAGCCACGATGCCACACTAAAAATGAAAAGCCTCGGCTTCACCGTCTACGACCTCAAAGGCGGCATCCTCAACTGGGAGAAAGAAGGTATGCCGGTAACTAATTAGCATCAACTGTCACGGACCTATTTTTTGTGATAGCGTCAACTTTTTGTGATTATGGAATGTTTAATATCTGAAAAAGTAATTGACAACCGTTAAAAAGGTGCTTTTTCATATTTCAACTATGAGTTAATCAATTTTATCGATTTAATCACTTTAATTGATTTAATCATTTACATTGAATTAATCATTTACATTATAATCACAAAATTTCGTTATTATGAAGAAGTTTTTACTTTCAGCCGTCATGGCTATTATGACTTTGTGTGTTTCGGCTCAGAGTGGCAGTTGGTATACAGGAGGTCAGGTGACATTCGGCAGAACTACTGAATCGGCAAGCAATCTTAAAACCACACAGGTGACCGTGCTCCCTGAAATCGGCTACAATCTCACAGATAACTTCGCTGTAGGCTCGGTGCTCGGTGTTTCTTACAGAAAATCAGGTGACGAAAAGAAGACAGTGTTCAAGGTTAATCCTTACGCACGTTACACATATCTCAAGACTGAGCGTGTTGACCTTTTCATAGACGGCGGTGTTGATTTCGGCATCGGTCGCGCTCACGGTCACACAGCTGTGGAATATGGCATCGGTCTGCGTCCCGGCGTGGCTCTGAACCTCAACGAAAAATTCAGTCTTGTGGCACATGTCGGCTTCCTCGGCTATCAGGGTGGCAACCGCCCCGCAAAGCATAACGGCGCTCCCGAGAACTGGGGTCTTGACCTCAACAGCAACAACCTCATGTTCGGTTTCTACTGCCACTTCTAAAAGAGGGCACATCAACCCAAGAGATAAGACAATTTAAAGCATAAAAAGCATACAAGAGACAGGCAGCTTCGGGATTCGCCCCGAGGCTGCCTGTACTTTTTAGATGGTACGTTTATATCAGCTTATCGTCCTCCGACGGTTGACTTATCAACACTGGCATCGGCGTTGATGAGCTTGTTAGCCCCTCTTTTCTGTCGTCCCCACTGAAGATTGTAGGACACTGAGAGATATGGAACTCTGAGATCCACACGCATGTGCTTTACGTTGGTGTTATAGGGGTTCAGCGATTTCGAACCTTGATCATATTTCCCGAATGGCATTATCATGCCGGCACCGAATTGCCATTTGCCCCAATTGTATGACAGGTCAATAATCGAAATGTCCTCATGCCAGCTGATTCTCTCTCCGAAAAGGGAGCGTTCGGATTTGGTGTATTGTGCGGAGAGGATAAACCCATAGTGCGCCAACATCACCTGTGCGTTTCCGCTCCAGTTATGATTGTATAAGCGGTATCCGGTTCCTTTCATCCGCTCTGCCCGATATTCGATGCGGCCTGCGGCTGTGAGCCACCCCGGTATCACCTCGACTTGCGGCGAGATACTAAAGACGATGTTTTGGAGACCATCGCTATTTTCAAATGTGGTAATCAGGTGGTTGCCCTTCCAGTAAAGACGAGGAGCAATCGCATCGGGCGAGGAGAACGCACGGATACCGAATGTGCCGTTAATACGCGGTAAGCTAAAACCATAACGGAAATTAAGCATATATGAATTTGACGTTTTCAAGTTCGGGTTACCGGTCTGCCATTGGAAGCCGTCAATAGGCTGCGGAGCTATATTTGTTTCTGACAATGACGGAGCGGTCTGCCAAGAAGTGAAGCCCAAACGCAGACGATGGTTGGAGTTGATCGCATAAGTGACTGTAGCTTGCGGACGCAGATTCCATGAATGATTTCCCTGATTGGATTCACGGAAATGGAATTTAGTGTACTGTGCGCCCAAACCGGCGGTGAATGAAAATTTGTTGACCATCCGGAAGTATTCAGCGAAGAAATATGCCTTATCCTGACTCTGATGGAACACATCACCTCCAAGATTCTCGTATGTGGAGCGGTTGCGGTTTGCCGTGTACGACGCTCCGGCTGTGAATTTTGAGCTTCGCCAGTTCTTGATATAGTTCGCCTCCAAGCCGTAAGCCTGATTGCGATCCTTTACGTATGTGTGGATGTCATTGAGAAGGTCTGTCGCATCAGGATAGCGCTCAACATAGTCGGAATAGGAGTGTCCGGAATACATGGATGCGCTGAAATCAACCACAAGTGTCTGACGGCGGGGGAAATGCTGTTCAAGATAGGCTGAGAATGAAGGTGTGGTGCCTTGCGAGCCGTTGCCGTTGTCAAGAAGTATGTCGCTCCCGGCGTCACTGAGCTTAAGGAGTCCCTTGTAGTTTTCCTGAGCCGATATATTCCTATAGCCCTGCAGCGACACATAAAACACAGTTGTGTCCGGCTTGATATAACTGTAGGTCAGCCATGCCGAAGCGCGGTTATCGTCCACCGAGCCACCGAGCGGCACTTCAGTGCGTGTCAACGAATGTCCGTCGGGGTAAGTGAATGTCTCCTTGTAATCACGATGGGCTTTAATGTCGTCGGTCATTTTATAGGTTCCTCCCACGCTCCACTGCGATTTTCCTGAATTCAATTTTATATCCGTGAAGTACTTACCGAATCTGGTATTGAGAGCCGGTCGGGCGCTAAGCATCAGCGAACCGCCCAACGTGGGATTAGCCACAATGACATTAAGCACATAGTTTGCGCCATTGTAGCGAAGCCCGGGATTGTCTATCCACTCTATACGCTTGATGGTTTCCGGCAAGAGGGCTTTGACCTGTTCGATGGAGGCGACTCTGCCGTTGATGCGCACCTGCACCGACTGTCCGGCAGCTGTGATCGAGCCGAGAGCGTCATTCACGGTCAGAGTCGGTATCATAAGGTTGCGGAGCAACTGCATACCGTCTTTAGAATTATCAACTGCGCTTTTCGACGGGTGATACACATCCATGTCCGTTTTGCGTATAACTTTAGGTGCTTCCACCACAATTTCACCCAACTCCTGTGCGGATATTGTATCGGGAGTTTCTGTCTGTGCCTGTGCACAAACGGCACAAAGCAATGCGATGATAAATGAGAATGATTGTTTCATATTGCGATACGTTTTTATTGATTTCGTATCGCAAAATTATAGCTAAATCTATCTTAACACCAAAATCAAAAGTCTTAATAGCGTATTTATAACACGTTGATTACCAATACATATTAGTCTAAAAAGTCTTAATATCACGTTCCGTTGTCTAAACGGTACTTAATCCTGAACTTCATGGCGGAGAAAAGCCACTATATCCTCCTTCTCAGGGATGCCGAGCTTCTTCCTTATCGAAGATTTACGCACATATATGGTCGCAGTGGTTTGTGCTGTGATGACACTGATCTCCTTAGTCGAGAAACCGGCAACCATGAGCGCTATTATCTGTTGCTCCTTATCGGTCAACGCATCTCCGTGACGCTCGTTGATTTTGGAATAAAATCCTGAATACAGATTGTCGATTATCTCATACACACTTTCCCAGTTCACAAGCGATCCGTTGGTATCGCTGTCAATCGATGATATTTTGCGAAGCATATCCCTGTTCTGCTCGGTAGGTGTCTCGGCTACCATTTTAATTATACCGAGCTGTTGCAGCATGGTTCTTCGCAGAGTTTCATTTTGTGTGGCGTTTGTCTCCGTGGCGTTCGATTCATCGACTAATTTCTGCAGGGTCTCATTTCGCTCCAACAGCTCCAATGCCTTACGTTTTCTATTCACAGCATACCATAACAATGCGCCCGATATAAGGAGAGCCGCAAGCACTACGATGATCAACATTGCTGTCTGGCGGTCGTTTCTCGCTTTAAGCATCAGTCTGCGGTTCTCTACTTCCAGAACGCTTTGCTCAGCCTCATGCTGTAGGGATTGTGAACGCAAAAGATAGTCCTTCAGACTATTATTTATCTGCGCCATACGGATAAGGCTTAATTTACCTGTGTTATGATAGTCAAGCGAGGTGCTGAGAATATATGCGAAACTGTTGAAATACTCTCTTTCATCTTTTGGGCTCGCTAACGCAAAGCTGTCGGCTTTCGCCAATTCTTTGATGGCTTCCGCTTTATTTCCCATGTTGAGCATAGCCAACGATTTCCATAGGTGAAAATAGTGTTTCCTTATCGAGCCCTGAGGTTCATCCATTAATTTGTCGGTGAGAGCCATACTCTCTGAGTACCGCCCCAACTCCTCAAGCACACCTATTTTTTCGTACTCATATCGGAATTTTAATTCAGGATTTTCTTCACGAGCGGCAACGTCAATGAATTCATCAAGGATCACGAGTGCTGAATCATTTTTGCCACTGAAAAGGAAATCGAAATATAGCCAGTATTTATACTGAGAGTGCCAATTCACATCTTTGTCAATGGTCATGAGCCGCTTTATGAACGACTCGTTAGGTCCGTCATAGACCCCTAAACTAACCCTGCCTCGCAATGGACCTATAAGCAGGCTGTCAGGGACATTTTTCAACGACGACAGTGAATCAAGCATCCTGAGAGCCATCTCTCTTTCACCGATACGGTATTTGTAGGCTGCCAATAGCGTTGCGCTCATGATGGATCGCTTCAAATCCTTATCCCTGTAAAATTCAGTGGAATAGTTTATCAACGAATCCGACAGCATTAAATTACCCTTCTTATCATGAGCCAAAGCCATGACATAATAATATTTTGCCTTTATTGAATCCACTGTCAGCTCTGCCGGTTCAATAGCATCAAGCATCGATAATGCACTGTCGGGATTAACTGATATTACCGACTCCGCATTATCGATCACACTGTTATAGTCAGCTTGCTTCCGTCCACATGAGAGCAAGCACACAGTCGCTATTATGAATATCCAAATAAGATTTTTCATATCATCAATGCAAAATTACAATAAATTCCCAACATAACCGACTTGTTGAGCGATAGAACGAGGCTGTGTAGTATAAAAAATCAAGGTCTGCTCCCGGGTGGGGGCAGACCTTGGTTTATGTTGGGGATTGTAATATTATAGTTCTGTTTGATATTACATTCAGTATATACTACAGTCTGTGTATATTACAGTTCGGTGTGAGCTATGTCGATTACTTCGGGAGCTGCATCGGGAACTGAATCGAATGAGCTGAAAGCATCCTCGATATCATCCTTGCCACCTACTACGATGCGTTCGTAGCTGCGGAGACCGGTACCGGCAGGTATGAGGTGACCGCAGATTACGTTCTCCTTCATGCCCTGCAGATAGTCAACCTTACCGTTGATAGCGGCTTCGTTGAGCACCTTGGTGGTTTCCTGGAATGATGCAGCCGACATGAACGAAGATGTCTGGAGGGCAGCACGAGTGATACCCTGAAGTATCTGTTCGGATGTGGCAGGCTGAGCATCACGCACTTCGATGGGACGGAGGTCACGACGTTTGAGCGAAGAGTTTTCATCGCGGAGCTTGCGGGCAGTGATAATCTGACCGGGCTTAACGTTTTCGCTGTCACCGGCGTCGGTAACAACCTTCTTGCCCCAAATACGGTCGTTCTCATCCATGAAGTCACGCTTGTCAACAATCTGCTGTTCGAGGAAGCCGGTGTCACCCGGATCAAGGATGTTAACCTTACGCATCATCTGACGTACGATAACCTCAAAGTGCTTATCGTTGATCTTCACACCCTGCATACGGTATACGTCCTGAACTTCATTAACGATGTATTCCTGAACGGCGGTCGGACCCATGATGTTAAGGATGTCGGCAGGAGTGATGGCACCATCCGAAAGCGGAGTGCCGGCACGCACGTAGTCGTTTTCCTGAACAAGAATTTGCTTTGACAGAGGTACGAGATATTTCTTAGTCTCGCCAAGCTTAGAAGTAACCGAGATTTCACGGTTGCCACGCTTAACCTTGCCGAAGTGAACTTCACCGTCGATTTCCGATACGATAGCGGGGTTAGACGGGTTACGTGCTTCGAAGAGCTCGGTAACACGGGGAAGACCACCGGTGATGTCACCGGCGCTACCGGTAGCACGAGGTATCTTGACGAAGATTTCGCCCGGTTTCACCTCAGCACCCTCATCGACCATAAGGTGAGCTCCCACAGGAAGAGCGTAGGTCTTAAGGATCTGACCATTGGCGTCAACAATATTTGCTTCGGGCACTTTGCCACGTTCCTTGGACTCGATGATAATCTTTTCACGAAGACCTGTCTGCTCATCGGAATCAACACGATAAGTGCCGTTCTCAATGAGGTTGACATATTCAACCTTACCACCGACTTCGCTGACGATTACGGCGTTGAAGGGGTCCCATTCGCAGATAACATCACCCTTCTTAATCTTGGAGTTGTTATCGAAGTAAAGTTTAGCACCGTAAGGGATGTTGGCATTGGTAAGCATCATCTTGGTGTTGGGGTCGATGATACGCATTTCAGCAAGACGACCGATCACAACCTCAACGTTGCGTCCCTTAGCGTCAACCTCGTCAGTCTTAACTGTACGGAGCTCTTCGATTTCGAGCAGACCGTCATAGCGAGAAGTAAGAGAGTTGACAGCAGCGATATTTGAAGCCACACCACCGACGTGGAATGTACGGAGGGTAAGCTGAGTACCCGGTTCACCGATTGACTGCGCAGCGATCACGCCGACAGCCTCTCCCATCTGAACCATGCGGTGAGTGGCGAGGTTACGGCCGTAGCACTTAGCGCAGACACCCTTCTTAGACTCACAAGTGAGCACTGAACGGATTTCGACAGATTCAATAGGTGACTCGTTGATACGGTCAGCGGCAATATCGTTGATCTCTTCACCGGCAGCGACAATGATTTCGCCATTGGTGGGATCCACAATGTCATGAACAGACACACGACCGAGGATACGTTCGCCGAGCGAAGCGACAACCTCGTCATTATTCTTAATCTCGGTACATACAAGACCACGGAGGGTACCACAGTCAACCTCGTTGATGATGACATCGTGAGCCACGTCAACAAGACGACGGGTAAGGTAACCTGCGTCGGCAGTCTTAAGCGCAGTATCCGCAAGACCCTTACGAGCACCGTGGGTAGAGATAAAGTACTCAAGCACTGACAGACCTTCCTTGAAGTTCGCAAGAATCGGGTTTTCGATAATCTGACCACCTTCGGCACCTGACTTCTGCGGCTTAGCCATAAGACCACGCATACCTGAAAGCTGACGAATCTGGTCCTTAGAACCACGGGCACCTGAGTCAAGCATCATGTATACCGGGTTGAATCCTTGCTTATCGGCAGAAATCTGCTTCATCAAGGTGTCGGCAAGACGAGAGTTGACGTGTGTCCAGATATCAATGATCTGGTTGTAACGTTCGTTGTTGGTGATGAAGCCCATAGAATAGTTGTTGAGCACTTCCTGGACTTGCTCGTAACCCTCCTTGACATACTGCTCTTTCTCGGCAGGGATAAGCACGTCGCCAAGGTTGAATGACAGACCACCCTTAAACGCCATGTAGTAACCGAGGTTCTTGATATCATCAAGGAACTGGGCAGAACGAGGTATACCGCAACGTTTGATAACACGTGATATGATGGTACGGAGTGACTTCTTTGAAAGGATCTCGTTAACGTAACCGATTTCCTTCGGCACATACTGATTAACAAGCACACGACCGACAGAGGTGTTCTCTACGAGGTGCTTGATAGGATTGCCGAATTCGTCAACATCATCAACCACGATTGAAACGGGGGCGTGGAGAGTGACACGGCCTTCGTTGTAAGCGATTTCAGCTTCTTCAGGACCGTAGAACTTCAGACCTTCGCCCTTGTCGCCCTTGCGGAGCTTGGTGATGTAGTAAAGACCAAGAACCATGTCCTGAGAGGGGACAGTGATAGGCGCACCGTTGGCAGGGTTAAGAATGTTGTGAGAACCGAGCATCAAAAGCTGGGCTTCAAGGATCGCCTCATTACCGAGAGGGAGGTGGACTGCCATCTGGTCACCGTCGAAGTCGGCGTTGAACGCTGTACATGCGAGCGGGTGGAGCTGGATAGCCTTACCTTCAATCATCTTGGGCTGGAATGCCTGAATACCGAGACGGTGAAGAGTCGGGGCACGGTTGAGCAACACGGGGTGACCCTTCATCACGTATTCAAGGATGTCCCATACCACAGGTTCCTTGCGGTCAACAATCTTCTTGGCAGACTTCACAGTCTTGACGATACCGCGCTCGATGAGCTTACGGATAACGAAAGGCTTGTAAAGCTCGGCAGCCATATCCTTGGGGATACCGCATTCGTGCATCTTAAGCTCAGGACCAACGACGATAACGGAACGTGCGGAGTAGTCAACACGCTTACCGAGAAGGTTCTGACGGAAGCGTCCCTGCTTACCTTTGAGTGAGTCAGAGAGTGACTTGAGCGGGCGGTTAGCCTCAGTCTTAACAGCTGAAGATTTACGAGAGTTATCAAGAAGAGAATCGACAGCTTCCTGAAGCATACGTTTCTCGTTACGGAGAATCACTTCGGGAGCCTTGATTTCGATGAGTCGTTTCAGACGGTTATTACGGATGATGACACGACGGTATAGGTCGTTAAGGTCGGAAGTGGCGAAACGGCCACCATCCAGAGGCACGAGCGGACGCAATTCGGGCGGAATCACGGGCACAGCCTGCAGAATCATCCATTCGGGACGGTTACGCTCACGTGAAGCGCGGAAAGACTCAACAACCTGAAGGCGTTTCAAAGCCTCAGTCTTACGCTGCTGTGAACCTTCGGCATTAGCCTGATCACGAAGAGCGTATGAAAGGTCGTCAAGGTTAAGGTCTTTCAGGAGGTCATATATAGCCTCGGCACCCATCTTGGCGATGAACTTGTTGGGGTCAGTGTCATCGAGAAGCTGGTTTTCCTTCGGCAGACGGTCGATAATGTCAAAGTATTCCTCTTCGGTCAGAAGGTCGAGACGTGCCACGGGATTTTCACCCTCAGCGGCTACACCGGGATTGATGACGACGTAGCGCTCATAGTAGATGACAGCATCGAGCTTCTTTGAAGGGAGACCGAGGAGATAACCGATTTTGTTAGGCAGCGAGCGGAAGTACCAGATGTGAGCCACGGGCACCACGAGTTTGATATGTCCCATGCGTTCACGGCGCACTTTCTTTTCAGTGACTTCCACACCACAACGGTCGCAGACAATACCTTTGTAACGTATACGCTTGTACTTTCCGCAATGGCACTCATAGTCCTTTACCGGACCGAAGATGCGCTCACAGAACAGACCGTCACGTTCAGGCTTGTATGTACGATAGTTTATGGTTTCGGGCTTTAACACCTCGCCGCTTGACTTCTCAAGGATTTCCTCGGGAGAAGCGAGACCGATTGCAATCTTTGAGAATCCGGTTTTTTGTTTATTGTCTTTTCTAAAAGCCATATTTAATGTGTAAAAGCAATTTTATTTTTATATTCCCTCCTCCCGGCAGGAGGAGGGTGATTAGAGAGATGTCAATGACTTCTGAGCTTATGGCTCGAGGTTGATGCTCAAGCCGAGACCGCGCAACTCATGGAGAAGCACGTTGAGTGACTCAGGAATACCGGCAGGGGGCATAGCCTCACCCTTGACAATCGCCTCGTAGGTCTTGCTACGGCCGGCAACGTCGTCGGACTTGACTGTGATAATCTCCTGGAGAATGTGGGCGGCGCCGAATGCTTCGAGCGCCCAAACTTCCATCTCTCCGAAACGCTGACCACCAAACTGGGCTTTACCACCAAGAGGCTGCTGAGTGATGAGTGAATACGGACCGATAGAACGAGCGTGCATCTTATCCTCAACCATGTGGCCGAGCTTAAGCATGTAGATGACACCCACGGTAGCCGGCTGGTCGAAACGTTCACCGGTACCACCGTCATAAAGGTAAGTCTTACCATAGCGGGGAAGACCTGCCTTGTCAGTCCATTCATTAAGGTTTTCAAGCGTAGCACCGTCGAAAATCGGGGTAGCGAACTTCTCGCCGAGCTCACGACCAGCCCATCCGAGAACTGTCTCGAAGATCTGACCGAGGTTCATACGAGAAGGCACACCTAACGGGTTAAGCACGATATCCACGGGAGTACCGTCGGCAAGGAACGGCATATCTTCCTGACGTACGATACGTGAAACGATACCCTTGTTACCGTGACGACCCGCCATCTTGTCACCCACGGAAATCTTACGCTTCTTGGCGATGTAAACCTTGGCAAGTTTCATGATGCCTGAGGGAAGCTCGTCGCCGATTGAGATATCAAACTTCTTACGACGAAGTTCGGCATCGATTTCCTTTGATTTACGGAGGTAGTTGACGATAGTGGCACGGATCATATCGTTCTTATGGGCATCAGCAGTCCATTTTGAAAGATTGATGGTGTCATAGTCGATCTCCTTAAGGGTTCCGGCTGAGAATTTAGCACCCTTCGGTATGATGTCGGAACCGAGGAAGTCCTTAACACCCTGCGAAGTCTTGCCCTCGGTAAGGGTCATAAGCTTCTGCACAAGGAGGTCCTTAAGGTCGTTGAGACGTTCCTCATATTTCTCATCGAGCATGGGCAGCACGGCGCTTGCGCTCTTCTTGGTCTTTTTCTTTTCGGCTTTCTGGAAAAGATGTGTGCCGATAACCACACCCTTAAGTGAGGGTGAAGCCTTGAGTGAAGCGTCCTTAACATCACCGGCTTTGTCACCGAAGATGGCACGGAGAAGCTTCTCCTCAGGGGTGGGATCAGATTCTCCCTTAGGAGTAATCTTACCTATCATGATGTCACCGGGAACGATATGGGCGCCGACACGGATTATACCGCGGTCGTCGAGGTCCTTAGTAGCGTCCTCGGAAACGTTAGGAATATCGGAAGTGAGTTCTTCCATACCGCGCTTGGTCTCACGGACTTCGAGGGTGTATTCGTCAACATGCACTGAGGTAAGTATATCCTCACGAACCACACGCTCGTTAAGCACGATGGCGTCCTCATAGTTGTAACCCTTCCAAGGCATGAATGCCACCTTGAGGTTGCGTCCGAGAGCAAGTTCGCCGTTCTCGGTAGAGTAACCTTCGGTAAGGATGTCGCCAGCCTTCACACGCTGTCCCTTGTTGCAGATAGGACGGAGGTCGATAGTGGTGCTTTGGTTGGTCTTGCGGAACTTGGGAAGGTGATATTCCTTCACGCTGTCCTCGAACGACACGAATTCCTCATCCTCGGTACGGTCATAGCGTATGCGGATAACGGTAGCGTCAACAAACTCTATCACACCTTCGCCCTCAGCCATAATCTGAGTGCGGCTGTCGTGAATGAGCTGTCCTTCAATACCTGTACCTACAATAGGAGCCTCGCTGCGGAGCAAGGGAACTGCCTGACGCATCATGTTTGAGCCCATGAGCGCACGGTTAGCGTCGTCATGTTCAAGGAACGGGATAAGCGATGCAGCTATTGATGCGATCTGTGTAGGTGACACATCCATAAGCTCAACCTGATCGGGAGCCACAATCGGGAAGTCGGCATCAAGACGAGCCTTCACACGATCGTTGACAAACTCACCGTCAGCCTTGACAGGAGCATTACCCTGAGCGATGATCTTGCCTTCCTCAATTTCAGCGGTCAAATAAACCACCTCGTCATTCTTGAGGTTTACGACACCATCCTTGACTTCACGATAGGGAGTCTCGATGAATCCGAGGTCATTGATCTTTGCATACACACAAAGTGAAGAGATAAGACCGATGTTAGGACCTTCAGGAGTCTCGATAGGACATAGACGACCATAGTGGGTATAGTGCACGTCACGAACCTCGAAACCTGCACGTTCACGGGAAAGACCGCCGGGACCGAGGGCAGACATACGACGCTTGTGAGTGATTTCGGCAAGCGGGTTGGTCTGGTCCATGAACTGCGAAAGCGCATTGGTACCGAAGAATGTATTGATAACGCTTGAGATAGTCTTAGCGTTGATAAGATCGATAGGTGTAAACACCTCGTTGTCGCGCACATTCATGCGTTCACGGATGGTACGTGACATACGGGCAAGACCCACGCCAAACTGATTGTAGAGCTGCTCGCCCACTGTGCGCACACGACGGTTGCTGAGGTGGTCGATATCGTCAACGTCAGTCTTGGAGTTGATAAGCTCGATGAGGTATTTTATAATGGCGATGATATCCTCCTTGGTGAGGACTTTCACGTCCATAGAAGTGGTGAGACCGAGTTTCTTATTGATACGGTAACGACCCACTTCGCCGAGGTCATAGCGCTTTTCAGAGAAGAAAAGATTGGTTATGACTTCGCGGGCACTTGCGTCATCCGGTGGTTCGGCGTTACGCAACTGTCGGTAGATATATTGGATAGCCTCTTTCTCAGAGTTAGAGGTATCTTTCTGGAGAGTGTTGAATATTATAGAGTAGTCGGAAGTGTTGGCATCCTCCTTGTGAAGGAGAACTGTCTGCACACCCGAGTCGATGATTTCCTGAATGTTTTCCTCCTCGAGCACAGTCTCGCGGTCGAGAATCACGTCATTACGCTCGATGGAAACAACTTCACCGGTATCTTCGTCAACGAAGTCTTCGACCCAAGTCTTAAGCACACGGGCAGCGAGCTTGCGACCTACGGCTTTCTTAAGATTGGTCTTGTTGACCTTAATTTCCTCAGCGAGACCGAAGATTTCGATTATATCCTTGTCGCTTTCAAGACCGATGGCACGGAGAAGAGTGGTGACAGGGAGTTTCTTTTTACGGTCGATGTAAGCATACATCACGTTGTTGATGTCAGTAGCAAACTCTATCCAACTACCGCGGAACGGGATGATACGTGCGCTGTATAGTTTGGTACCGTTGGCATGAGTGCTCTGTCCGAAGAACACACCGGGAGAACGGTGGAGCTGAGACACAACCACACGTTCGGCACCGTTGATAACGAAAGTGCCTTTATCGGTCATGTAGGGGATAGCTCCAAGGTAAACGTCCTGAATCACGGTAGCAAAATCTTCGTGGTCAGGGTCGGTACAATAGAGTTTGAGTTTCGCCTTGAGGGGCACGCTGTAGGTAAGCCCGCGTTCAAGACACTCGTCAATGGTGTAACGAGGGGGATCAATGTAGTAATCGAGGAATTCAAGCACAAAGTTGTTGCGAGTATCCGCTATAGGGAAGTTTTCTGCAAAAACTTTGAAGAGACCCTCGTTTTTTCTTTTTTCCGGCGGAGTGTCGAGCTGGAGGAAGTCCTGAAATGACTTCAGCTGCACTTCGAGGAAATCGGGGTAAGGCAGGGGGTTTTTAACCGTCGCGAAATTTACGCGGGGCTTCAATGAAATTGTATCTGACATCTAATGTTGATTAAACGTTAAAGAAACTCGTTTTGGAGGGTTAATGCCGGATGAATCAAAGGTTTCCTGAAAACAAGGATTTAACTTTATTTAACTACGACATTAAGTTAAATTTGCGTTCAACTGTTAATAATCGAGCTAAAGTATATGTTTTCGAGGGTTTTAGAGTCTGAATTTTTATTTTTAAATATAAAAATTTATGTTTTTTTAAAACAACCGGGCTATTTTAACGCAAATAGGTTAAGAAACTCCCTGACGGGAGAATCTTAACCCATGAGACCTGAATGACAGGGTGATTATTTGAGCTCAACCTCAGCACCAGCTTCTTCGAGCTGCTTCTTGAGGCCTTCAGCGTCAGCCTTAGCCAAACCTTCCTTAACAACAGAAGGAGCACCGTCAACCATTTCCTTAGCTTCCTTGAGGCCAAGACCGGTGAGTTCCTTAACGAGCTTAACAACAGCGAGCTTAGAAGCACCAGCTGACTTAAGAACTACATCGAAAGAAGACTTTTCTTCTTCAGCGGGAGCGCCGGCAGCAGGACCAGCAGCAACTGCAACAGCAGCAGCAGCGGGTTCGATGCCATATTCTTCCTTAAGAACCTGAGCAAGTTCGTTTACTTCCTTAACGGTAAGGTTAACAAGTTGTTCTGCAAGAGCTTTGATATCTGCCATGATTGTATGATTTTTTTATTGTTTTTGTTTTGAAAAAATTGGGTTTTGTAAGATAGCCATTAAGCTTCTTTCTTAGAAAGAGTCTCGAGGATGCCGTGGATTTTGTTAGCACCGGAAGAAAGAGCGGAGATAACATTCTTGGCGGGAGACTGGAGAAGAGCCACAACGTCTGCGATAAGCTCGTTCTTGCTCTTGATAGCAACAAGAGTGTCAAGCTGATCAGCGCCTACATAGATAGTCTCTTCAACGTAAGCAGCCTTGAAACGGGGTAAGGTAGCTTCTTTGTCAGCTTTAAGGATATCCTTGATAAGCTTTGCAGGAGCGTTACCTACGTTTGAAAGCATGAGGGATGTTGAGCCGTGGAGCACTCCGTAAAGTTCAGAGTAGTCACCTTCGAGCGACTCAAGAGCCTTGTGGAGCAGAGTGTTCTTAACCACCATGAGCTTCACGTCAGCCTTGTTGCAAGCGCGACGGAGAGCGGTGGTCTTTTCTGCGTCAAGACCGGCAGTTTCGGTAAGGTAGAAACAGCTGTATTCCTTAATGGTCTTAGCTATGTTCTCTATAGCAATGATTTTATCTTCCTTTTTCATTATGTTCAATCAGCTTTAAAGTTATTCATCGATTGACTTGGGGTCAATCTTGATACCAGGACTCATTGTGCTTGAAAGATAAATGCTCTTGATATAGGTACCCTTAGCAGTGGCAGGTTTGAGCTTGATAAGAGTGTTGACAAATTCACGCACATTGTCACGAGCAGCGGCGGGTTCGAAAGAAACCTTACCCACTGAAGAGTGAACGATACCGTTTTTATCAACTTTGAAATCGATCTTACCTTTCTTAACCTCTTCGACAGCCTTGGCAACATCGTTGGTCACAGTACCGCTCTTGGGGTTAGGCATCAAACCACGGGGACCGAGAACACGGCCGAGGGCACCGATCTTACCCATGATAGCGGGCTGAGTGATGATGACATCAACGTCGGTCCAGCCACCTTTGATTTTGTCAATATATTCGTCGAGGCCGACATAATCGGCACCGGCAGCCTTAGCAGCAGCTTCAGCGTCAGCGTTGCAGAGCACGAGCACGCGCACCTGCTTGCCAGTTCCATGGGGAAGTGTAACGACACCACGCACCATTTGGTTAGCCTTACGGGGGTCAACGCCAAGGCGAACATCCACGTCAAGAGAAGCGTCAAACTTTGTGAAAGTGATTTCCTTTACAAGCTCCACTGCTTCAGCAAGAGTGTACACTCTCCCGGCTTCAACTTTCTCCTGGGCAATCTTTTGATTTTTGGTCAGTTTACTCATTTCAATTGAAGTTTAGATGTTTTCGGGGAATGTTCCTTTAACGGTGATACCCATGCTTCTGGCTGTACCGGCAACCATACGCATTGCCGATGCTACGGTGAAACAGTTCAAATCGGGCATTTTGTCTTCAGCAATAGCCTTAACCTGATCCCAGGTTACTTCGCCAACTTTCTTACGGTTAGGCTGAGCCGAACCGCTCTTAAGCTTAGTAGCTTCGAGGAGCTGGATAGCAACGGGAGGGGTCTTGACAACGAAGTCAAAGCTCTTGTCAGTGTAATAGGTAATTACAACCGGGAGGACTTTGCCTGCCTTGTCCTGAGTGCGGGCATTGAATTGCTTGCAAAACTCCATGATGTTGATACCCTTGGAACCAAGAGCAGGACCAACTGGAGGCGAAGGATTGGCTGCTCCGCCTTTGATTTGCAATTTGATCTGTCCAGCAATTTCTTTAGCCATGATAAATCTAAATTTTTTGTTAATGATTCGGTTAAAACGATGCCATCTGCGACTTAAACCTCGCTCTTAATGCGTAACCAAAAGAGCTTAGCGGTCTATGAGGACTGTGACATCTCCCGTGGTACCCGACTAATCTCTCACACAAACAACCAGCCCCATCGCTAAAAATTTTTCAATCAAGCGGCAGGGTCGGTGTGCTTTATGTAAGGGATTTATCCATTGTCAAGCACCGCGCGATTGGTTATTCACGCTCTACTTGCGAATTTTCGAGTTCAAGCGGGGTTTTACGCCCGAAGATCTTGACCATAACCTTAAGCTTCTTCTTCTCACGATTGACTTCCTCAATCACTCCTGAGAATCCGCTGAAGGGACCTGCGGTCACTTTGACGGTCTCACCCACCATGTAGTCATTTCCATCGTCGGTAGTGTCAATCAACTGATCGGCAGCGCCCATCATGCGGAGCACCTCACTTTCGCGAAGTGGTTCCGGAGCGGCATTTTTGCCTCGACCGCGAAGGAAGTCAATAACATTGGTAGTGTTACGGAGTTCATAAAGAACCTCACCCGTAAGAATACACTCTACAAACACGTAACCTCCATAGAGGTTCTTCTCCTTAACGACCTTTTTGCCGTTACGGACTGACATCACCTTTTCAGTGGGAATCAACACTTGAAAGACATAATTGCCGAGGCCGGTGTTGCGGATCGCTCCGTCTAATACTTCTTTGACCTTAGCTTCTTTACCCGAGATGGCACGGAGCACATACCAGGCTTTTTTCTTTTCTTCAGCCATTGATTTATTACCTTAAAAGATTACTGTCCTAAGCTGTAGATGAAGTGCATTATGGTATCAACCACTTGATCCATCACGAAGATTATCGCTGCTATAATGATGGAAGCTATCAGCACGATAACTGCGCTTTTGATCAACTGGGTTCTTGTAGGCCAAGAGGTCTTATAACGCAACTCGGTATAAGACTCCTCTATATCCGTAAGTAGTTTAAGTTTACTCATTGTTTTTCTTTTTTAGCACGGGACGAGAGACTCGAACTCCCGACACCCGGTTTTGGAGACCGGTGCTCTACCAACTGAGCTAGTCCCGTATAGGTAAAACCGATCCTCATCATCGGAGATCCTTCAAACAAGGATCGGTTTTAGGTTTTATCAAGAGATTGCTTTAAGCAACCCTATTGAATGGCTTTTTAAGAGTGGTATTACTCGAGGATTTCGGTAATCTGACCAGAACCAACTGTACGACCACCTTCGCGGATAGCGAAACGAAGACCTGCATCGCATGCTACGGGGTTGATGAGCTCAACGTTGATTTCTACGTGGTCACCAGGCATTACCATTTCTACACCTTCGGGAAGAGTGATTTCACCGGTTACGTCAAGAGTACGGATGTAGAACTGGGGACGATAGTGGTTGTGGAACGGAGTGTGACGACCACCTTCCTCTTTCTTGAGGATATAAACAGAAGCTTTGAACTTGCTGTGGGGCTTAACAACACCCGGGTGGCAGATAACCATACCACGCTTGATATCTTTCTTATCGATACCACGGAGAAGGAGACCTACGTTGTCACCAGCTTCACCCTGATCGAGAAGTTTGCGGAACATTTCAACGCCGGTAACTACTGACTTCATGTCAGCGCCAAGACCCATGATCTGAACTTCGTCACCAACCTTAACGATACCAGTTTCGATACGACCGGTTGCTACAGTACCACGACCAGTGATAGAGAACACGTCTTCAACAGGCATCAAGAAAGGTTTATCGATGTCACGGGGAGGCAGCGGAATCCAAGTGTCAACTGCGTCCATAAGCTCCATAACCTTTTCTTCCCACTGGGGTTCACCGTTAAGAGCACCAAGAGCAGAACCACGGATGATAGGAGTTTCGTCACCGTCATATTCGTATGCAGAAAGAAGGTCACGCATTTCCATTTCCACGAGGTCGAACATTTCTTCGTCGTCTACCATGTCGCACTTGTTCAAGAATACAACAAGACGGGGAACGTTCACCTGACGAGCGAGAAGGATGTGCTCGCGAGTCTGGGGCATAGGACCATCAGTAGCAGCAACCACAATGATAGCACCGTCCATCTGAGCAGCACCGGTAACCATGTTCTTAACGTAGTCAGCGTGTCCCGGGCAGTCAACGTGAGCGTAGTGACGATTTGCAGTCTCGTACTCAACGTGAGCGGTATTAATTGTGATACCACGTTCCTTTTCTTCAGGAGCGTTGTCGATCTGGTCGAATGACTTCACTTCAGAGAGACCCTTCTTTGCCAAAACTGTTGTGATGGCTGCAGTAAGAGTAGTCTTACCGTGGTCAACGTGACCGATAGTACCGATGTTAACATGCGGTTTGGTTCTTTCGAATTTCTCTTTAGCCATAACTTTGCTATTTATTTGATTAAATGATTGACTTTTTAACAAGACGCCACGATAGCGTAAGGGCACTACCGGGGCTGTCGTTTTTCGTTTTAGAGCCGATGGCGGGATTTGAACCCGCGACCTCTTCCTTACCAAGGAAGTGCTCTACCCCTGAGCTACATTGGCAAAATATCTTTAGAGCGGAAGACGAGGCTCAAACTCGCGACCCTCAGCTTGGAAGGCTGATGCTCTATCAACTGAGCTACTTCCGCATTGGAAAGGGAATTGTGGGCGAAGATGGATTCGAACCACCGAAGGTATAAACCAGCAGATTTACAGTCTGCCCCATTTGGCCACTCTGGTATTCGCCCTTGAACCGAATGCAAACATTCGGCGTTGTTAGTTTAGTTGAGCCTCTTGTCGGATTCGAACCAACGACCCCGAGATTACAAATCACGTGCTCTGGCCAACTGAGCTAAAGAGGCAACAAGTAATTGTTCGCTTGCTTTAGAGAGAAGTGTTTCATCTCAAAAGCGATGCAAAATTACTGCAAATATTTTTATCCACCAAATTTTTTCACTCTTTTTTAGCTTTATTTTTTAGCTTTTACACCTAAAAATAGCGAATCACACACTTAAAACATTGATATTCAAGTATAAAAATCTAACAGTGGCTAAATTTTAAATTGTCACTTTTTTCTGACTGGCGATTATTTTGCCGGAAGAAGGTGCGACTTTATCCACTCGTAATGCCCTCTCTCGGTATTTTCCGACGTCCAATGTTCATTTATCGGCGTAAGCAGAGCATCCTTTGGAGAAGAAATCACATTATATACGATATAACTTGTGGTGGGAGGACAGGTAATGTCATTGAAACCCCATGTCATTCTCACGGGACATTTAAGGTGACGGGCAAAATTCACGACATCGTAATATTCGAGCGTGCGTATTTTCTCAGGTGTCGCCTCCGACCGATATTTGCGGAAATGATGCGGATACCCTCCGGTCTTATCGCTGAGATAACCTGTCATGTCGCTTAACGCCGGATGATTTGCCACGCACCCATTCACTCTCGGATCAAGAGCCGCAGTGGTGATGGCAAGCGCCCCACCTTGACTTCCACCTTGAGTAAACAGATTCACTCCGTCCCATTCAGGGAGAGAAGTCAGAAGGTCAAGGAAACGACGGCAGCCGAGATACACATCCTTAAGATAGTATTTATCCGGATCCTCGATTCCTATTTTAAAATAATCGCCAATACGCTTACGGTGTTCGACAAACTGAGCCTCGGTCTGGTCAGGATGCAGTCCATGAATTTCAATCTCCGCACGTATCATCCCACCTTCGCCATAATAGCGATGGGCGAGCGGTTCTTTTATGGTCTTTACACCGGCGCCGGGAGGACACATCACGGCAGGGAATTTCCCTCCACCCCTCGGGATGAAGAGGTAGCCATACATGCTGCGACCTTCAGGATTTAGCTGAAGCTTGACAAGACTGCATGTCATTTTATCCGTGGTGTATTTCTCAACATCCTCAATCGAATAGGTCAGCGGGAATTTCTTATCCTCAGCCACAGCCTTTTTCCAAAATTCGGTGAAATCAGCCGGCTCCTTCACAAACGGCTGTAACTTCTCAGGTGAGAAACCGAGCTTTATATGATGTTCAAACTTTTTGCCGTCAATCTCAGCGACCATACGCAGGTCACGAAAGCCCGGCTTGGTCATAGTCCCCATATCCACATGTCCCTTGCCGTTCACAAGTGTAAATTCGCCTGATTTGTCAGCAGGGAGCATGTCATCACCGATAGTATATTTCACCGTCACCCCGTCTACCGGGATCCCATAACGATAAAATTCAACATCTATGGCTGCATTCTCACCCACTTTATAGAGCCAGTCTGCATGGTCGGGCACTGCCACCCATAAGCCATCAGCCCTGTAGGGATAATTTTCCACAGCGTCAAGCCGCAAAAATGTCGCTAATAATATAATTAAGGTGGTAAATTTAAGAAATTTCATGGTAGAAGGATTTTTATGATTATATTTTTACTTTTTACTACAAAATTACTACACCGAAGAGCTTATTACAAATCCGAGCCTTCTTAAAAAAGGTTAAACTAAACAATGCCACTATATACCTATATATTTTGCAGGTATTAATTTCATTGACAATATGCCCGAAAATCGGGCAAAAGGTTGTAAATTTGCGACAGATTATGAAATTATGAAAAAACAGATAATTCTCACCGCATTATGCTGCGTGATTGGCACCACATCACAAGCGCAAATTAATCGGCAGGATGCCGCCGGATATCTCGAAAGAGGTATTCTCATGTTTAAAGACCAGAATTTCGAAGGCTGCATAGATCAGTTGGCTCGTCTGCACAATCTGAATGCAACCCCGGCACAGGAGGAAGAAGCGATGTATTATTTCGGACTCGCCACTCAGGGTTTGGGCGACGACGAGGCGTTGATAATATTCAAAAAATTTCTCGCTGACTATCCGACATCCACACGCCGCGCCGACGTGATGATGTCGATAGGTGACTTTTACTTTAATCATGGCAACTATGCTGAAGCTCTCGCCGAATATAATAAGGTGAATCAGCTGGCGCTCAACTCAGCCCGTGCCGAAGAGCTGTGCTACCGAAGTGGTTACTCTTATTTGCTGCTTGGCGAATATGATGCCGCAGAATCTTATTTCCGCTCGGTAGGTTCCACCGAGGAATATGGCAATGCCGCACGTTTCTATCAGGGATACATTGCGTATGTGAAAAAAGATTATGCAAAGGCTCTGTCATTTTTCAAAAACGTGGACACCACACGCGAGCCCGGCGATGCCGCACCATATTACGAAGCTCAGATTGCTTTCATCCAAGGGAACTATTCCCGCTCTCTTGAGCTTGCGAAAAGCATGTTGAGCACCGGCAAGGTGGCGCAGTTCATACCTGAATGTAACAGGCTTGCGGGAGAATCGCTTTATAACCTTGGCGACGAGGACGCCGCCATCCCCTATCTGTGGAAATATTGCGCTGAAGCTAAAAAGCCTCAGCCGTCGGCATTCTACATACTTGGCATCAACGAGTATCGTCAGGGGAATTATGACGCATCCATCAAATTGCTCCAGCAGGCAATAGGCACACACTCCGCAATGGAACAAAGCGCATACCTGTTTCTCGGACAAGCTTACCTGAAACGCGGCGATAACAACTCCGCTCTTATGGCATTTGAGAATGCATATAAGGTGGATTATGACAGAGATGTGCGTGAGACCGCATTCTACAATTATGCCGTTGCCCGCATGGATGGCGGACGAGTGCCTTTCGGTAATTCGGTAGCACTCCTCGAAAACTTCCTCAAGGAATATCCCAATTCCACTTATAGCGCTGATGTTGAAAAGTATATCGTCACCGGCTACATGACCGACAACGACTACAACAGCGCACTCGAAGCTATAAATAAAATCAAGAATCCCTCTTCCGAGATACTTAAAGCCAAAGAAAGAATACTTTTCGTCCTCGGAACACGTGAATATTCCGCAGGCAAATTAGCCGCTGCTATCGAACATCTCACTCAGGCAAAACAGCTTGCCGGTAGAAATTCATCCATCGGTCGTCAGTGCGATATGTGGCTCGGCGATTGCTACTTCACAAGAGGCAATTTCGAATCGGCTGCCACATCTTATCTCGCTTATCTCGCATCCACGCCGAAAAACGAGACTGCCAACCGTGCGCTCGCATATTACGACCTCGGATACTCCAGATTTTCACAGGAACTTTACAGCGAAGCTCTCACCGATTTCGGAAATGCTGTAAATCTGCTTTCGGAAAATAATACAGGCCTTCCTGCTTCGCTACTTGCGGATGCTTACAACCGCATGGGCGACTGCCGCTATTATCGCTCCGATTTCCAAGCCGCAGCTGTCGATTACAATAAAGCCTACGACCTTAACCCGTCGGCGGGCGACTATGCTCTCTACCAGCTCGCCATAATGAAGGGTTTACAGAAGGATCACAACGGCAAAGTTGCAACCATCAATCAACTTATCGACCGTTTCCCCTCTTCCGGCCTGCTCCCGTCGGCACTTCTTGAAAAGGCTGAAAGCCAGTCGGCACTTGGAAACACCGATCAGGCTATCAGCACATACAATCAACTCGTGCAGCAATACCCCAACACAGCCCCGGGACGTAACGGCTATCTGCAACTTGCCATAACCTACATAAACAGCAACCAGCGCCAGAAAGGTATAGACACTTACAAGAAAGTCATATATACCTTCCCTTCAAGCGAAGAAGCTCGTATCGCAGCTGACGACCTCAAACAGATATATGCCGCAGACGGCAAATTGCAAGAGTTCGTCTCATTTATAAATTCTGTGCCTAACGCTCCACGATTTGAAGCTTCGGAACTCGACCAGCTTGCATTTCAGGCTGCAGAGAACGACTATATCAACTCGGGAGCCACTGAGAAGCTGTCATCATACGTGAAGGATTATCCTCAGGGTGTCGGACAAGCCCAAGCACTTTATTATCTTGCAGATGCCGCTTGGAACTCAGGCAACTCCGCCGAAGCTCAGGGCTATGCGTCACAGCTGCTTCTTAACCATCCTGATGCCGAAGTCGCAGAAGATGCCATGCTGATAAAGGGTGCCGCTGAAAACGCCCTCGGGAAAACTGAAATAGCTTTTGAGACATATAAGGAGCTTGAAGGCAGAGCTTCAGGCTCAAATATGCTACGTGATGCCCGTGTAGGTCTGATGCGTACAGCTGCCGACCTCGGCAAGTATGCCGAAGTGGTAAATGTGGCAGACAAACTTCTTGCCTCCACCGCTGCCAACTCTTCAGCGGATGCGAATGAAATAAGATTCATCAGAGGTATGGCTAATGACCAGCTCGGAAACCACGAAGAAGCCTACGAAGACTGGGAAGAGCTTGCCAACAATCCCTCTGATCTGTTCGGAGCGAAGAGTGCTTATTATTTAGGTCAATCATTGTTTGACAACAACCAGATTCAGAAGGCTAATAAGGTTGCTGATGCTTTCATATCATCCAACACGCCCCATCAGTACTGGTTGGCAAGAGGCTTCATACTTTACAGCGACATCTTGCGCAAACAGGGTAAGGAATTTGAGGCAAACGAGTATCTGAAATCGCTTCAAAGCAACTATCCCGGCACCGAAGCTGACATCTTCCAAATGATTGAGCAAAGGCTAAAATAAAACGCAAAGGATGTTTAAACTTTTTATTTATAGGAGTAGACATTGAATCATGAATAAAAGAATTATCATATTAGCCCTCGGGCTCACCCTGTGTGCCGGAGTGTTCGCCCAAGGTCTCCATAAAGAAATCACTGTAGAGCAGCAGATTGTGCCGAAGAAGCGTGAGGCATCACGTATCAAAGTGCTTCCGACACTTTCTCTCCCTGCCATACAACCCGTAAAGTTAAATTTCAGCGACAGGGTTATCACTGCACGTGTCCCCAACGCCATAACCACGCTCGAACCCATAGCTTTTGGCGACAAACTCTATACATCGCCTTATAAAGGCTATGTGGCTTTAGGCATTTTCCCGCTTTTCAACGCTGATTTCTCAGCCGGATACCGCTTGATTGACACTGACAAGACTCGTCTAAGCGCATGGGGACAGTATAACGGTGATGTTTACACTGAAAAAATAGAAGCTGAGCCGACAAATGTTAAACTCTATCATCGTGACCACACTGCTTCTATCGGCACTGACTTGCATCAGGCTATCGGTGAGAAGTCGTTCCTTGACGCAGAGCTCAACTACACATACGGCTACCACACCGTTCCCGTCGGGCTCGTATCATTCTCTCAGGCATCCAACCGTGTGAATGCAGCATTGAATTTCAACAGCCGTACTGAAGGTTTGCTCTACTCACTCGGAATAGACTATCAGCATTTCGGCTTCAACGACATGAAGTATCCCGAAGGATACAGCCATCAGCTCAATGATTATGACTACAAGCCTGTGAAACAAAATTTGATAGGAGCCACATTCAAAGGGCTTCTGCCAATGGGTGAATCATCATTCATCGGTCTTGACGCTGACGCTAACTTCCTCATGACCTCAGCCCACAATCAGGCTCTCTTCCCATATTCGGGAGAGTTTTCAGCTAACGGAAGCAAAAACAGCGGACTTGTGTCACTGTTGCCACATTATTTATATCAGGTACAGAATGCCACTGTACGCATCGGCGCACAAGTTGACCTCTCAATAAAAGATGACAAAGCCTTCCACATAGCGCCTGATGTCACCTTGGCTTGGACACCAAGTCAGACCATAGGACTTGAGCTAAGAGCTCATGGCGGCTCTACTCTTAACACCATCGCTTCTCTGTATGACATAACACCTTACCTCAACGGCTCTCTTGCATACTCGCAATCGCACATCCCATACGCATTCGACGGCAAAGTGGCGTTAGGTCCGTTCCTTGGTACATCCATTGAATTTTTCGGGGGCTATGCCAAAGCCGACAAATGGCTTATGCCGACTCTGACTGGTCACTACGCAGGTGGACAACTATTTGACCGCGTAGATCTTTCAGGTTGGCATTTCGGTGCAGCTATAGGTTATGAGTACCGCAAGATAGCATCTGCCCGTGTAAGCTACGAAACAGCTCCAAATGACTACGACAACGCTTATTATATGTGGCGCGACCGTGCCAAGCATGTGGTAAATGCCGAACTTAACCTTCGTCCGGTCAAGCCATTGCTCCTTACTTTCAACTGGGAATTCCGTGGTGGAAGACGTGAGTTCGGATTCATACCGTCCGCATCCGGCGAAACAGGTCCCAACATGTATCAAATATATTCACAATCACTCGGCGCAGTGTCAACGCTTAACATCGGAGCCGGATATGAATATACCGATAACATTACATTCTTCGTCCGAGGGGAGAATCTGCTCAATCGCAAATACCTCCATCTCGGGGAACGACGTTCACAAGGTATAACCGCATTAATCGGCGCATCATTAAAGTTCTAATATAGATCTGTTGATATTTCAAGGACTTACGAGCGGTTGCCGATTTAAGCGCAACCGCTCGTTTTTTGATGCCAAATCAAATTGCCAAAATGTCCTTTTTAACACTTAAATCGCATTTTAATGGCATTTTCGCTCTCAATGCGCCGAAATATATGGTAATTTGATATTTTTTATGTAACTTTGCAGACAATTTTTTATTTTATATTTTTCAATATTTAGATGAACAATGATCAGATAAAGGTGGTATTTGCCGAAGAAGAACATGCAAAATACGCAGAGCAAATTGTCACCCTCATCTATGAGTCGGCACTTCAGCGCGGAACCGGCATAGCCCGGAGAACCCCTGAGTATATCGCTCAGAAAATCAAGAGCGGTAAGGCTGTGGTCGCCCTTTGTGACGACCGGTTAATTGGATTCAGCTATATAGAAAGCTGGGAACATGGTGATTATGTAGCCACATCAGGGCTTATAGTCGATCCTGAATTCCGACGATTGGGCTTGGCTGCCCGCATAAAAGCCAAAACCTTTGAATTGGCACGTATGCGCTTCCCCTTCGCAAAGTTGTTCAGTATCACAACCTCACTCCCGGTCATGAAATTAAACTCCCAGATGGGATATAAACCGGTGACTTTCTCAGAACTCACTGATGACGAGGAATTTTGGGCAGGATGCAAAGGTTGTGTGAACTATGACATACTCCAACGCAATAATCGCCGCATGTGTCTTTGCACAGGTATGTTATATGACCCCAAAGCGAAGCTTGAACGACCTTCAAAAGGCGCTCCTTACGTAATGTGGATGCATAACAGAGTCAAGAAGCTCCTGCATCTCAAATAAATTCTCCTCATCTCACCATTTTTTTAACCATTTACAATATATACTGATGGAAAATAAGAAGAAAAAAGTAGTTCTCGCCTTCAGCGGCGGTCTCGATACATCTTTTGCAGCAAAATATCTCTCTGAGGATCTCGGTTACGAAGTACATACAGCCATTGCCAACACCGGCGGCTTCTCTCCCGAGGAACTTGCAAAAATCGAAGAAAGAGCCATAAAACTCGGTGCGGCATCACACGCTGCGCTTGATGTCACAGGCGATTATTATGACAAGAGCATAAAATATATGATAGCCGGCAATGTGCTTCGCAACGGCACATATCCCATCAGCGTTTCATCAGAACGCATCTTTCAGGCTATCGCAATCATTGAATATGCGAAGAAAATAGGAGCTGATGCCGTAGCTCACGGATCGACCGGTGCCGGCAACGATCAGGTACGCTTCGACCTCACATTCCAGATTCTCGCCCCTGAGATTGAAATCATCACCCCTACCCGCGACATGACTCTTACACGTGAATATGAGATTGACTATCTCAAAAAGCACGGCATTGAGGCTGACTTCAAAAAAATGGAATACTCCATTAACAAGGGTCTGTGGGGAACCAGCATCGGCGGAAAGGAAACACTTCACTCCGAACAGACTCTTCCGGAAAGCGCATACCCGAGCCAAGTGACCGAACACGGCTCGGAAAAGATGAGCATATCATTCAAAAACGGCGAAATCACTGCCGTTAACGGTAAAGAATATGCCAATAAGATTGATGCTATCCGTGAGGTTGAACGCCTTGGCTCACGCTACGGCATAGGTCGTGATATGCATATCGGTGACACTATCATCGGCATCAAGGGTCGTGTAGGCTTTGAAGCTGCCGGACCTATCCTTATCATAGCCGCCCACAAGATGCTTGAGAAGCACACTCTTACCAAATGGCAACAGTATTGGAAAGACCAGATCGGCACATGGTATGGCATGTTCCTACATGAATCACAGTATCTTGAACCGGTGATGCGCGACATGGAAAAATTCCTTGAAAGCTCTCAGCGCAATGTCACAGGTACGGTGGAAATCGAATTGCGTCCGTATAGCTACACCCTCATCGGCGTGGATTCACCCTTCGACCTCATGAAGACCGATTTCGGTGAATACGGCGAAGTCAATAAGGCTTGGAGCGCTGACGACGTGAAGGGATTTACCAAGATCCTCGGCAATCAGATGAAGATTTACCACAACGTTCAGAAACGCAACGGAAAATGCGAATAGGAATAATCGGTGGAGCCGGGTACACAGCAGGCGAACTTCTCCGCCTGCTGCTTAATCACCCGGAAGCTGAAATCGCATTTGTTCACTCCACAAGCAACGCCGGAAAACCTGTAACTGATATACATGAAGGTCTTATCGGAGACACCGATTTGCGCTTCTCCGAGGACTATGACCTTAATTCGATTGATGTTCTGTTCCTATGTCAGGGGCACGGCTTCAGCCGCAAATTCTGGGAGGAAAACGAGATGCCCGAAGGGTTAAAAATCGTTGACCTCGCACAGGATTACCGTGACGAAAGCGACGGATATGTCTACGGATTGCCTGAAGCGAATCTCGACCGTATAAAAGGTAGCCGTAAAGTGGCTAACCCCGGATGTTTTGCCACCGCACTGCAGGTAGCTTTACTTCCGCTCGCAGCCGCCCACAAACTTAATGGTGAAATTCACGTGACAGGCATAACCGGCTCAACCGGAGCAGGTGTTAAGCCCGGCGCAACCACACATTTCAGCTGGCGCACAGACAATCTTTCAGTCTACAAAGCTTTCGAGCATCAGCACCTTGCCGAAATCAAACAGACACTCCGTCAGTTGCAACCGGGATTCAATTCCAAGATAAGCTTCATTCCGGTGCGTGGTGACTTCGCACGAGGTATCTTTGCCATGACTTACATAGATACCGACATGACTATAGAAGAAGCCACCTCGCTCTATAAGGAATTCTACAAAGATGCCGAGTTTACACATGTATCCGACCGTCCGGTTGACCTTAAACAGGTGGTAAACACCAATAAGGCAATCATCTCTTTGGAGAAACATGGCTCTAAACTGCTTATAATCTCGGCTATCGACAATCTCCTGAAAGGAGCGTCAGGACAAGCCGTGCAGAACATGAACATTATCTGCGGGCTACCACAGCGCACAGGCTTGGCACTTAAACCCTCTGCGTTCTAAACTGTTTCCCCTTTATCCTTACTTTTCTAAGGTATTTTTCGTTATGAAACTTTTCGACGTATATTCACTATATGATATTGAGCCGGTAAAAGGTATCGGTTGTCACGTCTATGACGCTGACGGCAACGAGTACCTTGACCTATATGGAGGTCATGCCGTGATTTCTATCGGACATGCCCATCCCCATTACGTAAAGGCGGTGTCTGATCAAGTGGCAAAGTTAGGATTCTATTCCAACTCCGTTCAGAACTCATTGCAGCAGCAGCTTGCCGACAGGCTTGGCAAAGCAAGCGGCTATGATGACTATGAACTGTTCCTATGCAACTCAGGTGCGGAAGCCAACGAGAATGCCATGAAGCTTGCCTCGTTCCAGACCGGTCGTCCTAAGATCCTCGCTTTCGATAAAGCATTCCACGGAAGGACCTCCGGAGCCGTGGCAGCTACCGACAACCCTAAAATTCAGGCACCCTTCAACTCTACTCCGAATGTGGAATTTTCACCGCTCAACGACATCGAGGCGGTGGAGAAAAAACTTGCCACCGGCGAGTTTGCCGCAGTCATAGTCGAAGGTATCCAAGGTGTGGCTGGCATACGCATGGTGGATGATGATTTCTTGAAACGTCTGCGAGAAGTGACCAAACAATATGGCACACTCCTCATTCTCGACGAAATCCAGTCAGGCTATGGCAGAACCGGGAAATTCTTCGCTCACCAGTATGCAGGGATTCGCCCCGACATCATTACTTGCGCCAAAGGTATAGCAAACGGCTTCCCCATGGGTGCAATCCTGATTTCGCCGGAAATCGAAGCTAAGAAAGGTATGCTTGGCACCACTTTCGGAGGCAACCACCTTGCATGTGCGGCGGCAATAGCCGTGCTTGACGTGTTCAAGGAGGAAAATTTGGTTGAAAATGCTGCTGAAATAGGTTCTTACCTACTCCAGAGCCTTAAAGAGATAGCCAAGACTCATCCCGCCATAAAGGATGTGCGCGGCAGAGGACTCATGATAGGCGTTGAAATCGAAGGGTCGGCTCCCGAATTCCGCAAACGTCTACTCTTTGACGAGAAAATTTTCACCGGCGGCGCAGGCGAACACACAGTACGCCTTCTCCCCGCACTTTGCATTACCAAGGAACATGCCGACCAATTCCTTAATGCATTCGTTAAACTGTTATAGAAGATTTTAAACCCTAAAAATTAATCTTGGAAAGATGCGTAATTTCACTAACGTTCATGATATAGGTGACCTGCATGTCGCCGTAAAAGAAGCACTCGAAGTTAAAAACAACCGCTTCGGCTTCACCGACCTTGGCAAAAACAAGACCCTGTTAATGATATTCTTTAACTCCAGCCTTCGTACTCGCCTAAGCACCCAAAAGGCAGCAATGAACCTCGGCATGAATGTGATGGTTCTCGACGTCAATCAAGGTGCATGGAAGCTTGAGACCGAACGTGGAGTCATTATGGATGGCGACAAGGCTGAACATCTCCTTGAAGCGATCCCCGTAATGGGTTCATATTGCGACATCATCGGTGTCCGTTCTTTTGCCGGACTTAAGGATAAAGCAGAGGACTACGAGGAACGCGTCATCAGCCAATTCATCAAATACTCCGGTCGTCCGGTGTTCAGCATGGAGGCTGCTACCCGTCATCCGCTTCAAAGCTTTGCCGACCTCATCACCATCGAGGAATTTAAGACTAAGGAACGCCCGAAAGTTGTCATGACATGGGCACCTCATCCCAAAGCGTTGCCACAGGCTGTGCCAAACTCATTTGCCGAGTGGATGAACGCCACTGATTATGAATTTGTCATCACTCACCCACACGGATATGAGCTTGCTCCTGAATTTGTAGGGAACGCCCGTGTAGAATATGATCAGCGTAAGGCCCTCGAAGGTGCTGATTTCGTATATGCCAAGAACTGGTCGGCATACGCAGACCCCAATTACGGCAAGGTTCTCAGCACCGACCGCTCATGGACTGTTGACACTGAAAAAATGGGACTAACCGACAATGCGTTCTTCATGCACTGCCTGCCGGTACGTCGTAATATGATAGTAACCGATGATGTTATTGAGTCAGAACGTAGCATTGTAATCCCTGAAGCTGCCAACCGTGAAATCTCGGCACAAGTAGTGATTAAACGCTTATTGGAAGGTCTGAGATGATTAAAGTTGCAAAAATCGGAGGCAACGTAGTTGACAATCCGGAAGCACTCAGCCGTTTCATCGCCGAATTCGCCTCATTACCGGGAAAAAAGATTCTCGTGCATGGAGGTGGAAAGGAAGCTACCCGCATGAGCGCAAAGCTGGAGATACCCACTACGATGATAGAGGGACGACGTGTCACAACCCGTGAAACCCTCGACGTGGTGACCATGGTGTATGCCGGATTGGTAAACAAGCGTATCGTATCGATGCTTCAAGCTGCCGGATGCAATGCTCTCGGTCTTACCGGTGCCGACGGAAATGCCATCAAAGCCACCCGCAGAAACCCTGTACCCATCGATTTCGGATATGTCGGAGACATTGACCCCAACGACGTAAACGATTCACTCATTGCGTCACTTCTTGACGCAGGTATCACACCGGTGTTCTGTGCTATAACCCACGACGGCAACGGCACACTCCTGAACTGTAATGCCGATACCATTGCATCATCTGTAGCCATCGGAGCGTCACGCTTCGCACCAACTGACCTAATATATTGTTTCGAACAGCCCGGAGTCATGGAGGATATTGAACGCCCTGATTCATTGATACCTCACATTACTCCCGACATATATAAACAGCTGCGTGAGTCCGGAGTAGTGAACAAAGGGATGATACCAAAGATTGACAATGCCTTCGCTGCTATAGACAAAGGTGTGTCGAGCGTCATAATAAAACATTCCGACAATCTCACCCAGCCCATAGGCACGACTATAACAAAATAAAACCGATAGCATAAATGAAGCTCCCCTCACATATTCAGTTGTTGCGTCAGATGATTGCCACCCCCTCCTTGTCACGAAATGAGGAGGCGACAGCTGATCTGATATTCGACTTCCTGAATGACAACGGTGTCGCCCCCAAGAGGATTCACAACAATGTGTATGCCTTAAACCGCAGATACGACCCTGCAAAACCCACCGTCATGCTCAACTCCCATCACGACACGGTGAAAGCTGCAGCCAGCTACACCCGTGATCCGCATGATGCTGTTATAATCAACGGGAAGTTATACGGACTCGGCAGTAACGATGCCGGAGCGTCGGTTGTGTCTCTTACGCAAGTCTTTCTCGACCTTTATTATGAGAATCTTCCCTACAATCTTCTCCTTGCCATCACAGCCGAGGAAGAAGTAGGTGGAGAAAACGGTATGAGGGCATTCCTCCCCCACATCTCATCGGAAGGTGTGAAAATCGACTGTGCGATAGTGGGCGAACCCACCGGTATGCAACCAGCTGTTGCCGAGCGAGGACTCGTGGTGCTTGATTGTGTCACTAAAGGTGTCACAGGTCACGCTGCAAGGGGTGAAGGAGTAAACGCCATATATAAGGCTATGGATGACATTAACACGCTGAGAAATTATAAATTCCCAAAAGTGTCATCCGTGCTCGGAGATATTTCAATAAATATCACGCAAATAAACGCCGGATGGCAGCATAATGCCATCCCGGATGAATGTAAGTGGGTAGTGGATATCCGAACCACCGATGCCTATACCAATGAAGAGACCGTGGAACATATACGTGCGCTTGTCAAGAGTGAACTTACTCCACGCTCAACACGTGTGAGAGCTTCGGTAATATCCGATAATCACCCATTGGTACAGGCAGCGAAATCCTTGGGGCTAACTCCATTCGTCTCACCCACCACAAGCGATATGTCGCTAATGTATGACTTCCCATCATTGAAAATCGGTCCGGGAGAATCGTCACGCAGCCATTCTGCCGATGAATATGTCATCCTGTCGGAAATAGAGGAAGCCATACCGACGTACCACAAAATCCTCTCCGCCCTCTGACTCGGAGAGAAATCTTATTCTTAACATATTCCTAAAAAGCATAAATCTACTCAATATGAAACTTTGGAGCAAGGGCTTTGAGCCTGATAAAATGATTGAAGAATTCACTGTTGGAAATGACCGGGAACTTGACCTGCGTCTTGCCCGATATGACGTGCAAGGTTCAATGGCACATATCAAAATGCTTCAAAGTATCGGATTGCTTACCGCCGATGAGCTTGAAGTGTTGTTAAAAGCGCTTCAGGAGATTGCCGACATTATTGAAAAAGGGGAATTCACCATAGAAGAGGGTGTGGAAGATGTACATTCTCAAGTTGAGTTCATGCTCACCGCCAAGCTTGGTGACGTTGGCAAAAAAATCCACTCCGGACGCTCACGTAACGACCAAGTATTGGTTGACCTCAAACTCTTCATGCGTGACGAGTTAAAACATATAGCCACAGCCGTAGAAAAACTGTTTAAACGCCTTCAAATTCTCAGCGAGGAATATAAAGATGTCCTGATGCCCGGTTATACCCATCTGCAGGTAGCCATGCCATCATCTTTCGGACTTTGGTTTGGCGCATACGCCGAATCTCTTGCCGACGATATGCAGATGCTCGTGGCAGCATACAATATCGCCAATCAGAATCCGCTTGGCTCTGCCGCCGGATATGGTTCATCTTTCCCGCTCAACCGTGAGATGACCACTGAATTATTGCATTTCAAGACTCTGCATTATAATGTGGTTGCAGCCCAGATGTCGAGAGGCAAAACGGAACGAGCAGTATCGATGGCTATAAGCGCCATTGCATCCACCCTCGGACACCTTGCAATGGATGTGTGCATGTGGATGTGTCAAAATTTCGGCTTCATCTCATTCCCTGATGAGCTCACCACCGGTTCATCGATTATGCCGCACAAGAAAAACCCCGATGTGTTTGAAATAATGCGCGGCAAGTGCAACCGTCTGCAATCCATTCAAAATGAAATCGCACTCCTCACCGCAAACCTTCCCCTCGGATATAACAGAGATCTGCAATTGCTCAAGGATATAATCTTCCCGGCAACCACAGAAATGGTACAATGCCTTGAAATGGCTGATTTCATGCTCCAGCACATACGTGTGAAACATGACATAATTAATGATTCACGCTATGATTACTTATTCACCGTCGAGGAAGTAAACCGGCTTGTGCTGTCAGGTATGCCATTCCGTGAAGCATACAAGAAGGTCGGAATGGAAGTACAGGAGGGCACATATTCACCGGTGCGCAAGGTTCAGCACACTCACTCCGGCTCCATAAACAATCTCTGCAATCCGCAGATAGCTCTGAAATTCCAGACTTTAATGGATAAGTTCAAAGATTAGACGCTTTGAGGGGTCTCATCGTTGTCGATGAACTCGTCATCGTCAATATATTTCGGCAGAGTGAAGATAAATTCCAGACCTCCGGTCGAACGGTTGTGCACCGATATAGTACCGCCCATTGAGGTTACAGTGCTCTTTACAATCGGGAGTCCGAGACCTGTACCACCCATCTTACGTGAACGCCCCGTATCCACACGGTAAAAACGCTCAAACAGGTGAGGAAGATGCTCTTCCCCGACACCGGTACCATCATCGTAGAAAGAAAATACGTAATAACGGTCACTTTCGGAAATCAGACGCAACGATATGTTGCTACCCCCCGAATGCATGGCGGCGTTACGGATCAAGCCGCATACCATACCATATATCAGACCATAGTTTCCTGTAACGCAGCAACCTATCGGCACATCGAATGAAAATGACATATTGCCGGCGAGATTGTTGACAGGAATATCATTGTCAATCTGATATACAAGGTCGTGCATATCCACCATTTCAACCGAAATCTTGTCGCTGCCATTTTCAAGACGTGTCATAGTGGATACGTCATTAAGAAGAGCTGAGAGTCTTTCGACATTCTGAAGCATACGCTCAAGGAAACGGTTGCGTGTGTCATCATCCATATTAGGGTCGTTCAATATCGACTCAAGATAGCCTCTGATGATACCCACCGGAGTCTTTATTTCATGATTGATATTCTGAGTCATCTGTCGGGTCACACGAGCTTTCTCCTCAATGGCATGTATGGCTACTTTTCGCTCCTTCTTTATGGTCTCGATTGCATTTCCACGTTGCCTGTAAAGCGTCACTATCTCTCTTGATATGTCACCAAGCTCATTTGAAGGAAACTTATCAAGACCAGTGAAGTAACCACCCGAAGTGGCACGATAAGCAAAATCCTTAAGCAGTGTGACCGAACGGGTCAATCGCCGCAGAGAGAAATATGTCACTAACAACGTAAACAGGAAGCACACAGCCATGGCAATCCATACAGTCGAGTCTATTTCAAGCTCATCATGTATTCGTTCATTATATGGCATCGCAGTCCTGACCACTATTTTCCCGTCCGAGCTACCGGCGCTTGAATAGAAATACATCTTATCATCTTCATCCGACCCGAATCCATAGTCAACGGCATCGTCGTCAGTAACCTTCTTTTCAAAATTTATTTCGTCAAGATTATATGGGATAGGAAGCCCCAAGGAGTAGAGAAGACGTTCGGTATAGCCTTTTTTCTGGTATACGCTCACTCTCACACCCTCAACCTTCGATCCTTCAAAGAATTGCTGGATAAAGGCAAGAAACGGACGCAGGTTTGCGTTGCGTTCGTATGCGGCAATAATGCGATTGTCAATACGCGCAAGTTCTTCGTTAAGTGTCTCCATACGATAGTCAGCCTCGCGTTTATACTGGTACCAGATGATGAGACCGAATACGACACACAATGCTAAAGCAATCGGAAGAAACAATTGCCAAAGGAAACTAATCTTTCTCTTTAAAACCATAGCCAAACCCTAAACGCGTCACTATATTATTTCCGTATTCTCCGATTTTCTTTCGGAGACGCGTTATGTTGGTATCAATGGTGCGGTTAGTCACCACGACATCATCAGCCCACACGTGGCGTATTATCTCTTCACGTGAATAGATTCTATTGCGATGTGTCAGGAAAAAAGAAAGAATCTCAAGCTCGGTTTTAGTCAACGAAATCTTGTTCCCGTTAAGATAACATACCTTGTCATTGGGATCGATTCTCAATCCCTCGTATTCAATGTCAGGCTCCATTTCGGGAGCTTCGTTAACCGCAGGTGCAGCCGCGCGGCGCGCAAGCTGAGTGCGACGCAACACAGCGTTAACCCTCGCAAGCACCTCGCTTATCTTAAAAGGTTTGGTTATATAATCATCCGCACCGATATTAAGCCCCATCACAGTGTCATCCTCATCGGTCAATGCCGAGCAGAATATGATGGGCACATCCTCGGTGCCGGAACTGTTTCGAAGACGTTTTGCAAAATCAAAGCCGCTCAAACGTTCCATCATGATATCAACGATGAAAAGATCGTACAAAGATAGATCCATTTCAAGGGCTTCTTCAGCACTATTGGCGGTATCCACCTCATAGCCTTCCTTCAAAAGATTGTATCTTAGGATTTCGCAGATTGATTCCTCGTCATCGACTACTAATAGGCGCGTGCTCATGTCAATTTAAAAGTTATGTGTTCCAAAAAAGCATTATTTTTATCCTTGCGGACAAAAAACGATAGTGTTTACTCATCGTGACGCTAAATTACAATATTTTCTTGGGAAGTATTGTTAAAACATGTTAAATCGGAAATCCTTGTGAACTTTTCTATCTCTATAGAGTTTTAAGAGTATAGTTACTATATTTGCACTGTGTTTTCATGGTATTAGATTTAAGGTTAAAGAATATAGGCTGTCGGGAGACAGCCTATTTTTCATTTATAGCGGTAAAATAATTATTAAATGGGATATATGCCCTGAGATAAACCTAATACTATCCGGCTACTCCAAAAGAGATTATAAGCCAAGTAGATATACCCATGTATATAAGCATACCGATTATGTCGTTTGTGATAGATATAAACGGTCCGGTAGCCAGAGCAGGGTCTATTTTAAGCTTCTCAAGAGTAAGGGGGACGAAAGTTCCAAAGACAGAGGCAAACATCACCACACAAAACAGCGATATAGACACCGCAAATGTTGTCACCTCATGTCCGTGCCCTATTGTAAAAAAGTTATATGCGAAAACCAGCAATGCAATTATACATCCGTTAAGCAAACCGACGCCGAGTTCACGCAATAACTGCCGTCCGGAATTTTTTATATCGAGCGAACCGTTTGCAAGACCTTGAACTACGATAGCTGACGATTGTGTTCCCACATTTCCGCCGGTACCACCGATAAGCGGTATGAACAGTGCCAAAGCCGGGTCAATCACAAAGCCCCCTTCGAACCGTCCCAATATGAATGAATTGCAAAGTCCGCCAACCATACCTATCAGAAGCCACGGAAGACGTGCCTTGGTCTGTGCGAACAATTTGTCATCCGACTCCACATCACCGGAAAGACCTGATGCCAACTGATAGTCACGTTCACTTGAATCACGTACCTTATCCATTACGTCGTCCACAGTTATGCGCCCAAGCAGTCGTCCGATAGAGTCAATCACAGGCATAGCCACAAGGTCATACTTTTCAAAGTCGAGTGCTACCTCATCGATAGGTGTGTCGGCTTTTACTGACACCGGATCAACCTCCATGACATGTTTTATCTTTGACACGGAAGGGTGGGTGATAAGTTTCTTCAGCGGGAGAGTGCCTCTAAGCCTTTCCTCATTGTCAACCACGTAGACATAATACACCTCATCCATATCCTCAGCCTGCATACGCATCTGTTTGATACACTCCGGCATACTCCAGTTCTCGTTCACGACAATCATCTCCGTGCCCATGAGACCGCCGGCGGTGTCCTCGTCATATTTCAGAAGGTCTATGATATCGCCCGCCTGCTCTACGTCATCGATATGGCTAAGAATCTTGTCACGCTCGTCCTCGTCGAGTTCCTGTATAATATCAACCGCGTCGTCGGTATCGAGGTGTTCTATCTGCTTGGCAATATCCTCGGCATCCATCTTAGACAGAAGCTTCGCACGGTCATCCTCATCAAGCTCCATGAGCACATCAGCCTGTGCGTCTTCGTCAAGGAGTTTGTAAAGATATTCAGCTTCGTCAAGGTCAAGATCCTGATAAAGTTCGGCAATGTCGGCAGGGTGCAGATCCGCAAGCTCGTCACGGGCTGCGTCATCGGCATGATCCTCTATGATTTTGCGCAGATGCGCCAAGTATTCAGGGGTATATTCTTTCATTTTCAGTCAGAGTGATAGTTGGTGATGATGTTGGTAAGCTCAATGAATTGCGCCACGGTAAGCTGTTCAGGGCGCATAGCTAACAACGGGTCATCAGGCAACGGCACTCCGGCAGGAAACATTCCGCGCAGCGAATTGCGCAGCGTCTTGCGGCGTTGACCGAAAGATGTTTTAACCACGGATTTAAACAACCGCTCGTCACACCCCAACGAGGTGACATCATTACGAGTCATGATTATAACCCCGCTCTTAACCTTTGGAGGGGGATTAAACACCTTCTCATCAACAGTAAACAGATATTTCACATCATACCAAGCCTGAAGAAGCACACTCAGTATGCCTCGTGACTTGGTGCCGGGAGCTGCGGCAAAACGTTCGGCAACCTCACGCTGAAGCATCCCCGAACAGCACACCACCTGCTCTTTATAATCCAAGACATGGAAAAATATCTGTGACGATATATTATAAGGATAGTTACCTATCACACAAAATTTCTGACCGTCAGGATATATGCTTGCAAGATCGAGTTTCAGAAAATCGACATCAAGAATCCTACCCACCAAATCCGGATAGTTATAACGAAGATATTCAATACTCTCACCGTCAATCTCAGCCACTTTCACATCATGCCCCTCGGCGAGGAGATACTTGGTTAACACACCCATCCCCGGACCCACCTCCATAACGGGGAGCCCTTTCCAAGGATCAAGGGTTGACGCAATGCGGGCTGCGATCGACTCATCGGTCAAGAAATGTTGACCAAGAGCTTTCTTCGGGCGCACATCTCCGCCTCGCGATGCTGTAGATTGCTTTCTTTTAACCATTGTTCGGCTTTAGATCGTTTAACAACAGTAACTACCGGCTCACATAAAACCGGACAGCCATTAACTCAACTGCAAAGTTAGGGCTTTTCAATGAATTTAAGCCCCACATCGGTCTCAAATTTACATTATCTCCTGATTATTCATTCATATTAATCATGGCTTAACGATAATTCACCATTTTTAATCCCCGAACCTCAAACCAAGCGCCCCCTGTGGCGTTTTTAAGATACAATCCGAGATAAACCTCATAGAAGGTATCACGGTTTGGGAAAGGTAGCTTAAGGCATTAAACCTTTAGCTATATTGAAAAGGATGACGCATCGTCCCATGACGACGCCATCACCCTGAAAGAAGTTCTTTAGCCCTAAAGAACTTGGGGATGGAAGTCAATTCCCTCCCTGTCTAACACTCAGCTCGGCAAGTGGTGCGACTCACCCGCCGGGCTTTTTTCTTGCATTTTATCGGTTTTGTTTCTATCTTTGCAACATATTTCTATTTTTTCACGAAATTTCACCACAAAACAATATGCCATCGAGCCATTTTATGACATTTTATCATAATCTGCCAACTCTTCATGGCATTTCATCATTTTTCTCATAGCTGATATGAATCATTTCTCACTTAACCTCCCGCCCGACGACAATGGCTTTTACGGAGAATTCGGGGGTGTGTTTGTTCCGGACATTCTTAAAGATAACATCAATGCCCTTAAGGAGGCATATTTGAAATATATTGAAGATCCTGATTTTCAGGAAGAATTTGACCAGTTGATGCGTGACTATGTAGGACGCCCTACCCCGCTCTACTATGCCAAGCGTCTAAGTGAAAAATACGGCACCAATATATACCTTAAACGAGAGGACCTCAACCATACCGGCGCACATAAAATCAACAACGCCATAGGTCAGGTATTGCTAGCAAAGCGCATGGGCAAACGCCGTGTCATCGCTGAGACAGGTGCCGGACAGCATGGCGTAGCAACCGCAACCGTATGCGCCCTCATGGGTATGGAATGTACTGTTTACATGGGGAAAGTTGATGTTGACCGCCAACGCCCGAATGTGGAACGCATGAAAATGCTCGGAGCAAAGGTAGTGCCGGTGACACAGGGTGGTGCCACTCTTGCCGACGCTGTTGACGTTGCGCTACAAGACTGGTGTGAGAACCCTGCGGACACTTTCTATCTGCTTGGAAGCGCAGTTGGTCCCGACCCCTATCCTCAGATGGTCGCACGTTTCCAATCAATAATCAGCGAGGAGATTCAGAACCAACTTTTAGAAAAGACCGGCAAGAAGAATCCCGACTATGTGATAGCATGTATCGGCGGCGGCAGCAACGCCACCGGAGCATTCTACCACTTCATTCCTGAAGACGGAGTACAGCTCGTAGCTGTAGAAGCCGGTGGTAAGGGTGTAAACTCAGGCAAAACCGCCGCTTCAATATCTGTGGGTCGTGAAGGCATAATACATGGCTTCAGAACAATGGTGTTAATGGATGATTCAGGCAACATCGAAGAGCCATACAGCATCTCTGCAGGTCTTGACTACCCGGGCATCGGACCTTTCATCTCCCACCTTCACAAAACCGGGCGCATCAAAGTGGTTGCCGTGAACGATGACACAGCTCTCGAAGCCGCTCACAATCTCACCGCACTCGAAGGTATAATCCCGGCACTTGAAAGCTCTCACGCACTCGGAGCGCTTGACGTGATGAAATTCAAGCCTACCGACACCGTGATAATAAATCTTTCAGGCCGTGGTGATAAAGACCTGTCAACCTATCTTGGAATCCCAGTCATGGAATAAATTACGTATTAAAAACGTATAAGATACTATAAAATAAGCGTCCAAGAGTGTGACATTCAGCACTTTTGGACGCTTACTTTATAGTATCGTTATCTGTTATTCCGGTCTTATCACTGATTTTCAATCACGCCAAGCTCTCTGATAGCACCGGTAAGCGGATTGAAATGGAGGTAGGAAGGTGCTTTCTTATTAGTGAACACAGAGGGATCAACACCAAACACAACGCCATACTGCGCCACGTCAAACTCTTTATCCACCAAAACCTTGTTGCCAACTTGCAAGGTCACTTCGGCTGTTCCCGGAATACGGTAAGCTACACCACCCTTCGGGAATTTCTTAACCTCACCCTTTTCATTAACGGGAAGCTTACCCTGAGTAAGCGGCTTAATGGATAGATAAATCGGGTCGCCTGAAAGATCAGTGGCATCCACAAGTCCATCGAGCACCGACAAACGAGCCACTACCACACGGTCGGGAGCGCCGTCATCAGGGACACTAACAGTAAATGTACGCACTTCTACAGAGGTCTGGACAGTGCCGAGGAACATAGCTGTCAACGCTTCTTCCTGAGCGGTAATCTGATCGAGAGCCAATTTCATTGCCGCACCGTCCGAAGGCATTGCATCCGCCTGTCCGGCTATAATCTCATTACGATTGGTACGCAACTCATAAATCTTTGCGGCTGCCAGTTCGGCACGCTTTGCCGAAGACTTGCTTTGAATCATTTCCGGCGTCATGGCTTGCTGAGCCACCGGTTTTTGAAGAACCGTAGGCTGGGCTTCGACTGCCTTAGGGAGAGGTGTGAGGTCTACTTCACCTGAGTACGACTCATCGTTTATGGAAACTGGGAAATTCTTATCATTAACTGAGATATATGTACCCTGACCCCCTTTCAGCGTCACAAGATACTGTTCACTTTCATCTGCAATACCTATCGGGTTGACCACGGCGTCAACCACTTTCCAGCTTGTTGATGATTTAAGTATGGGGTCGGTGCTAAGATACTTTTTAGCATACTGGTAAAACTCACCGGGAGTCTTGACCGTCTTTTCAGCGGCTATGGTGACTTCAAAAGCGGTGCGGGGTAGAGTGTAGATCAGACCGTATTCATTCGCTTTTGTAGCCGTGAGTTTAGATGTGGATTGGGCGAAAGCGACCTGACCGGCTGCCATTATCCCAACCGCAAGTATAGTCAATATTTTTTTCATATATGTCATTTACTTATTCATTATCATTTTTATAGCCTTCCCTATATTGGCGGCGATATCAAGGGCTGTGACGCCATATTCACCATGCCGTTCTGTGGCAATATCTCCGGCAAGACCATGGATATGCACACCTGCCACAGCTGCAGTCTCAGGTTTATATCCCTGAGCGAGGAGTGAGGTTATGACACCTGTCAGAACATCTCCGCTACCGCCTGTCGCCATTCCCGGATTACCGGTTGAGTTGAAGAATACTTTACCGTCAGGACGCACAACGGCTGTATGGAACCCCTTGAGGACAATTATCAGCTTATATCTATGGGCGACTTCGAGCGCTTTAAGCAGACGGGATTCAGCCGAAGCCTGCGAACCGAATATGCGGTCAAATTCACCGGCATGAGGAGTAAGGATGCACCCCGGCGCTACATGGTCGATCAGCGATGGAACCATGGCGAGTATATTGAGCGCATCAGCGTCTATCACCATAGGACGTTTGATAGTTTTTACCAAAGTCTCAAACGCACCTTTTGTAGCGTCATTGGTACCGATGCCGGGACCTACACCTATCGCTGAATATGTATAGCGGGGTGTCATATTTGATATGACTATCTCGTTAGGGTCAGGGAGGAAAAGCGCTTCAGGGACCTGCGACTGGATGACGCTGAATCCGCATTTGGCACTATGGATGGTAACTTTACCCGCACCGGCTCGCAATGCACCTTTTCCAGCCATTACAGCCGCTCCCATCATGCCATAACATCCACTTATCAGCAGGGCATGACCAAAATCAGCCTTCGAGCAGAAATCTGGGCGACGACGCAGCACCTGACGTATATCCTCAGTCTCTACATAGTAATATTTCGTAGGTGTCTCCTTAATGGCACGTCGGCTCAACCCTATATCTATGGTCTTCCATTTACCGACCATCGGGGCATTGTCACTAAGGAAAAATGCCAACCTTGGGAATTGAACAGCCATAGTAAGTGTGGCATGAACCACATCGCGGGCAAGCACACGTGAATTCCAATCACTGAAAAGCCCGGAAGGAACATCTATAGAGATGACTGTCGCACCCGACTCGCTTATATTACGGGCAAGAACCGTGTAACCACCAATTAACGGGTCACGCAACCCGGTACCAAACATACCATCGATCACCAAATGATTAGGTGTTATCGTGGGCAGCTCGGCACTCTCGATAATCTCAGTCAGATTGACATTGCCAAGCGACAAGAGCCGTTGCCGTGCTTCACGACAGTCACGCGACAAGCTATTACCTTTGAAATTAAAAAGGATGATATGAGGATTAAAACCTGCCTCTATAAGCAGTTTTCCCACTATAAGCGCATCCGCACCGTTATTACCGGAACCGGCAAATATAATAGTCGGTTTCGATGGGTTCCAGTTGGCAAGGATTTCATTAACTACACCTTCAGCCACACGATGTATTAACTCCTGAGAGCTAACACCCTCCTCTTCAATGGTGGCTCGGTCAATATTTCGGATACTCTCGGTGGTAAAAATCTTCATAACATCAACTCTTCAAATTGGTGAACTGCAATAGCCATCGCAAAATTACTAAACATCGCTGGCATATCCAAAAGCTATAACGTCAAATGTTTACAAACTTTTTATAAAACCTTGACTACTTTATAACACTAAAAGAGAGTTTCAGTTCCCGTAATCTATCACACAAACCCTCATCAGGCGATACCAATATACGTTTGACCTCCGGAAGCGTCAGCAATGGGAGATCATCTTCATGGTCTGTCACAACACAGTCTATATCCCAACCATTGGCAGAAGCGACCTCCTTAATCCGCATAAGTTTTTGCTCTCCACGATTTTCAATATACTCGTCTAAGCGCCCTGCAATAGGTGTCGCCGTATATGAATCAGCGCCTAAACGCCCTGTCAAAGCATCCATATAAATGTCGGGGGCAGCTGTGGCTATAATAATTTTATAACCGTCATTTTTTAACTGTTCAAGCTTTTTCATGACAGCTGGATTGAGCATACGCATGAGAATATCTGTAAGCCTCTCCATTCGCTTATCCCCATATGTCATGAATTCTCCTGCAACACTGTGTATGGGATATTTCATCTCCCTGTGAGTGACAAGGCGCAACCTACGCAACAGAAGCCTGAAAGCCAGTTTTGAAACTGTGGCAAAATCCCCTGAGCGTAGACACTCTTTGAACATGAATTTTACCATTTCATGCATCGAATTTCCGTTGATAATAGTGCCGTCAAGGTCAACCACGGCGCACTTCACCGCTACTCTCTCCAATCTATCGACCATGGGAATCTTATTAACGTAAGGTTGTCATATACATAGTAGTCCGGCTTCATTATCGGAGAAGCGGTCGTCACGGTGACAGCTGCCGAACATATTTTCACATCAGGTATATGGCTTTCTATCGACTCCAAAGTATTTCGTAGCGTGACACCGCTATCCACGGCATCGTCAACCACGAGGATATTCACATCACGCAGTTCTGTCAATTTCTCAGGCAACTTCACATCACATTTGCAATCCGATTTGCCACCATTCAGCAGTCGTGACTCTAAAATCCTGAGCCTGTCAAGCAAAAACAATGGTAAAAATTTAAGCACTTTACCGAGCTGTTGCTTCATTTTAGTCCCTCTGCGGCGGTTCAACTCAACTTCAAAAAGCATCGCATCAGGGAACAATTTAGCCATCTCAGAAGCTATATATGCACCGCCTCGCTTTATCCCGACAATTACATCAGGGATAAAACCGGTATGTTCCAGCTTTGCTCCTAAAGCCAAACATGCGTCATCCACATCTTCAAAGCCGAATGTTATCACCTTTGGACGTTCACTGTACGCCTTTCGCAACATATATTTAAGCACTCCCGAGCCGCAATAGCTTGCCAACACTCCAAGTTTGTTTTTCAACCTCACTTTGGGGTTAAGCAGCCTTGAATTCCTGTGACTCCTTATCAGCGACAGGCAGCTTTCCGACACCTCGGCATTGTCAGTGGCGTTCAGCTGCAAAGAAAGCAAGCCCAACATGTTGAAATTGGCACTCATCCGTCGGTCCTTAGCCGCCGAGAGCAGTTTAGGTATCCGCTCGGCTATGTATCTCTCCATCCGCTCCGTCACTTTGAGCACATCAAGTCTTTCATGTTTAAAAGTGCTCAAAAAGCCATCGGGGTTACGCCTATAAAAGTATACCGGCTCTTTTGTCACGGCTATACGGTCAACCGACAGATACACCCGATAAAATAAATCAAGGTCTTCGTACCACGTCCCCTTACAGAAACTCTCCCGTGCTAAAATGCCACGGCGATACAACTTGCCACAAGCCGATGGCTCCATGCCATCTTTCTGATAAAGGGTCATTTCCACAGCTTTTTCAGCAGGCATAACCGAAGTCCTTATATGACCACTCCTATATGGATTCCGGGTACGGCTGATACCTCCAATCACTATCTCACAGCCGGTATTATTTGCAGCTGAAATCAGTATTGACAATGCTTCGTGATACAGGCAATCGTCACTATCAAGAAATGTAACCCATTTTCCTGAAGCATTCTCCACCCCGAAATTCCTTGCGTCTGCCAGTCCACCGTTAGGTTTCTGAACGAGTCTGATTCTGCTGTCGGCAAGCATCGCCCTCCTTACCTTCGAAGCGGTAGCGTCAGTCGAGCCATCATCAACCACTATGACTTCAAAGTGTGGATAAGACTGCGCAGACACACTCTCCAGCGCTTGCCGGATGTATGTCTGCGCATTATATGCCGGTATGATTACCGATATTAAACCCTCTTCCCGACAATTCCCCATGAAGGCTACCGTTTCAATGAAAATCCCGCCGTCATGCCGTCATATTGGTTAAGCATGGCAGATACGGTCTTGATAGTACTGTTATTGGTCAGCGAACCAGCTCTTTCCAAAATGGTCATAAGCTTTGAGACGTCAAAAGTCAAGTCCATCTTGTCACCGTTCATAACTATGAACGCCTCCATCGAACCGATATTGATCTTCTTTAATGCCTTAAACTTAAACATAAAGTTACCGGTCTGGGCATTTTTCTCTATAGTACCGTTAAGAGTTGCCCTGCGGGCTTTGAAGGTGAAGGTAGAATCATTATTGATAGTGATCACCAGATTGTTAAGCCCGGCAGTACGGTAATATGGGGCAAGCTTGTTTTCTACCTGCGAAGCTGCAGCGGCCCCGCCTGCCTTAAGGAGCAGATTGTCACTTTTAAACGACACAGCGGGAGAAACATAACTCCATGTTCCAGCCAATTTTTCAACTGTAAGAGTTTTAGAGCCGGCACCCAAAGCGTTAGCCACGCCCGAAAGCAAGTCACCAAGACCACCCGATTTCTTTGTAGAGGTGTCCTTTTTTTGCTGGCTTGTCGAATTATCGCTACTGTTTCCACTAATTCCGCTCAGAAGGTCGGAAATATCCCAAGCGTATGCCGGAGTGTATGTACCCATAAAAAGGGTTAGAACCAATATTATATATAACTTTTTCATACCTGCAAAATTACATATAAATCACGAAATTCCCACACAGCCCGAAGAAAGAAATCATTTTTAGAGTCAGTAACGACAAAGAAGCTGTTACAACAGCTTCTTTGTACATATATTAGGAATGTTTCTCTAATATGCAAGGGTCACATTATCAATCCATAATTGGCTGCCGAGGGAGGTGGAGGTTTTGGGGTCGGAGTGAGTAACTATCGACGAACTTTCTTCGGCAATGGTTCCTATTTTATCGGACGAGGCAAACATCACCTTTATACGTGATGCTTTTACTCCGTAATAAGCGTATTCTAACGGTAGACTGAACGCTGTATAACCTGTGGCGAGCGGAAGAATACGATGGGCGGAAGCTATGACTATCTCCTCGCCGTCACGTTCTCCCAATACCTCAACAGTAACAAGACCTCTGTCGTTCCAGTTATCCTCCGACGGCTGATATTTATAGAATCCGTTTAAAGAAACCGGACGAGAATTCCATGATATACCCTCGTTGTAAGTCTCTTCGCCTGTTTTAGCGTCATACGAATAGTCGCCGAGGAATAACTTTCCGGCAGCACGATAAGCTATCCGAGGTACGTTTAATGAGTAAGGGAGATAAGGCTCTCCAGTCTGAGCATAGTCGGGGATAGGTTCTCCGTTGGGGTCGAATGCGACACTGCGCAGCGACACTGCAAAATCGCCGCTCTGAACATCATCCACTGTAAAGACCGATGGCTGCATATACCATGTGTTGTAATTGGTAGATGCCTTGCAGAAGGTCTTGGCATTGGTATTCGCCCACCCTTTGGGGACAAGCTGTGAATAAGTGGTATGATTTTGCCAATTAAATATCTCTACCGTAGTCTGCGAATAACGTCCCCCGCTTGGTAGATTCTTATAGCGCACACCGTCATTACGCTCTTCGAAATCACCATTTGAGAACTGAGGTGTGCCCTCCGTGCGGACAGTGACCGGTTCGGTGAAATCATTTTCTCCGGGATTAGCCATCATCGTGGCACGGAAATGATAAGTTGTGGACGGATGCAGACCGATGATTGAAAGCACTCCTGTATCAGGATACCGTGACAGTACCGAGCCTTTCTCATCGTTGGCATATATGACCACATTTTCAGTGATTGTCTTTAGCATGGACTTATCTGCGGTCACAATCTTCACCACACCGAAGTTGGCAAAGGGATCAACCTCAATTTTGAAGTCAGGCATGACACGTTCGATTGTGACACTGGCACGCACCTCATCGCAATAAAGCACATGCGCATTTACCGGACCGCTCCCGTCGGGTATAGGGAATGACACGAGATACTTAGAATCCGAGACTGCGGTTATATCCGTGATTCCGACTTTAACCCATTCGTCACTGCCGACTTCCTTTTCAAGCTCTATCTCTACATGGTTAGCAAAGCCCGGAGCGGTGGACTTAATTTCAATCGCTCCCTTGTTAACACCTACCACTGAGTTATGCACCGACAATATCTCTATCTCCACAGGTGTAGTGCGGACTTTAAGGGTAGCGGCTGAACTTGTCTTACCATTCAGATCTTCGGCAAGAAGCGAGAAGGTAGACACAGCATTATCAGCGGTGAGATATACCAAATTAGATAGTAAGGAGGTAAGATCAACAGTAACACCTTCCTCAACCCGGGCAAATTTAAGTCCAAGGTCTGATAAAATAGTGGCATCATGCTCGGACAAATGCATGAGGTCAACGTAATCAGGGCACCCGGCTTCACGCAAAGAGGCAGAGTTGACTGACAAGAAAAGATGTTCCATTTCAGCAACACTTTTCACAATGGCAGATATTTCCGAATCAGGCATATCGCCTTCGGGCAAAGTGATAAGCATACCGTCATTCCAGCCCACAGTGGTTATTTCAGGCGCCGGCTGAACCACAAATTCATCAGTCAAAGCCACGGAATTAACCTTTCCGTCTATTGATGTAGCTATTACCGGAACCCCATTTTTATCACTCACCGAGACCGCAAAATCATACAGAGTGGCACTTGACGTCTCCGGCACAGAAGCGGCAATATATTCCACATTCCTGCCATCATTCATAGTGACACTCAGATACAACTTAACACTCCCGGGCGACAGGCACAGAAGTCCCTTCTCCCCCACCGGATACGGGAAATAGTTGCCGGTGCCGGAACTTATAATCCCCTCCACGGACGCTATGGAAGGATGCTCGACAGACTCATAAGTGACGGAGGTGACACAACTCACCAACCCAAGCTCAACTTCGGCTTCGGTAAGTGAATTGTTATGAATCTGCACCGAGGAGGTGCCTTTATAGAACGGTATTGCAAAACCCTCCTGAAGTTCCGAACCGTAGAATGCGGTTATATCATAGCGTCCTGCAAAGTATTGTTCACCCTGAGGGAAATCTTCAAAGGATTCCCATGTGTGAGAATATTTGCCGCTCTCATCAGTCATGGTTACAGTAACATCATCAGGAGGAGTCAATATAATCCCGTCAATTGGAGAGCCGGAAGGTGTTTTCAGCTGTGGATTCAGCTTCACACTCAGCGAAAGCCTGCCGAAATTTGCCGATGATGACGAGTCATAGTCACTGCATCCCGACAGGACGAGCGACAATATGATGAATGTGTACTGAAAAAATCGTTTAGAGAGTGACATGGTTAGCCGCAATGGGTGCATCGAGGAATATTTCTGCAAGTTCGGTGAATTTCACCGGATTTTCAGTAGTAAGGTAAGTACATGTACCGTTTTTAGTGCATTTCGCATCCATTTCGGGATGACGGTGCAGATAATCCTTCAGACTCACAGCCACAAGCTCACCCTGAGTCACAATGGCAGCCCTACCAGCCACCTGTCGGCTAATCTTGTCAATAAGCAAAGGATAGTGAGTGCAACCGAGCACGATAGTGTCAATATCCGGTTCCTGCGCAAACAGTTCCTCCACATATTTTTCAACAAAATAGTCAGCTCCGGGCGAATCAAATTCCTTATTCTCCACTAACGGCACCCACATGGGGCAAGCTACACTCACTGTGCGGTACTGCGGGAAGAATTTCGCAATCTCTATATCGTATGTTCCGGAACTGATGGTGCCCGGAGTGCCGAGCACACCTATGTTACCGTTTTTGGTTATGCCGCCAAGAGCCTCAACGGTCGGAATCACCACACCGAGCACACGTCTGCTGCTATCCAACCCGGGAAGATCCTTTTGCTGGATAGAACGGAGCGCTTTGGCAGATGCTGTGTTACAGGCAAGCACCACAAGATGACAGCCACGCTCAAACAGCGATTTCACAGCTTCAAGCGTGAACTGGTACACGACGTCAAACGAACGTGTGCCATACGGCGCTCTGGCATTGTCGCCAAGATACATGTAATCATACTCCGGCAATAGCTTGCGCATCTCTCTGAGGATGGTTAAGCCGCCATAACCTGAATCAAAAACGCCTATAGCGCCCGGTGATGAAGGTAACATATATTGTAATTTTAATAAATTGTTTTTAAGCTAATATCTCCGACTGTAAGGAGAACGCCTCACAGCCGGAGATAGTTTACGTTAAAACGTGAAGGGAAGAGCCGGGTATCAGGCAGCCACTGTGAGAAGATAGTCGTAGAAGTAGCTTACGATACCAAGGCAGATAATGCCGGCAACGCAAATCCACATGCCGAGGCGTTCGGTACATGCCGAACGGAAGGTGGAGATGGGATTCTCGCTGTCGTTAATAAACATCGCCTTCACCACGAGAAGATAATAGTAGAGGGATATTATGGTATTGATCAATGCGATAAGCACAAGCACATAGAGTGCTACTGAATTAGTGCCGTTGAGTGTGCTTGTGAACACAAAAAACTTACTGAAAAATCCTGCGAAAGGCGGGATACCAGCCAATGAGAACATGGCAAGCATCATTGTGAACGACAGACGGGGATTAGTCTTGTAAAGTCCGTTGTAATCGGTCATATCCACTTTACCTGTAGCATTTTCGATAGCGCCGATAACGCCGAATGCTGCAAGGTTGGAGAATACGTAAACGAGCACATAGAACATCAATGCTGAAATACCCATAGCATTGTCACCAATCACAGCGAGCATAATGTAGCCGGCTTGAGATATTGATGAGAACGCCAAGAAGCGTTTCATATTGACCTGACGTATCGCAAAGAGGTTACCTACGGTGATGGTAAGAATGATCAGAGCATAAAGCATCCATTCCCAAGCCTGAGAGTAGATTGCCCCGAACACCTGAGTGAGCACCACAAGGAATGCGAAAGCAGCAGAGCCTTTGGAGATAACCGAAAGATAAGATGTAACCGAAGTAGGCGCGCCCTGATAGACATCAGCAGTCCAGAGGTGGAAAGGAACAAGTGAAATCTTGAATCCGAAACCTGCTATCACAAACGCAAGCGCCACAGCCATCATCACACCGAAATTGCTGCTTACCATGAAGTATATACCCTCGTAATAAAGAGTGCCGCAAAGTCCGTAGACGAATGAAAGACCCATCAGAAGGATTGCGGATGAGAATACGGCGGTAAGAACATATTTGATAGCAGCCTCATGGCTCTCATAGCGGTTCTTATCGAATGCCACAAGTGCGCAAAGAGGGAGTGAAGCTGTTTCAAGACCGATGATGAACATTAGGAAATGGCGGCTTGAAATCATGAAGTACATGCCGAGAAGAGTAAGGAGAATCAACTCATAGAACTCTCCGCGTCTTACGGCAGTGAACTCAGAATTAGCCCATTTCACAGACTGAATGAGGACTATCAGCACACCCACATTAAGGATGTTCTTGATAGCGACCATGACGGGAGATGTGAAATACATCCCGGCAAACGCCTCAGTGGCGGGGACTGATGCCTGAAAGAAGCCAAACACTGTGAGCAAAAGCATACCTACACATGCTATGCCCGGCACTGCTTTGGCAGCCCTGGCTGATGCAAAAGTGTCGTAGAGGAAGACTAATAGGAATACGATTAACAATCCTATTTCCTGCTTAAGTGCTAAAAACTGTGAGTAATCCATTGCTATTAATCTTTATTAGTTCAAACCTAAAACTTTAAATATTTCGGGATTGAAAGTGAACTTGATAAGGTCAGCGAAGAAATTGGGGAAGCAACCGATAGCCGCAACGCATACGATAAGAGTAGCGGTTGAAAGGCGTTCCCACCATTTTGCATCGGTGAGGCTGAGATGGTGCTGGTCATATACGGGACCATAGAGCAACTTGCCGACAACACGGAGGATATAAACCGCTGTGGTGACGATAGAGCTACAAGCCACAATCACGAATATACGGTGGAAGAGGTCGGTATGCTGGAATGAACCTACGAATATGGTCATTTCAGCCACGAAACCTGACAGACCCGGGAGACCGAGCGAAGCCATACCTGCAATCACGTAGCATACGGAGAGATACGGGAGTATCTGCATCATACCACCCATCTCGCGTATGTCACGAGTATGAGTACGTCCGTAAATCATACCGATGAGTGCGAAGAAGAGGGCTGTCATAAGACCGTGAGAGAGCATCTGCATGATAGCACCTGTCATTGCAGTGGTGTTGAGCATCAAGATTGCGAAGAGCACCAGACCGCAGTGAGAGACAGATGAGTAAGCGTTGATGTACTTAAGGTCGTTCTGAACACATGCGCTGAAGGCACCATATACAACCGATATACCGGTAAGAATGATGAATATCCATGCAAGCTCATTGGCAGCCTGAGGCATGAGGTAGATAGCCACACGGAAGCAGCCGTAACCTCCGAGCTTCATAAGCACACCTGCGTGAAGCATTGACACTGCCGTAGGCGCTGAAGCGTGACCGTCGGGTGACCAAGTGTGGAACGGGAACATAGCACCAAGCACACCGAAACCGACAAATGTCATCGGGAACAGGAACTTCTGCCAGCCGATAGTGATTGAATCGTTCTGAACGATCTCAAGGATGTTCCATGTGAGAGGCTCACCGGCGGGAGCTGAATGGTAATATATACCGATAAGACCAAGCATCAGGAATGCTGAACCACCCATAAGCATGAGGGTCAGTTTCATTGCCGAATAGTTCTTGTTGCCGCTACCCCAAACACCGATAAGAAGGTACATCGGGATAAGAGCGACCTCATAGAACATAAACATGGTGAAAAGGTCAATCGAGATGAAGAAGCCATACACACCTGTTGAAAGGAGCACCAACCAAAGGAAAAATTCTTTAGGCTGCGGAATCTCCCATGATGCAAAACTACCGGTGATAAGGATAAAGCCTGTAAGGATCAACATGGCAATTGATATACCGTCAACACCGACCGCAAGGTGTATGTTGAGCGGCGCGAACCATGACCATGAATCCACATAGAGCATAGGATCTTCAACTCCGGCGGCACGCATACCGAGGTAGTCTATGAGAAGCCATACAGAAAGTGCGGTGAGGGCAACTGAACCTGTCACAGCCACAGCACGTATCTGCTTGATGTTCTGACAGAGGGCGAGCCCAAGCAACATCAGCAAGGGTATCACCACAAAGTAGATTAATATATTTGAAAACATATCGTTACTATATTTACTACATTAACATATTCAGAGGATACATACTGCTGTGATTATACCAAGGACAACCGCACCGATGAGATACCACCATATATACATCTGAACTTTTCCGCTCTGGAATCCCTTGATAGCGATAGAAGCCTGATTGGTGATATATGCGAGACCGTTCATAGTGCCGTCGATGATGTGACGGTCAAACCATGCTATAGGTTTGCATATTCCATCGAATATGATACGGCGTGTGATGAAAAGATATATCTCGTCCCAGTAGAAACGGTGGTGAGCAGCTTCCCAGAGCCAACGAACCTTGTCAGCCATAGCCTTCGGATTGTCATTTTTATTGATGTAAAGATGACGTGCGAAAAGGATGGAGATCACTGCGATGCCGACACTGCTGCAAGCAACGGGCCAGTTGATATGAGCGATATATTCATGACCGTCAAATGTCACAAGCTGACCGAACGGTATAAGACCTGCCACTGTTGACACGAGAGCAAGGAATACCAACGGGAATGCCATTGCGAATCCGGGATCGTGGGGAAGCGCGCCATGGTGACCGTGAGCTTCGAGATCCTTGACACGCTGCTCGTAGTCGGGATTGTCCCACCAGAACACGAGGTAATACATACGGAACATGTAGAAAGCAGTCATTGCTGCAACCATCATCATCCATGCACCCCAGAACCAATGGTTCTCGAAACATGCCACGAGAATTTCATCCTTTGACCAGAAGCCTGCAAACGGGAAGATACCTGCAATGGCGAGACAGCCGATAAGGAATGTGATATGGGTGATAGGCATGTATTTGCGAAGACCACCCATGGCTGTGTAGTTGTTGGAGTGAACAGCATGGATCAACGCACCTGCGCCAAGGAACAAGAGTGCCTTGAACATCGCATGTGTGAAGAGGTGGAACATTGATGCCATGAAACCGAGACCGTGATGGATGGCTTCATTATTGTGAGCAGCCACACCGAGCGACACCATCATGAACGCAATCTGTGAAATGGTGGAGAAAGCGAGGATACGCTTGATGTCAATCTGTGTACATGCCACGATAGCCGCATAGAAAGCAGTGACAGCACCCACAACGGTGATGAACATCAACGCTGCGTTTTCAAGCATATAAAGCGGGAAGAGACGTGCGACCAAATACACACCTGCAACCACCATAGTAGCGGCGTGGATGAGTGCCGATACAGGGGTAGGACCTTCCATCGCATCAGGAAGCCAGATGTGGAGAGGAAGCATCGCTGATTTACCCATACCACCGGTGAAGATAAGCACCAAAGCCCATGTGAGGACTGAAGCACCCATGAAAGTCGCACCGCCGAAGCTTGCGAACACACCTTGCGGGTTCTGAGTCATCGGCAGGAAGTCGAGCTGCTTGGTGTAGAATGAAAGTATCAATATACCCAACAGGAAGCCGAGGTCGGCGAATCGGGTAACGATGAACGCTTTCTTACAAGCTGACACAGCCGAAGGAAGTGTATAGAAGAAACCGATAAGAAGGAATGATGACGCACCCACAAGCTCCCAGAAGATGTACATCTGGAAAATATTGGTAGCGACAACAAGTCCGAGCATCGAGAAGCTGAACAGCGACAGGAATGCATAGTAACGCTGGAACCCTTTCTCGCCATGCATGTAACCGAGAGAGTAGACATGCACCATAAATGAAATAGTCGGGATGACTATGAGCATCATGGCAGAGATGGGGTCAAGCAAAAATCCGAGCTTTATAGAGAGGAAGTCGGTAAACTGGAGCCAAGTCACATTGAACACCTCGTATTGCAAACGGTCAGTTCCGTCGATAAACAAGGGGTTGCCTGAGAAGTAATAGGTGAACGCCGTGTAATAGGACAAAACCAACACGGTTCCCATGCCGAGCGTACCAAGAGTGCCGGCGAGTTTGTGGCTCATCTTGACACCCGCAAGTCCAAGGAATATGAACATGAACAGCGGGATAGCCAATATAAGAATAGGTATTGTAATATCCATAGCGTGTTATTAATATTTCATTTTAGTTGTGTCGCGCACGTCAATATTCTTGCTCACCCTGAAAAGATTGATGATAATCGCAATGGCGAGAGCAGTCTCGGCGGCAGCGATTGCGATGCCAAACAGAGTGAACATCCAACCTTCCATCGAACCGGGATAGAGATAACGATTGAAAACGACAAAGTTAATATCTACCGCATTGAGCATAAGCTCCAATGAGATTAGCATGGCTATCATGTTGCGGCGCATAAGAAATCCGTATACTCCGCAGCAAAACATCACGAGTGCCGGGACGAGATACCAAATCAATGTTATATCCATGGCGAATTAACGTTTACGGGCGATTACAACGCCACCGATTATACATGCAAGTAATAACACACTGACAGCCTCAAACGGGAGAAGATACTGCTGGTAACCCGATCCGAGCAATGCAGTTCCAATCTCTTTCATGTCGGGGTTCTGCATGGCAGGGAGTGAAGTGAAGATGTCGGAGCAACGGGAGCAAAGCGCCCAGCCGGCAGCTCCGGCAACAGCAACGGCACCGATCACACCTAAAAGTTTCTTCCTTGAAGCCAGCTGTTCGCTGTTGTCACCGGGACGTGTGGTCAATAGGATTGAGAACACGAACAGCACTACAATACCGCCGGCATACACAGCAATCTGCACAGTGCCGAGGAACTCATAGTCGAGCTTGAAATATAGGGCGGCAGTGGCAAATAGAGTGAAGAGCAGATATGTAGCCGCACGCAAAATCTTACGTGTGGTGACAGTCAGGACTGAGAATATGACAATCGCCAAAACGATTATCCAGTAACAAATGATACTTCCTACTGATTCCATATACTGTGATAGTAATTAATTATCTGATTTAGGCGCATCAGCAGAAGGTGCTGCGGCAGCCTTTTGAGCCTTTAGTTTGGCTGCTTTTTCAAGAGCGGCACGGATTTTTGCCTCTTTTTCAGGGTCACCGGCAGCTGCAGCAAGGGCTTTCTTAGCTTTTTCGTCAAGTTCGGGTGCTTCGGCAGCCTTTGGGGCAGCGGGAGCCTCACCGGCGGCAGCAGCTTTCTTAGCAGCGGCAGCAGCCTTGGCGGCGGCTATCTTAGCCTCCTTCTCAGCCTGCATCTTGGCTATCTGTTCGGGAGTGGGCTTGGGTTCCTCCTTCTCGGGGAGATAGTTTAGCTGTTTCACAAGCTTCCCGCGGGTAAACACAGCCTGTTCAAAATCATTTGAAAACTCAAGTGCATCCGTAGGACAGTTAGTCACACAGAGCTGACAGAAGGTACAGCTACCCAAATCGTAGATGTACTTGTCGAGTTTCTTTTTCTTTTTACCGTCCCAAGTTTCCACCATCTTTGTATCAAGCGTGATAGTTCCGTTGGGACACACACGCTCACAAGTACCACAAGCTATACATTTATGGTTGCCCTCATCGTCATATTTCAGAGTGAGAATGGCACGGAAACGGTCGGCAACCGGGAGATTATCACGATTGTCGGGGTACTGTTCGGTGATTTTGGGGGTGATAAATTCTTTACCGGTCACCTGCATACCTTTAACAAGGCTTGCGATGCCGGAGCCGAGATTGGAGAAATATTCTTTTACACTTCCCATTTTGGTTGTTTATATGATTACGAATTAGTCACGCACCTGACCTCCGATAATATCGAGAAGCTCGGTGGTGATACTTTGTTGACGAAGTTTGTTATATTCGAGACGCAGTTGTTCAAGAAGTTTCTTAGCGTTATCGTTAGCGCTTTGCATTGCCATGATACGTGCAGCCTGTTCGGAAGCACGGTTTTCGGTAAACACTTCCTGCATAACTGCAAGCAGGAACATAGGGAGCACTGAGACAAAGATAGTCTGCGCATCCGGTTCGAAAATACATGGACGACAGAGAGCTTTAACACCTTCCGCATTAAAAGTCTCCGGAACCACGGGGAGGAATTGATCGGCACGCAGACGCTGGCGGCTCACACTCTGAAAATTCATATACAGAAGTTCCACCATGTCAAGCTCACCGCCAAGATACCGGGATTCGATCTCACGGGTGAAACGCTTCACCTCCTCGGCTGTAGACTTTGAGTCAACACCGGGGACAGTCACCATCCGAGTATTGGCATCCGCGATCTTCGCCACGGCTTTAGCCATCTTTTTACCGACAGCAAACACAGTGACCTTCACATTGTCACCATATTTCTCACGGTAACTGCGAAGTCTTACAAGCAGTTCCTTGAATATATTTATATTATACGCACCGCACAGACCATCATCGGAACCTAAGACAACCAGCCCTATGGCTGAGACTTCACGGGCTTCCGTCAGCGGTGACGAAAATTCGGCATCAGCAGTAAGAAGATTGCCTATAATGGTCTCGATCTGGCGGCGGAACGGCAACAGACGTCGGAGATCACCCTCGGCACGGTGCATCTTAGCCGAGGATATCATCTTCATCGCACCGGTGATCTTCTCGCTGGAAGCTACCGATCCGATTCGTCCTTTTAGTTCGCGTAGTGTAGCCATTTAGTTCGTTTTATTTGTATGATTCCGAGATTTCGGCAGCTGCGGAAGTAAGTTTTGAAGTCACGTCATCATCAAGTTTTCCCGCACGGATTGAATCCATTGCCTCGGGATACTTGCTGTGGACGAGCTGGAGGAAATTCTTTTCAAATTCAGCCACTTTGTCAAGGGGCACATTTTCGAGAAGTCCCTTAGTACCGCAGAATATCACAGCCACTTCATCCTCCACTGCCATAGGCGAGTACTGAGGCTGAATAAGCAGACGTTCGTTCTTACGACCCTTGTCGATGACACGTGCGGTCACGGGGTCGATATCGCCACCGAATTTGGTGAATGACTCAAGTTCACGGAACTGTGCCTGATCAATTTTCAGCGTACCGGCGACTTTCTTCATTGATTTGATCTGAGCGTTACCACCCACACGTGACACTGATATACCCACATTGATGGCGGGACGGATACCACGGTTGAAGAGTGCTGTCTCAAGGAAGATCTGACCATCGGTAATTGAAATCACGTTGGTCGGGATATATGCCGACACGTCACCTGCCTGAGTCTCGATGATAGGTAGCGCAGTAAGCGAACCGCCACCTTTCACCTTACCCTTAAGTGAAACGGGAAGGTCATTCATATTCTCTGCCACCTGCTGGTTGTCAATGATTTTAGCGGCACGTTCAAGCAGACGGCTGTGGAGATAGAATATATCACCGGGATATGCCTCACGACCGGAAGGACGCTTAAGGATAAGTGAAATCTCACGGTAAGCCACGGCTTGCTTTGAGAGGTCATCATAAATGATAAGAGCGTCGCGACCTGTGTCACGGATGTATTCACCGATAGCAACTCCGGCAAACGGAGCATAGTAACGCATTGATGCGGAATCGGAAGCTGTCGCAGCCACAACTACGGTATAGTCAAGCGCCCCGTGCTGGCGGAGTGTGTCCACGATGGCAGCGACTGAGGATGCTTTCTGACCTATGGCTACGTAAATACAATATACCGGCTTCCCTTCTTCGAAGTTCTTGCGCTGGTTTATTATAGTGTCAATGGCAATGGCGGTCTTACCGATCTGGCGGTCGCCGATGATAAGCTCACGCTGTCCACGACCTATGGGGACCATGGAGTCAATAGCTTTCAGACCGGTCTGGAGCGGCTGCTTCACCGGCTGACGGAAAATCACACCGGGAGCCTTGCGCTCAAGCGGCATGGGAAGAAGCTCCCCATCTATGGGACCGCGACCGTCAATCGGCTGACCCAGGACATTTATCACGCGGCCAAACACACCGTCACCCACATGGATTGAAGCAATCTCACCGGTGCGTTTCACGGTCATGTTTTCAGTTACTTTGTCAACGTTGTTAAGGAGGATGACACCGACATTGCTCTCTTCGAGGTTAAGTGCCACACCTTTCACGCCGTTTTCAAATTCTACAAGCTCGTTGGCGCAAACGTTGTCGAGTCCATAGACATGCGCAACGCCGTCGCCCACTTCCAACACGATGCCTGTTTCTTCAAACGACACCTTGGAATTGACATTTTCGAGTTGCTGTTTTAATACCTGAGAAATCTCGCTTGGGTTTATCATTGGTCAAGTGTGATTATTATTTGCTTAAAAGTTTTAAACGCAATTGCTTCAATTCATTGGCAATCGAAGCGTCAAGTTTTTCATTATTGATATTGACTACAAAACCTCCGATGAGGTCGGGATCGACACTATGATTATACTCCATAGTGCCGCCGTTGAGATGACGCTCGATGAGCTTCTTGAGTCTCTCCTCCTCAGCCGGTGCAAACGGGGCTGCGGAAGTGACATTCACAAGATAAATCTTATGTTCGCGGCGATATATTTTCATATAAGCTAAAGCGATGTCACGCATAGCCGCCAGACGGTTGTTGTCAACCAGTAGCTGCAGGAAACGAGCATATACCTTGTCATCGGTGGAGGCACCGGCAGCGGTAGTGAGAAGCTTCACCTTGTCGGCATCAGCGACAAAGGGATTCGCAATGACCTGCTGCAGCGATGGCTCGGCTACAAAAGAGCCGTCCAGCTTGTGCATCATGTCATAGATACGCTTATCAGCATTATTTTCGCCGGCAAACTCGAAAAGAGCCTTAGCATAGCGGCTTGGGATGAGACCTTCGTTCATTGCGTACTTTAGAGCCTTTTGAGGGTGTTAATTTTGTTTCTCAATTTCATCGAGCAGGGAGCTCACAAGCTTTTCCTGAGCTTTTTCGTCCTTCATTTCATTGCGCACCACTTTCTGTGCGATGTCAAGGGCGAAAGAAGAAACCTCGTTGCGGAATTGCTGCTGGGCTTCCTTGCGTTCCTGTTCGATCGACACCTTTGCGGCGTCCATCACCTTCTTGGCTTCAGCCTGTGCAGCAGTGCGAGCCTCCTCGATGATCTGCGTTTTCATCCTGTCGGCTTCGCGCAGCATGTCGGCTTGTTGGCGACGGGCTTCCGCTATCTGTTTATCCGCCTCTTCACGGGCATGGTCAAGCTGTTCTTTGGCATTTTGAGCATACTCCACACCTTTGTCGATGAGGTCGGCTCGGTCAGATACTCCTTTCATAATCGCTGGCCAGCCCCACTTCCACAAGATGAAGAAGAGGATGGCGAACGACACGAACATCCAAAATATCAGACCGAAATCAGGCGTGAATAGTTCCATAATATACTATTTCTTGGAGATGCCTGACGATTAGCCTACGAACATTGCGAGGATACAAACGATAACAGCGAAGAGAGCCACACCTTCGATAAGAGCGGCGATCACAATCATATTACTACGGATATCACCGGTTGATTCGGGCTGGCGTGCGATTGCTTCCATGGCAGAGCCACCGATTTTACCGATACCGATACCGGCACCAATTGCTGCGATTGCTGCACCGATACATACGCCGATGCCAAGTGTTCCTTCGATAGCTGCTAAAATCATTGCTAACATAACTTTTGAGATTTAAAGGGTTATTTTTTAAGTTTTAGTTCTGAGTATTGAGTTGCGCTGCCGCTGCAGGGGCTGCATGGTCAGCTGATTTTTCTTCTTCATGCTTTTCGTGATGTCCTTCCTCCTGCCCCAACGCTATGAAAAGCGTGGAGAGCATGGTGAACACGTATGCTTGGATGAAGCTTACAAGCACATCGATACATAGCATGAACACTGAGAATATCACCGACACCACGGCTGTTGCGCCGGTCACCACCGGACCCATAGCCGCAAAGATGAAGATGAGGAGCGTGAGCACTATCACTATCATGTGACCGCCCATCATATTGGCAAACAGACGGACAGTGAGTGCCGCAGGCTTAGTGAACACACCGAATATCTCGATAATCGGCATGATGGGGAGAGGCCATTTCAACCACCAAGGCACATCGGGATTGAAAATCTCTTTCCAATAGTGCTTTGTGGCAAAAATATTTGTAATCAGGAATGTGATTATAGCCAATACAAGTGTGACTGCGATATTGCCTGTCAGATTGGCACCACCGGGGAAGATAACTATCAATCCGAGGAGGTTCATCACAAGGATGAAAAAGAATACCGTGAGCAGATAGGGAGCAAACTTGGGAGCCTTATCCTTGAGTGTGGGTTTGATAACGCCGTCATAGATGAACATTATAACAAATTCCACAGCGCCGGTCATTTTGCGGGGACCCTTCATACCCTGAGTCTTATGCCAACGGGCAACCGACATTATAGCCCATATTACCAGAATAGCGGCGATGAAAATGCCACACACATTCTTAGTGATAGAGATGTCAATTGCCGGTTTCACCTCCTTGCCATCAATGATTTCGACCACTTTTCCTTTATGGTCGCTATCTTTGCCGGCAATTTTAAATTCGGCATTACCGTCACGATATATCTGACCGCCGGTGACACGCGACGAAGAGAAAACATGAAGTCCGTCACTACCCCATACGATCACAGGGAGCGGGATGCGCTTATGATGATTGAAAGGCACTTCCCATCCGTAACCGTCACCGAGGTGCTCGAATATTATGCCCTGCGCATCGATACCCTCCTTCTTCTCAGAGTCGTCGTGGCTTGACGCCATGACTCCGAAGGGGAGCAGCATCGCAATAAGCGCAAAAGCTATTTTAGCGAAGAGATTTCTTTTCATCGTCACCGTTATTAATATATGCAGATTGACACTATGTTATTATCCACATCGGCAATACCGCCGCTTATTTCAGCCGTATGCTCACCGTCGGGAGCTGTATAGCGCACCGTGCCGGGAGTGAGGGTAGAAATCAACGAAGCATGACCTGGGAGCACTGTAAATGCGCCCATGCTGCCGGGGAGGTGAACTACGCTCACTTCTCCTTCAAAAACTATGTCCTCAGCCGATATGATTTTGAGTGTCATCTTGTTTCAATTGAATTATTTTACTTCAGCAAGAAGTTTCTTGCCCTTTTCGATAGCTTCGTCGATTGTGCCGACGTTGAGGAACGCCTGTTCGGGATATTCGTCCATTTCGCCGGAAAGAATCATCTTGAAGCCGCGGATAGTCTCGCTCAGGGGCACCATCACACCGGGAAGACCGGTAAACTGCTCTGCCACGTGGAACGGCTGTGACAGGAATCGCTGTGCGCGACGTGCACGTGCCACCACGAGTTTGTCTTCGTCAGAGAGTTCATCCACACCGAGGATGGCGATGATATCCTGAAGCTCGTTATACTTCTGGAGCAACTGCTTGACAGCCTGAGCTGTGTTATAGTGGTCCTCACCTATGATGTTCGGGTCGAGGATACGTGAAGTTGATTCCAGCGGGTCAACGGCGGGATAAATACCAAGCTCTGAAATCTTACGGCTCAACACTGTGGTAGCGTCAAGGAAGCTGAATGTGGTTGCAGGAGCCGGGTCAGTCAAGTCGTCGGCAGGCACGTAGATAGCCTGTACTGATGTGATAGAACCGTTCTTTGTTGAAGTGATTCGTTCCTGAAGCGCACCCATTTCAGAAGCAAGTGTAGGCTGATAACCCACAGCTGAAGGCATACGGCCAAGAAGCGCCGACACCTCAGAACCTGCCTGAGTGAAACGGAATATGTTATCGATGAAGAGAAGGATATCCTTACCACCCCCATCTTGATCACGGAATTGCTCAGCCACAGTAAGACCTGAGAGCGCAACACGAAGACGTGCACCCGGCGGTTCGTTCATCTGACCGAACACCAAGGTAGCCTGCGACTGCTCCACTTGGCTCATATCGACATCGGCGAGGTTCCACTCACCTTTTTCCATCCCTTCCTCAAACTTCTTGCCATACTTTATGACGCCGCTCTCAATCATTTCACGAAGAAGGTCGTTACCTTCACGGGTACGTTCACCGACACCGGTAAACACGGAGAAACCGTTGTGACCCTTTGCGATGTTGTTGATGAGCTCCATGATAAGCACTGTCTTACCCACACCGGCACCACCGAACAAACCGATTTTACCACCCTTGCTGTAAGGTTCGAGCAAGTCGATCACCTTAATACCGGTGAAAAGGATTTCGGTACCGATGGTGAGATCCTCGAATTTAGGAGCGGGCTGGTGGATAGGACGCAGGTCCTGACGCTCCAACTCGGGTAGACGGTCGATGGCATTGCCGATCACGTTAAGCAGACGGCCTTTCACCTGCTCCCCTGTGGGCACAGCGATAGGACGCTCAAGGTTATCGACACGCATACCACGCTGGAGACCGTCGGTACTCTCCATAGCCACACAGCGCACGGTGTCCTCACCGATGTGCTGCTCCACTTCCAGTATCAAGTCCGACCCGTCGGGGCGAGTAACTTTAAGGGCAGTGTAGATAGGAGGGATGAGATTGTCATCACCTTCGAATATCACATCGACCACCGGGCCGATTACCTGGGCGATTTTGCCAAATTTTTCACTCATCGTGTATTGATTTTTAGGCGTCAGGGATTAAGCCTGAGTTATATTGTTTTATTTTTATTATCTTAATGACGGCTTCTTAGAGATACCACTTGAAGGTTACGATAAGCACCATCAACACAAGGTTAAACAGATTGATGGGGAGGAGATACTTCCATTCAAGGGTAAGCAGCTGGTCGATTCGCAGACGGGGGAAGGTCCACTTGAACCAGATGATGATAAATGAGAGAGCTATCGCCTTGCCGATGAACCAGATCACAGAAGGGATATAGTCCATTATATGGTTAAACGCATCCCACCCGGGTATATGGAGCGGCATCCAGCCTCCGAAGAAAAGGAGAGCAGCCACACCCGACACAATAAAGAGGTTCAGGTACTCGGCGAGATAGAAGAAACCGAAATGTATACCTGAATATTCGGTATGGTAACCTGCGGTAAGCTCACTTTCCGCTTCGGGAAGGTCGAACGGACCACGGTTGGTTTCAGCGGTACCTGCTATCATAAATATCACAAACGCTATGATTGCGGGGATATGACCGGAGAATATAAACCAGAGATGCTCCTGAGCGTTCACGATACCTCCAACCGACATTGTGCCAGCCATGCAGACCATAGTAACCACACAAAGTCCCATTGAAAGTTCATAGCTGACCATCTGGGCGCCTGAACGGAGCGCACCGATAAGGGTGAACTTGTTGTTTGACGACCAACCTGCGAGAAGTATACCGAGCACCCCGATGGATGACACAGCCAGCAGGAAGAATATACCTACGTTGAAATCAATGATCTGCAACCCGTTACCCCACGGAAGCACTGCGAATGCCAGCATTGAGGCGATGATAACGAGGTAAGGTGCCAAACCGAAGAGGAATTTATCGATATGGTTAAGCGATATAAGCTCCTTGATAAGGATCTTGAACATATCGGCTATACTCTGCAACAATCCCCATGGACCTACACGGTTAGGACCGAGACGGCACTGGAAATAGGCACAAACCTTACGTTCGAAGAGGATGTAGAAGAGAGCCAGCACGGCATAAAGCAACATCAGCCCCACACCTATGAGGAGACATTCGAGGGTGACGGCGAGCCACTCGGGCATGAAGCCCAAAAAGAGGGAGTGAAGCCAGGCGGTTCCTACTGATAAGTCTTGCATAACGTCTTTATAATTACTATATTTCTCTTAATTATTCACTGAGGAGGATATGAATCTGTGATTTTTATCTCTTTTAGCGTGTTAACGGTCAATATCAGGCACTATATAGTCAAGTGAACCACCGATAGTGATAAGGTCGGCAATCTTCTGACCGTCTGTGATATGGTCAACCACGGCTGCAGCAGGCAGACATGGAGGAGCTATCTTCAGACGATAAGGATTAGCGGAACCGTCACTTTCAATATATATACCAAATGTGCCGCGGCAACCTTCAACTGTCTTGAACCAATGTCCGACAGGAAGCTTGATCACCTTGGGCACCTTCACGCAATATTCGCCTTCGGGTATTGAATCGATAAGCTGTTCGATGATGCGGGCACTCTGAACCATCTCCTCAACACGCACTTTGAAACGCGCCATAGAGTCACCTTCATGACGTACCACCTCATCAAATTCAAGCTCAGAATAGATGCTGTAAGGGTTGCATTTACGCACATCGCAAGCCCAGCCTGAGCCACGACCGTTAGGACCTGTCACAGCCCATGAGATGGCATCCTCACGTGTGAGCACACCTACATTCTCCATACGGTTCTTGGCAATGACGTTGCCGGTAAATATCTTGTTGTATTCAGCGATGTTCTTGGGTATCACTTCGAGAAGAGCATGTACATCCTTAACGAAATCAGGATGTAGATCCTGCATAACGCCACCGATACAGTCATAGTTGAAAGTCATGCGGGCACCGCATGTACGCTCCATGATGTCAAGAATCTGCTCACGCACACGCAATGTGTAGAAGAGCATTGTAGTGGCACCAAGGTCCATGCAGTAAGTACCTATGAAGAGGCAGTGTGAAGCTATACGTGAAAGCTCATCCATGAGCACGCGTATCACCTGCGCTCTACGTGAAATCTGTATACCGGCAGCCTCCTCGATAGCCATACAGAGGCAGTGGTGGTAAGGATGTGCCGAGAAATAGTCGAGACGATCCATGAAATGAAGAGTCTGCGGATAAGTGTCCTTCTCGCATATCTTCTCGACTCCACGGTGTATATATCCTAAATATATATCGATTTTCTTAATGATTTCGCCGTCCACAGCTGTACGGAAACGCAACACACCGTGTGTAGCAGGGTGCTGCGGACCAATGTTAACCACGAAATCATTTTCGCCAAAGATGCGACGTTCCTTTTTCACAACCTTGCCGTCAGGCTCTTCCACCCACATGTCGGTGAAATCGGTCTGACGTTCATTCTCTATCGACACAGGGTTGATGTCAGGGTTCTCATCATAGTCCTTGCGCAAGGGGAATCCCTTCCAGTCGATATTGAGGAAGAGGCGACGCATGTCAGGATTGTTGATGAAAATTATTCCGAAGAAGTCATAGACCTCACGTTCGAATATCACTGCGATCGCCCACAGGTCATGTATGGAGTGTATCATAGGCTGCTGGCGGTCGCCGGTAGCCATCACCTTTACAGAGATGTGAGTGTTATGTTTTGTGGATGTGAGGTAATATATACACCCCATCCCGTTATCCTTCCAGTCCATACCCACAATTGTGACGAGAAAATCATACGAAAGGTCTTCGTCATCACGCAGGGTTTTGGCGAGGTCATGCCACTGTGCGTCGGGGATAGTCACTTGCAGGATATCACCCTCTTCGAATGTGGCTTCGGGAAACAGCTTGGAAATCTTTTCCTGGATGTTGGCCATTACTTATATAATAATGTGGTTATGTTATCTGACTATTCAATAGGATGAGCTTTGAGGAATTCCTCCTGTTTCTCCTGACGGTTGACTCCGCCGAAGAACTTCTCAACCTTGATTTTGCGTGAAAGCTGCATGATACCATAGATCATAGCTTCAGGACGTGGAGGGCAACCGGGGATAAACACATCAACCGGCACGATATCCTCAATACCCATAGCCACATGATAGCTCTTTTTGAAGGGACCGCCGGAAATGGCACAGCTACCACATGCTATCACATACTTAGGCTCCGCAAGCTGGTCGTAGAGACGGCGGAACACCGGCACCATACGGTGAACGATGGTTCCTGCCACCATCATGAAGTCAGCCTGACGTGGCGAGGCTCTTGCTACTTCCCAGCCAAAGCGTGCCATGTCGTAACGGGCAGCGCCAAGCGACACAAACTCGATGCCGCAACAACTGGTAGCGAAAGTGAGTGGCCAGATTGAGTTAGACCGCCCCCAGTTGATCAGTTTGTCAAGAGAACCTACGATCACGTTGGTTCCGTTATCCTGAAGTTCCTTGACGAGCTTTTCTATATACTCGTTATCCTTCCATGCCTCGTAGGGCATACCTTGAGCAGTTACTTCCATTCAAGAGCTCCTTTCCGCCAGGCGTATACCAAGCCCAGCACTATGATTCCAAAAAAGATTGCGATGGCGGTGAGTCCGGAGGTGCCTAATTCATGGACACGTACAGCCCACGGATAGAGGAACACGGTTTCAACGTCAAACATGAGAAAGAGGATGGCAAAAAGATAATATCCCACCTTAAACTGAGCCATAGACTCGCCTCGGGTTGGGATACCACATTCATAAGCCTCACCTTTCTGAGGGTTAAAGGAGCGCGGGGAGATAAGCCCGGCTAACCAAAGTGCAACTGCAACCAGAGCAACACCCGTCAAGAGCGCTACTACTGCCAAGGTCGCATTTTGAATTGCTAATGCTATCATATAGTGTTAATTCAATTTTTTCCAAGGTTAACTACCTGCATATCAATCATATATCGATTAAATAAGCAGCAAGCAAGAAATCTGGGCATAATTCGCAGTGCAAATATAGTCAATTTTTCCCAAACAACATCCAAAAAAAATTATGCTTTTTGACATTATCACCATCTTTAGCTATGATTTTACAATTGAGCAAATTTTTTAAGATATATCACAACAGCTTTAGTCAAGCGGATGAATTGCCAAATAAATGAAAAATATTCGTAAATTTGCATCGCTTTCTGAGGTGAAACCACACCTCACAGACATGTATCGATAATGGGAAAAGAAATATTGCACGATAATTTTGACAGGGAACACCTGTGGCACCCCTACACATCCACCATTAACCCTCTGCCGACATATAAAGTGGAATCGGCGGAAGGTGTGCGCATACATCTTGCCGACGGCACAGAGCTAATCGACGGTATGTCGTCGTGGTGGGCGGCAATACACGGATATAACCACCCGGTGATAAATGAAGCCGCAACCAAGCAACTATCTAAAATGAGCCATGTGATGTTTGGAGGGCTTACACACGAACCTGCCATTGAACTTGGCAAGTTGCTGCTGTCGATGGCGCCTCCGTCCATGCACAATATATTCTATGCTGATTCGGGTTCCGTAGCGGTGGAAGTAGCCATGAAAATGGCGGTACAGGCATCTATCTCACGTTCGGGCGACCACAAGAAGACAAATTTTGTCACCATTCTAAACGGCTACCACGGCGACACATGGAATGCCATGAGCGTGTGCGACCCCGTGACAGGTATGCATGGCGCATTTGGCTCGGCTCTTCCCGTCAGATATTTCGCTCCTGCTCCTAAAGTCCCGTTCGCCGGAGAATGGGATCCTAAGGATATAGAACCGTTAACGGAAATCATACGCAATCACAAAGATGAACTCGCAGCACTTATTTTGGAGCCTATAGTTCAGGGCGCCGGAGGGATGAGATTTTACCACCCACAATACTTGCGTGAAGCCAAACGTCTTTGCGATGAGAATGGGCTTTATCTTATATTCGACGAGATAGCTTCAGGATTTTGGCGCACAGGCAAAAAATTCGCATGGGAACACGCAGGGGTCGAGCCTGACATAATGTGTATCGGCAAAGGACTCACCGCAGGTTATCTGACAATGAGCGCAGTCCTCACGACAAAAGATGTCGCCGACACCATTTCAAACGGTGAAGCGGGAGTAATGATGCACGGACCCACATTCATGGGTAACCCCTTGGCATGTTCCATTGCCATAGCCTCGCTCAAGCTTCTCGAATCGCAGGACATGGCGTCGAGAGTGGCACATATTGAAAGTGAGATCAAACGCCATATCCAAGCAGCCGCATCCCTACCGCAAGTAAAGGAGGTAAGGGTTCTTGGCTCCATAGGTGTGATAGAGATGAAAGAGCCTGTAAACGTAGGCGAATTTCAGAAGAAATGCGTAAAACGAGGCATCTGGGTACGTCCATTCGGAAGGAACGTATATGTCATGCCTCCATATATTATAAGCGATGAGGATCTTCGCACCCTCATCGAGCAAATGATTGAATGTATAAAGTGAGCAGCTATTACGACATAACAGAAAATCTGCGATCCACAGGTAATTTCCGCAGCATCCCTGCCGGCAACTCTGACGGGAGGGCGCTTATCGACCTCTCTTCAAACGATTACCTTGGATTAGCCGAAATGCAGTCGCTTCAGGAACGTTTCTTTTCCGACAGAGCCAACCGTCTGATACCCATGACCTCATCAGCGGCACGACTTCTTGCCGGGCGTCAGGAGGAATATCTGAACCTTGAAAAGTTTCTTGAAGAGCTATATCTGCGTCCGGCGCTCCTGTTCAACAGCGGTTATCATGCCAATACCGGACTTATATCCTCATTGGCACAGGCTGGCAAAACCCTGATTGTCGCCGACAAACTCGCACATGCAAGCATAATAGACGGGATAGTGCTCTCAAAAGCTGACTTCACACGCTTCCGCCACAATGACCTGAACCATCTCGAACGCATATTAGCAAAAGATGCCGCAAAATACGACCGTGTAATCATAGCAGTGGAGAGTGTCTACAGCATGGATGGTGACCGGGCGGACATAAACGCTCTCGCTGAGTTTAAGGAGCGTTATCCAAACATATTGCTATACGTTGACGAAGCCCATGCGTTTGGAGTGGAAGGGAAGCAGGGGCTTGGGCTATGCCGTGAGTCATCTAAATATGAAAACGTGGATGTCGTAGTCGGCACATTCGGCAAAGCTGCCGCATCGATGGGCGCATTCGCAGCTGTATCACGTGAGATTAAGGACTACCTTATAAACCGTGCCCGCAGTTTCATATTCTCAACAGCTCTCCCACCTATTTCAGCAGCGTGGACACGTTACATGATAGAGACATTCCTACCCATGGATGACAGGCGTGAGCATCTGCGCAAATTGGGGCACATACTTCACAACATATTACAGCCGCTATCCCCCGACTTCACCATAACGCCGAGCCACATTCAGCCAATGATAATAGGAGAAGCTTCCCGCACGGTGGAGGCATCCATGAGTCTGAGGGAAGAAGGTTTCAAAGTGTTGCCTATACGCACCCCGACAGTGCCACCCGGCACCGAGCGTCTGCGCATAAGCCTTAGTGCCGCCCTGACGGTAGAGGATATCGCACGCTTCGGTGAAGCGCTTAAACAGATAATGGCATCCCTATGAAATCACACCTGTTCCAAACCTCCGATGTCGCTACCCCACGGCTGATTCTGCTTTTTGCCGGCTGGGGCATGGATCACAGACCATTCCGGGATATAGCCGTTCCGGGATATGATATATGTGTAGCATGGGATTACCGGAGCCTTGAAACCCCGTTTAAAGAGATCCTGAACAGATATGAAGAGATAGCTGTGGTAGCATGGTCGTTCGGCGTACCGGCAACGGCTAAATTCATATCCGACAACCCACACCTCCCTATCACTGCCAAGATAGCCATAAACGGCACTCAGCATCCTGTAGATGACACATACGGAATTCCGGAGAGTATTTTTCAGGGAACTTTGGACAGTCTAAATGAAAAAAATCTTGGCAAATTTTATCTCAGGATGGCTGGGTCATCTGACCGATTCAAAGCATTTGCCGCAAATATCCCTGACAGAGATATCGAGGAGCTTAAAGCTGAATTAGTGGCTGTAAAAACGGCAGAAACACCTGTAATAATATGGGACAAAGCCATAATAGCCAACACCGACCGCATCATCCCTTCAGATAATCAAGTTAACGCATGGGAAAAAGAAGCGTTGGAAATCATGCAATATGACGGAGCGCACCTCCCGGACTTCAACACCATGCTCCCTCGCCTGTTAACCGATAAAACACTCGTCCAGAAACGGTTTCACCGTGCCACAAAAACTTACGACACCAACGCAATAATACAAAAACATATAGCGGAACGTCTCATTGACCTGTGGCAACCTGAACAAAAATCTCACCTCGACATATTGGAAATAGGCTGTGGCACAGGCTATTCCACACGTCTGATTTATAAAAAATCTCACTTCGGCTCATTACGGCTATGGGATTTGACACTCTCGGATGAATTTGTGAAAGAGTTCACCGGCGACAACACCGAACTTTCAGTATGCGATGCGGAAATTGCGATAAGAAATATCCCCGACGCATCACTTGATGCTGTCATCTCCGCATCGACAGTACAATGGTTCAACTCCCTACCTACCTTCCTAAGTCAGTTAGCGAGAGTATTGCGTCCGGGTGGTAAAGCCATAATTTCCACCTTCGGTCCCGAAACCATGCGTGAAATAAACACCGCACTCGGCAAAAAATCCACATACCCCGACACTTACACTCTGCGGGGCATGATTCCGAACACTCTTAATATAGAGCACCTCACCGAGGAAATATTGACGCTTACATTCGCTTCATCCATCGAGGCATTGCGTCATGTAAGCCTTACAGGGGTCAATGCTCTTGGCTCTCCGGTGTCACCATCTGCCACACGTGCCCTTATCAACTCCTACCCCTTGCAACCATCGTCAGAAGCCCTACTGACTTACCAACCAATATACATGATACTCACTAAAAAGAATACACATTTATGAGCCACGCTTATTTCATATCGGGCATAGATACCGATGCCGGCAAAAGTTATGTGACCGGCTATCTCGCCGCCAAGCTTATCGAAAAGGGTGTCAGCGTTGTCACTCAAAAATTCATACAGACCGGCAACCGGGATTTTTCGGAAGATATAGAGTTGCATCGCCGCATTATGGGTATAGACCCGCTTCCCGAAGACCTTGATCACACCACTGCCCCTGTGATATTCACCTATCCTGCATCGGCACAGCTTGCAGCCCGCATTGACGGCAAAAAGATAGACCTGAATGTCATCGACAATGCCACTGCCAAACTAAAAAGCAAATATGATATAGTACTTATAGAAGGCGCCGGCGGACTGATGGTACCTATCACCGACGAAATATTCACTATCGATTATGTCGAATCACGCCAACTCCCTCTTTTACTCGTCACAAACGGCGTGCTCGGGTCTATCAACCACACCATCCTCTCACTTGAAGCCATCAAGAATAGGGATATCAAGCTTGAAGCGGTGCTGTATAACGAGCATTTTGACACTGATAAAGTAATTGCCGAGGACACTCGCGGATTCATCTCACGTTACATGAAAAAACATTTCCCTAACGTCCCGCTCTATTTTATCCCGTCCATACGATAGTCATATCCCGCCCTAACCTATGAATCGGTAAAATTGCCGCAATAATAGACCTTAAAAGCCCCTTTTAATGGTCTATAATGCAGTTTTTACTATTTTTTACATAGAATTTCAACAATAATCGCTATATTTGTGAAAAATTATAGGGCATAATATATCGTGTAATGGACATCAACTCTTTTAGCATATCAATTTCCAAGGATCAGCTGTCGGCACTCCCGACCGTTGAGTTTCCGGGTGCTATAACTGTGGTTGAGACCTTGCCCGATGCTACAGAAGCCCTCGACTTTCTGGGCAAACAGCGAGCCGTGGGGTTCGACACCGAGACAAAGCCAAATTTCCGTAAAGGTCAGACCAACACTGTCTCTCTTATACAGATTTCCACTCTTGACCACTCTTATCTCTTCCGACTCAACAAATTAGGATTCTGTGACGAACTTAAAAAATTCATGGAATCAGACTCTGTGGTTAAAGTAGGCTTGTCTCTGAAAGATGATTTCCACATGCTCCACAAAATAGCCGATTTCGACCCGCATAATTTTGTGGATCTGCAAAACGTGGTTAAATCATTCCATATCGCCGACTCCAGCCTACAGAAAATTTACGGCATACTCTTCAACGGAAGAATATCCAAAAGCCAGCGCCTAAGCAATTGGGAAGCTGCGAAACTCTCCGCAGGACAGATGATATATGCCTCAATCGACGCTTGGGCATGTCTGAAAATATACAATCACCTTACCTCAGGATCTTTCGAGCCTCAGGACTCTTCCTATATTGTCACCACCGACACTAATACCGAAACTTAACTTTTTATACATTTACTTTTATCAAATCCTCTCACCATGAAACTTCAAAGCTCAACCCTCATCCCTCTTCTCCTGCTTGTCTATTTAGGCGTTATGAGTTACATAGGTTATCCCGAGTTCCAGCAAGGACATTATTTATATTACTTCGGAGTAATCGGTGTCACCCTTTTAATAATAGGTATATTGCATATCTTCCTCAAAAAACGAGAACGCATAAGGGAGCAAAGCGACCACCGCTGACCCTCCGCATAACACTATCCATCACATTAGCCCATGCAGATACGCACTCCACGTGAAATCACCGAAGCTGCCGCCACAGCGGGAGCCGGAAAAGCAAATCTTACCGAGACTGACACCCCAAGGCTAATCGTGTCAGCTATTTTAGCCGGCGCTTATATAGCTCTTGGAGGAATTCTCTCAATGATTGTAGGCTTTGGATTCCCTGAACTGACCGACGGCAATCCTGCAGTACAGAAATTGCTAAGCGGATGCATGTTCCCCATAGGGCTTATATTGGTGGTAATTCTTGGCGCAGAACTTTTCACAGGTAACAATGCGCTCCTCATTCCATCGTTCATACGCAAGCAACATTCAGTCGGCACTATTGCGAAAAACTGGACGCTCGTATACATCGGCAACTTCATAGGGGCTATACTGTTCACATTCTTCATGGTATACTTATGCGGGCTCACCTCAGTGGAGCCATATCATTCCGCAGCCATAAGAGTAGCCGAGGCAAAGGTTTCAATGCCGTGGCTCACAGTGATGCTAAAAGGTATTGGCGCGAACTGGTGCGTCTGTCTCGCCGTATGGCTTGCCCTTTCAGGGAAAACATTTTTTGAAAAAGCTCTCGGATGCTGGCTGCCGGTTATGGCATTCGTGGCACTCGGATATGAACACTCTATTGCAAATATGTTCTTTATACCCCTCGGCATGATGGAGGGCGCAAATATCACTGTCGGCACAGCCATAGTCAACAATCTTATCCCGGCGACAATAGGTAATATAATAGGTGGGGCTTTATTTGTAGGTGCGGTCAATGCCTACATCCAGTTTAATCCCGAAAAGAAGCAATAGCAATTACTATTTGGACATTACAAGAGATTATAAAAGCGAAGCGGCTCCACAGACGGAAGCCGCTTCGCTTATTTTTGTAATCGCAGCCTGCAAGGATAGCAGCGTGAATTATCGGTTATGCAACTATTGATTTTTGATGGTAATCTGTCTTTGCTGAAGGAACAAAACCTTACAACCCGGCAGTCCTGCTGAGATTAACTCATTACATCTCGACACCTCATCAGTGCTACCAACCGTAAAGGGCATCTCCACGATTTCAGTCACCCTCGCATCGGGTATAATGGCTTTTAGCAGCTCGCTCGGAGCAGGGACCTCCTGCAAAGCCATATATTCCTTATATGTATATCGGGTAAAAGCTGTGTTCTCTCCCACCCCTCTACGGTCAAGAAGATAGCCATTATCAAGTTTGACCGGCATGGAAGACTCTGACAGATCGCTCGGCGCAGGAAATGACATTATCTGCTTACGTGACGCATCAAGCGACACGGGCACATAGTTGTCATAATCACCGTTAGTCTTATAGATATGCACCTTGGCTACAGCTTTGGCTGGACGCATACCGCTGATAGGTGGAGCGGCAATCTGTGAGTCAACTGTCGCCGTATCGGCACTGCTCTTACATCCAACCATAAGCATAGCCAATGTCGCAATCGGTATCATTACTAACTTGAGATTCATCCGAATGAAGTATTAGCGCTTTAGAACCTTAGTGGTATAAATGCCGTCAACAGTAGTCACACGTGCCACGTAGATACCGGCAGGAAGCGATGACACATTGATTGTGGCAACGGTTCCGTCAATATCCATCTCACAGGCAACCATAGCGCCTGACATAGACATAAGCTGTATTCCTGTTATATTCTCAGGGGCAATTACCGAGGCATAGCTTACAGCCGGATTAGGTGTTACGGTAACACCTCTGTCAGTAACGTCTACTATATCCTCAATACCTGACTCTCCGATAGTGAATGCGATTTGCTTTGCCTCAAACCAATCACCCTTAACCGGATCAAGTAATGCACCAAAATATTTTCCTCCAACCGGCACATCACCTAAGAATTTCGTGAGGTCACAGACTATTGTCACATCCTTGGTCTCACCTCCCGAAATAAATAACGGTTCGGACGTTGCGTATGCTACCGATAGGGTTTCTCCATGCGGGAATATATACAATTTTATCGGGGAAGTATAATAACCGATACCTCCGGTCAGATTAACTTTAGCCACAATGTTATATGGATCAACAGCTGTCGGATCCTCGATATACCATGAGTTTATTTTTACAGAAGCCGGCATAAGGTTTGATTTCAGCTTCACAGGGAGGATCGGCGAAATGATTTTATATTTCTGAGCGAGTTCATCACCAACTGACAGCTCATTGCCGTCATGAGTTGCAAGGCACAGGTAATAATCACCCACCGTCAGTTTTATAGTATATGACTCCGGATCCCATTCACAAAGATTATCAATATCCACAGAGCTATTTGCCGGCACGTCAACATTGATCATTGAACCCACAGCACAGATACTATTTACATTTTCTGACTTCAGGAGAAGCGGTACTACCGTTTCAGAAACCTCTGTCGAACCGTTGCTTGAAACTTTCGCTGAAATTCTAAACGGACAGTCCTTATAGAGTTCTGTAGTCAGCTCAAAATCACTTGCTGTCAAATCGCATTTTGCAGGAACTGTAGCCGTAACAGTACTACCCGATTTCTTAATGTCAATATACCCACGCTGAGAACTAAACATCTTCACCGGATATTTTTTCCCTTCGCTTACAATCATCAGATATCCCTTATATGTGCCTTCAGGAATACTTGAAGTTTTAACGCTTAATTCATTCGTGCCGTATACTACTTTGATTGTCTCTTCACGAGTTAAATCTATTGAGGTCGTCTTTCCGGCAGCATCAACCAAGTCTAATACAAACTTACATTTGACAGTTCTTGACGAGAAATTATAGAATGGTCCGACAAAATATAAGTAGCCATTCTTCAACTGCGTGTTAAGCTTATCATAGCATACTATATATGGATCAGCGTATGTCGATGAAGCCACAGGCTTTTTCACGCCAAGAATCACTGACTGATTAAAATTAAATGCGGAGTTGCTTCCGCCGGTGCCTTGCGCATCCGGATCAAGAGCATTAAGGAGGAAATAACCATCAGACATTCCACTCCAACCCCAGTTGAAATGATAATATCCATCTTTGTAACCGTCACACAAAAATGCGTGACCGCCTTCATTGCTTTGACCGGAATAATACACAGGTCCATTAGTCTTCAGCTCAGTATAGACCATATCATCCCATTCCGCAGAAGTACAATAGTCACGCATGACCGAATGGACACCTTTGTCATAGTTAAAATAATCTATCAACGCACCAGGGACTGAATAGCTGTATGCACCGCTCTCTATTGAAGAATAATTCATATCAACCGCTACTCCACAGGCATACATAAGAGTAGCCACAGCATTGGTCTGATTTGAAGTCGCATCAGCTGTATATTTATCGAGCATAAGATTCCACTGGAATGTAGTGGCACCATAGTCAAACGACAAGGTTGTGCCATTCCAGCTATATGAATGTTTCCCGGTTCCCTTCTCGGGGTATTTATGATAGTTAAGCAACTGTGCAAATGCCGTTGCCACACATCCGGTAACACTCTTCTTCCCTGCATGGGTGGGACATTTGAGGTTATAAGGCGCAGTCTGATCCCAGCGAGTGGTGACAAGGGGCGCTATTGCCGCCTTACCAGCACGTGACGAGGGTTCATAGACAGCGGTGACGCCGGAACTTACAGCAGCAGATATTTCACTCTTATACTGATCGAGCCACCAGCGAAGGTTATCAGGCATGTTCTCAGCATCAAACTTGTTGCTATCGCTATATCCAAGCACCGGAGCTGCGATATCATCAGCCGAAACAATCATGTAGCCCGACTCGCTTTCTCCCTCAAACACATATAGCATCGGTGCGCCATTCTCCGAAAGCGTCATCGCAGGAGTGTGTTTAAGAGATTTGCCGACAGACCTTGAAGGTGCTTCGGAGCCTACTGCCCTCCTTAATGCTTCCGACGGGGAGAGCGAACGGGCATCAGCAACGCCAATAGTGGCTGACGCCACCAAGAATGAGAGTAAAATTTTCTTCATATAGTACTAATAATGGTTATACATTCCGGCGCAATCTCAACCTCAAATGCAGAGCCTGTGAAATGAATTCAGGGATATGCTGCAATAGCATGGGCGCAAAATATTGCGCCCTGCCATTAAACAACACTCTTTAATTATTTCAAAGGTTTGATTGAGATCGCATAACCTCCGCCTGCAAGCTCATTGAGCGTAAGCTTACTCTTGGAAGTCACATTTTTCTTTGTGATAGTATATCTTGTCTGACCATCTACAGTATTGGCATCGGGAGCCTCAGCATAGATAGTCGCTTCATATTTTCTACCGGGGTCAAGGAATGACAGTGATATTGTGCTCTTGCGGTCGGCTGTACCGGCAGTGCTGCCCACATACCACTCGTCGGAATTTTTATCCTTACGGGCTATTGTCACATACTCCATTGGCTCAGCCTCAAGATAAACGGAACGCTCCCATTCCACAGGCACATCCTTGATAAACTGGAATGCATCGAGATGCTTTTCATAATGTTCCGGAAGGTCGGCTGCCATCTGAAGAGGACTGTACATAGTGACATACAGAGCGAGCTGACCGGGAATGGTAGAAGCTATCTTTGAATTATTGCCCGGAGTAAATGTACTCAGATCAAATTCAAATATACCGGGAGTGTAATCCATCGGACCACCCTGCAGACGGGTGAAGGGGAGGATACTTGTATGCCATTTATCGTTACCGCCCATAGCCTGATATTCAGTTCCGCGGGCACTTTCGTTACCTATGAGGTTGGGATAAGTACGTGCAAGACCTGTGGGACGAGTCGCCTCATGTGCATTAACCATTATCTTATGCTTGGCAGCCTCGGTCACGGCATAGAGATAGTGATTGTTGAGCCACTGTGAGTAATGGTATTCGCCACGAGGTATAATATTGCCCACATATCCGCTCTTGACGGCATTATAACCGTTATCGTTCATAAACTTGTAGGCGTTTTCGAGATGTCGCTCATAGTTGCGCACAGAGCCTGAGGTCTCATGATGCATCATAAGCTTGACACCCTTGGAGTGAGCATAGTCGTTGAGATATTTGAGGTCGAAATCGGGATAAGGGGTCACAAAGTCAAACACATAGTCCTTTGACTGACCGAACCAGTCCTCCCAACCTTCATTCCAGCCTTCAACAAGCACCTGATCAAAGCCATGTTCGGCGGCAAAATCTATGTATCGTTTCACCTTCTGAGTGTTTGCGCTGTGACGTCCGTTTGGTTTAGTCTTGGTATAGTCGGTTTCGCCAAGTTTCACCGAGTAAACATCATCGGTATAGTTCCATGAGCCGGCTCCGGTTATCATTTCCCACCATACACCGATATATTTAACCGGCTTAATCCATGATGTGTCCTCATATTTGGTAGGCTCGTTAAGATTATAGATGATACGTGAGGCAAGCACGTCACGGGCATCGTCAGTGATGATCACTGAACGCCACGGCGACTTGGTAGGTGTCTGCATATAACCTTTACGCCCTTGGTTGTCGGGAGTAAGCCATGAGGTAAATGTCATGGTGGTATCGTTAAGGTTAAGATGCATAGTGGGGTAATCGATAGTACCTGCCTCGTGTATGTTCAGATACACACCGTCATCGGTCTTCAGCTGCAAAGCTGTCTGCACCCCTGTGGGAGAGAAAACGGTGGTTGAAGCATTGTCAGGATTAACTTTTGAGGGGAAAAGGTCACGAATCTCGCTGAGTTTTGACTTAGTGTAGTTATACTCCTGCGTATCATAATCACCGGGAATCCAATAAGCTGTATGGTCACCGGTCATCGCAAATTCTGAAACCTCATCGGCAATGACAAAATAGTTCAGATTAGGCTGCTGCGGGAATTCATAGCGAAATCCTATTCCATCGTCGAAAGCACGAAAACGCACCACCATCTCACGGTTGAATTCCGGCTGCTTCAATGTAACAGCCATCTCGTTATAGTGATTACGTATATTTGTCTCCTCACCCCATACAGGCTGCCATGTTTCGTCAACAGAATCACGTGTGGTATTGACTATTTCAAAGCCATCCTTCAATGAGAGAGCGTCAGCTCCGGCTTTCTTGCCTTGATGCTCAAAGCTGTTTCGACCTGTTTCGCTAAACAGGTTGAATCCGAGATGTGACGGGGCGATAATCTGCTTACCTTTGAAATCCACAAAATAGGTAGGTTTCCCATCTTGAATATCAAAAGTAAGAACTATGTCTCCATCAGGAGAGGTCAAAGTCTCAGCAGCAACGGCACTAAATAGTGGCGAAGCTGCAGCGGCAAGTAAAAGTAAGAGTCTTGATTTCATGATTGATTTGGTGTAGTATGAATCTCTGTATAAAATGTTTTGAATAATGGTAATATCATGTTTTTGCAAAGATACGCAGATTTTTTCGGATTGAACTGATTTAAACTTTTATTTTTTAAGATTTGAGCTATTTTCGAGATGAATTATTAGCTCGATGAGGGAGCTTAGCGAGCTAAATGACCGAAGAGATGCTGATAATACCCATTGTTAAGCTATGTGTTAGACGGCTGTCTCCGGCACTCCTGACTAAATCTCTTGCCAAGAGATATTTATAACTCTACAAAATTACGTATTAATCTCATTATGAGCAAATTTAGTATACACTTTTAAATAGATTTTTAAGACATACAAATCAATTGTTTTGCATCGCCATTTAACCTGTCCGTATAAATCCGTATAAATCAACAATTTAAATTTTATGAATATCTCTTGGCAAGAGATACTCGTACATGCATCCATGCATTAGCCTAATTTATAACACGTTATCCACAAATCCGCACACAATAGACTTAATATAATTCGTCATTGTCTTACAGCAATGACTGTAAAGAAACACTTATGTGAATGGTCATAGTACTTAACATGAAGCTTACTATCGCTTCATAAAATCAGTAAAGAGACAATGGGTTTGATGAAAATCCATTGTCTCGTTTTTGGTAAAGTTTAGAAAAGATTAGACCCCGTTCCCCACGGTCTTAGTTAACGTCGGGGAACGGGGTCTTATAAAGTATAAAAAGGAACTGCTTCGCGCAGCTCCTTTTTATGAGTTTCCAATAGGTACAATTTCTAAGGTAAAAAAGATTGTTTTAGGTTCGTGATGCAAAGGTCGGTCAAAAATCACGTGCGAACAAATATTTTTATATGTTATCCAACATGATTTTATAACTGAAAGTTTGCAATTTTTGCTATTTTTACCGATAATATACTATATATTAGACAAATACGAATACTTACGATTTTAAGCCGTTTTGTTAAAATACGTTAATATTCAAAATCAATTTCATTATTGTCTCAAAAATGTGACAATTTTTATATCTGTACCGTCCCACACAGCGTATGAAAATTTGTTTATCCAATCGCCCAAAATTAATATTTTTGCTCCGTCGGGCAATTTTTTGTCAAGAATTATATGCTGATGACCGAAGATGAAAAAATCAATTTTTTGTGAGTTTTTGGAATTATAATCCTCTGCAAATTTCACCAATGTATCACCCATACCCTCTTTGGGTACATACCCGCCTGATTTCCTGCTATGCGATGACCAGCTATGTGCGAATCCGATAGTCCACCTTGGGTGTATGGCAGCAAAAAGTTTCTGAGCGAACCGGCACCTGAACAATCCACGCAGACGCTTGAATGTCCAAGGCAACTCCCCTACACCATCACCATGCTCAAGCAGGAATCGCTTACCCTCAAGCTCAGTCACCATGACACCATCGTGAACGGTAAGACCTATTTCATTGGGAAGATAGTCGAATATCCATATATCATGGTTCCCTTTGAACCATACTATCTCCACGCCGGCGTCAGCAAGCTCAGCAAGCGCACCAAAAAAACGTGTGAAACCACGTGGCACCACCGTTCGGTATTCCCACCAGTAATCCAATATGTCACCTAACAGAAACAGACGCTTCGCATCCACGGCAATAGAGCGCAGAAATGCCACCACGTGCTGTTCATGTTCCCTTGGATTCTCTATATAGCTCGCCCCGAGGTGAATGTCGCTTATGAAATAAGTCTTGTCACGCATAAGAGGTTGTTTAAACTTCGGACCTTACGAATTAGAGGAAACCGAGATCAAGCTTTGCCTCCTCAGTCATCATATCCTTCGTCCATTCAGGCTCAAAGACAATACGGATATCCACACTGTTTATACCCTCGATGCTTTCAAGCTTTATACGGGCGTCGTCAACGAGAAAATCAGCCGCCGGGCAATTGGGAGCGGTCAAAGTCATATCGATTTTGAGATTGCCGTCATCGTCAAGGTCAATGGCATAGATCAACCCGAGGTTATATATATCAACAGGTATCTCCGGGTCGTACACTGTCTTTAACATGGTGACAATCTTCTCTTCTATCTTCAATTTCTCTTCAGGGGTCATATTTTCAACTATAAAAATTATATTGTTACATATATTTAATGAGCTTCAAGCCAGTTGGAAGCGATTCCGGCTGATACCTCCAAGGGCACAGCCCCGTGGAAGGAATTTTCCATCTCTGAAATCACCAATGCCTGCAATTCCTCTTGCTCCTTAGGCTTGACATTGAATATCAATTCGTCATGCACCTGCATGATCATGCGTGAACGGAGTCCACGACGTTCCATTTCATTGAATATCCTTACCATCGCCACCTTTATGATATCTGCAGCCGACCCTTGGATAGGCGCATTCACGGCATTGCGCTCGGCATAACTGCGCACCACCGCATTCCGTGACACAATATCGGGGAGATAACGCCTACGTCCCATCTTAGTGGTCACATATCCCTGCTTGCGGGCTACCTCAACCGCCTCGGTAAGGTAATCACGTATATGCGGATATGTGGCAAAATATCCGTCGATAAGTTTTTTAGCTTCCGCACGCGCTATCCCGAGACGTTCAGCCAGTCCGAAAGCGGATATTCCATAAATGATTCCGAAATTGGCGGTCTTGGCATGACGGCGCTGGTCATCCGTTACCTCAGCAAGTGGAAGGTTGTATATTTTAGAAGCAGTGATACGGTGGATATCGTCACCTGAGAGGAATCCTTCTATCATATCCCTATCACCGCTTAAATCCGCAATCAGTCGCAATTCAATCTGCGAATAGTCGGCACTCATAATCATATCACCCTTGTCAGCAATAAATGCTCGGCGAATCTCACGTCCGTCATCGGTACGGATAGGTATATTCTGCAAGTTCGGGTTGGTCGATGATATACGCCCCGTAGCAGTGACGGTCTGATTGTATGATGTATGTATCTTGCCGGTAACAGGATTGATAAGAGCCGGAAGCGCATCCAAATATGTAGTGATAAGCTTACGCAGACGTCTTATCTTAAGTATCAGGCTCACCAAGGGTACTTTTGCAGCATACTTTTCAAGCACTTGCTCGGTGGTGGAATATGAACCCTTGGCTGTCTTCTTAGCTTTAGAATCAATCTGCAAACGGTCAAACAGAACCATACCCACCTGCGAAGGGGATGCGATGTTAAATGGACCGCCAGCCATCTCGTAAGCCTCTTCCTCCATACCTCGCAACTGTGTTTTAAGCTTCGCTGAAAGCTCGGTAAGCACACGTGGGTCAATACGCACACCTGTGTATTCCATCTCTGCAAGCACACGTATGAGGGGAAATTCCACATCCGTGAGCAGCGGAGTCATCTCCCTATCCGCAATCTCGGCTGCAAGCGGCTCACGCAGGCGTAACGCCACATCAGCCTCCTCGCAATAACGTGCCATGGCATCAGCGGCAGAAAGCGCCGACTTCGGATGTCCGGGCTTGGCATCCGGCTCCACTCCTGACAGCTCCAAGTTAAGATACTTTGCCGCTACCTGTCGCAGGTCATGCTTCATCTCAGGATCTATGAGATAATGGGCAACGGATGTGTCATAATAGGGAGAGCTGAATTCTATCCCGGCATTTTTCAGTAGCAGGTAGGCACGTTTTATATCATGACTGACAATCACTGATTTACCGGCTGCAAATAGCGGAGATATAATAGCCCTTATCTCCTCACACCCTGACTTATCAGACGGGAAAGATATATAATAGCCTTTACACGGCTCCCAAGCTATTGCCACGCCAAGCCAGCGGGCAGTCATAGCCTCTTCGCCTACGGCATAAAGCGACACGCCAACCGCCGGCTGCGATGAAGCTGACGCTATAACCTCGGCAATCTTGTCGGGGGTATTAAGCATCACATATTCACGTGTCTCGCAAACAGGCGCAAGCTGCGGATTTGCATTATCATCAGGCACCATGTCAAACAGTGAACCCATTCCGCCCTCGGAAGTTGGTTGAGCGGCTACAGGCTCGGAAGCATTTTCCGACTTGGATGCAGGTGGGGTCTGTTGCGACCCTACCGGTGATTTAATACGAGAAAGGAAAGTGCGGAACTCAAGCTCCTTATAGATTTCTGTCAGCGACTCAACATCCAAAGGCTTACGTTTAAGGCTGTCGATATCAATATCCAAAGGCACGTCTGTCTTTATCGTGGCAAGATACTTTGACATACGTATCTTATCGGCATTCTCAATCAGTCGTTCCTGAAGCTTGCTCTTTTTAAGCTTGTCAGTGTTCTCAAGCAGATTTTCAACCGAGCCCCATTCTTCTATGAGTTTCTGGGCAGTCTTTTCCCCGACACCGGGACATCCGGGTATATTATCGGAAGCATCACCCTCAAGTGCCAAGAGATCTATCACCTGACGAGGATTGGAGATGCCATATTTGGCACATACCACCTTTGGGTCACGCACCTCAAACCCTTCACCTTTAAGTGACGGGCGATACATGTAAACATGATCGGTGACAAGCTGACCGTAATCTTTATCAGGGGTCATCATATAGGTGTCATAACCCTTCTCCTCAGCCTTGACCGACAAAGTGCCTATGACATCATCTGCCTCAAAGCCCTCCACCTCAATGATAGGTATACGATAGGCTTCAAGGATTCTCTTTATATAGGGTATAGACTCCGTTATATCCTCCGGCTGCTTGTCACGTTGAGCCTTATACTCCTTATATTCCTCATGACGGAATGTGTGACCGCCGGGAGGGTCGAAACACACTGCTATGTGCGTAGGATCTTCCTTTCGCAGAAGCTCGTCGAGCGTATTGCAAAACCCGAATATAGCCGATGTATTGAAGCCCTTGCTTGTCACACGGCGGCTATGCAGCAACGCATAATACGCACGATATATGAGAGCGTATGCATCAAGAAGGAACAAACGTTTCTCCATAATCCTAATTATTTTATGGTTTTAAATATTATACCGGTCCACTGCACACCTTTGTGCCGGACTGCACCCGGTGATAACCGCTCAGTCAATGAACCGGTCATTAAAACAGGCTATAAAGTTAAGGATTAAAGATGAAAAACGGATGTTTCCTTAGGAAAATTTAATTAAATTACCGGAGTTAAGAAGATTTTTGTAATTTTGTACTCTGTTATGACAGCCATCGCAGACATACGGCGCTCCATCAATCCGGAGATAGAAAGGCTAAACGCCTTAATCAAGGAATCGCTTGATTCATCCAATAAGCTGATGAATCAGGTCATCTCTTCATATCTTGAACATAAGGGTAAGCAATTGCGCCCAATACTCGTAATGCTGACCGCAAAGCTTTTCGATGATGTGAACGATTCTGTAGTGACTGCGGCTGCGGCTGTGGAGATGCTTCACAACGCATCGCTCATTCACGACGATGTGGTGGACGACTCAAAGACCCGTCACGGGAACGCTACCATAAATGCCGTCTGGGACAACCATATAGCTGTGCTTGTAGGTGACTTCTTTGTGTCAAATGCCCTTCAACTTGCCATCCGCACCAATGACCTGCGTGTGATCGACACTATCGCTTCTCTCGGCAAACTCCTATCGCTCGGAGAGATGGACCAGATATATAATGCCCGGTTCCATGAGCTTGACGAGGAGGCTTACTTCACTATTATCTCCCATAAGACCGCATCGCTTTTCGTCTCATGCGTGTCAGTGGGTGCTTATTGCGTGGGGGTAGATGACGACAGGCTGAAACGTATGCAGCGTTTTGCCGAGCTTTTCGGTCTATGTTTTCAGATTCGTGACGACATCTTCGACTACTACAGCGATGAGAAGATCGGAAAACCGACAGGCAACGACCTCCGGGAAGGGAAAATAACCCTCCCGCTTCTTTATGCGCTCGCCAACGGAGACCCTGCGAAACGCGATGCTATGATAGAGTTGTCACGCAAGGAGTCACTCAGCGAGAATGACATAACCGAACTGATTGAGTACGCCAAAGATAATGGCGGCATTAAATATGCCAAAGAGACAATGCAACGCCTGCGTGACGAGGCGGCAGAGATACTTGCCACATTCCCGACCTCGGAAACTACCGAATCGCTGCTTGCCATGCTCGATTATATCATCACAAGAGAAAAATAGATAATACAGACAGGTATAAGTATAATACGAAAAAAGTTGCCTCATGCGAGACAACTTTTTTCGTGTCTATAATGGGTATTTACAACTGAATATATTGCTTCAATGTATCCACATACTCTTCAAAGGCTTGTTTACCTTGCTCGGTGACCCGGCAAACAGTACGAGTCTTTTTTCCGACAAAACCTTTTTCGACGGTGATGTACCCAGCAGAAGATAGCTTATCAAGTTGCACACTCAGGTTTCCTGCGGTAGAGTCAGTTTTCTGTTTAAGATAGACGAAATCCGCCTCCTCCACATTCATTAGAATTGACATCACCGCAAGTCGCAACTGCGAGTGCAAAAGCGGATTCAATTCTTTCATTTCCGTTTAGCCTTTGAGTTAATAATATATCCCGGAATTATCATCATCACCACAAATGCGGCAATGAAGAGCGGCATAAACCAGTTTGCTACAAGCGCCACATTGCCCGCAATGCAACATAGGGTAAACATCCCCATAAGCAAGCCAATGACACCTCCGACTATAAGTGACTTCTCTTTGACTATGATACCCTGCACGATTTCAGCGAATGGCACAATCAGAAACGGGTATGCTATCATTGCTCTCCAAGAATCGATTTCGTATACAAACCGGAACACAAGGCAAAACAGCGTTAACACAACCATCGACAGACTTGCTATCGTCCAAATAGCTGAGGTAATTTTATCGGAATAGCTTTTTACTCCTGACTTGGCTTGATTCTTACGTGCCATAAAGGGAGATACCGTGCAACCCACTATCGGTATCAGGAACCACAACCAGTTCCAAACTCCGTTATGCGTGTTGGCAATGAGAATCCATACCGCAAGTGTCACTGCTACTACAAGATAGCCCCACATAAGCATGATGTTTCCATCGCTTATGTAACGGTCTTTGGTCCTTGATATCATCTCGGTAATGATTTCGAGGCTCTCTCTTTCGGAAATTTTCTTTTCTTTCATTGGTTTCTTTTTTAATCGGTTCAACGATAAATAAATCGGTTTATAACATAAACCATATATTTCTGAAAAAAGCGGCACTCGCGATTACCGCCTCACTCGACGCAAAGTTAAACCGATTTATTTTATAAACCAATTTTTTCACCATAAATTTTATCATCTCTCCGAAAAAATCTATCACTTACCCCAAAATTCCACCATCCACTCCGAAATTCCACAATAAATTTTACAGAATCCCCTCACTCATAATACCACAAAAGCCAACGATAAAGTGAATATACAATAAATATGAGATTAAACTGCCTGAGCACAAAAACAAAGGAGGGCGCAAAATTGCGTCCTCACTATATCTCTTTGCAGAGCAAAGCGGCAAATCAAATGAGCCAATTGTCAATTGTCCATTGTCACCTGAAAAAAATTGTCAATTGTCAATTGAAAAATTGTCCATTGTCAATTGCCTTCTACATTGCAAACACATTAAACCCGCCATCGACTACTGCAACTGTACCTGTAACAAACGATGCAGCATCAGAGATGAGATACTGGATAGTACCGCAAAGCTCTTCCGGTTTGCCAAAACGCTTGAACGGAGTCTGACGAATCACATCAGCACCGCGTTCGGTGAGCGAACCATCGGGATTTGTGAGCAACGCACGATTCTGGTTTGTAAGGAAGAATCCCGGAGCAATAGCATTCACACGGATTGAAGATGTGAACTTAGTGGCAACCTCATTGGCAAGGAAAGCTGTGAAGTTAGAAATGCCAGCCTTAGCGGCAGCGTAGCCAAGCACACGTGTCATGGGACGGAATGCAGCCATTGAGGAGAAATTCACAATTGAGCCTTTACCCGCCTTTACCATAGGCGCAAGAAATACCTGAGTAGGTATCACAGTGCCTGTGAGGTTCAAATCAAGCACCTTCTGGAACTGATCTATCTTCACATCAAAAAAAGTGCCTGTGGGAGCAATGGTAGCACCCGGCATATTACCGCCTGCAGCATTGAGGAGCGCATCAACCTTGCCATATTTAGCAAGAATTTCATCGCAATTCTGCTGTACAACCTCGGGATTCATCACATCAGTGACGAGAAACATAGCCTCACCGCCATTCTTAGTGATTTTTTCCACGATGGCGTCACCCTCTTCCTTACGACGACCCATCAGAACCACTTTAGCTCCTTGCGAAGCAAGATATTCACCTATACATGCGCCAAGCACACCTGTTCCACCCGTAATAACTACGACCTGATCCTTGACTGAAAATAATTCGTTCATTTTTTAGAATATAATAGAGGGCTTATAAGGTTAAATACACCTTATAAGCCCTGAGTTATTTGTTAATATTATTTTTTCTCTTCGCTGATTTCACGATCGACGGCTGCCATCACACCTTCCACCTGTCCGAGGGCCTTCATACGTCCATGGAAAGAGTAACCGGCATTATAGCCCATCTTCTCATCGCCAAGCATAAGTTCGGCATGGTCAACACGCATCGGCAAAGACGGATTCACACGTTGGAAAATCCTTACAAGCTCCACGATGTCAGCCCTGCCACCGAGATGTGACGCCTCACGGAAGTCGCCGTTTGGCAACACTTCTGTACTGCGCAGGTGAACAAACCATGTACGGTCGGCATATTTACGGGCGAGCGCAGGGACATCGTTTTGTGCTCCGGCACTAAGCGAACCGGCACAGAATGTCAAACCGTTATGCGGATCGGGCACAGCGTTGAGGAACGCTTCAATATCAGCATCGCAAGTTACGATTCTCGGAAGACCGAGGATAGGACGCGGGGGATCATCAGGGTGAACACACATCTTTATATCATATTCACGACACACGGGCATAATGGCGCTTAGGAAATAAGCCATGTTTTCTCTGAGCTGCTTTGCGTCTATGCCATCATAGAGTTTCAGAAGGTCACGGAATTTCTGCACCGGGTCAAGGTCATTTTCGGAGATGTTGCCGTTGACAAAACCTTGAGTCTTCACTATGATATTTTCCACAAGACGTTTCTCACCTTCGGGAGTCATGGTCTTGCGCAGCTCTTCCATTCTTGCCAAAGTCTCAGCATCGTAATCCTTCTCAGCGCCTTCACGTTTAAGAATATGGATGTCGAAGTATGCGAACTCGCCAAGATTGAAGTAGAGATTGGTAGTTCCGTTGGGGTTTGGATAGTCAAGGTCGGTACGCGCCCAGTCAAGCACAGGCATGAAATTGTAACAGATAGTTGTCACACCAGCCTTACCAAGATTGCGCAGCGATTCCTTATATCTCTCGATAAGCTCGTCACGGTCAGCACCGCCATATTTGATGGATTCAGATACCGGAAGGCTTTCAACAACGCTCCAACGCAAGCCTGATGCCTCGATGAAATTTTTCATCTTCAGCACTTCCTCAAGCGACCATACTTCCCCGTTGGGAATATGATGAAGAGCTGTCACAATACCCTCCACCCCGATCTGACGGAGCATGTCGAGAGTAATTTTATCGTTGGGTCCAAACCAACGCCAAGTTTTTTCCATAAATCGAAATGATTGATGATGTGGTCACACTGACTGATTAATATGCTTCTTAATTTTATTTACGAGCCTCGGCTACGTATGAAAGGGCTTCACGACACTTGTCGGTGACATACTGCCAATCCTGAGCAGCTACACGGTCCTTCGGGAAAAGCTTAGAACCCATACCTACGCAGAATACACCTGCCTTGATCCAGCCTTCGATATTCTCCTTGGTAGGCTCAACACCACCTGTAACCATAAGCTTAGACCATGGCATCGGAGCCATAAGACCCTTAACGAACTTAGTGCCAAGCACGTCGCCGGGGAAACACTTGCAAAGATCGCAACCGGTTTCCTGAGCTGCACCTATTTCACTTACAGTACCGCAACCGGGAGTGTAAGGAACCAAACGACGGTTACATACACGTGAAACTTCCGGATTGAACAACGGACCTACTACGAAACATGCGCCAAGCTGGATATAGAGAGCTGCGGTAGCGGGATCAACCACTGAACCTACGCCCATAGCCATTTCAGGACATTCCTTAGCTGCAAACTTAACAACCTCTGCAAACACTTCATGTGCGAAATCGCCACGGTTAGTAAATTCAAATGCGCGCACGCCTCCATCATAGCAAGCCTTTACAACCTGCTTTGCAATCTCTGCATCCTTATGATAGAACACAGGCACCATACCGGTAGAGCCCATCTTGGAAAGGACTGCAACCTTATCAAATTTTGCCATTTTAATATATTTATTTAAAGGATTAGAATTATGAACTGATTTAAAAAGAAATAAAGCACGGAGCCGGTCAAAGATAGAGTTCAATCGGCTCCGTACCTATGATTAGTTAAGTGAGAGTGTCACAACTGACTTGGCGGGAAGCGAAAGTGTGAGCTTACCGTTTTTGATTTTCGCACCGTCAAAAGGTTTAAGAGTCACCTTTTCCTCCTGACCGAAATCGTTGTAGTCATGTATATCCTTAGCAGTGATGATCTCACCCTTCACAGTTTTGGCTTTGATACCGCCAAGATTGATGTCAATGTCGGCAGCCTTGTCAAGAGATATGTTGACGAGTGAAACTGTTGTCACGCCATCCTTTTCAGAAGCGGTAGCAGTGACTACAGGCACCTTGCGACCCTTGCGCACTGTGAGCATCTCCGAATCAACTTTCACAGGGATAAGTTTGGCATCCTGATGAGGGATGTATGACTTGAACACATAGTAGGTCGGAGTAAGTACCATCTGGTCACCCTTGGTAAGGAGCATAGCCTGAAGCACATTTGCAAACTGGGCGATGTTAGCCATACGCACACGGTCGGCATGTTTGTGGAACACATTCAGTGAAAGAGCAGCAACGAGAGCGTCACGCATAGTGTTCTGCTGATACAGGTGTCCGGGATTTGTGCCGGGCTCAACGTTCCACCATGTACCCCATTCGTCTACGAGCAAACCCACACGCTTGTTGGGGTCATACTTATCCATGATTTTTGAATGAGTGGATATCAGCGTGTCAATATCGTACGCCTTACCCATGAGCCAATAGTGGTCATCGTTGTCAAATTCACGTGCCGAACCTTTGTCCTGCCAGTTGTCAACGCAATAATAGTGGAGTGAGATACCATCCATCATCTTACCGGCATTTTTCATGCAGACATCAGTCCAGTTATAGTTATAGGCATCTGCACCTGAGCCAATCTTATACAGATTGTTACCATTAAAGTTACGGCAGTATGTTGAATACTGACGGTAGACATTTGAATAGTGTTCGGGGGTCATGTTACCTCCGCAACCCCAAGTTTCATTACCGATACCGAGGTATTTCAGCTTCCAAGGCTTCTCACGGCCGTTCTCCTTACGGATTTTTGCCTGAGGACCATCTTCGGCAGTCATATATTCAACCCACTTGGCAAGCTCCTCTACAGTACCGCTACCAACGTTACCGCTTATATACGGTTCCACACCAAGCATCTCACACAGGTTCATAAATTCGTGAGTACCGAATGAGTTATCCTCAACGGTGCCACCCCAGTTGTTATTCACCATGCGCGGACGGTTCTCTTTGGGACCGATACCGTCTCTCCAGTGATATTCATCGGCAAAGCATCCGCCGGGCCAACGCATCACAGGCACTTTCAGGTCACGAATAGCCTGAAGCACATCGTTACGATAACCGTTTGTATTGGGAATCTCTGAATCCTCACCAACCCAGATACCGCCATAGATACAGCTTCCGAGATGTTCGGTGAACTGTCCGTAAATCTCTTTAGCGATTATGGGAGCGGAGTCATTCGGCTCGAGAGTTACTGTCACTTTATCAGCTGCGGTCATTGACACTGCCGCCAATGCCATGAGCGAAGATAGAAATATATGTTTCATTGATGACTAATAATTTATTACGTTAATTCTGTTTATTTATTACGATTTCTCCAAAGATTTGTCATATCCTCAAGAGTCTTACCCTTGGTTTCAGGAACCAATGCAGCCACAAACCATGCGGCAACGATACATATCACACCGTAAAGAGCATATACGAACATGTGACCGAATCTGTCGCCCATATCGCCGAGGCTCATATTGTACATCGGCACGAATGTGGAGGATACGATGAAGTTGAAAATCCATTGGAATGCCACAGCGATAGCCACAGCGGCGCTTCTGATGGTGTTCGGGAAGATTTCGGCGATAAGCACCCAGCAGATAGGTCCCCAAGAGAACATAAATGATGCTGAGTAAACCATGATGGAAATAACTGGCACGATAGGAGCGACCTCAACAAGATTGGAAACACATACGCCGAACGCACCGATAGCCATACCGATTGAACCCCAGATGAGCAACGGCTTACGACCAAGCTTTTCAACTGAGAACACAGCCACAAGTGTGAAAGAGATATTCACAACACCCATGATGACGGTCTGTACCATCGGGTTACCCATGTTCATTGATTCAAAGATACGCGGAGCGTAGTAGAGTACAGCGTTGATACCAACTGCCTGCTGGAATACGGAGAGCATCACACCGACGAAGATGACCATGATACCGAATGAGAAAAGCTTCTCGCTCTTGACTTCGGCAGTATTTTTAATCTGTGCGAGGATTTCCTTAGCCTTTTCATAACCGTTGATATGCGAAAGTATGCCGAGAGCCTTTTCATCCTTGCCGATAAGCACAAGATAACGGGGTGATTCAGGCACAAGGCAAACCAAAATCGTAAACAAACCTGCCACGAAAGCCTCTGAACCGAACATGTAGCGCCATCCTGTGGTGATGGTCCATTGATCGGACGATGAGCTTACTGCATAGACAGTTTCTCCGATTTTCTCTATAACCGGCTGAGTATGTTCGCCAAGAATTAAGAAATTGACAAAATAAACCACTAACTGACCGAAAATAATAGCAAACTGGTTCCAAGACACAAGAGTGCCACGCATATTTGACGGCGCAACCTCAGCGATATACATCGGGCAGATTGCAGAAGCAAGTCCTACGCCGATACCGCCAAGTATACGGTAGATGTTAAATGTCACAAGAAGACTGGCTGTGGGGATGCCATGATCGAAGAACATAAATTCCGGATAATAGCTTCCCAGCGCAGAAAGGAAGAAGAAAATGCCGGCGATGGCAAGAGATTTCTTACGTCCGAAATATGAGGCGAAGAAACCTGAAAGCGCACTACCGATAATACAGCCTAACAATGCGCTTGATGAAGTGATACCGTGGATGGTATCAGTATATACGAAGTCTTTAGCTCCGAGGAAAAAGGCTTGCAGACCTTTCTCTGCCCCGGAAATCACTGCAGTGTCGTAACCGAACAAAAGTCCGCCAAGTACGGCGACGAGCACTATTGAAAATAGATATAGTTTACTACCTTGCTGAGGATAATTCATGATACTGTTAGTGGTATTAGTGTGATGTGAGTGAAAGGATCATAAAAATAGTGAAATGTCCGTGCGGAAAAAAGTCCCCGCACGAACATTACTATGGTGTATTCAATCTATTTGTAACTCGCATTTGGATGCAAATTTACAAAATAGTTGCGATTAACGCAAGTAAGTTTTAGCAATACATTGCTACGATAGCCTCGTAAAGCTCCTGCTTGCCTGAAGTCTGCTTGGGTTCACCCACTTCTCTACCGTAAGCTGCAACCTGCTCAAGTGTGAGTTTGCCTTCCTCGAATTCTTTACCCTTACCGCTGTCAAATGAAGCGTAACGAGCCTTAAGCATTTCCTTGTAGGGAGATTCCTCAAGAAGAGCAGCAGCGCTTTCGAGTGCGCGTGCCATAGCATCCATACCGGCGATATGTGCGATGAAGATATCCTCAAGGTCGGTAGAGTTACGACGAGTCTTAGCGTCGAAGTTAGTACCACCGTTGCCAAGACCACCGTTGCGGATGATCTGCATCATAGCCTGAGTAAGCTCGTAGTTATCGATGGGGAACTGGTCGGTATCCCAGCCGTTCTGATAGTCACCGCGGTTAGCGTCGATAGAACCAAGCATGTTGTTGTCAACAGCTACAGCGAGTTCATGTTCGAATGTGTGACCTGCGAGAGTAGCGTGGTTAACCTCGATGTTAAGCTTGAAGTCCTTGTCAAGACCATGAGCCTTCAAGAAGCCGATAACAGTTTCGCTGTCAACATCATACTGATGCTTAGACGGTTCCATGGGTTTGGGTTCGATAAGGAATGTACCGGTGAAGCCCTTTGAACGAGCGTAGTCGCGAGCGATGGTAAGCATAGTAGCGAGATGCTCTTTTTCACGCTTCTGATCAGTGTTAAGAAGGCTCATGTAACCTTCACGACCACCCCAGAATACATAGTTTGTACCACCGAGAGCGATAGTAGCGTCGATAGCGTTCTTGATCTGAACGGCAGCGCGAGCAACAACATCGAAATCAGGGTTGGTAGCAGCACCGTTCATATAACGACCGTTGCCGAACACATTTGCTGTACCCCAAAGGTTCTTGATGCCTGTTTCAGCCATCTTTTCCTTAAGATAAGCAACGATTTCTTTCATATTATGCTCATACTCCTCAACAGAGCTGCCTTCGCTTACGAGGTCTACATCATGGAAGCAGAAATATTCGATACCCATCTTCTGCATGAATTCGAAACCTGCGTCAGCCTTCTGCTTAGCGATAGTCAAAGCGTCAGCACCTTCTGCCCAAGGGAATTTCTTTGTTCCTGTACCGAACTGGTCGCCGCCGTCAGCGCAAAGAGTATGCCACCAAGCCATGGCGAATTTAAGCCATTCCTTCATGGGCTTGCCGAGGATTACTTTTTCAGCGTCATAGTAACGATAAGCAAGGGGATTCTTTGAATCTTTACCTTCAAATTTGATTTTCCCAATACCGGGAAAATATTCTTTAACTGCCATAATTTTAGAATAATTTTTTAGGGTTATTTTATTTTGTTTTTTAAAGTTCTCTGAGTAATCTGGTCTTCCAAAGTTCATACGCCTCACGGTAAGCCTCACGATCGGCAGCTACCGGCTCGATGACCTCGATCTTTTCAAGCGAAGCGAATGCCTCATCATGGTCACGATAGATTCCGGCACCCATTCCGGCACCTTTGGCAGCTCCAACGGAACCGTCAGTGTCATACAGCTCGATAGTGGCACCGCTGACACCTGCAAGTGTATTTCTGAACAATGGGCTGAGGAACATATTGGCATGTCCGGCATGGATTTTCTTGATATCCATTCCCATACCTTCCATCACCTCCATACCATACATGAATGAGAATACGATACCTTCCTGTGCGGCACGGAGAAGATGTGACTTGTCGTGAGTGAGGAAGTTGACACCATGAATCGAGCAACCCACCTCCTTGTTTTGAAGCACACGTTCTGCACCGTTGCCGAATGGTATGATAGACACACCTGCTGCACCAATAGGAGCCTTTGCAGCAACATTATTCATATCGGCATACGAGATACCTTCGGGGGCGACATTGCGTTTTGACCATGAGTTAAGTATACCGGTACCGTTGATACACAACAGCACACCGAGACGAGTCTCATCGTTGCTATGGTTCACATGGGCGAAAGTGTTAACTCGTGATTTAACATCATAATTTACCTCACCAAGCACTCCATATACTACACCAGATGTACCTGCGGTTGAAGCTATCTCACCGGGGTTGAACACGTTGAGCGAAAGTGCGTTGTTGGGCTGGTCGCCGGCACGATATGACACCGGAGTACCCTCGGCAAGTCCAAGTTCGGCAGCGGTTTCGGCTGTCACCACGCCTTGGATGCTGAATGTAGGCACAATTTCGGGGATGATACCTTCGTCAAAGCCGAGATATTCAAGCAGGAAGTCTGCCACTTTGCCGTTTTTGAAATCCCAAAGCATCATTTCCGAAAGGCCTGAAACAGTGGTACAGATCTTATCGGTAAGACGCATGGCGATATAATCGCCCGGGAGCATAATCTTATATATCTTCTCGAAAAGTTCAGGTTCTTTCTCCTTCACCCAAGCAAGCTTGGTGGCGGTGAAGTTGCCGGGAGAATTCAATATGTGGCTAAGGCATTTTTCCTCTCCAAGCTCTGCGAAGGCTTTTTCACCGTAAGGCACGCCGCGGGAATCACACCAGATTATTGCGGGACGCAACGGCTTGTGATCCTTATCCACGAGTACAAGCCCGTGCATCTGATACGATATGCCGATAGCCTTTATCTCCTTGGGGTCAACCTTTGCGTTTCCAAGGACGTTTTCGGTTGCATGTTTCAAGCAATCCCACCACTGCTCTGGCTTTTGCTCTGCCCAACCGGGTTTCACAGCTATAATCTCAGCTTCGGTCTTGGGATAAAAATCTGAAGCTACGGTCTTGCCGGTTTCGGCATTAACCAAGCTCGCTTTTACTGACGAGCTACCGATGTCATATCCTAAAAGATACATGATTATTTCTTAATGGTTAGATGATGAATGAGGTTTACTATTTATTGGATTTAGTATTCACTTTTACAAACTGCTACCTTGAAATGGAGTACACTTTTCGGTCGAACTTATAATACCGTGCCGCTCTGTGGGCAACACCCTGTTCCTTCTCCTCCAAAGGTATCACATAAGGCATCTGAGCTATCTTCTTATGAAAATTCCTCACGTCGAGAGGCTTTTCATATATTATCTCCGTCAGGAGTCTCAGCTGTGACGCTGTGAATTTCTTCGGAAGCAGGTCAAACAACAACGACCGGTTATTGTCAACCTCCCTTCTTATAGCTTCACGAGCGCCGGCTATTATCAGATTATGGTCAAACGCCAAAGTACCGATGGCATCAACGGGAATCCATGCGGCGTTATGCTTATCAGCCACCTTCTCCAACGACTTGTCAAGCTTTACGAGAGAGAAATATGCTATGGTCACTATCCTCTCGACCTTTGCCTGCTGGGCACGTTCAAGCCAATGCACATCACGAGGGTTGCTCGTGCGATCCTTTGAGCCAAATGCTTTAAACTGCGTCAAAGGAAGCTCTTTTATCCCGGTAAGCTCGTATAGGACCCTGTTTGCCGCTTCATCAAGATCTTCATCCTGATATATCAGACTCCCCGGGAGTTTCATGTCATTATAATCACCGGCTGAGTCAGTGCCGCTGCGCTTCACTAACAATACTCGAAGGTTAACGCCATCGAATCCGAACACTACACAGTCGATTGATATGTGATTATTGGCTAATGGCGCCATGGTCATTAAGGTAAACTACGTTAGTTCTGTGATTGATGATGCAAATGTACAAATCTTTATTTAAATTTCACAAATAAATTTTATGTTTTAAAACATTAAAATCTACCCGATTAGTTTTCTTACCATAAACAATAACACATCCTATATTACGTATATAATACAATAAGTCTTATTGTATTAAAAACATTTACTCCGAAACCTGTTGTATGACTACATTTTACACTCTGTCCTGCGCCCTATCGGCATCGGCGTTCTGACAAAAAGACTACCTCGACAGACGCCTATGTTAAATTTTATTAATCACAGAGTTAAACCGATTTTATGTGACATTTACATATACCTTTGCACTGAATTTTTCCACCTCCATGAAATTTTTGTCAAAAGATGAAAATACTGATTGCACCCGACAAATTCAAAGGCACACTCACAGCCTCTGAAGTAACGGATATCATAGCCGACCAACTCGCATCGCTCAATGCTGATATTATAAAAATGCCGATGGCTGACGGCGGTGAGGGGACCGCCGAAGTCCTTAGCCGCCTGCTCGACATGTCACCCCGCACCCTGCCGGCAAACAACTCCATGATGCAGCCGATACCCACAGATGCAACATATTATGTCAACCCATCCACTCGTAGCGTAGCAGTCGATTCAAGCTCTGTGTTAGGGTTAAGCCTAATCGACAAAACCAAATCATCACCTCTCGACCGCACTTCATACCCATTCGGAGAACTGCTCGCAGAAATAATAGAGACAGAGCACCCATTGACAATATATATCGGAATAGGTGGCACCTCAACCGTGGACGGTGGTGAAGGATTTTTGCAGGCATTGGGCTATGACCACACCTCGCACAAAGCGAAAGTAAAGCTTCCTCGCATAATTGCCCTCAGCGATGTGGCAGTACCGTTGGTTGCACCCGGCAATAACCCCTCGTCACTCACTTTTGCGCCCCAGAAGGGAGCCTCTGATGAAGAAATAGCAATCATCCGGGGTCGGCTTGAAAAATTCAGGTGCCGTTTCAGCGACATAGACAGCAAATTTGCCGGAGCCGGAGGTGGCATGGGATTCGCATTAGCCGTTATAGGTGCTGAAATAAGCTTGGGAGCTGATTTTCTCATTCGGCTTGCCGACATACCCTCTATAAACCCTGACCTAATAATCACAGGCGAAGGCTCTCTCGATTCACAGACATCACTGGGAAAAGCCGCCGGCACATTGATAAAATATGGAGATGAGAACAGAATCCCGGTCATAGCGATAGGTGGTCGCGTGACCCCTGATTTCAATCCTTCAGGGACAGCCGCCGTATTCTCAACTCAACATTATCCACCGGAAGGTTGTTTAAATTATCACAAGGCGAAAGCCCGACTGATTGCCGCCTCGCAAGACGCCGCCCGTTGGATTGCAGAACGACAATGACAAGGCAGTAACCGCAGACATTTTAAATATCCATCTTAATTTTAACTATTTATGGGAACAAGACAGTAATTTTAACTATTTATCCAAATATCATCTGATTATTCACACTGATATTGATTATTATTTTGTTCCGAATTTTTAACGTAAAAAAGAGATTATGAAAAAAATCTTAATCGCAGCCGCATGTGTTGGCTGTTTGGCGTCAGCTAATGCTCAGGACGTCATTGAAAGACCCACATTTGCCGACAACTGGTCAATCGGTTTGGACGCCGGTGTAACCACACCTTTGAAAGGGCACTCTTTCTTTGGTAATATGCGAGGCAACTTTGGACTTCACGTTGATAAGCAGATTTCTCCATTATTCGGCATTGGCGCTGAAGCAGCATGGGGTGTAAACACATCGACAGTTAACGGAGGGCTCCGCAGCAAAACAGCCTTCGACAACTCATACGTTGGAGGCTATGGAACCCTTAATCTCAACAATGTTTTCGGCGGCTTCAAATGCGAACCGTCACCTGTGACAGTTGATCTCGTTGCCGGTCTCGGCTGGATACATTTCTACCGCACAGGAAAGGTTTCCGATTCAAACGACTTAGGCGCAAAAGTAGGATTCAACATCAACTTCGCTACCTCCGAACGAGTATCAATCTCATTGAAGCCAAGCATTGTCTGGAATCTCACCGCTGACACCAACAAGGATCGTTTCGACATCAACCGAGCCAATTTCAACCTCATGGTCGGCTTCAACTACAATTTCGGTCCCGGCTTCCAGTGTGTGACTATCCCCGACAATTCTGCCGAGATAGCAGAACTCAACAACCGTGTCAACAACCTGCGTGCCGACATCGACGGTCGTGACGCTGCCCTCGCAGCCGCAAACGCTCAGAATGCAGAACTTTCAGCAGCCCTCGCAGCATGTCAGGCTAAGCCCGCTCAGGTAGTGAACAACAACACTCTCAACAGCGTACGTTACGTCTTCTTCAAGATCGGTTCAAGCAAGATTACTCCTGATCAGATGCCTAACGTGGAAATGATAGCCGCATACCTTAAGAACCATCCTAAGGCTAAGGTTGAAATCCGAGGCTATGCTTCTCCCGACGGTTCACTTGAATTTAACGAACGTCTTGCTGCCGCTCGTGCCGAATCAGTCAAGGAGTCTCTCATCAAGCGTTATAAGATTCCTGCTGACCGCATCAGCGCCAAGGGTGAAGGTATCGGTTCAATGTTTGCGGAAGAGTCTTGGAACCGTGTATCAATCTGTACTCTCGAAGAATAATAATACATACAATCAAAGGCAATCCGAAACTCGGACAGCCTTTGATACATAGATAACATTAAAATAGTCCCGGTCCGAACGAACCGGGACTATTTACTATTTTATTAACCCTAACTTTCTTTTATTCCACTGTCACCGACTTGGCAAGGTTGCGGGGTTGATCCACATTCTTACCCTTGTTAACAGCTATGTAGTAAGCCAAAAGCTGAAGCGGTATTGATGCAACAATCGGTGTGAGACATTCAGGCACTTCTGGTATCTCTATACAGAAGTCAGCGATATCAGCCATTGCCTTGTTACCCTTTGATATGATTGCCACTACCGCACCGCCACGCGATTTAACCTGCTGGACATTCGATATGATCTTGTCATACAGTGAATCGCTCGGCGCGATAATCACACTCGGCATCTCATGGTCAATAAGTGCTATCGGACCATGCTTCATCTCTGCGGCAGGATAACCTTCGGCATGTATATAAGAAATCTCCTTAAGCTTCAAAGCACCTTCGAGAGCTGTGGGATAATTGTATCCACGTCCAAGATAGAGGAAATTATGTGCGTATGTGAAGATTCTCGACAGTTTCTGTACCTCTTTGTCAACCTTCAGGGTCTTTTCAATCGTAGCCGGCATTTTGTCAAGAGCCGAAGCCACCTGATGGAGAGTAGCGTCGTCAATAGCGCCACGCAGATGACCAACGGCAAGAGCAAGAAGTGTCAACACGGTCACCTGTCCGGTAAATGCTTTTGTGGATGCCACACCGATTTCCGGTCCGACATGAATATATGTGCCGGCATCGGTATTACGAGGGATGGATGCCCCCACCACATTACATATACCATATACAAATGCACCTTTCTCCTTAGCCAGCTGGATAGCGGCAAGAGTGTCGGCGGTTTCGCCTGATTGTGATATGGATATCACAATATCCTTCTCGTTAAGCACCGGATTGCCGTAACGGAACTCCGAAGCATATTCCACTTCCACAGGAATCTTGCAGAAGTCCTGAATCAAGCGCTTTCCGATAAGGGCTGCGTGCCATGATGTGCCACAAGCCACGAGTGTGATGCGCTCGGCATTCATAAACCGGTCTTTGTTAAGCTCCACACCCGAAAGCATCACTCTGCGGCAGTTATCGACAATACGTCCGCGCAGACAGTCACGCAATGTGGTGGGCTGTTCAAAGATCTCTTTGAGCATGAATGTGTCATAGCCCCCTTTTTCAAGCTGAGCCAATGAAAGTTTGAGCTTCTGGATATTGATAGTTGACGGCTGGTTGTTGGAGAGAGATAATATCTGCAACGGTTCGCCCCTCTTTATCACACCTATTTCATTATCTTTCAGATAAATCACCTTGTCGGTGTAACCTATAATCGGTGTAGCGTCAGAGGCTATGAAAGTCTCGTTGTCGCCAACTCCGATTACAAGCGGAGAAGCTTTACGTGCCACTATCATGGTGTCAGGATCGCCCTGCTCGACCACTGCGATAGCGTATGCGCCCTCAACCTGCATGAGTGCCTCACGCACGGCTTCGAGCAATGTACACGATGATGTCAGTTTAATATACTCTATAAGCTGAACAAGCACCTCTGTATCGGTCTCGCTCTTAAACTCATAGCCATGCTCCATGAGCACCTTTTTGAGCACTGCGTAGTTTTCTATCGTACCGTTGTGAACCAATGCGATGATACCGCTTTGCGACACATGGGGATGAGCATTAATGTCATTAGGCTCACCATGAGTAGCCCAGCGTGTGTGTGCTATCCCAAGCAACCCGTCTGTCTTACCGCTACCTGCTCTTTGTTCAAGATTTGCAACCTTCCCTTGAGCTTTATGCACGTTCAGATTACCGTCACAGTCCACAAGTGCGACACCCGCACTGTCATATCCGCGGTATTCGAGGCGTTTGAGTCCTTGGATCAGAATGTCATAGGCGTTTTGAGTGCCTAAATAGCCAACAATTCCACACATAGAATTAGAATGGTGTTTTAGTAGTTTCGAATAAGTGCGGCGTCCCGCACCTTAATAAAGTTTATTATTTCTTAAAAAAATATCTAATTTTCCAATTAGGTTACAAAGTTATGAATTATTATCCTATTTTCCTACTAAAAACAGTTAATTTTAACCCCAGCCCACAAATAACATCACGCCAAAAGCCATTTTCACAGGCTTAAACTGATATTATCTATGGCGTTACAAGCAAAAACGCCCTTCCCGCTTTGCATACGGGAAAGGCGTCATATTAAAATTTCTTAATTCTACCTGTATTACTCCATGAGTTTGCGGTAACGGCGGCGAGAAGGTTCTTTTCCGTCGTTATGAGCTTTCTTAAACTCTTCGTAGTCAGAGTAAGAACCCTCATAGAACACCACATTGCCGTCACCTTCGAATGAGAGTATGTGAGTACATATACGATCGAGGAACCAACGGTCGTGGCTTACCACAACGGCACATCCGGCAAAGTCATCAAGACCTTCCTCAAGCGCACGAAGTGTGTTAACGTCAATATCATTGGTAGGTTCGTCAAGAAGAAGCACATTGCCCTCCTCCTTAAGCGCCATCGCAAGATGCAGACGGTTACGCTCACCACCCGAAAGCACACCTATCTTTTTCTCCTGATCAGCGCCGGTGAAATTGAAACGTGAGAGGTATGCTCTCGCATTGACATCCCTGCCACCCATGCGGAACGACTCGACGCCCTGCGATATCACCTCATAGACACTCTTTTCGGGAAGAAGATCGTGGTGAGTCTGGTCAACGTAGGCAATCTTAACAGTTTCTCCGACATCAAATGTACCTGAATCAGGCTTTTCCTGTCCCATTATCAGACGGAAGAGAGTGGTTTTGCCGGCACCGTTAGGACCTATGACACCCACTATGCCACCTTGCGGAAGCGAGAAACTGAGATCCTTAAACAGCTGCTTCTTGCCAAAAGCCTTTGAGAAGCCCTGCACATCTATGACTTTCGAACCGAGACGGGGACCGTTGGGGATGAAAATTTCCAAGCGTTCCTCCTTCTCCTTCTGATCCTCGTTAAGGAGTCGGTCGTATGACGACAGACGGGCTTTACCCTTAGCCTGACGGGCTTTGGGAGCCATACGAACCCATTCAAGTTCACGTTCGAGAGTCTTACGGCGTTTGCTTGCCTGCTTCTCCTCCTGCGCCATGCGCTTGGTCTTCTGGTCAAGCCATGAGGAATAATTACCCTTCCAAGGTATACCCTCGCCACGGTCAAGTTCAAGAATCCAACCTGCCACATGGTCAAGGAAGTAACGGTCGTGAGTAATGGCTATCACTGTGCCGGGATACTGCTGGAGATGCTGCTCCAGCCAATCGATTGACTCGGCATCCAAGTGGTTGGTAGGCTCGTCGAGTAGCAACACATCAGGCTGCTGAAGCAACAGACGGCACAAAGCCACACGGCGACGCTCGCCACCGGAAAGTGTCGAAATCTTCTGGTCGTCGGGCGGACACTGCAACGCATCCATCGCACGTTCCAGCTTGGAGTCTATGTTCCATGCGTCGGCAGCGTCAAGCTTGTCCTGAAGCTCTGCCTGACGGGCAAGCAGCGCATCCATCTTGTCAGGGTCGTCAAGCACATCGGGGTCACCGAAACTTTCATTCACCTTGTCAAACTCTGCAAGAAGATCCATGATGGGCTGCACACCCTCACGCACCACCTCTATCACGGTTTTGTCAGGGTCGAGCTGAGGGTCCTGCTCAAGGTATCCCACGGTATAGCCCGGAGAGAATACCACTTCCCCCTGATAGCTCTTGTCGATACCTGCAATGATTTTCAACAATGAAGACTTACCTGAACCGTTGAGACCTATGATACCGATCTTGGCACCATAGAAAAACGACAGGTAAATATTCTTAAGCACTTGCTTCTGCGGAGGATATGTCTTAGACACACCCACCATTGAAAAAATTATCTTTTTATCGTCAGCCATATATTTATTTATTTTTTTTCGGGCTTTTGGGCGCGTACTTCACCGGGTAATCACAACGTGTCTTACCGGTGATCATATTGTTCAATTTCCCCTTGATAAGCTGCTTGCGTATCATCGAGATATGGTCGATATAGAGTTTCCCTTCCAAGTGGTCACACTCGTGCTGGATGATGCGCGACAGGAATCCTTCAAATTCCTGATCATGGGGCTGCAGGTTCTCATCGAGCCACTTCATGCGGATATGCTCGACTCTCGGCACATTTTCCGAAAGTCCCGGAAGGCTAAGACAACCCTCGGCACGAGTCACCGTATCACCGTCAAGCACCTCTATCTCAGGATTTATAAGCACATACTTCTTGCCCTCACATTCGGGGAACGAATCCTTAACAGGGTCAGCGTCAATAACGACAATACAGTCATTGCGACCTATCTGCGGAGCGGCAAGACCTACCCCCTCGCTCTCATACATAGTCTCAAACATCTGCTCAAGCAATTCCTTGAGCCCTTCATATTCCGGAGTGATAGGCTCTGACACCTTTCTCAACACCGGATGTCCATAAAGGTAAATTGGTAACATATCGTATTTTTCTTTCTTTATTCTTACGAACTGATTAAAACTTTTTATTTTTTAATATTTGATGCTATTTTCGAGATGAATTACCAGCTCGATGAGGGAGCTTAGCGAGCTAAGTGACCGAAGATATGCTGATAATTCAGCCGAAAAGAGCTTCAAAGATTGAAAACAGGATAATTCTCAGCCTGAGTTTAACATTTTATAAAAAGTTTAAATCAGTTCTATACACAAAGGACGGAACCGTCAACCGTTATAACCCCGGCTTTCGAGATAACCGTTAAGAATTATCACAGCCGCCATACGGTCTATGGCATCCTTATTACGGCGATCCATTTTCTTCACGCCGGAATCTATCATAGCCCGATGAGCGAGAGTCGAGGTGAACCGCTCGTCATGAAATATGACCGGCACACCGGGAATCTCCTTTTTCAAACGGTTTATGGCAGGAGTTATGTAACGCATTGATTCCGAAGCTTCTCCGGAAAGAGTTTTCGGCAACCCGACTATTATCTCGTCTACCTGCTCACGCCCCATATACTCCTTCACAAACTTTATCAGCTCGCCCGAAGGAACAGTGGCAAGCGCAGTGGCGACTATACGAAGAGTGTCCGTCACAGCCACCCCGCAACGTTTTCTCCCGTAATCAATAGCCATAAGCCTTCCCATACCAAGCCTGTTTATATCATAATCACTTTTACTTTGCAAAAGTACATAAAAATCAGCATATTTCCACATCGGCATCCCAAAATCGCCAAACTCTGCTCATTCAGCGATATTTAGCAGTTATTTTGTTGCGTTATAAATATTTTTTTAGTAACTTTGCAGCCGATTTCGTAATCTCTGGCAGGACATGCAGCCTGACTATATTGCGAGTAGTGTTAACATTTTTAATATTCGAATAGAAAAATGGATTTAATCAAAGTTGCCGAAGAGGCTTTTGCTACCGGCAAGCAGCACCCTGATTTCAACCCCGGCGACACCATCACAGTGGCTTATCGCATCAAAGAAGGTAACAAGGAACGTATCCAGCAGTACCGCGGCGTTGTAATCCGCATCTCAGGCGAAGGCACTAAGAAACGCTTCACTGTACGCAAGATGTCTGACAACATCGGTGTTGAGCGTATCTTCCCCATCGAGTCACCCTTCATCGACTCTATTACCATAAACAAATATGGTAAAGTGCGTCGCGCCAAGCTTTACTATCTGCGCAACCTCACAGGTAAGAAAGCCCGCATCAAAGAGCGTCGTGTTGCAAAGAAAGACTAATCCTTTCGGACACAAAGACACAAAAGACCGGAAACTCGGAACTGGCATGAATCTGCCGGTTCCGAGTTTCTGATTTTTACCGTGGAAAGGTTCAGAACAGCGGTGCCACCATTGCCGCCACATCTGTGTCGCCGAAGAAATCAGCGACTGTAAGCCAGACCAATAATAGTATTATCAGAATCACAGCGCCGATTGCGACCCATAATGTGGTTGATTTCTTTTCTCTCATATCAATAGTTTTTAAATGTAAACGTTAACTTATATTTAACTTAAAACACACCGCAAGCGCAAAAAGTTGCATTGTGCTCCAACTTACACATAAGAAAAACCAGCAGCCACAGTCGGGCGTTATATTTACAAATCCATACATATTCTACTAAGAATTTGCAACGAATTTCACACACTTACAACTATTTATCAACTATTTATTCTATATTACTATGCGATCGGCACACAAAATATCCATAAGGCTCATTGTCTGCACGCTGCTCGCAATTTGCGGCAACACGGCAGCCTCGGCTTCCGCCCCGCACTCACGGGTCTCTGTAATCCCCGACAGCATCACCCCCGTCACCGGAACATTCGACACCGAGATACTGACAAAGGAATCAATCCGTTCCGCCGTAGGCGACTCTCTGACAGCCACATTCGCCCCCATTAATCCTTCCCGGCACAGCATATACCTCGACCCGTATTCATTGAAAGGTACCGCACATCCCAACTGGCACAGAATGTGGACCAACACAGCCGTGCTCACCGGTGCTTTCGTCACTTCGCTCTTCGTGCTTGAATGTCTGCCGGAGGATGCCACAGCGTGGAACCGTGAAGCCATCCAGAGCAAACCTTTTTACAAAAGATGGTATGAAAACATATTTGTAAAGTCCCCGGAAATCGACCACGACAAACCGATGTTCAACTACATCCTCCACCCGTATGCCGGAGCCGCCTACTTCATGAGCGCCCGCTCATGCGGATTCAGTTTCTGGCAGTCGATGATCTACTCAGCGTGTATATCCACCATCGGATGGGAGTTCGGAATCGAAGCCTGCATGGAACGCCCCAGCTATCAGGACATAATCATAACACCGGTCGTCGGGAGCGCGCTCGGCGAGCTTTTCTATATGGCGAAGCGTCATATCGTGAGCCACGACTACACCTTATGGGGCTCACGGATACTCGGCAACATCGTGGTATTTATTGTAGACCCGGTAAATGAGGTTATCAATCTGTTCCGAGGCAGTGATGAACGACGCCTACATCTTGGTCGTCGTTCCGACTCACCCTCCGGCAAAGATGTATGCTTCACATCCTCCCTCATCCCCACCGTCATCCACGGCGCCCCCGGCTTCACCCTCCGCTGCACATTCTGACCCTATACATTAAAACTTTAGGACGCGTCAGCTGTGGCATTTTGATGTTTCATGTTTAATAATCAAGAGAAAATGACTAATTTTGTACTTTTGAATCGCTTTTGATTATTATAATAGACGTGGAGAATAATAAAAATAACCATACCTGCCCACCTGCCGTAGACGAGAAAGACGGCGTGGTGGTATATTGCGCTTCTTCGCAGAGGATTGACCCTAAATACGTTCGTGTGGCAAATGAGACCGGACGGTTAATAGCACGTGCAGGGCTGAAACTTGTATGCGGAGGGGGCGTGATGGGACTGATGGCAGCCGCTATCGAAGGATGTATAGCGGAAGGTGGTCAGGCTATAGGTGTGCTCCCTCATTTCATGATTGAAAAAGGATGGGGACACCCGCAGTTGACCCGCTGCATAGACACCCCGACAATGCATGTTAGAAAAATGACGATGGCAGAGATGTCGTGTGCGGCGATAGCATTGCCCGGCGGCATCGGGACCCTTGACGAGCTTGCCGAAATCATGACATGGAGCCAGTTAGGGCTATTCACAGGACCTGTGATAATAGTTAACACTGATGGATTCTATGACCCGCTTGTAAGCATGTTCCGGCGCATGACCGACGAAGGCTTCATGCGTGGCGACATTATTCCCGCACAAATCGTGTCAACGCCTGCCGAGGCGATGGATATAATAAAAAGCCTGAAACAGACCGATGCCAACATCTAACGACAGCATAAAAGTGGACAGATGGCAGCCCCAAGTGTGCCATGAGAGCGATGCTCCGTCATCGGCGGCTGAAAAGCTCACCATGACACTCGGGAAAGTGCCATACACCTACGGAATGCCACCGAAGGAACGCACTCTCCTCCCCGGCTACGACTCCGGTGTGCTTTGCTTTGTGATAGGCATATTCCTGCTCCTTGCCTACAATTCACGCCATTACTCCACTTTCCTGAAACATTTTACCAGCGATCTCTTCTCGATAAGACGACGTGAAGAAACCTTCTCCGTGCGCACATTCAGCGAGACAGGGATGCAAATATCCATCGTGCTGCTCGCATCAATCGGTGAAGGCATCATAATCAATGCCGCAATCGGCATGGCGATAACCTCAATCCTCACCACCTTCACTCAGATTGTATTGTTAAGCTCATTGGCACTGCTCTACTACCTCTGGGAACTGGCGGCTTATCGCACCGTCGGTTACGTCTTCACTGACAGGTTCACTGCCCGTCAGTGGATAAAAGGATTCAACGCCTCACAGGCGCTTTTAGGCGTGGCGCTGATAATCCCGGCACTTTTCGTGCTGTTCAATCCCGACGCCGCCGGAATAGTGGTCCCGATGGGTATTTTACTATACATTATTTCCCGTCTTATATTTATTTATAAGGGATTTAGGCTTTTTTACGACAATTTTGGCTCGTTGCTTTATTTTATTTTGTACCTTTGCAGTCTCGAAATAATACCCATTGTAATTCTGTACAGATTGGTGTTATTTTCAATTAGTTTACAACCCTAAACTATAACGTCTCGTGAAAGTTAAGAAAGTATTAGTATCGCAACCCAAACCCTCCTCTGACAAGTCGCCCTACTATGATATTGCCGAGAAATACGGTGTTGAAATCGAGTTCAGACCATTCATCAAGGTAGAGGGTCTCACTGCAAAGGAATTCCGCCAGTCAAAGATCGCAATTTCGGATTTTACCGCAATTATCTTCACCGCACGCACAGCAATAGACCATTTCTTCCGCCTGTGTGAGGAAATGCGTATAAATATACCCGATACAATGAAATATTTCTGCACCACAGAATCAATAGCTCTCTATCTGCAGAAATACATCGTATACCGCAAACGTAAGATTTTCCATGGCGAGACAGGAAAACTCGACGGACTCCTCCCCTACCTCATCAAGCATAAAAAAGAGAAATTCCTTTATATCGTATCAGATGTGCACAAGGAGGACTCAACCATTCTTGACAACAATGGTATCAATTACACCAAAGCGGTAATGTACCGTACTGTCTCAAATGATTTCGGTCCCGATGAGAAGTTTGACTATGACATGCTTCTTTTCTTCAGCCCCGCAGGTATCGATTCACTCCTTAAAAACTTCCCCGGCTTCGAGCAGAAGGATATCCAGATAGGATGTTTTGGCGCAACTACCGCACAGGCTGTGCGCAACGCCGGTCTTCGACTCGACCTTGAAGCTCCGTCAGTAAAGTCACCCTCAATGACCGCGGCTCTTGACAACTTCCTCAAAGAGGATGCGGAAGGATAACCGATGCAAGGTCTTAGATTATATAAGATAGAAAAATTATGCAGCGAGATTGCCATTGGTCAGCTATTTGACCGCAGCAATCCCGCTGTTGACTCTATTATTGCCTACCCGTTGAGAGCTTCATGGAAGCTCAACACCAAGCGGGCGGCTCAATGCCCTCAGTTTTTGGTGTCGATACCGAAGAAAAGGATACGACATGCGGTTGACAGGGTGTTGATGCGCCGCAGGGTTCGTGAGGCGTATCGTCTGAATCGACATCTGTTCCCTGCCGACCTTCCGCTCGACATAGCCTTCATATATGTGGCTAATGAAACTCTCCCCTATGCGAAGGTTGAGAACTCTATAAAACGTATACTCTCCAAAATCAATGAGCGTGTGACTGACTGCCACACTGCCGATGAACAGCCGGCACCTCAGGTTAACTGACTTTGTAATGCTACGCAAGATTTTCATATTGCCTATACGCTTCTACCAGCTTTGTATTTCGCCAATGTTTCCTGCAGTATGCCGGTTCACCCCGACATGCAGCCAATATGCCATTGAAGCAATCACCAAACATGGGATATTTAAAGGTACGTACCTTGCCATACGGCGCATACTTCGCTGCCACCCATGGGGAGGATCGGGGTATGATCCGGTCCCGTGACAATGGACAATGGACAATTTTTTCAATTGACAATTGACTCATCGGCTCTACCGCTTTGCTTCGCAAAGAACTGACAATTATTCTGGTTTGCACTGCAATGAATTTATAATATCAATATGATTGATTGGCATACGCATAGTTTACGAAGGAATGCGGTGGTTGATATTGACCCTACCGGGATTGACGCTGCCGGCATACGGAAGATTATGCCATTGCATAAGGGGTATGTGTACTCCGTGGGTATACATCCGTGGAACGCTGATAAAATCACACTCCTTGACCTTCTTGAAGTGAGAGCCCTTGCTGCCGAGCCTAACGTTGTGGCTATCGGAGAGGTCGGATTAGACACCACCAAAGGAAGCCCCTCTGACCTTGAAAAACAGATTAATATTCTGAAATATCATGTTAAGATAAGCGAGGAGCTCCGGAAACCTCTGACCTTACATATCGTGAAACGGTTCCCTGAAATAATAAAACTAAAGAAAGAGCTTAAACCCACTCAGAGATGGATTATCCACGGCTTCCGTGGAAAACCGGAACTCGCCAAGGAACTGCTCCGACATGGCTTCTACCTATCGTTCGGCAAAAAATACAATCCCGAATCCTACGCACTCACACCCCCTGAAAAAAGACTCACAGAAACCGACGACAATTGACTTCCAATCGGGAGCTTCTCACGGAAAACATACCGGTCTGACTCCGTTGCAATACCGTGAAAGCCTAAAGAGTCCGCAAAAGTGACATTTCTGTCTTTGTTTGTCCGATAATCACGCAAAAATCTGTAACTAATTTTGCACTTGTATTCGACATTAGCCTTTGCCCAAAAGTTTTAGGCAAACAATCCATGCTACTCAAAAGTTAATAAAAATATATATTAGGACAAACGATATGGAGACAATATACAACTATCTGAAACAACAGGTCGAGCTTCACCCTGACGCTTTGGCGGTGTTCGACGAACATCGCTCGTTGACATTCAACGAGCTTGACAAGATGGCATCGCAAATAGCAGCCAATTTCCCCGGTGAACCTAAGCGAATCGGTGTGGTGATGAACCACGGTGTTGAGATGATTGCATCGCTGTTCGCAATACTGAAAATCGGAGCGGCATACGTCCCTGTAGAACCGTCATTCCCGACCGACCGAATACGATTCATGATGAATGAATGTAACGTTGACTTCGTGCTGACCGAACCGGAATATGCCAAAAAGCTGAAAGGGTTCTCCTTGCAGTATGTTAACACTACCGAGATTGCAGGACAGGATGCGGAGAACATCCCTTCAACCGCCAAGCCCGACGACCTTGCATATATTCTCTACACCTCCGGTTCCACAGGTACTCCCAAAGGTGTGATGGTCGAGAACCGCAATGTCTGCAACTACGTCAAGGCTTTCCGCAACGAGTTCCATCCCGCCCCGGGTGATGTGATGCTGCAATATTCAGTCTGCTCGTTCGACATCTTTGTGGAAGAGGTTTTTGCATCCCTTTTATCAGGGGCAGCGTTAGCCATTCCTCCCGAGGAAGCCAAGAATGACATCAGACTGTTGATGAAGTTCGTGGAGGAGAACCATGTGACAATAATCAGTGGCTTTCCCTATCTGCTGCTTGAAATGAACAAACTTAAAGCCATTCCGAAATCGCTCAGGCTTCTGATAAGTGGCGGCGATGTGGTGCGTGAAAGCTATATCGACAAATTGCTGCCACAGGTGGAGGTTTATAACACATACGGACCATCTGAAACGACTGTTTGCGCATCATATTTCAGGTGTAACGGCACACAAGCGTTGCCCGACGGCACATATCCCATAGGCAAAGCGGTTAAGGGTGTTTCCATAAAGCTGCTTGACGAGCAGATGAACCCTGTGCTGGTTGGCAAAATAGGTGAAATCTGCATATTTGGCAACGGTGTGTCGCACGGCTATGTCGGTAAGCGGGAGAACGAGGCTTTTGTCACCTTGCCTGACGGACAAAGGATGTATCGCAGCGGCGATCTCGCCATCATGCAGCCTGACGGCAATCTGCTGTTTCTGCATCGCAAAGACACACAAGTGATGATTCTCGGACGACGGGTTGAGCCGGCAGAGGTGCAGAATATCCTTTGTGAATGTCATGATGTGGAGAAAGGTGCTGTCTACGCCAATACTGATGAACAGGGACTGTCGTATCTCACTGCGTATGTAGTGCCTAAGAATAAAAAGAGATTCAGCATGTCTGCTGTCAAGAAAGCGATGACAAAGTTCCTCCCACCATACATGATTCCGGAGTTTTTCGTTAGGATGGAAGCCATGCCTGTCACGCCAAACGGTAAGGTTAATGGTGAAGCACTACCTATAGTAATGAAATCAGGCAGTCTATGAGTATTACAAAAATAGAACAAGCCTCGCTCTCGGATTTAAATGAACTGATGGCATGGCGCATGGAGGTGTTGCACGAAGTGTTCAACATACCGCAGGATGCTGATGTTTCAACACTCAGAAACGCCAACCTCGAATACTACCGCCGGGCTTTTCAAGAAGGGAGTCACATAGCCTGCTTTGCGTCGCATGACGGTGAGAAAGTCGGATGTGGAGCTATATGTTTGCAAGAGGAAATGCCTTCGCCCGACAACCCGTCGGGACGATGTGCATACCTCATGAATATATATGTGCGCTCACCATTCCGCCGACTCCATATAGGCACAACCATAGTGGAATGGCTTATAGACAAGACTCGGAGCAACGGTATCGGGAAAATATATCTCGAAACCTCCGATGCCGGACGAGAGATGTACCGCCATCTCCATTTCCAGAAGATGAAGGATCTGATGATGCTGAAATGATGAAATATGCATAACGCACTCAAAGGTATCGATTATCTTTACCGACACCCGGAGAAACGGGCTGAGGACTGGATGGAAGCTTGTGCCGATAAGCCCATTGTCAATTATCAATTGTCAATTGTCAATTGAAAAAATTATCCATTGTCAATTGTCAATTGCCCTCCCGTTTCTCTGCAGTCCTGCTAATTTTGTGCGTTTGATGGCTGAGTGGGAGAATATGCGGGAGAAATCCTGTTGAGTCATTGATGAAATGTCGGAAGGTGTCAGCGATAGAATCTCCTTACGTGGGATAAATTCAGGGATTCCGGTAACGGGAGGATTGGAATTATGTGGACACACCTCCTGACACATGTCACAACCATATATATGATTCCCCAAACGAGTGCTGTCCGGGAAATCGCCACGATGTTCAATGGTGAGATATGACAGGCATTTACGGGCATCCAAACAGCATATACCAGCTTTATCAGCACCCCTAAGAGCGTTTCCGGGACAAGCTTTCAGACATCTGCCACAATCGCCGCATGACTCACCGCATGGCGAGTCATAAGGGAGCGGCAAGGTGGTCAGTATTTCACCGAGAAAGAAATGCGAACCGGCTCCGGGAATTATAAGCTGATTATTCAAGCCGATAAAGCCCACCCCGGCTTGCACAGCCCAATAGCGTTCACGCAACGGAGCGGTGTCAACACATACACGGCATTGCGCACCGGACTCTTCAGTTATCCATTCCGCCACAGTCTCCAACCTGTCACGCACCACCTCATGATAATCATCTCCGAGGGCATACCTCGCCCATCGCATAGAGCTATCGCCCCACTCAATCGGATAGTAGTAATTAAACGCACATGAAATCAGACTGACTGCCCCGGGGAGGAGCAGTGAAGGATCACGCCGTATATCGCTATATTTCTCCATATAGGTCATCCCGGCATTCATACCTTGTGTGAGCCATTCATCAAACCTGTTCACAGCCAACTCGGACACAGGAGCAACCCGGGCTATACCGGATTTATACACACCGGCAGCCTGCAAACGGGATTTTAGCGACTCAACAGATATGTACATTGGGAATGGAGGGTATGGGATGGAAGTGTGAGATAGAGATATGAGAAGTGTCACATAGGTAAAGGCTCAAACTCATATCCCTGCTCCTTCAGCCATTCTATGGCACGAGGGAGGGCATAACGCATATTGGTATGCGCCTTGATGGAATCATGGAACACAATTATTGAACCGTTTCGCACATATCGCTTAACATTGTCCAACACCTGTTCGCCATTTATACGTTTGGAGTAGTCACGAGTGACAAGATCGTACATCACTATGTTGTAGTGACGCCTTATAAGCTTAGCCTGCGTAGGGTAGATTATGCCATGTGGCGGACGGAATAGCGATGAGTCAATCAAAGCATCCGCTTCCGTTATATCCCGCAGATATGTAGTGGCAGACTCTTTGATACCCTGAAGATGGTGCATGGTGTGATTACCATACGAATGTCCTCGACGCTTTATCTCCTCAAACAGTTCAGGATGACGCCTTACGTTATCACCCACCATAAAGAATGTGGCTTTTATGCCATACTTGTCAAGCAAATCAAGCACCCAAGGGGTTTCCTCAGGGATGGGTCCATCGTCAAAAGTGAGATAGACCACTTTCCGCCCCCGGCGCTGGATGCGCCAGAGGGCTTCGGGGAAAAGTAATCTATAAAATAGTGGTGGTTGTTCAATCCACATGTCACTGCTGCATTATGGATACGATACGGTCAAAGTTTACACCCATATCCTCAAGCTCGGTAATCATCTTCTCGGCATCGCCACCGGCATCAACATAATCCTGAAGAAGATATACCATATAATATGCCTCGATAAAGCGGTCAGTCCTCGGGAGAGTAGCGTACTGCCACGGGGTGAGGCTCTGATAATACTTCACATTCTTGGCATAGCGGCGAAGCTCTTTTTCAAGCATTTCACGCGACTTAGCTGTGAGCTTATCATTATTGGTCACCACACCGAGACGGGCATATAGCTGAGCCATCTGCTGCGGAATCTGAATAGCGTATGGTGAAGCTGCCTCAGGTAGTTTCTCTTCGATAAGCTGAAGGAGGTTCAACGCCTTGGCATAACGATCAGCCTTAAAGTCATTGATTTTCTTCACCTCAGCGGCATCAAGAGCGGTTGTGTCAGCTCGTTCAGCACCGACAGCTTCATTAACAAGAGCTGTGGCACAGTTAAGTATGTAAGAACGAGTTGTAGTAACCATACGGCGCACAGTCTCATCAAGATAAATATCATCGGGAGATGTCACCTTGTCAAGACTGCCCCAACGGAACTTCTCGGTTATGTTGCGGTAAGTCTTATCAGTGTTGACTGCCGAAATGTCCCAATCGCCATACTGGTTCTGAGTATTCTCGTCAAAGCGAAGCGGAGTGACCTCGTAAGCCATACCGGTAGAACGCATATAGGGTGACAAGCTGATGTAATAATCAGAGGGAACGGTAGATGCAAAGTAAACAGGACGGTTCCAACCATTCTTAATGCTTGTAGCAAGCATATCGAGCGAAAGAACCTGACTGAGAGTCATACCGCCATGTCCGGCAGCTTCCTTGTCAGTGTGCATATTGGCTATGATAGCCGAATCGGCATATTGAGCTTCCTCCTCGGTGATACGTCCTGCCTTGACGGCTGCGGGAATATCAACAGGGATGAACATATTGGGATACTTCATCATCGGAGCATTCCAAGCGTTCTTGCTTGAGTTCGGATCGTAGAGCTGACGCAATGATGTGAACACATTTACGGCAGTCGAATCCTCATCCACAGCAAAATAGCTGAAATTCATGCGGTCATATCCATAATTTGAAGGCTCGGCAAGAGTTTCTATACCGGCAGCCTGATAAGAGGGATGCTTAACCTGATTAGCATACCAGTCGGTGGTGAGGTAGCTGAGGTTAACAACCTTCACATCTGTGCGGTGCCCTTCAACCTCCTGCGCATACCACAACGGGAATGTATCGTTATCGCCATTGGTGAATATGATACCGTTTTCATCAACGGAGTCAAGATAGTTCATACCGAAATCACGGGTGGTGTAGCGTCCTGAACGGTCATGGTCATCCCATGTCTGCGAAACCATCTGCAACGGCACAAGTACGCCGACCACACATGCGCATATAGCGGCAACCAACGGAAGTTTCGACTTTTCGTCAGCATTAACAGGTTCAACGACATTGCCATTCTTATCCTTCTTCGGACTCTTCTTGAACGCGGCGTTAATGAGCGCCCACAATCCGGCAACACCCATACCGACCCAGATAGAGAACGCATAGAACGACCCGGCAAACGCATAGTCACGTTCACGGGGCTGTGTCGGAGTCTGGTTAAGGTAGAGCACGATAGCTATACCGGTCATAAAGAATAGGAAGAAGATAACCCAGAACTGCTCTATGCCTCGTTTGGAGGTGAATGCCTGCCAACCGAGACCTATAATACCCATGATGAGAGGGAGCATGAAGAATACATTGTGCCCCTTGTTACCCTTACCCTCACTATCGGGAAGCAGCGACTGGTCACCAAGTCGCGGAGTGTCAATGAATGGTATACCTGAAATCCAGTTACCGTGGTTGACTTCACCATTACCCTGAATATCATTCTGACGACCGGCGAAATTCCACATGAAATAGCGCCAGTACATGTGATTGAGCTGATAGATCAGGAAGAAGCGAAGGCTTTCACCCATGGTGGGTTTGATCTTATCAACGGTCTGTATCACCTCACCGTCAGAGTTCACATATTGTGTTGCCTGAACAGGTTTTCCGTGAAGACCGCCTATCCAATCAGCGTAAGCACCGGTATGCAAGCCGCTATAAATACGCGGGAAGAGCATATTAAGCTCCGGAGCCATAACATAATCCTTCTTATAGCCTGTGATTTCATATTTATCAGGTTGGTCAGGAGAGGTCTTCACCACTTTGGCATAAAGAGCTTTACCGGGATTGAACTTCGGTGACACGCTGCCGTTTGCAGTGACCTCATACACCACATTTGAATTATTGGTCTGTCCGTAGAACAGAGGACGCTCGCCATACTGCTCACGGTTAAGGTATGATGAAAGAGCAAACACATTGTCAGGAGCATTCTGATTCATCGGCGGATTGGCACTCGAACGAATCAGCAGGAGCGCATACGAAGAATATCCGATGAAGATAACGAATATGCTCATCACCACAAGATTCAGAATACGCACCGGCAATTTTTTAGCCATGTACAGGTAGCACAGCACTGCAATCATTATCAGCACCGGAATCCAAAGGCTATCGCCAATGAACGGTATACCTGACACGAGAATACTGAGCGCAACACTCAGACGTATGGCTTTCGGATTGTCCTGACGATAAAGCGACCGTATAGCCCATATAAACACAGCCACAGCCACAACAGCATATATGAGAACGCCTACATTGTAGCTGAAACCTAACACATTAACAAAGAAGAGTTCGAAATACTGCGACACTTCTATGAAGCCCGGCACCAGACCGTAGAGGATAAGACCAACTACAACGGCAGCCACCCCGAGAGTGATCATGGAACCTGTTGCCGTGGTATTGTTCCAAAGGCGGTAATATATCACCAACGCAATGGCAGGGATACAGAGAAGGTTCAGGAGGTGCACCGCGATAGAGATACCTATCACGTAGGCAATCAGTATGAGATACTTATCGCTATGCGGCAACTGCGCACGGTTTTCCCACTTAAGGATAAGCCAAAAGACTAAAGCCGTACAGAAAGAAGAGAAAGCGTAGACTTCACCTTCCACAGCTGAGAACCAGAAAGTATCACTCCAAGTATAAGCCAATGCGCCGCAGATACCCGAGCCGAAGATCACAAGCATTTTCACAAGTGAGATATCCTCGGCATCATCCTTGACCACAAGCTTCTTCACCAAGTGGGTAATAGTCCAGAAGAGCAGAAGTATGGTTCCTGCCGACAGAAGCGCAGACATGGCATTGACCATGAGCGCCACTTTTGTAATATCGCCAAAAGCAAAATTGACAAAGAATCTGGCAGCAAGCATGAATATAGGGTTGCCCGGCGGGTGTCCCACTTCAAGTTTGTAGCCTTGTGAAATAAATTCCGGGCAGTCCCAGAAGCTCGCCGTCGGCTCAAGCGTGAGCAGGTAGGTCAACGCCGCCACAACGAAGCAGAACCATCCGAGCGAGTTATTTATAAGATTATACTTTTTCATCTTGAGCAATTCTCAATCAATAAAATTTGCGGATACCCATAATCTCACGCACTTCGGCAAGAGTCTTTGAAGCACGTTCACGAGCACGTTCAGCACCCTGACGGACTACCCTGCCGATGAAAGCATCGTCATTGCGAATGTCATTGTAACGCTCACGGATAGGTGTGGTGACTTTCAGAATATCCTCGGCAAGCTGCTTCTTAAGATCTCCGTAGCGGATAGAGCAATCAGCATACGCATCACGATACTGCTGCACGATTTCGGGAGCGGAAGTCAGCTCCATAAGGGTAAGAAGATTCTGAACGGGTTCTGAAATAGGCTGGTTAGGTTCCTTGGGACCCTCGTCAGTGACAGCACGCATCACTTTCTTACGGAGCACCTTCTCCTCATCAATGAGGTATATGCAGTTACCTTCGCTCTTACCCATCTTGCCTGAGCCGTCAAGACCGGGCACTTTCACTGCATGGTCGCCGAAATTGAAGTTTTGGGGTTCGGGGAATAGATCCACGCCGTAGAACGAGTTAAAACGGCGGGCAAAACGGCGGGTAAGTTCCAGATGCTGTTCCTGATCCTTGCCTACAGGCACTTTGTGAGCCTTCTGAATCAATATATCGACAGCCATAAGCGTCGGATAGGTAAGCAAACCGGCGTTCACACGCTTGTTGGAGTCAGTACCAATGATCTGTTTTTCTATATCCTCGTCATCGCTTCCGTTCTTTATGCCAAGCTGCTTGCGGGCTTTGTCCTTGAACGAAGTTGTGCGCATGAGTTCACCTATACCGACATGCATGTTAAGCAACAGATACATCTCGGAGATTTCAGGGACATCGCTCTGCACAAAAATAGTAGCCTTGTCAGGATCCACACCGGCAGCAAGATATTCAGCCAAAATGTTCTTCACATTTTCATGGAGAATATTCGGGTCGGGGGTTGTAGTCAAAGCATGGAGGTCAGCGATGAAATATAAGCAGTCGTAATCGTCCTGCATTTTGACAAACTTGCTCAAGGCACCGTAATAGTTGCCGAGATGTAAATTGCCAGTGGCACGTATGCCTGAGAGCACAATTTCTTTGTCGTTCATTGATTTATAGTTAATGCTTTAAAATTAAACAACATACAATCCCGGCGACGGATGATGAAAGCGGCATATAGCCAACCGCCGCCGGAGCAGTGATAAATTGACGACAAAGTTACGAAAAAACAATCATCGGCACAACATGTTTCTCACGAAACTTAAAGTGTGTTTTATCAATGAAAGTTAAAGAGCCTCAACGGATAAAGGGATGATTAGCCCTGCCGGAACGAAGTAAATCCACTGCTTTGTCGAGATGGAAAGTGGCTTTGCGCAACATTTCCTCAGCCAATGAGGAATCATCGCCGGGAAGCGAGAGCAGACACAGGTTGAGTATCCGATAAGCTATAGATTGCTCCAAACTGCGCCTGACAACAGGGTGCGTTCCATCCGAAATCCGGATAATCGACGAGATTTCTACGGTCAACATTCCGGATGAATCGCAATTGTCAAGGTTAGAATCAGCCACGTAGGGAAGAATGGCGACAAGAGTCTCAGCAAATGCATCTTTTGCAAGAGCCTCCATTAAATCATGTCGAGACGGCGCAAGCATCGAAGTCAGAGCCTCGCATCTGCCAGCCGGAGCTGAAAATATATGAAGCGCGGCAATAGCCTGCACTGTGTCGATGATCTTGCTAATTGATAGGAAGTAAGTCATAGTAACGATTGTTTAAGGTTGTAAAAGCATGTCGGGATTTCAACCGGTAGGCAAGCCTTAACGCCGTACCGGGAGTGATGAAGAACTGGGATGCCGGCTCCGAGGCGAGGATATGGGAAAGAGCCTCTATCAGGGTATAACCCTGACGCTTCATAAGCCCGTCGGCTTTTGAATTCAGCTCTTTCCACATCATCAGACGGCGGTCATTTCTAAGCTTTAACCTACCGTGGCGTAACACACGAATCATTCTCAGAGCGTATTCGAATGTACAGTAATAGTGTGGAGCCGGGCTCATCGCAGCTCGTTGCGCCACTTCACGCATGTTGATTTCCATAGTAGGATCAAGGTTCTTAATAATCTCACGACAGGCATCCATGAAGTGTCGATCTCTGAGGTTCATTAAATTTGACATAGTATTTTGTTTTTATATTGGTTTTTGCAACCGGCATGGCTACATTGGCAAATTTACCACGCCACCGATGAAAGATAGGCGCACACCAATGCTAATAAACGTTAAACCGAAGCCAATTCTCACACATCATCTCAGAGACCTCAAAATCAGTCCGTCACGAAGTGAACGAAAGCTGTTAAATGTCTCAAAGATGTCGAGAAGAGAGATGGCGGAATGATATATCTGAATCTCATAGAGCGACGCAGAGGTCTTAGAATCAGGTGTCATACCCTGCATAGCGGTTGACACACCCGATATCTGCTGAAACATCCTCATCTCTATATCAAGCAGATTGTAAACGCCCTCGCAGCTGCCATTGGAATGTACTTCCTGAGGAAATTTAGACGCACGGGGATTGACCGGTATAACACCTCCGGGATGATTCCACAACCTTGCGGCTGCTTCGGCATTCATTCCGTCAACAAGGGCATCGGACGGGAGCAGGAGAACGCCTTTGGCACTGTTGGCGAGGATAGCATCAATAGTGGTGATAAGCTGATTGATATGTCTCTGTTGGTCAACCACATCCTCTATGAACGAATGTACCTCCCCATCGGTCAAAGGATAGAACTTCAATGCAAACGGATGTGAACCGTGAAGGAACGGAGAGCGTGTATCGGCAATCAATGTGCCGTCAGGAGCAAAGAAACGGCAATGCCAATGTGGATCCGGATGACCTTCGCTATCGGTATCGAAGTCATAACTCCACACTTCTATCACCCTGCACATAAATTCATCGGCGCAGTAGAAGAACGATTCCTCAAATCCCGGCTTGCCAATGGTGGAAATCGAAGCATGTCTCATGTCGTCACATTTGGAATACACCTCCTCTATCTCCTTGGATTTACAGGAATCGCCGGATTTACAGGAATCGCCGGCGGCAAAACAGAGTTTAATCCTGTCGATAGGCATATCATGAATCATTCCGATAAAACGGATATCCTTACCTCTGGAATCAAAGAACCGGTTCACAAAGAAGCGATTAGGGTTAACATTATCCACGCCAATACCCTCGCCGTCAGTGAACGCTTCCCAGCCCACACGCTGAATCACGCATCCTGAAATAAGAAATTCCTCAAGCGCACGGCTGTCAAGCTCATCGAGCTGATTCGCCTCGTAAGCCTCACGGAGGAAATCATCAGTGGCAAGCTCCTCACGGGTAAGGTTGTAGCGAAAACGTCCGACAACGCTCTTGATCAGCGGACGGATGAGATTATTGGTCTGTGGAAGACGCCCGTCCTTTCTGACAAGCCCGCCTTCAGTGATGATTTTACCCTCAGGTGTTGTAGTTAAATCCTCCCACTGACGGCTATAGGCATAATCTTTGAGCCTTTTGCGTGTGGCACGGAATGTGGCGGCATTCGCCCATGTGTCGGCAGCTAATTTAAAGTAATTCATAGTATATGATTTTAAGGTTATTGAACGGTTTTCAGAGGTGTGAACGACTCTGAATCCAATGGAGAAACCGAGGCGAGCGCCTCTCTCATGAATTCATATTCTCCCTCTCTGTAAATCACACATTTCAGCTCCGTGACAGTGGAATCGGACGATGCGGGATAAAGACACAGCCCGTCACCTGAAAGCACAGCCACAGGGGATGAAGCATCGGCACGGGTATAAGGCAATCGCTGCCGCATAGCCACAGGTGTATCGGCAGATATAGGGATGGCACTTGATTTCCAGCCCGATAAACGCACAGAGAGCACCCTCACCACCTCGGGAGGTAGTGAGATGAAAGCGCAGCCGTCGTCATACGACGATATTGTGATTTCACCGGTAATATCATGGGAAACAAGCAATTCCTGCGACGCTCTAAGCAGCAACTCAATATACCACTGATCCATTTCGGCGGTAAGTATGGCATCGAGGTCAACTCCATCGGCACGGGTCACCTCGGCATCGTGGCGTATCGGTTCGAGAAGACGGTGCAGACGCCAGAGAGAAAGCATTTGTGGTTGGGAAAGACGGATTTTCATAGGGAAGACTGATTGAAGGGATTAATTTTCAGCAAAGTTACGGCGAGAAAAAGCCGAAAGAGTGCGAAAAATTCAATTTGAATAAAAATTTATTTCCTACCCGATTATCTATTCCCGCAAATTGAGTAATTTTGTGTTTGCATTATAACGAACCTACACCAATCATGATTGACATTCAAGCATTAAAAGTCAAAATACTCAACGGTGGCAACCTCACTGACACGGAGGTGATTAGCCTTGGAGAAATCTCACCGGAGCAAGAGCCGGAACTATGGGATGCGGCGGCAGAAATAACCAAAGCTTTCGGAAGCGACATTTTCGATTCTTGTTCCATCATAAATGCCCGTTCGGGAAAATGCCCTGAGGATTGCAAATGGTGCGCACAGGCATCCCGTCACCACACAGAAATAGCCCTCTACCCATTGGTTGACCATGACACATGCATTGAACTCGCCGATTACAACTGCGAGCAAGGGATAGGAAGATTCTCAATGGTGACAAGCGGAAGAAAAATTTCAGGCAAATCACTTGAAACATTGTGCGGATATTACCGTGAGCTATCCTCCAGACATCCGGGAATGGGGCTTTGCGCCTCGATGGGTTTACTGGAAAAGGAGGATTTTGAAAAGTTGTTTGAAGCCGGAGTAAAGCGTTACCATTGCAATCTGGAGACCGCTCCGAGCTATTTCCCCACACTCTGCTCCACACACACTATCGAGGATAAGATTAAGAGTATCAAGGCTGCACAAGAGACCGGGATGGAGATATGTAGCGGAGGTATAATCGGTATGGGTGAAACCATGGCGCAACGTGCGGAATTTGCTGCGGCGTTAAGACGCGTCAACCCCGTGTCCATACCTATAAATGTATTGCAGCCTATCCCCGGAACGCCACTTGAGGATTCTCCATTACTGACTGATAATGAGATACTAAATACAGTGGCAATATTCCGTATGGCTCACCCTAAAGCTGTATTGCGATTTGCCGGCGGACGAGCCAGAATGACCAAAGAGACACAGATGAAAGCTTTGCGTATAGGTATCAACGGCGCCATCATGGGTGATTTGCTCACCACAATCGGCGCACAGATAGCTGACGACAAAGAGATGGTCAAGAAAGCCGGATATAAATTTCAAAGCGCATCGCATGGAGATGAAATTTGATAAGGAACAACGGACTCGCTATCGCGGACACATTTCTCTTTGTGAGATCGATCTGCAAGGGCAACAGCGACTTGCCGAGGGACGTGTGCTTATAATAGGAGCCGGAGGTTTAGGCTCACCTGTAGGGCTTTACCTCGCTGCTGCAGGAGTCGGGACTATCGGAATCATGGATGCCGACACGGTAAGCCTCAGTAATCTGCAACGGCAGATAATGCATGGCACATCTGATATCGGACGTCTAAAAGTTGAGTCGGCTCGTGAAGCTATGACTGAGATAAATCCTCACGTCAAAGTTGATATTTATCCAGAATTTCTGACCTCGGAAAACGCCAAGGAGCTCCTCGGGGGTTACGACATAATAGTTGACTGTACCGATAATCTCGACACACGCTTGCTGATCAATGACACCTGCGTCGAAATAGGGAAACCATACGTATATGGGGCAGTCTACCGGTTTTCCGGGCAAGTGTTCACATACGTACCCGGAAGCGCCAATTACAGAGAGATTTTCGACACTGACGCAGCCGGAGATGAACTGCCATGCGCCATAGACGGTGTGATGAACACTGTGGTCGGGGTAGTCGGAACGCTCCAAGCCACGGAAGTGGTGAAATACATCGTCAAAACAGGTGATCTGCTCACAAACCGCTTACTTATGTTTGATGCGATTTCTATGACGTTCAACACGTTTGAAACCAATTAGATATACATCATCAACAGATATGGATGGCAGTCCCCATTTTGCATTTTTTAACAAAGAGTATATCCATTGGGATAATCATTTTATATACTTTTGCGTGATTTTCACGACTTTAAGCCATTATGACATCATCACAGACCAAACCCCGCGTTGAAATCGTGGGTAGTTTTCTTCCTCCCGAAGAACTTGAAGAAGCCCGCAGTGCAATGAAACTTGGCGAGAAATCTGCCGAGGAAGTCCGTGAGATAGAGGATGCGGTGATAGACCGACTCATCGACCGGGAAATAAAATCAGGGCTCAAAATAGTGACTGACGGCGAAATCCGCCGCAAAAAGTGGGACCAAGACTTTTGGGAAGGTCTCAACGGCATGAACCGTGAACGCATCGACACAGGACGTATATATCAGGACGAAGTTGTGCGCCATGACCTGCTACGGTTCTCAGGAAAGATAGAGTTCAATCCCGAACATCCGTTCTTTGAGAAATTTGTGCACATGCAGAACCTCACTGCCGGTCGTGCCGAAGTGCGTCAGACCATCCCTTCGCCGGGAGAACTGTATATGCGCATACTCGTGGGCGGAAACGGAGACCTCTCAAAGCTCTATGAGACACCTGAGACTTTGGAGGATGACATCGTGGAAGCTTACAGCAAAACGATAAATGAATTTTACCGCCTTGGCTGCCGCCACATACAGTTAGACACAGCCGTATGGGGACGCCTCGGTGATCCATATTTCGAAAAGACTCTTTTCCTCGGCGGCATTGACCCTGAACGTGTCACCGAAACCCTCATCTCACTGCTCAACCGCACAGTTGAAAACCGTCCGTCAGACCTTGAAATCACCCTCAACATAGCTGCCGATGAGACATCCATACCTCGCTGGGGCGACGAGAAGGAGCTTGAACATATACGCCGAATGCTTGAGGAAGTAGATGTTGACGCTTTCCTTTTACCGTTTGACGTAAGCAACGTGGAGCATCTTGACACTCTGAAATGGCTCCCTGCTGGAAAACGCGCCATTCTCGGACTCGTGGACGGCAGTTTGCCTAACATGGAGAGCATAAACGACATCGTGAATGCCATCCACATCGCAAACAGGTATGTGCCTATCGAATTTCTCTCCATCAGCCCGACATGCGGCTTCAAAGTGCGTGACCGCGAGCGTCAAGGTCTTAACTATGAATCGCAATGGACTAAAATCGACCTTCTGAACGAAGCTGCCGAACTCGCTTAGCGTATTCCAAATCATTCAATATTCCATCGGGGCATGTTGGTTCATAAGCCGACATGCCCCGTTTTTATGACCGTATTTTCTAAAAACTTTTATAAATATTTCACAAAAGTATACTCTTTATCACATTTTTTCGTAACTTTGCGCATACGAAACCATGGCATAAGTGACTCATTTCAACCTTAAAGTAGGATTACCGAGATAGTAGCAAGACCAATTATTATGCAATCTTGCTGATACAATGCTGAGATTTCGAGGTCGCAACCAATTGTCGCCGGATCGGGGGCAAGGCTGGGATCCGAAGTTTCAAAGGGAAGCAAACCAGTTTTTCTGAAATAGACGGACCGACCTTAAAGACACCTGCCTCACACCAGAGACGGGGAATGAAAGATTTATGCCGACCGTAACGTAACGTCAAACTAATGAACTGAATTGCAATGGAGATAACCGATCTCAGATGGTTTGCACTCAAAGTGTTCTATAACAAAGTGTTCGACATCGAGGACACATTGAAGGGAGATGGCATCGAAAGCTATATCCCCATGACTTCTGTCATGATAGAACGCAACGGGGTGAAGAAACTCACGGAACGTCCGCTTATCTCCTCGCTGATGTTCATGCATACCACACAGAAATCAGCGATCGCAATCCGTGAAAAGCTTGAAGGGAGAGCCATGATATACTCCCGCCGTATTGACTCACGATTTGAGCCTGTGGCAATCCCCGAAAAGGAGATGAACATTTTTATGCTCGTGACTTCAAAAGGTGAGAACGGCGTAGAATATATCGGGGAAGATAATCCACGTTACCACAAAGGGGATCTCGTAAAAGTGATTGACGGACCATTCAAAGGGTCGGAGGGTCATATAGTAAGGATAAAGAATGACCATCGCCTTGTTGTCACCGTGAAAGGGATTTGCGCCGTCGCCACAAGTTATATACCACGTTGCTTTCTTCAGAAGGTAGAAGAGACCGACTGAAATCATAAATACACCATTACCAATCATGAAATTTCTCAACCTTAACGTAAAAAAACTCCGGATATTCGGATATGCCGTTGTCGCCATCTTGGCAACAAGCTGCGGACCTGCAAAAGATATCGTTTACATGCAAGACCTTCCGCCAAATTCCATTCTGACACTTCAGGAAGGTGGAGAGCTTAAACTACAGCCCGGCGATAAACTCGACATAATAGTGCATAGCCGTGACGAGGAACTTGCAAAGATGTTCAATCTGAGCCGTGCGGTAAATTCCGGCTACGGCACTTCGCAACCACCGCTCTACACGGTGGATGAAAACGGCAAGATAGACATGCCTATTTTAGGGTCTATATCAGTGGAAGGATTGAATCGCATGGAGGTGGCTCAACAGATAAAATATCGACTGCTTGCAGGTAATCTTCTGCGTGACCCCATCGTCACGGTTGAGTTTCCCGATATGGCTTACTATATAATCGGAGAGTCGGGTGTGGGTCGTCATAAGTTTCCGGCAGACAAGATCAACCTGCTCGAAGCACTATCGATGTCGGGCGACCTTTCAATAAGCGGAAAGCGTACCAACATACTTGTGCTCAGGACTGAAAACGGCAAACAAGTACCCTACCGAGTTGACCTCACAAGAGCTGATGATGTGTATGGCTCACCGGTATATTATATCAAACAAAACGACATGATATATGTGGAGCCGACACAGGTAAAGGCAAACCAGTCAACAGCCAACGGCAACAGCTATATGACCCCAAGTTTCTGGATGTCAATGTTCTCATTCGCTACCACACTCGTAATTCTTTTCACAAAGTAACACATTACATAGCCGGTCATCTTAATCAGACCAAAACAAACCATTCATACCATTCACATGGAACGCAATCTTAACAAAGCTGAGCAAAGCAGTATAATTATAAACACCGGAGCCCCGACAAAAAGGCAAAATGACGGATTTGTAAAATTTAAAGACGCTCTTTTCCTGTTTTTCGGAAACTGGAAATGGTTTGCGCTTTCACTTATCATAGCTCTCGGATGTGCATACTATTATCTTCAAATCACGCCTAATGTATACACATCGTATACATCCGTAATGATTAAATCGGATGACAACAAAGGTGTGTCTGAAGATCTGATGAATGAAATCGGGTTATCGTCGAAGAGCGTTAACATCACAAATGAGATAATGTCGATGAAGACCCTGGCTGTGACCACTGAAATAGTGAAGCGGCTGAAATTAAACACGGATTATTTTCACAGCGGACCGTTCCATGACAATCTGGCATACGGTATGGATCTTCCGGTAAACATCGAACTATTCGACTTGACAGACTCAGATGTCGCCTCGTTCAATTTGGCTATTAAATCAGACAGTACTGTGGTGTTATCATCCATTGAGCTGAATAATGAGCCGTTTGACAGTCAATACACATTCAAGTTAGGGCAGAAAGTAAACACACCACTTGGGGTAACACAGGTCAATCCTACGACATATTACACAGCCGGAATGAAGGACAATCTGAAAGTCAAGCGCAAATCCATGCGTGAGGCTGTGAATAATATTCACATGCGCATTCTTGCGACACAACGTGACCAGAAGGCGTCTATAATTGATATATCATTCAACGATGTCTCACGCTCCCGTGGAGAGGATGTGCTTGCTACACTCGTGGCTGTTTATAATGAGAACTGGGTCAAGGACCGTAATCAGATCACGGCAAGCACCACGGAGTTCATAAAAGAACGCCTTTCAATTATAGAAGGTGAGCTGGGGAATGTTGACAATGACATTTCAGATTACAAATCACGCAATTTGGTAACCGACGTCAACGCCATGGGAGGAATAGCAATAAGCCAGATGACCTCATCAGAGACTCAAGGGAGAGAGCTTGACAACCGTATGCACATGACAAAGTATCTGCGCAACTATCTGACTGACGGGATGCACGACAAAGAGCAGCTCCCTGCAAACTCAGGGATAAACAATCCAAGCATAGAAGCTCAGATACAGGCTTACAACACCCTATTGCTCCAACGCAACAATCACCTTTCGGTTTCCTCGGAGCAAAATCCCCTCGTGATGGATCTTGACCAAAAGCTTCAGACGATAAAAGGTACTATATTAAGCTCGCTTGACAACGAACTTGCCATGCTAAACACTCAAAAGCGGACTGTCACAACCGCGCAATCGCAAGCCGTGTCAAAAATTGCAGCAAATCCGCAGCAAGCCAAGTATCTGCTCTCCGTGGAGCGCCAGCAAAAAGTCAAGGAGTCGCTCTACCTATTCCTCCTACAGAAAAGAGAGGAAAATGAATTGTCACAAGCATTCACCGCTTACAACACACGTGTGATAGAGCATCCAAGTTCAAGCCCTGTTCCGGTATTGCCAAATCCGGGAAAGGTGCTTGCACTCGCCATACTTGCCGGATTACTGGTACCGGCTTCCATAATTTTACTTGTAGAAAATTTCAACACCTCCGTAAGAGGCAAAAAGGATCTCGAATCGCTACATGCCCCATTCGTCGGCGAAATACCCTTGGCGTTACCTTCTAAGAAAGGTAAAGGCGCAAAGAAGAGTCTGGCGTCCATTATCGAAAACAAGCCTTTGGTGAAGGAGCAGGGACGAAATATTATGAATGAGGCGTTCCGTGTGGTGCGTACAAATCTTGAGTTCATACTTGGATTCGAAGGCGGACACCATGTGATAATGATGACCTCTATGAATCCGGGCAGCGGAAAGACATTCATATCTGTCAATCTCTCCATATCTCTTGCCATAAAAGGAAAGAAAGTCATAGCGGTTGACCTCGATATGCGAAAAGCCTCTCTATCAAAATTCGTGAACGCTCCGGCTCTCGGTATTTCCAATTATCTGAGCGCACAGGTACCCGACTATCACGATGTGATTGTCAAACTTGGTGATTTGGATGTGCTACCTGTCGGGACTATACCGCCGAACCCCACCGAGCTGTTGTTCAATCCGCGCCTTGACACGCTCATGAACAAATTGAAAGAGGAATATGACTATGTATTCATCGACTGTCCTCCGGTCGAGATTGTAGCCGATGCTGCCATCATAAGCCGATATGCAGAGATGACCCTATTCATAATCCGAGCACACCTTCTTGACCGAACATTCCTCCCGGAGATTGAAAAATGGTATCAGGAACGCCGTTTCCCGAACCTGTCAGTGCTCCTAAACGGCACCCATCAGGAATTCTCGCACTACGGCTATAAAAAATACGGCTATCACCGCTATGGCTACCACTACGGCAACTACGGCGACTACCACTATACCCGCGAAGACGAAGTGTCAGCGTAACGATCAAACTGCACCTGCTCATAGAAAATGAGAATAGCGGTATTGACATTGACTCTACGTGCTAATTATGGTGGGATTCTTCAGGCGTATGCCCTGCAGCATACCCTTGAACGGATGGGACACAAAGTTGAAGTGTTTCAAAGATGGGACGATTACCTTCCTCCTAAAATAGTATTATGTGCGAAATATATTAAGCGTATTTTTAGAAAATTATTCATTGATTGGAATAGCCCCATTTTCTGTGAATATAACTTATCAAAAATACGTCCGGTCATCGAGCAGCATACACGGGAATTCATTAATCGATATATTAATATCAAGGAAATTGATGAATTAGATCAGATTAATGAGTTTAACTATGACGCAATAATAGTCGGAAGCGATCAAGTATGGCGAAAACCATATTTCACAAACAACTGGAATCGACGGATCTCCAACGCTTTCTTGCTGTTCCTCAAACGCAAAGATATAATCAGAATATCCTATGCCGCCTCTTTCGGGCTGGATAATTTGTCGGAATACAGTGACCGTGATATCCAAGAATGTGCCCTCTGCGCAAAACGATTCAACGCAATATCTGTAAGAGAGGTTTCAGGTGTCAATATTTGTAAGAATTCATTTGGACTAAATGCAGTCCATGTCCTTGACCCGACCTTTCTACTGACGAAAAATGATTATATTCACTTAATTCGTGAAGCTAATATTGCTGAGGAAGAGGACGAAAACGTAATTATGTGTCATATATTAGATCCGTCACCTCTTAAAGACAGATTAATTGATGATTTTTGTAAGAAAAAAAATCTGAAACTGATCAACGGATATGCACAGGTGTATGATATCGCTTCACCCTTGGAAAAACGGATTCAACCACCAGTCGAAAGCTGGCTAAGCAATTTTCACTGGGCAAAATATGTGATCACAGACAGCTTCCATGCTTGCGTTTTTGCTATAATTTTTAATAAACCGTTTATTGTTATAGGTAATGAAACAAGAGGAATCAGTCGCATTAAATCATTGCTAAGCACATTCCAACTTGAAAACAGATTAATCTCCGAGTCCGATGATAATATCGATTGGGATTTAAATATCGACTGGGATTTAATTAATTCCAATTTAGAGGAATTAAAAAAGAAATCACTTAGCTTTTTAAGTACAAATCTGAATAAATAATATGAGTACACCCAAGGTAAGTGTTATTATCCCTGTCTACCAAGTAGAAAACTACATTGAAAAATGTGCTCGCTCCCTATTCGCACAAACACTTGATGATATTGAATATATATTTATCGATGATTGTGGTGGCGATTCAAGCATAAACATACTGTCAAGCATCCTTGACGAATACCCAAATCGCAAAAATCAAGTTAAATTAATAAGATATACTGAAAATAAAGGTGTCAGCCAGTCACGACAAGACGGATTGGATGCTGCAACCGGTGAATACATCATACATTGTGATCCGGATGACTGGACAGAACTTAACATGTATGAAGCATTATACAATGAAGCCACTGAAACCAATGCCGACATTGTTTTTTGTGATTTTTATTGCTATTCAAACGGCAAAGCATCCACATATACACAAACAGCTATTAGCCTGACAGGTATTTCAATAATAGAATCAGTTTGTGGAGCAAACAATCGGACCTTACATGGAAGTTTATGGAATAAGTTGATTCGCGCAAGCCTTTACCGCAATGTAAAATTTCCACCCAATATTAATTACTGCGAGGATGTGTTTGTTCTCTTACAAATACTGCAAACCCAAGGTTTAAAAATAAGATATTTAAATGCCACATTATATTATTATCGAATAAATATAGCCGGAAGCCTTGTTAACAGGACTGACAGCAAAATGATTGCAGAGACTCAGAATTTGATTTCAATTTTGAACAATTCCATCCCGACAAATACAGATTTAATAAAAAGCAAAAAAAGTCTCATCACTACGTTGATTTATCGGTTATTCATTTACGGAAATTTTTCTAATTCAAATTTTAAGAATTTATACAAATCATATATTCCATATATGAAGGAAAATAAACGAATACGTGATATTGACAGATTGCTTTTACGCATGGCAATGTCCGGAATGTTTAACATTTCCAAATCAATACGCAATTTTTTAATCCTTATCAGAAAGAATTTTAAATAACACTATAACTGCTCCGAACTTAACCATACGACAGTGACAATCGAAAAGATTCCGCATATCATACATTACTGCTGGTTTGGCGGGAAACCCCTGCCTAAAAGCGCCATCAAATGTATCAGTTCATGGAAAAAATATTTCCCGGGATGGGAAATAAAGCGATGGGACGAGAATGATTTTGACATCAATGCTATCGCATATACAAAAGAAGCAGCAGAATGTGGCAAATGGGCTTTCGTTAGTGATTACGCTCGTTTCTGGATTCTATACCACCATGGAGGTATCTATTTTGACACCGACGTGGAAGTAATACGCCCGATGGACGATATTATTAAAAAAGGTGCATTTATGGGATTTGAAAAAAGCCACGCAAATATAGGAGTTAATTCAGGATTGGGTATTGGCTCTCCCGAAAAAATGGCAATATATAACGCCATTCTAAATCATTATGCTAAGATACATTTTTTAGATGTCTTAGGAAAACAAATTCCGGGTACAGTGGTGAAACATGTCACAGATGTTCTTATGGATAAAGGTTTAAAGTTAGAGAACGTGGCACAACAACTATGTGGTATCACTATATACCCCAATGATTACTTCAATCCGTTAGATGACGCTACCGGGAAACTTAATATCACATCAAATACTCGTAGCATTCACCATTACGCCAAAACATGGTGTGACAATTACGGACCTGTTCGAACATACATAATGCGGCTCCTTCATCGTTTATTTGGTGTTAATACATTTTCAAAACTAAAGAATTTCCTACAAATTCAGTGAACGCACTTCTATATACACCTATATACCTCACCATCATTGGCATCCTATCATTGGCGATGGGATTAAAACTTATCGCAACAGATGGAGACACTCTCGCAATAGGCGAGGAAAATAAAGGAAATTTCATCTTGCCATTTGCAATATCAGTATTTTTCGCCATTTGGATGGGAATAAGACCGATTAGCTTCGTATTTGGCGATACATGGGCTTATGCTCATTCATATAATCTGATAGATGTGCACACATTGCCTTCCCTTATGTTAAATACGGAATGGCTATGGAGTTTCATATCTTTTTTATGTAAAAAATATGGTCTCTCTGTTCACCAATACTTCTTAATAATTGAAATCGGATATGTCTTTTCCGCCTTTTGGGCTGTGAAAAAATTTGTCCCGACCAGTCCTTACTTAGGCATATTGTTTGTATTCTCATCCTTAATGTTCTTCACATTTGGAGTAAACGGACTTCGTAATGGATTGGCATGTCATGTTGTGATGCTTGCGATGGCATTTTTTATGGAGGATAAACGAATCATAGCATTCGTGTTAGCTTTTTTTGCACTTGGTATACATCGTAGCGTAATGTTACCTATTGCGGGGGTGATTGCCTCCATCACTGTGATAAAGGAGCCTAAAATCGCCTTGTATATCTGGCTTAGCAGTATCCTGATTTCACTTTTTTTCGGGAAAGAAATCACTTCGTTCATGTCATCTCTTGGATTTGACGAACGAATGACTTTTTATACCACCTCACATGAATATGACAATCAGTTTTCATCCACAGGTTTCCGGTGGGATTTTATACTTTTCAGCGCCATGCCAATCGCTATGATCTTCTATGTGAATATATGGAAAGACCTGCATGATGGTTGGTATAATATCTTAGCAACCACCTACCTCTTATCCAATGCGTTCTGGATTATTGTCATACGTACCTCATTCACCAATAGGTTCGCATATCTTTCATGGTTCCTAATGCCTATATTACTCGTATACCCTCTGTGCAACATGAAAGCGTGGGAAAATCAAGATCGTGTGGCAGGACAGATACTAATTGCTTACACCGCTTTCACTATATTTATGATGACATTCTTCTGGTCTTATAGATAGTATGAAAACTCTAACCGTATTCACCCCGACATATAACCGGGCGCATACATTGCGCCGTCTTTACGAAAGTCTTTGCACTCAAACATGCGATGACTTTGAATGGCTTGTGATCGATGACGGCTCCACCGACTTTACCCGTAAACTTGTAGAGGGATTCATCCAACAACAGCGCATCCCAATCCGATATATTTATAAAGAAAACGGTGGTCTGCATACCGGTTATAATACTGCTTATGAAAATATCGAAACCGAGCTAAGCGTATGTATCGACAGTGACGACTTCATGCCTGATGATGCAGTTGGAATAATAGTGACCACATGGAAAGAAAAAGGGAGTGATAAATATCTCGGACTCATAGGACTCGATTTCAGCTATGACACGATGGAACCTATCGGAGGTTATTTCCCCCAAAATCTCAAAGAATGTTATTTCCCCGAACTGTATATAAAAAACATCCATCGTGGAGATTCCAAACCGGTGTTAAGAACAGATCTGATGAAACAGGTCTCTCCTCAGATAGGCTTTCCGGATGAAAAGTACTTCAATCCGGTATATTCACTTCTTAAAATAGGAGATGCTTATCCGTTGCTTGTTATTAATGCTAATTTATGTATTGTTGATTATCAGACAGGAAGAGACAGTATATCCGGTATTATTTTCAAACAATATGTTGAATCACCCAAAAGCTTTGCAAAACTCCGGATTCTGGAAATGCAATTAAAACACAATTCATTCTTGAACAAATGCCGGTGTGCCATCCATTATGTGTCAAGTTGCCATATCAGTAATATTCCAAATTGTATTTCCAACTCGCCATTAAAGATCATAACAGTTCTAATGTACCCTATTGGGCTAATATTAGCTCTGCATATCAAGAAAAAAGCCTCACAATTGTGAAATATTCAGTTGCAATACGGACACTTGGCACAAGCCCAGAAACCCTTCGTCTGGAACTTGTCTCGATTTATTCACAGACAATCCAACCCGAGGATGTCATAATCTATATCGCGGAGGGATATAATCGCCCGAATTTTCAAGTAGGTAACGAAAAATATGTTTGGGTTAAAAAAGGGATGGTCGCCCAAAGAGCTTTAAAATACGATGAAATATCCAGCGAGTACATATTGACATTAGACGACGATGTGGAACTTTCGCCGGATTTTGCTCAAATATTGCTATCAGAAATAAAAGCCCATAGTGCCGGTATCGTAGGAGCAGATATTTTTAAAAATCATAATTTGACGCTACCACAGAAACTAAAAGCTATATTCTCAAACTTAGTATTTCCTCATCATTTTTCTAAATACGCATTCAAGATATATAAAAACGGGTCCTTCAGCTATATTTGCAATCCTCAAAATAGATATTACCCAACTCAAAGTTGCGGAGGTCCCGCTATATTATGGGAAAAACGCATTCTTACTAATCTTAATTTGACAGATGAATGTTGGCTTGACAATTTAGGTTTTGCATACGGCGAAGATCAAATCATCTCATATAAAGCATATCGCAATGGGTATAATCTTGGCATTTGCTTTAATGCTAAAATCAAAAATCTTGATGCTAAATCTGACAGTAACAAATATCACAATTCCCCGGATAAGTTTCTGATCCGCACTAAGGCTATGTTTATAGGATGGTGGCGAAGTAATTATAAACCGAATGGGAATAACTCATCAGGCGATAAAACTGCTCTCTTTACCGGAATTCTAAAATTTATCTGGCTATTTTGGGGAATAAGTATTACTTCCATCATAAAATTTGATTCAAATTTCGTAAGTTCATATCTAAAGGGGATAATTGAAGGCTTGCAATTTATAAAATCAAAAGAATTTAACTCGATCCCTCCCTACATAATAAAAAATGGTCTCAATCATAATTCCAATATATAACAGCCAAAAATATTTGAGACAATGCATTAATTCATGTCTTCATCAGAGTTATGATGATTTAGAGATCATATTGATTAATGATGCCTCAAAAGATGACAGTTTGAAAATTTGCCAAACGTACTGCGAATCAGACACTCGCATACGACTAATTGAAAATAGCATAAACGAAGGTGTGGAAATGTCTCGATACCACGGGCTTCAATCTGCAAATGGAGAATATGTGATGTTTATTGACTCTGACGATTGGTTGTGCGATAAAACCATCATTGAAAAACTTGTCAAATATGCAGAAAAAGAAAATGCAGACTACGTTGAGTTTGGGATGCAAAGGGTCATTGATAAATGGGGACTAATAAAGCAAAAATCGAGCCGACATGAAGAAATAATAATCCAACCAGACCTATTCGACAATTATTACATATCTTTTTTCGGTAAAAGTTTATTATCGGTCAATATGTGTGGTAAATTGTACCGGAAATCAACACTCGACAAAGTAGATCTATACCCATTAGGGTTAAATATGGGAGAAGACGAAGCTTTCAATCTTCGGTTATTTCCTCACTTATCCAAAATCTGCATGATTCCCGACACCGGTTACAGCTATCGTTGGGGTGGTTGCACATCAAAATATAACCCATACTTCTATCCTCATTTAAAAAAGTTATTCCTGTATAGGGAAAAACTCATAAAACAATACAGTTATTATAAGGCAGTTGACCCACTCCGCATTGAAATGAAAAATGTGCTTATGACACAGATTGCCATGTTGATAACTTATAATATATACCCAAAACCAGAACTCATAGCATGGATTGACAGCGAACTGAATGACGAAATGTTTCAGCGAGTATGCACATTAACACAGTCTGAGACAAAACATCTAATGGATGAACCTGAAATGGTTTTTATTAGAACCCATAACTCCGAAGGATTGTACTTGCTTGGAGAAAAACAATATAAATCAGGAAGGGCGATGAGACTGTTAAAAAGAGCTGTTTTTATATTAACGAATCTGTTTTAAAATAATTGTCAGACAGATCACCATCCCAATAATATGGATCTCAGCATAATCATTCCGCTATACAATTGTGAGAATTACCTACCATTGACATTCAGAGTCTTGGAATCACAAGAGTTGTTCCATAATAAAGACATAAATGCCGAGATTATATTGGTGGATGATGGCTCGATGGATAATACTCTATCTTTGGCAAAAAAATTTCAATCCGAGCGTTCGAATGTAACAGTCATTCCAAACAGCCACAAAGGATTATCTGAAACAAGAAATGTAGGGCTTAAGAATTCAACAGGGAAATATGTTTACTTCATGGATTGTGATGACGTATTGTATCCCGGCTGTCTAAAATACTTTTTAAAGATTGCTTTGAAAAAAGAACCGGAAATACTCATATTTGGTAAAGAGCACATTTCCGAGCATGATATAGAGCCTATCTTTCATAAGCCCAAATGCACTGAGAATGATTTTTGTATATCCTTTGAAGGGAATGGTGAGGAATATATTTTACAGACCTCTAATTTAATAAGCCAAGTTACAGTATGGCATAAATTTTTCAAAAAAGATTTTCTAAATCTTCATAATTTCAAATTTGACACAAATTTAATATTTGCTGAAGATACATTGTTTACATGGCAAACTGTTGCATTGTCATCACATATATTATATGTTGATTTTACAGGATATTTTTATGTGATACGTCCTCAAAGTTACTTTCATTCGGCGGTTAAAAATACTCCACGGTGGAAAGAGTCAAGATTACAACAACAATATTTAGCTTTATCGTACCATAACTTCATAAAAGAGCATCCCACATTAACTCCAAATATAAAAGACAGTTTTAAAGTTAAACAAGACTTATTTATATTCGGCTATTGGGCATTCGTCTTACGGATAGGGATTTGTAAGGACGAGATGAAGAAGATTATCAAATCCCAGTTTGAAGCAGGAATTTACCCGATAACCACTCAATATCGATCAATATTTTTCGAGAAAGGTATTAAGAATTATATTTTCAGGGCATTATGGATTATAATATCCAATGAATATTTCTTAAATGCCGCTATGACTGTTAGGAATTTTCAATTAAAAATTTTAAAACTAATACGCTCATAATGCGTATATTATATGTCATAACATCATTTAGGATTGGTGGAGCTGAAAGGCTTACAACAAATCTTTTACCTTTGTTAAAAACAGCCGGTATCGATGTTGAAGTATCTGTTTTCGATGCCACGCCCACTCAGTTTCTCTCTGAGGTCGAATCTTCGGGAATCACAATCCATAAGCTTGGCTTAGGGTTTAAAAGTATGTATAATCCATTACATATTTACAGATTGCGGAGACTTATATCTAAAAACAAGTATGACATTATACATACCCATAACAGTTCTTGTCAACTTTTCACTGCAATAGCAACTAAAATAAGCAGGACTATCCCAATGCTCATCACTACCGAGCATAACACGAACAACCGTCGCAGATACTGGAAATGGTATAAAACCATTGACAGATGGATGTATGACCAATATGACAGCATAGTTTGTTGCAGTGATTCGGTGAAATTGAATTTGGAGGGATCCTGCATAATTAAAGACAACGGCAAACTGCATACCATATCCAATGGCATAGAAATTCCACCTTCAACGATAGAGCATGTTAATTTAACAGGAAGAGCAGTAGTGATGGTATCGGGCTTCCGTCCACAAAAAGACCATCTCACGGCAGTAAAAGCTATGGCTTATCTTCCGGATGATGTTCACCTATACTTTGCCGGAGAGGGTACAACCATTGAAAGCGTTAAGGATTTTGTCACAAAGAGCAACCTTGATAGCCGCATACATTTTCTCGGAAACGTAGACAATGTATCTGCACTGTTCGCTTCAGCTCGTTGCGCCCTATTGTCCACCCATTATGAGGGCATGCCTCTCTCCATAATTGAAGCTATGGCATCAGGAACTCCGGTGATAGCCTCGGCAGTTCCTGGCGTGACAGAAATTGTTGCCGATGCAGGACTTTTATTCCCGGAGTCTGATCCCAAGGCTTTTGCTGAATCAATACTCCGAGTAATAGATGATTCTCCGGAAAGAACCCGACTAATTGCAGCCGGGTTAAAACGAGCTGCGAATTATGATATAAAAAATACCGCAAAGCAATATATCAACCTATATACCAACCTAATTTCAAAACATAAATGAAAAATTTATCACGTTTCTTGCTTCTGTTCATCCTTTTTAGCGTCTCATTTAGCGTTGAGGCGCAGGATAAACCACGCTGGGCGCAGAAAAATGTCAGTTCCCTCGACAAAGAACGCACCAACGACACCTATAAGTTTATCAAGTTCGAAACATTCGGAGGTGATCTTGACCAATTGCGCAAAGAGCGTCTCGACACTCTTGTGCAGTATTTTGCCGACACATACAATCTGAACGCTGCCTCAGCGGCTATAACCAATCTTTCAGGTGAGCCCCAATTCCAGTCAATACCTAACGATGAAGAGGGTGATGACAGAATACAACGTAAATACCTGATCACATTCTCCTCCCCAGTATCTAAGAAATTCTATGCCGAACTCGTTGATGAATATGTGTCTTTAGAAGAGAATGTTGACATGACCTTTGACAACACTCTTTATCAGCTATATGCCGTATCATCATCCGACAACTGTGTTGAGCCTCAATTTGACGACTTCAAACTCACTCGCAAGTATAATACCAAGGCACTTGCAATGTCTATTGTGCCGGGCTTAGGACAAATTTATAAGGGGCAGAATACCAAAGGATATTGCATCATGGGTGCTGAAGTAGTATTTATAGGGGCTGCCATCGTATGTGAAAATAAGCGAAGCAAACATATTAAAAACATGAATAATCATCCTGAGGTCGAGGACAGCTACTATGGCAAAGCAAAGAGCTGGAGGACTATGCGAAACATAGCGATAGGATGTGCCGGCATTGTCTATGTATATAACCTATTTGATGCGGCATTATCTAAAGGAGCCCGTCAGGTACTTGTCAGCAAGCCATCAGGCACTTCGCTCGCACTGGCTCCGTCCGTCGTCTACGACCCAATGACAGATATCGCCCCGGCAGTCTCTCTATCCATCACATTCTGATTTCCCCGCTCATGCTCAAGTTGATACGCATGTCTACGGTAGGGTCATCGCTCGATATATTCTGTCGAGGGTTCCTATCTGAGCTATCGCATGAGTATGAAGTAATAGCACTTTCCTCACCCGATGAATCTCTTGATGACCTGTCAAGACGGGAAAAAGTAAAAGCTATCGGGGTGAAAATGAACCGTAACATCTCACCTTTAAGCGACTTCGTTTCTCTGATTAAACTGATTGCTGTATTCCGAAAAGAACGCCCGGACATACTACACACCATGACGCCCAAAGCGGGACTTCTCGGGATGATAGCCGGGAGATTGACAGGTGTTCCTGTGAGGATACACACTTTTACCGGACTACTGTTCCCAACCAGTCACGGATTGAAGCGTAGATTATTAATTTTCACCGATAAGCTTACATGTGCCTCAGCCACGCATATAATACCTGAAGGGGAAGGTGTTAAAACCGATTTAATAACACATCGCATCACTAATAAACCTCTGAAAGTTCTTGGATTCGGAAATGTCCGAGGGGTTGATGTAAGCTTCTTCCAAACATCCCCCGAACTGTCTGCCAAAGCATTATCTATCCGAGAGAGATTTGGCATCCCGTCTGAGGGTATTGTCTTTATCTTCATCGGCCGTTTTGTCGGTGACAAGGGTTTGAGGGAGCTTGTTAAAGCGTTCAAGCTACTTGGAGAAACTGATTATCATCTCCTGCTTGTAGGCGACATCGAGGGCTCATCTGACGATATTGACATTTCTGAAATCAAAAAAATCAAGCATATACACATATCCGAAGGTTGGGTTAATGACGTTCGACCTTGGCTGGCAGCTGCCGATATACTCGTATTTCCAAGCTATAGGGAAGGCTTCCCGAACGTGGTTCTTGAAGCCGGAGCAATGGAACTGCCGTCAATCGTAACTGAGATTAACGGATCACGAGAAATCATACGAGAAGGTCATAATGGGCTAATCGTTCCACCTCGTAATGTCGAAGCTCTCACAAACGCTATGCGCAAACTTGCTAAATCACCGCAAGCGACCCTGAAAGCCATGGGGAAAGCAGCCCGAGAAAATGTAATTGCAAAATACACCCAACGCTTCGTAATGGATTGCCTAAAAGATTATTACCGACAGATAATCAATGACCGGACTATTAATTAAAATTAAACACTCCTTCCCCCTATTATGGAATGTGGTTGAATTTGTCAACGGATCGATAATGCGTATTCGTTACCCTAAATTGCATAAAATCGCATCCAAGATAATCTTGTCCTCCAGACATCTGAATTTTGAATGGAGTCCTGTAACCTATGCCGATATTCAGAATTTATCTCATTTTCTAACCTCTATCCCCAACAACCGGCTCCAACACTTCAATCCGCATAAATTTGACATTGACACTCTTAAATCAATGCTTTCAAACCATTCATTTATCATGATGAAGGTCACTGACGGCAATAGTATCATAGGTTATCATTTCCTCCGATGCTTTTTTATCGGAAAAGCATTTCATGGTCTTATAGTCGATGACAATTACGGCGGAAAAGGGATTGGCACTAAAATGTGGTCTATAGCTACCAATATCTGCAATGAAGCCGGAATACGCATGTTTGCAACCATATCTGAAAATAATCAACCATCCTTAAACTCATGTCGTAAGGGATGTAATGCCACAATAGTCAAACAGCTTTCGGATAGCTATCTGCTTATAGCCTGTCATCCTCATAGCGATATAACCAAATAGAGTCTCGCCTATAGTCAAAAACCTAATATTTAATTATTTCAAATATTGTTTTCACAACTAAAAGTTTGCACATTCATTGTTTTTTATTACTTTTGCAGATATAAATCAGGCAAACCTACATTTCTTTGGAATTGTTTCTCTGCACCGAATGTTTCTTGCATAAGGATTTGATTTATAACCACAAATATAGTAGCTCACAGTAAAACAACTTTCTTTCTCCCCGTCAGAAATGTTGAAAGAAGTTTTTGATCGTTCCATGGCATTGACCGGAATAATTTTACTTATGCCGCTCATGCTTATTCTCGCCCTTCTGATTGCATTCAGAATGCCGGGAGCGCCTATATTGTTCCGGCAAAAACGAGTGGGACGTTATGGAAAACTTTTCACTCTGGTTAAGTTCCGAACCATGACACCTGTTCATTCGGGTTCTTCAATCAGTGTTGCTGGTGAATCACGTATCACACCCTTAGGAGCTATATTACGAAGATACAAGCTTGATGAGCTTCCTGAGCTTTGGAATGTGTTATGTGGAGATATGAGCTTGGTAGGACCACGACCTGATGTGCCCGGATATGCCGACAAGCTTTCAGGAAACGACAGAGGGATACTTGAATTGAAACCGGGAATAACCGGTCCGGCAACACTAAAATACCGCAACGAGGAACAAATACTTGCCGCTCAAGATGATCCACAGAAATATAACGATGAAATTATTTTCCCGGATAAGGTAAAAATAAATCTCTCCTACCTCTCAAATCACACTTTCATAGGAGATCTGAAAATAATAATGCAGACTCTCATTCCATCATCACTATAATCGGATAGAACCAACCATGTCACATAAAAAAATACATCTTTGTCTTGCCCACATGAGCGGTAACGAACAACGTTTCATTGACGAGGCTTTTGCCGATAACTGGGTTGTTCCCCTTGGACCTAATGTTGATGCATTCGAGGTAGAGCTTAAACAATACCTTACCGACGGAAATGCCTCAGCCTCTTCCAAGGAGGTTGCGGTTGTATCTGCCGGCACGGCTGCCATACATCTTGCCCTCGTGCTTCTAGGAGTCGGGAAAGGAGATGAAGTGATATGCCAGTCATTCACATTTGCCGCATCGGCAAATCCTATAGCCTACCAAGGTGCCACACCGGTATTTGTTGACAGCGAGGATGCGTCATGGAACATGTCGCCGGATCTGCTTGATGAGGCGATAACCGACCGAGTGGCTAAAACAGGAAAGAAGCCCAAAGCAATCATAGTGGTACACCTCTACGGAATGCCTGCCATGATGGATGAGATTCTTGCTGTAGCTGCTAAATGGGGAATACCCGTGATTGAAGATGCGGCTGAAGCACTCGGCTCCGAATACAAAGGTAAAAAATGCGCCACACTTGGCGATTACGGAGTGCTTAGCTTCAACGGCAATAAGATGATAACCACCTCAGGTGGCGGTGCCCTTGTATGTCCCGACATGGAAAGCAAAAAACGCTGTGTGTTCTACTCCACACAGGCACGTGAGCCTTTCCCCTACTACCAGCACGAGCATATCGGGTTCAACTACCGTATGAGCAATATATGTGCCGCTATCGGACGAGGACAGATGACCATACTTGAGGAACATATTGCCCACCACAGGGCACTCGCCGCACTCTACAGCGAACTTTTTGCCGAAATCGATGGCATCACCTACCATTCCGACCCAACACCTGACAGCAAAAGCAATTTCTGGCTCAGCACCATACTTATTGACCCGAAGAAAACCGGTGTAGCTCCCGAAGACCTACGCCAACACCTCCAAACTCTCAACGTGGAGACCCGTCCGCTATGGAAGCCCATGCACCTTCAGCCTATATTTGCCGATGCACCGGCTTATCTGAATGGTGTAAGCGAGAATCTTTTCTCACAAGGGCTTTGCCTACCCTCAGGTCCGTGGGTCACTCCCGAAGATGTTAAAATGATAGTTTCAGAAATCAAAAAATGCGTCAAAGACTGATAGATTGGTACATATCAAAAGACGCTCTGCCGTTTTGGCTCGTCTTTGCCACCGATTGCACGATAATATATTTATCGGGCATAATGGCGTATGCACTTAATCATGGTCTCGCATTCACTGTCGGACAACTGGGACTACTCGCCCCCACAATGCTCGCCTATATGATCTGCTTCATAATAGGTATATGCATTTTCCATACATATTCAGGGATAATTCGCCACACTACAGTCATTGACCTCGCTCGCACATGCGCATCGCTTTTTGTCGGTGTGTTTTTAATAATGATAGGGCGAATCTTTTGCCATGCCGACTCATTCTTTTTGGCAATCCGCTTCAGGGACCTCGTGCTGCTGACACTTATAGCCGCAGGACTGATGTGCGGATTAAGAATGATAGCGAAGGTAATCTACGATATCTATTTAAAACATGCTTCTAACGGAGGTGCTTACGGCTATAACTCAGATACCCTCATCAACCTTGAAATGGAAGACCTGCTCCCTCGTGAGCCTATAGAGGTGGATAAGGATGAGATACGATCACATATATGCGGAAAGCGTATTCTTGTCACAGGAGCAGCCGGAAGCATCGGAAGCGAACTCGTTAAACTGCTTGCCGAATCAGCACCTGCGCAGCTGATATTGATAGACTCTGCCGAATCACCACTACACAAAGTGCGTGTGGATATGGATTATAACTATCCGGATCTTGACTGCGTGACACTGGTGGCGAATATATGCCACTCACATCGCATGGAAAATATATTTGCCTCGTATCGTCCGGAGCTTGTGTTCCATGCCGCAGCCTATAAGCATGTGCCGATGATGGAGGACAATCCGATAGAGAGCGTCCTCAATAATATAGACGGCACAAAGAAGATAGCCGACCTCGCAGTCGCCTACAAGGTGAAAAAATTCGTGATGATAAGCACTGACAAGGCTGTGAATCCTACAAACGTGATGGGCTGTTCCAAACGCATTTGCGAAATATACTGCCAAAGCCTCTCCAACGCACAGAACGAATGTCAGTTCATCACCACCCGGTTCGGAAACGTCCTTGGCAGCAACGGTTCGGTTATTCCTACATTCCGTGACCAGATACGCCGTGGAGGTCCAGTGCTGGTAACCCATCCTAAAATAGTAAGATATTTCATGCTCATAAATGAAGCCTGCAACCTTGTTCTGCAAGCCGTAAGCATCGGTAAAGGTGGTGAAATATTTGCATTCGACATGGGTAAACCGGTTAAAATTGTCAACCTTGCCCGGCGAATGATAGCCCTAAGCGGGAAATTAAATATACGCATCGAATACACTGGTCTCCGACCGGGAGAAAAATTATATGAGGAAGTGCTTACGGCATCGGAAATAGTATGTCCGACCACCCATCCAAAAATCAAGAGAGCGAAAGTGATACCCACCGATTTCACCATAACTCGCAACCTTGTGAACTCACTGATTGAAACGGCACTAACATACGATGCTATCAAGACGGTGAAACTGATGAAGCGGATAGTTCCCGAATTCCTTAGCAGTCCCAACTCTCCATACTCTGCCCTCGACCCTCCCCCGATACAAGTCAAAGCCGATCTCAGGCATTTACGGCATTTCACAAATGCCCCGCCCCTCACTCGACGACTTGCACATGAAAACATCCATTCACTTTAGTGACTCGCAAACTACATAACATTTCCATTTACGTCTTCTCCATTCACATTAAGCAAGACGACCATTCACTAAGATAAAAACTACCAAATTTACTCATGAAGCAGTGCAAAAGCATTCGAAAGTCAACCCAATTACTGGCAATCGGATTCTCACTCCTGACAGCTCCATTTCTATCAGCTCAAACCCCTAACTCATACGAGGATTTTGACAAGAAATACAAGGACTATAATATTGTATATCAGGATACTACCGAATCTGTAGCACCCACTGTAAATCAAGTGGTTAAAGAAACTCACGAACCATATTCAGTTGTCACAAACAAATTTGGGAAAAACTGGTTTGTATTTGCCACGGCAGGTATACATTCATTCCGAGGCGATTACTCCAGCATGGGAAAATTCAACGGCACCCTGACGCCCGATTTTGGTGTAGGTGTGGGAAAATGGTTCACACCGGGCATCGGTATTAAATTCGAATTCATACGCTCCAATTCCGAAGGCTATACAGGCTATACCACAGGTCATTACGGCTACGGACCTATTATGCAAAAACCTGACGGAACTCCATATCGCAAAATGCGCACCCGATGGTGGGATATAAGCGGAAGTGTGGTATTCAATCTCTCACGTCTCTTTTTAGGCTATGAAGGCTATATGAGTCCTAAGCTTATGAATCAATTCCTGTTCACCGCTGGCATAGGTGGTGTGCATCACATGGGATTTGGGCACTCACACGGCTCTGACAATGAATGGTCGGGTCATCTCGAATTCCAGTATAGCCGTTTCTTCACCAAATCAAAGCGTGTGTCACTCGACGTTAAGGCACGAGGTATATTCTATCAGACCAACTTCGACCTTGAATACGGACAGGCAGACAAGGCGGCAAATAAATGGGACTCAAACCTTGGAATCGACCTTGGTTTCACCTTCTATCTCGGCAAAAGCAGAAGCCGAGCATGGAAGATGGGAGCAACCCATACCTACACACGCGACTACCGTGAACGCCAGATACGGGAAGTACGTGCCAAGGAGACTGTCATAACAGCTTCTGTACCGTCAAAATACACTGAAGTAACTTTCTATGTGTTCTACCCCAACAACTACTCCGGACGTAATGATGCCCCGAACGTCCCGGGTGAGAATGTCAATGCCATTGACTATCTTACCAATGGTATATACACACAGAAACGATTCGTAGATCGTGGCGATGTGGCGTCACACATCCTTAACGGTAAGACACTGAAAGGGCTTAAGACTGAAAATATACCTACCGAAGCGGCAAACCAAGATATAGCCATCGATTTCATACCCCGCGGTTACGAAATGGGAGAAGGTCCGATATCTCTTAGCATGAATGCTAAAGATATGGCAGACTTCCGTGAAAAAGCAGGATATTATTATTCACCCATATACGGCGACCATCACCTATGGCACTACCGTATAGATGACGCCACACTTGATCAGAAGCTGCTCAACGAGGATAACTATTACGAAACCCAAACCTACGGGCTAAATGCCCATAACGGCTTGGAGACCATACGTAAATATTTCGACATAGATCGTAGCGAATACCTCGTCAGCCTTGCCGATATGTATGCGGCTTTGACCTCTAACGACGGACATATAGCCTTGCATACCGACCCTGAGACAGTGGAAATAATACAAGACATAATCAACAACGGAGCCATAACATCCATCCAAGTCGAAGGTCTTGCCACAAGTCAGGACAACTACTCAGGTCCCGATGCGAAGCGTATAGGTTTCGAGCGCAACCAAGCATTATCGCAAAACCGTGCCAACACCGTGCTCAACTGGCTCAAAAATTCCGGATACTTCAACAATGTGGACTCTAAGATTTATAGAGTAAACACATTCAAAAACGCCCAAAACGGTATTGGACAGGTAAACGACCCATCCACACGAGGTCTTAACGCCAAGATGAACCGTTGCGTGAAAGTTCATATCCAGTACCTCATGCCAAGTAAATAAACCCGGCAACAGCTGTTTAAAATAGTATGGTGAAAACAAAAAGGGTTCCGAACCGCAGCGGTTCGGAACCCTTTTTGTTTTCTACTTTATATCTTCCCATTCAGCATCCGAGACCTGAGGTTCACGGGGATGGGATTCTCTTTTCTGTTCCCTACTTGAGTAATCGACTTTCTCGTCAATCTCCACGAAGTCTATGTATTCGCCTTCGTCTTTCGAGAATATTTTCCTTTTTTTACGGCGATAATAACCTTCAAACGGGTTTTCCTTTCTTTGCCGGTTACCAGCCGATTGGTAACCGGGAGGAGGCGTACCGAACGCCTGCCCGAATATGTCATTGACCCTCTCAGTGTATTTCCGACGGGCGTATGACACAAGGAGTGGCTTAATCAGAAGCCACACCAGATATATAAGAAATATGGTTGCTAAAAAAGTAAACATAACATTTACTTAAACGTATCTAACTGTGATTATGTTACGGATCTGGGTATAAATATCTCTAAAATTTTTATTCCTTCACATTATCGGGATCGGTTTTCTTCCCAAGAAGCGAAATCAGGATGTAAAGTATTATAGTCCATGCAAGCCCTGAGATACCTTCAGTGATTACAAACAGAACCGCAGCTGCAAGGACTGTGTAACGGCGCACGTTCTCTCTGAAATTAAGCGATGAAAACTTAAGTGAGAACATCTTTATCTCGCTGACCATGAGGAACGACATCAAGACTATCAGTATGAGCATAACGATGTCTCCGGGATAGGAATGAGAGCGTAGCCAAGCAAGAGTCCCTATCCAGAATATGGCGTTTGCCGGAATAGGCAACCCTATGAACGAGGTGGTCTGACGTGTATCCACGTTAAATTTAGCAAGGCGCAAAGCCCCGGCGAGAGCTATCAGCAGGGAGAACCATGAAAGCCATATAGGACCCTCCTCCATACGCATGGTATTCATAACCAAAAATGCCGGTGCTAACCCGAAACTTACCAAATCGCTGAGTGAATCGAGCTCCTTACCCATTGGAGAATAGGCATGGAGTGTGCGGGCAGAAAGTCCGTCGCAAAAATCAAACAGTGCTGCCGCCCCGATAAATATGAAAGCCCAGTCGAGAGCTGAAAGCCCCCATAAAAACGAATCAAGATGGAAGGCGCAAACCACAGCCATACAGCCTGAAATCAGGTTGAGGCAAGTGATTGTATTCGGTATGAATGACGTTATAGATTTCAATTTTCAATCAGTGTTAAATATACTATTCCCTCTCTTTCCTCAGGCGTCCCACTACAGTGACACCTCCGGTAGTTTTATCCCCGATTTTGACATATATCTCAGTATCAAGGGGAAGATATATATCCACTCGCGAACCAAACTTTATAAAACCGAGATGATCCTCTATATTAGCCCTGTCACCGGCTTCTGCGTAAGTCACTATTCGGCGGGCAACAGCTCCGGCAATCTGTCTGACCAGCACTTCCTGCCCGTTGGTGGCTCGTATGAGCACTGTGGAACGTTCATTATCAGTGCTCGCCTTTGGAAGATATGCGCTTAGGAAGCGTCCTTTATGATGGCGCACCATAAGCACCTCTCCGTCAAGCGGAAACCAGTTGGCATGGACATTAAGCACCGACATGAACACCGATAGCATCCTCACTTTTCTACGAAGCACTTCCGGTTCGAACACCTCTTCGAGCGCAACAACAGTCCCGTCAACCGACGACACTACCACATTCTCACGGTCGCCGTTAAATGTACGGCGGGGAGAGCGGAAGAAATTTACCACGAACAGATAGAGCACACCCGAGATGGAGGAGAACACGACCGGTATGGCTATTGGGCGTATAAACATCCATGCCGACAGATTTATTACAATCAGTATCAGCATCAAAATGATAAGGATGTTAGTACCCTCGTGATGTATTTTGACCTTCATGGTGGTGTTTCAGTTATAGGGTGCAGCGGCGTTCTCGCTTGCATTATTTGATTGTTAATGTGCAAAGTTAGTTATTATTTCACATATAGGCAATACTATTGGGGCACCTCTAAAAATTGCTTGTTAAATTTTAACAAATTTTGTTGTCTTAAAATCGCCAAAACCACAATACGAATATATCTGTTTACGTTTAATAAGAAACATACACTCTTATGAAACTCGACTCACTCAGACAACGACTTTCACAAGGCTCGGTAATACGAACTTACGCCGGCAATTTCTCTGAATCGGGATTTTGGGAAAAGCTTAAATCAGTCTCACGCAAGCTTGGAAGCAAAGTCACCTATATGCTTCTCGTGCTTTACTATTCAATCGGTGAAGTACCGCTGAAGGACAAGATGCTGATACTCGGAGTGCTTGGCTATTTCATACTGCCGGCTGACCTTGTGCCCGATCTTCTGCCGGGAGGCTTTGCCGATGACATTGCCGCCCTTGCCGCTGTGTTCCGCACAGTGCGTAAAGGCGTGTCTCCGATGGTTGAAATACGCGCCCGAAGCAAAGTGAATGAGTGGTTCGACATCACACCTACACCTCCCCCCTACCACGGGAACACATCTGTCACACCATCATAGCGTTGATTGTGACGCCTGTTTTAACGCAAATTTGCGTCGCAGAATATAATCCAATGTCAAAAGCACTGCCGATGCCGACACAAGGATTACAATAGTGATTGACACCGACGCATTGATAGCCGAGAAGCTTGCCGACATATCTTTTCCAAGCCTGATAAATATATCTCCACAGAAATAAACCACTGTGGCGATCGCTATCAGAGCTGCGAACGAGTATCCCGCTATGCCCCACCATAACTCTCTGCGTTTGCGGTGACATTCAGCCACACGGATCTCACACATAAGATGTGATGTGAAGTCCGACGGCAATTGCCGCCCTTCACTTCTTGCTTCAAGGGCTTTATATATAGGTGACTGTTTATTCATAATTTTCGGGATATTTCATTTATTAACACATACAACTTCTTGCGGGTTCTCATCAGACGAACTTTAGCGGCAGATTCGCCCAAACGCATCATCGCCGCAACTTCCTTGAGCGGCATCTCCTCAAAATAATGAAGAGTGATGAGTGCGCGTTCCTCCACCGAAAGCGCCTCTATGGCAGCCGGCAACGCCGCCAAACGAGGATCGTCGGAATCAAGCAGATTGTCTACCTGCGCATCTGATATATTATGAAGGAGCGTGTCATCCAGAGCTATTTCCGATTGGTGGTTTGACCTACGGGTATGGTTCACAGCCTCATTGTAAGCGATACGGAACAACCACGTAGAAACGGAACTCCTGAAATCGAACTTCGACAAGTTCTGGAAAGCCTTCATAAACACATCCTGCGTTATCTCCTCGGCATCCTCTTCACAGCTCACTATTTTCACCACGAGTGCGAAAACACGCTGCGAGTACCGATCCATAATCAACCGGTATCTTTCAACGTCGCCGTCGAGAATCTGATAGATGATCTGTTTATCCTGAGTTTCCACATCCTATTAGACGTTAATCCGGCATTTCAGGTTACAAAAATACGAAAATTTTTTCTTGAAAAAATAAATTGAATTTTTTCTCGCTAAAATGTAACCTTCACATGTAACCTTACGTCTAAAGAAGCAGAACAACAAATCAACTAATCAAAAAACAATTAAAACTATAGATTTATGGACTTAACACCTATTTTTATCACCGGTATTATATTCTGTGCTTTATACAAGACAATTGAATTATTCGTACGCCGACGTGAACGCATCATGCTTATAGAGAAAATCAATCCCGAAACATCCGGCAACATCGACGTCAGCAAAATAAGCGGATTGTTAAACCCGGCATCCGACAGTCGCTTCACCGCTCTCAAATGGGGTATGCTCGCAGTAGGGCTTGGAGCAGGTCTGTTCATCAGCTCAATGATTATAATCGACACTCCGATGCTCAGAGATATGTGGCAGACACGCACATCACTAATCGGGTCCCTTACCCTTTTAGGAGGCGGACTCGGACTCGTGATAGCATTCATCATCGAAATGGCAATTCGCAAATCCGAGAACAAATCAAAATCTGAGGAATAACCAAACAACTTATCACAACAAAAAAAGTCTCGGAAAAATCCGAGACTTTTTTGCGCTTCAGGATGGGCTTGAACCAACGACCCCCTGATTAACAGTCAGGTGCTCTAACCAACTGAGCTACTGAAGCAGATGATTTTTATTTGTATGTGCGCCGAAATTTAAAATTCCGATTGGCTTTTTGCGCTTCAGGATGGGCTTGAACCAACGACCCCCTGATTAACAGTCAGGTGCTCTAACCAACTGAGCTACTGAAGCAGAATTGCGATGAAATCATCAGCATCGCTATAAAAATCGGGACTTTTCCGATTTTTGCGATGCAAAATTACGCCGTTTTTTTGAATTGTGCAACCTTTTAGCCGAAAAAATTAGCATAATCCATATTTTTAAATAGTTTTTTCAAAAAAATTAGACCTTTCGATAGTTTATTTGTTATATAAATTGACTACCTTTGGTCTTTCAAAGCGACTTCTACCAAAAGGATAGTCGCTAAAGTTTATTTTGCAACTGAAATTCCACGGTAATATCCCGTCTAAATAACGTTTCAATCATTCAATTCTTACGGAATATGAAAAAACTAACGATTTTTGCCGCAGCCCTGATAGTGATAACTCTGCTCTCATCGGCAGCAACCCGCAGTAAAAAGAATGAGATATCCCGCAACCTCGATATATTCAATGCTCTCTACAAAGAATTGCAGACATTCTATGTGGATTCAATCAATGCGGAAAAATCCATAAACACCGCCATCAGGGCGATGCTCAACGATATCGATCCATACACGGAATATATACCCGCATCCGAGCAAGATAAGTTCCGGACAATGACCTCAGGCGAATACGGAGGTATCGGCTCATTGATTCAGGAGACACCTAAAGGTGTGATTATAGCCGACCCATACGAGGGAAGTCCTGCCCGCAACGCCGGTTTGCGTCCCGGCGACATAATCCTCATGATTGACGGTGACTCGGTTTCAAACTGGAGTTCTTCCAAGGTCAGCGAGCACCTGAAGGGACAAAACGGTTCCGACCTAAAGCTGACTGTTAAACGCCCATGGGTGGAGGACTCCATAATCACCTTCGACATAAAACGTGCCAAGATTCAGATACCCTCTGTACCCTATTACGGAATGTTAAAGGACAATATCGGATATATCTCCCTGAACACATTCTCTGAAAAAAGCTATCAGGAGGTGCGCACAGGTGTGGAGGACCTCGTGAAAAACGGAGCCAAGGGTATCATCCTTGACCTTCGAGGTAACGGTGGCGGTCTTGTGGAGAGTGCCATCCAGATACTTGGAATTTTCCTTCCGAAAGGTACATCGGTACTCACCACACGAGGCAAGGGTGTGCTGAATGAAAAAGTTTACAAGACAAGTGTCAACCCGATAGACACCAAGATACCGCTTGCAGTGCTGGTTGACGGCGGGTCGGCATCGGCTTCAGAAATTGTGACCGGCGCACTGCAGGATCTCGACCGTGCTGTCGTGCTTGGCAACCGCTCATTCGGCAAAGGCCTTGTGCAGAGCACCCGAAGCCTGCCATACGACGGAATGTTGAAAGTCACCATTGCCAAATATTATATCCCCTCAGGACGTCTGATTCAAGCCATCGATTACTCTCACCGTGATGCCGACGGCTCAGTGACCCGCATCCCTGACAGCCTTACAAATGTGTTTAAGACAGCCGGAGGACGTGAGGTAAGAGACGGCGGAGGCATAACCCCCGACATAAAGGTAGATTATCCGGATGTGAACCGTCTTACCTACAACGTGGTTCGTGACAACTGGGCTTTTGACTATGCTACGAAGTATGCCGCACAGCACCAGTCCATCCCCACTCCGGAGGAATTTGAGGTGACCGATGAAATTTATGCCGATTTCAAGGGATTCATCGACCCCAAAAAGTTCAACTACGACAAAGTATGCGAATCAGCCATCGAACAGCTCCGTGAACTCGCTAAGAGCGAAGGCTACATGAACGATTCCACTTCAGCGCAATTCGACGTGCTCGCCGGTATGCTCAAGCATGACCTCGCACGAGATCTGGACCTCAACCGCAAAAACATCACTCCATATCTCGCCGGCGAAATCCTCAACAGATACTATTCAAACCGAGGTGAGATCATCTATAGTCTCCGTGACGATGCCACTGTTGACTCAGCTATAAACATACTGACCACACCACGCTACTCACAGATCCTGTCACCGGCGTCAAAACCGCAAAAAGAAACCGCTAAGAAAAAGTAAACAAGGTGTCGCTTACACCTTAAAATAAGCTCATAGATGACTATTCAGGAACTAAGTAATGAATTTTTGTCAGCGCGCCGCCGTGAAGCCCTATCCAAAGCTCTCGGCGGCGAAGCTAATGTAATATCGGTATACAATCTCGCCGGCTCATCCACTGCGATGATGCTTGGCTCAATGTCTCCACGGCGTGTACCCACGGTCATAGTGGGTGATTCGCTTGACGATGCCGGATATATCTATCACGACCTTTCACGCATACTCGGAGAAAGCAATGTGCTTATGTTCCCCTCCGGCTACAAACGTGATATTAAATATGGTCAGGTAGACGCACCGTCACAGATATTACGCACCGAAGCCCTCAATCAGTGGCATTCCGAACACGCTCCCCGCTATGTGGTGACCTATCCGGAAGCGCTTGCGGAGAAAGTGGCGACAAGGGAGGTGATAGACAGTCACACCCTCCATCTGAAAAAGGATGTCCCCGCCGATATGACCGACACTGTGAAATGGCTTCGTGAAAACGGTTTCACGGAGGTTGACTATGTATACGAACCGGGACAGTTTGCCGCACGAGGCTCTATCATCGATATATTCGGCTACAGCAACGAGCTGCCGTTTCGTATAGACTTCTTCGGGGATGATATAGACTCCATACGCACATTCAACATAGAGACCCAGCTCTCGGAACGGCAACATGACGAGGTGGCTATCACTTCTGGCGTGGCTTCACAGTCAAGCGGCGAATCACTGCTTGATTACATAGAGCCTGACACGCTTTTTGTGGTGCGTGACGCTTCATACACTGTTGACCGCATAGCCGCCATAGCCGGTGAGACCTTCTCAGAGAGCGCAATGATAGCCGGCGAGGGCGACAGCAACGCAATGCGCCAAGTGATTGACGCCGATGCGTTCCGCAGCAAATTCGCAACCTTCAAGCAACTGCGCTTCACAGCCGCCGCACAGCCCGACCCCGAAGCCAAGACTGCGATTGACTTCAAATGCTCGCCACAGGCTATCTACCATAAGAACTTTGAGCTTATCAGTGAGTCGTTCCAAAAATTCATTGCCGACGGCTACAAACTCTACATACTCAGCGACAGCGAAAAGCAGATAGAGCGTCTTAAAGTCATATTTGAAGACCGTGGCGACAAAATCTCATTCTCGCCAGTGCTCACCACCATTCATGAAGGGTTCACTGACCACTCGCTGAAGATATGCGTGTTCACCGACCATCAGATTTTCGACCGCTTCCATAAATACACCCTTAAGAGCGACCGTGCCCGTTCAGGCAAGCTCGCCCTTTCACTCAAAGAGCTAAGTGCCATAGAGCCGGGCGACTTCATAGTGCATGTCGATCACGGCGTAGGACGTTTTGCCGGACTGCTCCGCACAAATGTCAACGGCAAGACTCAGGAGATGATAAAACTGGTGTATGCCAACGACGACATCATATTTGTGTCGATACATGCGCTACACAAACTTGCAAAATACCGTGGCAAGGAGGGTGTGCCCCCGAAGATCAACAAACTCGGTTCCGGCGCATGGAACCGTATGAAGGAGCGCACGAAGTCCAAACTCAAGGACATCGCCCGTGACCTCATCAAACTATATGCAGCCCGCAAGGAGGAGAAAGGATATGCGTTCGCCCCTGACAGCTATCTGCAGCAGGAGCTGGAAGCATCATTCATATACGAGGACACCCCCGACCAGCTTACCGCCACCAAAGCGGTAAAAGCCGACATGGAGAGCGAGAAACCGATGGATCGACTGATATGCGGCGACGTAGGCTTCGGCAAGACCGAAATAGCCATACGTGCAGCATTCAAGGCTGCCACCGACGGCAAACAGACCGCTGTATTAGTGCCGACGACAGTTCTCGCATACCAGCATTACAACACTTTCCGTGAACGTCTGAAAGAGCTTCCCGTGAGAGTCGATTACCTGTCGAGGGCACGTACGCCAAAGCAGGTCAAGGCTGTGGTCAAGGATCTCGCCGAAGGCAAAATAGATATACTCATAGGCACCCACAAGCTCATAGGCAAAGAGATAAAATTCAAAGATTTAGGGCTTCTTGTGGTTGATGAGGAGCAAAAATTCGGTGTGGCGGTAAAAGAGAAGCTCAAACAGATGAAGGTAAATGTTGACACTCTCACCATGAGCGCAACACCTATACCCCGCACCCTGCAATTCTCACTTATGGGTGCAAGAGACCTCTCAGCCATCAACACTCCCCCGCCAAACCGCTACCCGATCATCACATCGGTCAACGCCGGAGGTGATGACATAATAGAGGAAGCCGTTAACTTCGAGCTGTCGCGCAACGGTCAGGTATTCATGATCAACAACCGCATCGAAGGGCTTTACGACCTTGAAAGTCAGGTGAAGCGCCTTGTGCCCGATGCCCGTGTGATAGTGGCTCACGGACAGATGCCACCCGAGAAGCTTGAAAAAGCCATCATCGACTTCGCCAACCATGACTATGACGTGTTGATTGCCACAACCATAATAGAGAGCGGCATAGATATGCCAAATGTCAACACTATAATAGTCAACAACGCCCAAAACTTCGGTCTTAGCGAGCTGCACCAGTTGAGAGGACGTGTCGGGCGAAGCAACCGCAAGGCATTCTGCTATCTCTTGGTACCGCCCCACATCCCATTGTCGCCCGTGGCTCGCAGACGTCTGCAAGCCATAGAGAGTTTCAGCGACCTCGGCAGCGGTATACACATCGCAATGCAGGACCTTGACATCCGTGGTGCAGGCAATCTGCTCGGAGCCGAACAGAGCGGCTTCATAGCCGATCTCGGATACGAGACCTACCAGAAGATTCTCAAAGAAGCCGTGACAGAGCTGCGCACCGAGGAGTTTGCCGACATAGACAAGGCTGACCGCCTTGACGAAGCTGAAACCGACTTCGTGGCTGACTGCGTGATAGAAAGTGACATGGAGCTGCTTCTCCCTGCCGACTATGTGCCGACCGAGAGCGAGCGCATCTCTCTCTACCAAGAGCTTGACGGGATAGAACGTGAGACTGACCTCATGGAGTTTCGCCGCCGGTTAGAGGACCGCTTCGGCGCAGTGCCTTCAGTGACGCTCGAACTGCTCCGCATCCCCCGTCTGCGCCGTCTCGCCCGCCGTCTCGGCATAGAGAAAGTATCGCTGAAACAGGGTAAGATGTACACATACTTTGTGGACGAGAGCAACAAAGCCTACTATCAGTCGGAGATGTTCGGCAAGATGCTCAACTACCTTACCGCCAATCCCCGCCGGGTGGAGATACGTGAGCGCAACGGCAAACGCTCGTTCGCATTCGCCAACATCGGCACGGTGGAGAACGCCGTGGAGATTCTGCAGCAGATAATAGGCAATTAACATACCCGCCACACAAAAAAATTAGGGCATGAGGATTTTTTCAGTCCTCATGCCCCTCTTATTATATTACAAATAAGTCAGGTTATTCAGCGGGGAATATTATTTCTTGAAGTAGCGGTTGTAAAGACCTTGGAAACCCTGACCGTGGCGAGCTTCATCCTTAGCCATTTCATGAACGGTGTCATGGATAGCGTCGAGATTAAGTTCCTTTGCACGACGTGCTATGCGCATCTTGTCAGCGTTTGCACCTGCCTCGGCAGCCATACGCTTTTCAAGGTTTTCCTTGGTTGACCATACACATTCACCGAGAAGTTCAGCAAATTTTGATGCGTGTTCAGCCTCTTCGATAGCGTAACGCTTGAAAGCCTCTGCGATTTCGGGATAGCCTTCACGGTCAGCCTGACGTGACATGGCAAGATACATACCTACTTCAGAGCATTCCCCTTCGAAGTGAGCGCGAAGGTCTGCCTTCATCTCATCGTCAGTGTCCTTTGCGATACCGATAACATGCTCGGTCACAAATTCGAGAGCTGCTGATTCGTCAAGTTCTTTGAACTTGCTACGGGGAGCCTTGCAGAGGGGGCAGAATTCGGGAGCTTCGTCACCTTCGTGTACATAACCGCATACGGTGCAGATAAATTTCTTTTTCATAATTGAATTGATTGATTTAGATAGTTATACGAAATATTTTTTTAGTTTTTGGTTTCAGGATGCCATCTGTTTATGGCAATCGGGGCAGATACCCCTTAGATTTATCTCGGCACTCTGAACCGTGTAGCCTCCCGGAGGTGTCGGAAAGGCAGGGACATATTCGCCAAACTCCACATCGGTGACACTTCCGCAGCAGGTGCAGAGAAAATGCGCATGATCGTCATGCGAGTAGTCCCATCGCGCCCCATGGCTTCCGCCCACATCTATGCAGCGGATTATTCCGGCTGCCGAGAGAAGTTTAAGGGTATTGTAGACAGTAGTGCGAGAAAGTGTAGGCTGCTCAGGCAGAAGTGCCTGATATATCTCGTCAACATTGGGATGAATCCGGTTTTCCATCAGGAACCGCAGTATCAACAGTCTCTGAGCCGAGGGTTTCACCCCATACTCCGAAAGCTTGTCGAGTAATTCCTGAGTGGTGTAACTGTATTTCTTCATGCTGATTTTCCTACGGATTTGTATTCATTACAAATTTATTTTCAATGCAAAATTATAACAATAATAGCGAACTTGCAATAGCCTTAATGAAATTTAACTAAAAACCGCACTTACATACATGAATAAACATACCCTTACGAACTTTAAATTATTAACACTTGTTATGAATTATAATCGACCACGTTTCAACTCTCAGTCACACATTGAAAATTACCGATTCCGACATATTAAAAATTGTATTTTCACTCATATTCTCCTCCACCATAGCCACCGCTTGGTGCGGGACCTCCGACCGTGACAGCTCGCCGGGGATAGAGATAGCCTTAAAGTCAAATCTGCTGCACGATTTGGCAATCACACCCGACGTCGGGGTTGAAATTTCGTTCAAAGAGAGATATTCCGTAAGCTTGGAGGGTGTATATGCATGGTGGGGATGCGACACGGAGCACCGCTACTGGCGCATAAGAGGCGCACAGCTGGAAATGCGTCTCTGGTTTGGCGACAAAATCAGTGAACGTGCCATGACAGGGCACCATATCGGTGTCTACGGCTCGCTCCACGATTATGACTTTGAATTTGGAGGCAAGGGTTGGCAGTCGCCTCACATCACGTATGGCATAGGTGTGAATTACGGCTATTCCTTACGCCTGAACAGTCGGCTGAACCTCGACCTGAATATACAGATAGGCTACTCATCCGGCACACTTGTGAAATACAAACCCCAGTGCGGGCAATATGTCTGCACCGATCGTTCCCGTCACCGCTACTTCGGACCGACCGGGGTCGGTGTGACCTTGGTATGGTTTCCCGGAAAGGGTAATAAAAACAATCCAAACCGCGGACTATGAAGCAGAGATACCCGCACATATTAATGACTATGCTCCTTACGGCTGTGTGGCTATGCTCATGCAGCCATAAGGAGATAGTGTGTCCCGGTGCGGAGGATCGGATAGTGACCATAAACTTTTTATGGGACAAGGCACCGACAGCCGACCCCGAGGGGATGACACTCTACTTCTTCCCCATCTCTAAGAACGGGCAGATATGGAGATTCGACATAGCCGGAAGGGATGGCGGTCCCATAGAGATACCCACAGGGGAATACCGCATGATTACGTTCAACAATGACCTCCCTGCCATCCGGTTCACCGACACCGATTCTTACGATTCCCTCTCAGCCGTAGCCCGCGACAATACCCCCGACTCGGTGATAACCTCCACCGGAATGCTCTATGGAGCGCATATCAGCCGCTTGGAGGTGACACCCTGCGGCGTAAGCTACCTGACTGATGACGGCAATGTGAAGGATTGCGACAAAAGCATGGTGAGGTGCTACCCCGACTCTGTGACCACTCTCTATAGCGTCATTATTAACGAGGTGAAAGGTATAGAGCATGTGAAAAGCGCCGGCGCATACCTCAACGGCGTGTCATCCGGAATAACACTGTCGTCAGGGGAGCCGGTCAGGAAACCGGTAGCTCTGAAACTGCCGCTCGACATCGACCATGCCGGAGCCGCCTTCAACGCCTCGGCTTACGCATTCGCCCCCCGTCCCGACCCATCGCGACGCTACACCCTCAAAGTGATAGTCACACGCATCGACGGGAAGTCGTTCGTCCACGATTTTGATGTTACCGAGCAGGTTATGAACTCAATTCCATCGAAGAATGTTATAATTTTAATCAATGGTATCGAGATTCCGACCGGTGACATCCCGGACAATCCCGGAGAGGATGTGGGCAACATCGACGTAGGTGTTGACGGCTGGACCATCATTGAAATTGACATCGAATCAACTATTTAATTAAACACACCTCTTTAACTAAACACTGATTTAACTAAACACTGAATCATTATGAAAAAAAATCATCTCATACTCGCCATAGTCCCTATAATGGCGACATTCACGTTTATTTCGTGTTCCAACAGCGAGGAGATGCCTCAACCGGCGGGAACCCCCGATAATGAGATACGATTCGCAGCCAACACCGAATACTCCCGTGGCACCGATATAACCACGAGCAACCTAACCACATTCAATGTGTATGCCTACACCGGGACTGCCACCAGCCCCAAGCTGTTCATGAACAATGTCAAGGTTAGCAAGACTGCTTCCAACACATGGGGCTATTCGCCAGTGCAGTACTGGCCCGCTGACGAAGAGGTTGACTTCTACGCTTTCTCACCGGCTTCGTGGGTGGGAGAGTCGAGCCCGCTGTCGCCCGTGCCTTACGACGCATTCGCATTGTACCCCTCGACCGAGGATATAGTGTATGCCGTCAGTCCCAACCTCCACGGATATGCCGGTCAGGCTAACGCTCAGGTGATATTCAACTTCCGCCATGCGCTGTCGAAGATCACATTGAAGATGCGCTCGTCAAGCACCGACTTGGTGGTGAGGATCACCAATGTGGCGTTGACCAATATAATGACTCAGGGCAATTTCCTGTTCCCTAAAGCCTCGACCGCGGGAACCCTTTCAGCTGAAAACGTGGGAAAATGGGCGGATCAGAACACTCCGCAGTCCTACGTACTCCACATCTCGCAGGACACCACAGATATGATTATCCTTAACCCCACTCCGGTAGTTATTGAGCCTCTTGGAGCGGGGATGGGGGGACGTCTGTTCGTGATGCCTCAGCATCTCACATGGCGCAGCAACGGTTCGGGTAATGACACATACCTTGTGGTGATGTGCGTGATCTACGACCGTAAGAGCGGCGAAAAGATTTGGCCCAACAAAAATACTCCTCCCGAAAATGTTGTCTCAGGGAGTACATTTGGGGATGGATTGCTAAAATTCCCGCTCTCCACAAGCAAATTCTCCGAATGGCAGCCGGGATGCCACTATATCTATAACATAAACATCAGCTCTAATGAAGAAATGGGCTCGATTGAGTTCGGAACCCCGACTGTTGACTCATTTATAGAGGTAGAAACCAACTACGAATAACCCCCTCAACCCGAATAACCCCCATTAACGAATAACCGCCCATAACCCCAAACCCGAATACATAAAGCAACCCGGTCTGACCCACAAAAGAATCAGACCGGGTTGCCGGCGTATTATCAAGTTAAGTTATTTCTTATCCGCAGGAACTTCCACAAGGCGTATCTGAACGGCATCAGTGCCGGAAGGGTCATTCGGACTTCCCCACCCACTTTCAGGCCACTGCAATCCAACATTAGACAAAGTAGTCAATGCAAAATCAAACGAATAATAGTTTATATCCAATGCGGGCACACTCTTCCAGTCACTTATATAGCTTCCATCTTTATACTCGTGAAGCCAATATAAAGCACCCGGACGTCTGAACAAGTCCCAGAAAATGGGTTTATACGCAACCCCATAGCCTTTTCCATTATTAATTTCAGCCTTCCCTCCACCTACAGATGAACCAGTCTCAGGCATTTCCGCATATCGATTAGCATACTGAATCACTCCGCCATTTCCTTTAGGTAATCTATTATATACATCAGCATTAGGAGATTCCTGCTTAAATCGTCCATACCCACTACCACCAATAGGTAGAAATATATTCATTCCAGAAAGAGAATCACAGACAAATACACCTCTCATACCTTTCCCGGCAGTATTACCTGGAGATGCCGCATATCCATAAACCTCGTCCACTTTGGTTGGAGTAGCTTCTGTACCTGTTCCATCAGTATAAAGCACACCATAACCATATATTGTGTTGGGGTTATCCATTATATCCTTAAGATCCTCCTTTGATGCAATACGATATTTTTTATTGGGGTCTCCATTTTCGAGAGTGAAATAACCGTCATTAGTCCAACGACTATTTCCTCCGTAGGGGACATTCTTACTTGCATTTCCTGTATCTTTAATAGAAATACCTTTCCAAGTCTTAGGGGTACCATCAACAATCGTAAATGAACGAGACATACCATCATGTATCTTACCATCAAACGGGGACAATTCATGAGTATTATTTGACGAAGCAATAGGCATTTGGAGGTTATGACGACGGAAATATGACCCCTCTAATACCGGGTCTGAAACCTCCTTGCTGGCTGAAAGTAGATTTGAGCTATGCCATTGAACATTCGAGTTGTAGAAAGCAACCGGCTCATAGCCTTGACGCACAAATATACGGTGAACACAAGTATAGTTGTTGTAATAAATCTTTATTATACCACCGCGAGGTTCCGTAGTAGTTCCCTTAGGTCGGAATGTAAAATCAATCTTACATCCCTCATTCTTTTCCATGGCAAAAGGATCTCCTGTACCTGAAATAGATCCGTCAGGATTTTTCTGTGACACACCGGGTGTAGGCTCAATGTCAAACCAAGCTCCATCTTTCTTCCCATATTGTATCACTGCCAACCATGGTCCATCAGAATACAACGGCTTAAAATCTTCGGTTATATTTTCCGACTCCTTTATCATCATTGTCACATGGAATGGATCTGTGCAGTCCTTACTACGCCAAATACCTTTTGGATTGACAATACGTCGCATCTGCTGGATTTCAATATATTTTACCACAGTTTCTTCCGTGCCGTCATTTCGAAGCACCTTAGCCTCTATCCTTATGCCTGCTCTTCGACGATAAGCCACGTATGGATTATTACCTGTATAACCTGTCTGTGCCACCATGACACGGGCACGAGTATAGAGAGGGATTGTGGCAAGCCACTCACCATCACCATTATTAATTATGGTATAATCGCCGTTTGCAGCATCCTTGTGTAAACCCTCTGACACATTATAGATACGTTCACCACGGTTAAAATTATCGTAGTAACTTTCGTTATAAGTATATGTAATAGATTCATTTGAACCAAATCCATCACCAACAGCACCAAAAACCGCTCTTGTAGTCTTTCTGAGAGATAAAAAACCATTCCAAGGACCCGGATTATCCGGGGTACCGGCATTCCAATAGGGATATGGTTTTTCATTCTCCTTAACATTCATCGGATGCCAGCTATCTTCATTTATATTTTTAAATTTAGCATATTCATCGGGATGATCCTTAAAATATTGGTCATTATCAATCACATCTTTTGTCGGTATTGTGGCTTTAAGCGAAAGAAGCTTACCTCCGAGAATCTTGACAGGATAGCCCATTGTCTCATCATAAACGTACGAGATATAATAAGGGTTACGACCTATGATTTCAGGTTCTTGGTCGTATACAATATGCCAATCGGAATCATTACCCCATCCTTTCAACTTAAGAGTAAGTTTATAGTGGTGGTTGCGCTCCACATTATAATCCTTCTCGGTATCTTTACCAAGCATGAAGCGGTAAATGATGGGACCTTCCCCCTCAGTAGTATTATTTGATCTATAATAACCTGTGACTTCAATATAGGTTCCCGCTACCACATGATCCTTATATCCGACATCATTAGGATTGTTTCCGTCAGGATATTGGGGCTTTTTTTTATCCGAGCTTGCACCGGGTTCGCTATCGGGCCATACCTGATATTTCAGTTGCCCGGTGCCCTGCATATTTTCATAGAAAAAGTAAGCATCGGCAGTTTCGGTATGAGCATCATCGATGGTTTCGGGATATGACTTTTCCTTGTTTACCTCCCTACCATCCTTAGCATCTTGTGTGCCCAGCACTTTCTTTTGACCGTCAATAAGATAATGAGCCGAAGCTACATGCTCTTTACCGAGCCAGCAATAACGGGATATATCACGAACTTGAATAGACTCTATAAACACCTGCACTCCATCATAAAGATCTGAACCATCGATGGCTACCGTAACTTTAGAAGCGGCTCGCTTAACCCAAGCATGAAGCTGCATTGCCACTTTACCGACAGTGATAAGCGGAGCATTAAAACCGGTACTCGATTTTTCGGTGGCAAGGGTGAAATATCCGAACATCTGATTATTAGCGGCAATATTATCACTGTTCCAAGTAAGTTTTATATCTTTGAGCTTATCGGGAGTGCTAAGAGCCTTGTCATCATATTCACTCAAATCGCCCATATTGGCAACCGCATAGAAATAATATTTACCAAACGGTATACCTTTAAGGGTAAATGAAGCCTTAGGAGTGGCAGTTTCTGCCTGATGTCCCTTGCTATTGCTTGAGATTTCGGGATGCTCTGTATTGCCGTTTTCTTCTACCGTATAATTGAAAACGCCATCCGCATTAGGGTCTGAAACAAGAATACGCTTATACAGCGATTTATCGCCATCTGCCCTATATATAAAAATGCACAAAGAATTTATCTGCTTTATCACATCGCCTTTCACAGGAGGTCCCGGAACCGGTAAAGGTGAAACTGTAGAGCTATCGGGCCATTCGGCACGTGACCGACTGCCAAGCGGATTAAGCACTGAACTGAACACAACTTCGGCAGAGATTGTCGCTTCACCCTCGCCGGGATCATCGACATAGAAACGCTCGTCAACGCATCCGGTGAGCATCAGCGCTGACAGCAGTAGCAGAAATATATTGAGCCTTGTTAACATTGAGCGAATAGATGTCATTTTATTAAATATTAGATCATATTATTTGGTGGAGGTAGCAGGTTTTGACTAACGTATAATTCCAAAATCCGGGTAAAGATAAATTCCGGTATATGGAACCAACCTGACCTCACATACAATCATTGGACCTTCCACAGTGATGTCAACTATCACGTGAGTGTTGCGTGGAAGTGAATAAAATGCTGGAACATTCGGTAAGGGAGCTGTCAACACCGCATCGTCAATGGGGAGAGATATGGTGTATGGCGTATCGGTAGTCGCACCCTCAGGAGTGTATTTTGTTTCGGGGAGATATACCGGTCCCGAAGTATAATGGAATATGTCATCACCCTGTTTCCAACTTACCGGGAATGATATATTGTTAAGGTCGGAAGGCACTGTATAAGCAGTGACTGTGCGATTCTCATGATCATGCGCTTTGGCAGGGTCGTAAGTGGTCGCTTTTGGGAACAGATACTCCTTATCGGCAATTTTGTCAATAATCAGATCACCCACATCTATTTTTCCCACAAGAGCTGCGGTAGCGTCATCTACCTTGATAGTGAGGTTGAAGGTGAATTTGACAGCGGTGCGGGTCACGAAGAGCGGAACTTCGTATGGGACATTGTTGCCGTCAGTGTCAATTTTAGGGGCACCTATCTCCACCTCGTGGAACTCGGTCATAGGTATAGGCTGATTGGCAGAATATAAGGGAGCCTGAGTAGCTCCTTCACCGGCGGGCGCAGGGAGTGAGAGAGTCACATCATCCCATCCTGAAGGGAACACGTCGAGCGCACTCAGGTTCTGAAACGGCTTTATGACCGACTCCGGGAGCGAGGCTTCATTGCCTATCAGATAGATTTTCTTGGTGTCGTTGGGGCTGACACGGTAGGAAGGTGTCTCGGCAAGCACATCAGGCTTGTTGGTCTGATTGATGAGCACGTTGTGCTCAACATGCCCTGAGCCGTCAACAATGATGAAGCGCATGGTCTGAATTTTTTCGTTTTCGTTATCGTTGGCTGGGGCTTCATATTGAGGGGTATCAGCTCTTGAATAGGATGAGGCGGGAGTGGGTGCCTCCGCCGTGGCGATGGAAAGCTTTAGATATGTGTCGGCTAAAATGCCGGGCGCAGGCGTAGGCTCGGACGGTTCAGGCTCATTGCCCGAACATCCCGAGAGCACCGGCAATAGAGCCAATACAAATATCAGGTAACGTTCCAATATATTTTTCATAACTCGAGGTCGTTAATACGGACTACCCAGTCATTGATTACTATTGTGGTTTTAATCCAGTGTCGGTCAGCGGAGTCGAGGAAGAATATCATGTTCCAGCGGCTTTCACGGTCAAGGAATTCCTGTGAGCCCATCGATGCGAATTCCTGACTCTTAAGCAGGAGGAGATAGCGCACGAGGGGTATAGAGAGCACTGTGTGTCCGTCGATGTTTGAAGTGATGGTGAGGGTGAGAGGAGCTCCGTTCACGAAGCGACCGGAGCTGAACTCGGCGAAGGCGAGGATGTTGGGGTTGGTGCCATCCACTGTGCCGGCTTCAGCCTGTCCGCGCGCCCAAGGCATGTAGGTGACGGGGGCAGTGGGGAGAAGTGAGTTGTCCCAAGCCATCGAAGTGTTTTGGGCTGTGAGCGTGTATGAGAATTCAGAATCGACCACGGGGGTGCCGTCGAGGTTCTGAAGGAGTATGCGTAGGTTGTTGGTGTCTTTCATCATCTCCACGGTGACTTCACGATACTGTGTGTCGGTGGTTTCAACGGAAGTCTCAAGGCGTCCGTAGAACAGATGATGTAGCTGGGTGCCGGCGGGCGAGGTTAGCAGCCCGGGGCGGAGCGACACTGTATGGTCGGATAGGTTGGAGCCTTCAGCGGGAGTAACGCCGAAAGCGAATGAGGTTTTATCGCAGTGCATTCCACCGTATGCCACTATGGAGTAAGTGCCGGCGGGGAGATCGACTGTCATGCGCCAGTTTTCATCTGAAAGCAGGGCACGGTCATCGACAGTGCGAGTGGCTACATATCTGCCATCTGAATCGTAGAACAGCACTGTCAGGCAGTCAACCTGCGAGGGAAATGCGTTTGCAAACTCCATGTTGTAGTCGTAGACAAAACGTATCACGAGTCCCTGCGGACATGGGTCGAGGTCTTCGTAGATAGCGGAGTCGCAGGATGAGAACGCCACGGCGAGCAAGGAGAGCGCCCACCGGAATGCGTTGCATTTATGCCGGAGTAATGATGATAGATTCATATTTGGATATAAGCCGGAGAGGGATTATTTTGGATTAAAAGAGAGTGTTGCATTACCCGTCGGCAGGGGGGCAATATATTGCGCCCCCTACTGCCGGGCACTGCAATCCCTGATAAAAGGGATAGATTTATATAGCTTCAGTGATTTGAGCCGTTAGAACTTGATAGAGTTCTTGCGAACAACCCAGTCAAGAACCTTGACGCTGACCTTGAAGTAAACCTGCGGGTTTTCGTCGGGAGTCCAAGGATCGGGGGGAGTGTCTTCGGGGAGACCGAGAGCTGACACCATGTCAACTTTGAGCTTGTAGATATTGTTACGCACTGTAGCAAACTCCATCGGACCCATCTCCATCTCGGTACCATTGTAATTATGACGGTTAGCATAATAATAGTATGAATAATAATGGGCTACGCCGTCAGTACCGATGGTAGGAGCATAACATATAAATTTATATGGCTTGAGGTCAGCATTAGTTTTGGTGTCAACCTTTGCGACTGCTGAAACAGTCACTCCTTCACCAAAGAGCTTATTATCAAGCTCAGTTATCTGATCTTCAGAAGGCTTTGTGGTAGTAGTAATTGAAATAGCAGGAGTGGCGGTAACAGTGAAAACACCAGCCCAAACAGCTTTAACAAAATTCTTTCGAGGATCGGTGCCGGCATGAGATTTACAATAGTTATATAAATCCATCGCAGAACCGAAAATTGTAGTCAGATTTGATTTGTTTGACTCTTTGGTTGATTCACGATAAGCATAGAGATCTTCCTTAGCTTTCATAGCATTCTTAAGAGTGGAAGCCAAACCATCACCATCAACAGAAGTAAGCTCGCCCCTGAACACTATACCCGTGCTGATACCGAAACGCTGTGGCTGAGCGCCGGGTCCGGGAATGGTATTTTCAGTAGCATAACGCCAGATATGATAATCTTTATTCTCGTCTTTAGTATCCGGATCCCAAGATGGAGTATTGGTAGTACTATTATGATTGTCATCTTCCTTCAACGAGTTAAGTGCAGTCCAGAGATTATTTTCATTGGCTTGCTTAACTACGGTTGCTATGGGGTAATGGAAAAGAGCTTCAGTTGTAGCAGGTAACGCATATTCAGGATCACCTAAACATGCTGTATTATATCTACTAAAAGCATCCCAGTTAGGACCTACTACAAAATTATCAGGAGTCTCTTTTGTGCAAATATTCCAATTTGTAGTTGTACCTGTGGGAGATATGTGGCGAAGATAGTAAAAATCTTTCGCTTCATTGAACAGAGCCATAACCTGAAGTTCGATATTGCCATAATGACCTGTAGCAGGGGTGCCGTCATACGCCGGTTGTTCGTATATAGGATATGTATTGTCAGCCATTCCCTCAGTCTTAGTTTCCTTGAAGTCAAAACGACAAGCTACACGCTCAACAGAAACCGTACCAAGATTAAATGGATTAGAACTTGTGTTGGTTCCAACCATAGAATCCCAGTTGCCAATAGCATTTGCCTGCGCTATCTGGGCATTAGTCATAAGAAAATTGTCAGGCTGAGCAATTGAAATGGGAGTAGACGGGGTACCTCCATTAACTATCGAGCCTTTCTCATGGAAAGAAGAAACAGTACCGGGGGTCTGGTTACAATATGCAAACATGTACAAGGTTTCATTTTTCGTAACAGCTTCTTTAACCTTGGCAGCGTCAAACTGCATGACAAATGTGGGAGAAGTAGCAGCTTTATCCTGAAGTGGCACTCCATTGGCAGAAGTAAGAGGAGTATAGGTATAAGCACCTTCGCTTCCTGCTCTTGTAGCAAGGATAACGGTGACGCTGCTTACATTATTTTCACGATCTTTACCATACTCATAGCCATCAGTAGACTCTGCCGGTTCATTACCCGTAGTGGGGTCTTTGGTTTGTGAGCGTGAGCCTCCTTCGGTCGGAAGCTTAAGGGTTATTTTGGCATAGAAGTCATTTTCACCGCCCTGCTTGCCGGTATCTGAGACCGGGGCATCGTCGGAGCATGACCAAAGGCTGCAAGCCAGTGCCATTACCGCTAATTTTGAAAAATGTCTCATAACTTATGTTACTATTTTTAAATTGTTAATTAGTTACTATTCTGAAAAAATTAAGTTACTATTTAATCGTCGTAATTAATAGTCGTAATCAGGTAGGGAGGAGAGCGGAGTTACTATTGAGACGCCCGAGAGCGGGGAAAATGGGATGTTGGAGAGGAGAGTTGAAGAGGGAGCGTGGCTATATATTACTATTGCGTGTATGCTCAGCGTGACGAAGCTTCGATGATGCGCTCCATCTGCTCAACCGCAGCAGGGGCATCGGCTACTTTCAGACGGGCTGCCTGACGGAAGAGCTGCAAGGCTCGCTCGTTTTCACCGGTGAGTGCCGCAAGGATACCGCCGGCGTAGGTGGTTTCGGGGGTGTCGCCGGCTTTTTTGAGATAAGCGGCGGCAGCCTTGAAGTCCTTGCGCTGCATGGCGGCGTTGGCTGCATTAAGATTGGCTACCTCACTGTCGGGGAACATGCGCACGGCTATCTCGAAGAGCTCGTTGAAGTCATCGCTGCCCGGCTCGTAGGTCTGGGCTGCCATGAAGAACTCGTTGAGGCTCAGCTTCTGCGGCTGTGTCTTGACAAGGCGTTTGATCTCTTCCACGTCGGTGAAACTACGTATGTCGAAGTCGATAGTGTAGTCGGAGTGGCGTAGCGCCGGGTATACGTTGGCGAGAAGCCATGCGTATTGCTGCGGATATGTGGTCTTTATCTTGTTGTCGCGGGGGTCCGGGGCGAGGTCGCTGTTGGCTATGGCGAGGATAGCGTCACGGTTGGCTATATCGCTTGTCTCCAAGAATTTGCGCAGACCTTCCCAGTCCTCAGGCTCGTAGGATGTGTGGATGATACGGTCGGGGAAGTTGTAGAGCTTCTGCACGTAGAGCTTGAGCGATTCGGTACGGCCCTTTGCAAGGCGCACGTTGTTAGAGTAGGAGCCTTCGGGTGAGGCGAAACCCTTGATGGAGAGTGTGCGCACGGTGATATCGTTGTCGGTGGCAACGCTGTCGATTGTGGCACGTATCTTTGCGAGTTCCACGGTGTTACCACGGTAGTCGGGGAATATCTCGGTGCGGTTGACAGGGAAGTCGATAAATGCGCGACCGGTAACCGAACGGCTCTTGACGGTTTCAGCCACGGGGCGAACGTATTGGAACATCGGTTCGAACGGCTTGGGCGGCTCGGGAAGGAGGAACTGTGTGAGGTCACGGCGACCTTCACCTTCGATGTTAGCGCAGCAGCCGTAGTCGGTGCGCTGGAGCGAGAGTGTGGCACCGTTCATCCAGTCCTGCCAAGGCACCATCACCGAGTAGGGGTAGGTGGCGGGGGCGTCGGCTACGCGCATTTCCTTGTCGGCAGCCGGTTCGATGGGGTGAGCCGATGTGCGCTGGTGGTATATATGGCGTTTTTTGCCGTAAAGGGCAAGGTTTGACAGTTCGAGTTCCTCGTCGCCGTTAGTAAGGCAAGGGGTAAGGAAAGCTGCGGCGTTGCTGCGCACGGGCATGGACTGTAGAGGTATATCCATCTTGACATGGAGGAAGTTGCCCTCACGTGTGACGGAAGCGCCGCTGACCTCAGGCACCGAAACCGGGTCAATGGCATTGGCTACCGGCACGATGACCGAGAGCAACAGGGAAAGTGTCAATGCTTTTTTCATACGTTTGGTTTGTTTCGGGTTAAGGTTTAGAATACATATACTATATTGATGGCGGCTTTGGTTATACCCCAGTAGTTGTGTGAGCGGTTGCTTTCAAGCTTTGTGCCGCACTCGGCGCACGGGTATCGGTCAAAACGGGTATAGGAGTAGCCTATGCCAAGCTCAGCCTCAAGGTTCCAGTGGCGCGAGAGCATCCAAGCGTAGCCGTATGACACGCCGGCACCCACATACCAGCCTTGGTAGCGGGAGTCCTTGAGCTTGCGGGCGTCAGTGCCGAGGAAATTGAGTTTGCCGTCGAAACCTCCTATGTTGTATTGTCCGCCCATGGTGTGGAAGCCGATGAAGCTCTCGCCGAACTTCTGACAGAACCAATAGCGGGCTTCGGGCATGACATACCAATGCTTCCAGCGGCGGTCGTGCGACATCTTCCAGCCGTTGAATTCGCCGGTCAGGTCGAGAGTCCACTTGGGAGCAAGCCCGAACTCGGCACCAAGGTTGACGTTGAGCAGAGCATCGGCGCCAAGATTGGTCTTGACAGCGGCTTCCTGAGCCGCAGCCTGCTGGCAAACTGCTGCCGACAGCATCAGTGCCACGCAAAAGATTAATTTCCGTATCATCAATATAATAATTTCGTCGTAATTAGGAACCGGGGGTTAAGCCGGTCAGAATCAAGCTACTTGTTTTGCTCTTCTTAGATAAAGATATGACGCAGCGATCGGAGAAAAGCTACCGTTACCGGGGTAGAATCACCGACCGTACGCATGGCACAACGGCACATGCCCACAATACAAGATTTGCGATTTTATCATAATATCAAGAAGTGCGTTACTATATTTTGTTACTATATAAAGTTTTTCAATTTAACTATGGTTACTATCTGTACGGTAGTTTTGCCACTATTGCAATTTGGAGTTTCAAATGCAAAATTATAAATATAATTTTTAATTTGCCACCATTAATAACAAGTTTTAACATATTTTATCCAAAAGGACGTTAAATCAGCTCGTTTCGTTAAAATTTAACGGTAAGTATCTGAAAATGACTGAATGATAGACAATTTGCAAAGGCATTTTTCCTCCCAATAACAAAAGCCATATTTTGAAGCTGCTTCAAAATATGGCTTTCATATAACTGCAGGGACACAGCTATATTTATTATAGCTATACTTAATTATTTATGTACCGGACGGGGGGACTGGTTCTCTTTCTCGGCGGGGCGGCGCTTGGCGAGGTCGTCGGCAAGAGCGTGCAGGGTTATGGAACCGTTCTTGACAGCCGCACGAAGAATTCGTTTGTTGGAGCTTTCGTTATAGGAACTCTTGGCACGCCAAACGAGGTCGGCAATCTGGTTTGCCTTATTGTTTGTGCAACGCCCGGTCACCGCAAAGTAAGGATTGCTCACTATGGCGTCGATGTCACCGGCATTTATAGCATCTATAAGGCTTTTAGCCATAGGTGATTGCAAGCGAGCTACCTCCCAGACGGGATTGGAGTTGAGATAGTCGATATCAGCCTGTTCTTCGGGTGTGGGGGGAGCTGAAGGTGTGTCGGCTGTGGCATCTGACTCAGACTGCACAGATTCGACACCGGAAATATCGGGGCCGGATGAGATGTCGGTAGAATTGCCGGAAAAATCTATGTAATAAAGCACTGTGCCTATAGCCATAAGGAGAAGGGCGACAATGACCCACAGCCAGCTCTTGCGATACCAAGGGAGCGGAGCGGGGAAATCGTCGAGGTCGGCGGTGTCAGCTCCGGGGATTGGGTCAGTGATCTTAACCGGCTCCTTCTCCTCCTCAGTAACCTTTTCGAAGACTGGAGCCTGATGTGTGGCTGAGGGGCTCTCATCGTGAGCTGCTGATGTCTCGAAATTAGGGGCTACAGGGCGTGAAGTGATGCGGACATCCACGTTATAGACCTCGCTGTCGTCCTGAGTGACAAGGCGATGAGCACGGAAGCCATGGAAATTGCCCGAGTGCAAGCGGTTGTACTCCGGAGTATTCTTTTCGATTGAAATCTGCTCTTCAAACACTCGTCCGTCGCCAAAATCAAGGCGTAGAGTTATACCCTGCTCCACGGGCTGAAGCACGAGGTCAAGATGCTCGGTAGCGAGAAGTTCCTCGGTGGGTTTCTTGACTTTAAGCGGATTGTAGTTATTGGATGCCACCTGTATTTCTATCTCCTCGCCGGGGGTGAGATCACGCTCGGTAAATTCGATAAAGGGGTCCATGGTGTTGATGGAACGACCATTGACTGAGACAGTGAATCCGTTGATGTCGGAGCCTTTGGCAGATGTGACTTTCAACCCTACTTTGCGTATGAAGCGTATCCCTGTCTGAGCCGATGTGCGCACCAAAAGGGTGGAGCCGTCATTTTTGATATATGCAGACGGAGCGCCCGCCACGACAGTCTCGGAATGGCTGTTGAATCCATCCTTTGAGTAAGTTATGGTGAGACGATCGCCATCGTAGACCTGCGAAGCCGAGGATGTGGCACCTTCGGGGCACACCACAGTGTAGAGCTTGCGAACCTGAGTGGTGATACGTGGCATTTTCACGCCCGGACGCAAAGAGCTTGCAGCCGACACCACTATCAAGCATCTGTAGGGACGATATTCGGGCTGAGCCGGGAATGAGAAAATAGACTCAAGCTCCTGTACGGATATATATGTGCGGTAAGCAGCTTCCTCTATCTGGGTTTCGGGGTCAGGCTGGCGGTAGAGCCATGATTCGAGACGCACGGGCTCAATAGGGATCGATGCCTGATGGAGCGCCGTGTCAACAGCCTCGTCAGTGAGGTTATCGTCCTCAAGGAATGAACGTTTAAGCGAATTGAACACAGCGATCAACTGACGGCCTGTGAGGGCGCAGCCGTTGTCAATAAGGAGCGAGATCATCACATACCCCCGCTCAGGGCGTAGGGAGTCGCGTGTTATGAATGAAAAATAATGGTCTTGGGGGGCAGACTGCATGATGTAGCAGTCTGTAGCGTTAAGAAAACGTTTAATAGCAGCGCCCGGCTCCACGGTCATAGAGTCCCAATCGGGATTAACATTATCGTCGGCAGGGGTTGTCGGATATGAGTAAATGGTGCGTGTGGCACCTTGGAGTTCACCTCGTAGCGCTACGTGGATATATTGGAAGTCAGCCATCGTACGGAATAAATTATCGGTTTGTGAAATTATTCCACAAAAGTACAAAAAATTCCGCTGAGTAGCAATTTTGAAACTATGTAACCTGCCGTTTTATTTCTCGCAGCGTATCTCGCTGTATATGGTGTTAAGCACAGTCTGCCCGGCAGCCGAGAGCGATGTCTTGTCTATGTTTTTCAGGTCGTCGTCCATAGTGTGCCATGTTTGGGGGAATGTGCCTGTGACATCGTTTTTAGACTCGATGATATCTATGGTGGGGATTCCGGCTTCGCTGAGGAAGATATGGTCGTCAACCACCGATCCGCCTGTCTTGTTGACGAATTGCTCGCCATAACCGGAGCGGCTTGCGATAGACCACACCTTGTCAACTATGCGTGAGGCATAACGGTCGGAGAAGTATTCACGATGAAATTTGGCGTCCATGCCGCCCACCATGTCAAGGAGTATTCCATAGCGGGGCAATGAATCAGATGCGTAAGGCATGTTTTTAACCCAATACTGGGTACCGAGACACCATGAGTCATCCTGATTAAAGAAACCGGAGGACTGACCGTAATCTTCGGCATCGACAAACAGAAGGTCAACGCCGATATGCGGTTTGGTGGTGTTGAGCTGGCGCGCTATCTCCAAGAGGACAGCCACACCGCTGGCGCCGTCGTTAGCCCCGGGGATGGGTTTGAGACGGTTTTCCTCACGCTCGTCGCTGTCAGCCCACGGGCGTGTGTCATAGTGGGCGACAAGGATGACTCTATCCTTGACCTCAGGCGAATATGAAGCCATGATATTGGCGATAGGGAGTTTCTCCTTAGTGAAAGTGACCACCTCCCCTTCCTGTACGGAAACGTTAGAGGCGCCGTGACGTTTCAAAGTGTTCACAATGAAGTCCCGGCAAAGGCGGTTGCCCTCGCTTCCAGGCACCCTCGGTCCGAAGGCGAGTTGGTTTTTTATATATGAATATGCAGTGTCACCGTTGAACTTTGCAGCCGGAGCGATGATATTAGACTCTTTCATATTCGTGTCGGAATTGCCGGAAGCAGACTGTTTGCAGCTCCACGCCAACAAGCCGGCAGCAAGCAGGATTATGCCCGCCACACTTGTATAATTCATAAGAATAGCTACTTACTGTGTTAATATGCCACAAAGTTACAAATTCGTTACAACTTATGAACAGAATAGTTACAAAAATGCAATGTGGTTAACCATTATTAACAGTTAAGAAGATTTAACATATCATTATTAGATTTCGATTGTATATAACTATAAAATAATTACCTTTGCGCGAAATTTTTCAGACGTATAAAACTAAAAAAATAATATATCATGTATTGGACATTGGAACTGGCGTCAAAACTCGAAGATGCCCCCTGGCCCGCCACCAAGGATGAACTTATAGACTATGCGATGCGTTCAGGCGCACCAATGGAGGTCATAGAGAACCTTCAGGAAATGGAAGACGAAGGCGAAACCTACGAATGCATCGAAGACATCTGGCCCGACTATCCCTCAAAAGAAGACTTCTTCTTCAACGAAGAAGAATATTGAAAGAAATTTCTTTCATAAATACCTTATAATCAATGGCTAAACAACTTTTGAGTTTGTTTGGCCATTGTCATTTTTTGACCATATTTTGACGAATTTGTTTGGCTAAATTACGTCAAAAGTCCCAAAAACGTTAGTTTGTTTGGCCAAAATTTTGTACCTTTGCATACCTTTGTGAGTATTACACAAAATAGCAATTTTTATCCTCCTAAATCCTCCTCTCTATGGGACGACCAAAAAGACTATACCCTTTGGGACGCTACCGCCTCCGAATCCGAGGCAAGGTAGATAAAGACAAGCTCTACCTCGTGGAGCTGGAATACACGTGGAATCGCCAGATTATAAGAAAAGGTGTAAATATATTTTCCAAGGTCGATGATTGGAATCAAAACGCCAATCAAGGCCGCTGGAAAAGTCGGTGCAGATTGACCCCTGTCGGCGGAAAAAAATTGACCCCCTCGT